>NZ_PKFT01000019.1:0-1593 GCF_002870005.1 Lelliottia sp. F153 | reverse complement strand
ACAGGTTGTTTACGGTGTTGTTCAGGTTGGTGATGGTGGACTCGAAACGGTTCTGAGACGCACCCAGCAGGCTGCGCTGGTTATCAACAGATTTGATTGCCGCATCGATGTCTGCCAGTGGGCTGCCATCGGTAGTACCACCAGAAGTGACGGTACCGCTCAGTACGTCGAAACCTTCAGCAGAAGTAGTACGGGCATTGCCGTTCACCATGCCGCCAGTTGCGCCAGTCGCGCCTGCGGTGCTGAACAGGTTGTAGCTGTCAGAGCTGCTCAGGGTGATAGCGATAGTTTCGTTATCTTTAGAGCCTACCTGGAAGCTGTAGCTGCTTGAACCGGTACCGGTGTTCAGCACTTTGATGCCGTTGAAGTCAGTCTGCTGAGTAACACGGTTAACTTCTTCCATACGCTGGTTAACTTCAGCCTGGATGGAGTCGATGTCAGATGCAGAGTTAGAGCTGTTCTGTGCCTGAACGGTCAGGTCACGGATACGCTGCAAGTTGTTGTTGATTTCGCCCAGCGCGCCTTCAGCGGTCTGCGCCAGGGAGATACCGTCGTTGGCGTTACGTGCAGCAACACCCAGGCCGTTGATGTTAGAGGTGAAACGGTTCGCGATTGCCTGACCAGCGGCATCGTCTTTTGCGCTGTTGATGCGCAGACCAGAAGACAGACGCTCGATTGCGGTACCCAGAGAAGACTGAGATTTGCTCAGGTTGTTCTGAGTCGTCAGCGACAGGGTGTTAGTATTAATCACAGCCATGGTAAGTATCCTTCAAAGTGAGTCATGGGTTTGGCATGCCGCCAGTGGCTTCATCGCCTACATAAACATTATCGACAACAGGTTTTTAAACTTTAGAGATTTTAAAAATATTTAATGCTTGTTGATTGATTCTAAAAGAAAAAAGCGCCGACAAGCGGCGCTTTTTTTGCATCAGTAAGGGTATTAACGCAGCAGGGACAGCATGGTCTGCGGAACCTGGTTGGCCTGGGCCAGAACAGAAGAGCCAGCCTGTTGCAGGATCTGCGCACGAGACATGTTGGACACTTCCGTTGCGTAATCAGAATCCTGAATACGGCTGCGTGCAGCGGACAGGTTGTTTACGGTGTTGTTCAGGTTGGTGATGGTGGACTCGAAACGGTTCTGAGACGCACCCAGCAGGCTGCGCTGGTTATCAACAGATTTGATTGCCGCATCGATGTCTGCCAGCGGGCTACCATCTACCGCACCGGAAGCATCCACAGTGCCGCTCAGTACGTCAAAGCCTTCAGCTTTAGTGGTACGCGCAGTACCGTTAATTGTCTGACCAGAGGTATCAAAGGTTGCACCTGTGGCGTTGTACAGGTTGAAGCTGTCAGAGCTGGTCAGGTTGATAGCGATAGTTTCGTTATCTTTAGAACCCACCTGGAAGCTGTAGCTGCTAGAACCAGTACCGGTGTTCAGCACTTTGATGCCGTTGAAGTCGGTCTGGGTGGTAACGCGGTTGATTTCTTCCATACGCTGGTTAACTTCAGCCTGGATGGAGTCGATATCAGATGCAGAGTTAGAGCTGTTCTGCGCCTGAACGGTCAGGTCACGGATACGCTGCAAGTTGTTGT
>NZ_PKFT01000018.1:0-26291 GCF_002870005.1 Lelliottia sp. F153 | reverse complement strand
AAGCATGAAGTTGAAGAGAGCCAGCTTCCACTAAAAGAGGTGTGAAGGGAAGGCTCTCAGAGTCTGGACTTAGTACGCCCCTATGGGGCGTTATCAATGCCACCTGCTATGCAGGTGGTTTTTTACTCTGCGGCGGCTGCGCTTGTGTGCTCCTAAGCAATTAGTAGGCCGGGTTAGCGCAGTGCCATCCGGCGACAGGAATTACTCCCACTCATGTAAAAAACGCTGCCCGTACTGATCGGCAACCAGCAGTGCTGCGTACACCTGATCCGGCGTTACACCGCCAGGCATATTGTGAATCGTCTCGCCTTCTGCGCATGACGCTTCTGCCACCAGACGCATTTTGCCCGGAATATCCTCTTTGATATCCAGCTGCGCCAGCGTGATCGGCAATCCGACGCTATGGCACAGCGCGGCCACCGTTTCGATCTCCTCAACCGGGGCATTTTCCAGCACCAACTGGGTGAGGGTGCCAAACGCGACTTTTTCACCGTGGTAATAGTGGTGCGCATCAGGGATGGCCGTCAGACCGTTGTGGATCGCATGCGCTGCGGCTAATCCGCCGCTCTCAAAGCCCACGCCGCTCAGATAGGTGTTGGCTTCAATCACGCGCTCAAGGGCGGGGGTCACGACATGCTGTTCGGCGGCGAGCATCGCTTTTTCGCCTTCCTGGATAAGCGTGTTGTAGCACAGCTCGGCCAGAGCCAGTGCGGCTTGGGTACATTTCCCGCCTGCCATAGTGGTGGCGCCGCTGCGGGAGCAGGCGCGTGCTTCGAACCAGGTTGCCAGCGCATCGCCGATCCCTGCCGCTAACAGGCGGGCTGGCGCACCGGCCACGACTTTGGTGTCGACGATAACCATATTCGGATTGTGCGGCAGCATCAGGTAACGATCGAACTCGCCGCTGTCGGTGTAGATGACTGAAAGGGCGCTGCACGGTGCATCCGTTGAGGCAATGGTCGGCGCGATAGCAACCGGCACATCCATAAAGTGGGCGAGCGCTTTGGCCGTATCAAGCGTTTTCCCGCCGCCAATACCTAAAACGGCCTGGCAATCTGCGCTTTTTGCCTGCTTGCGCAGACGATCGATTTCAGTCTGGGAGCATTCGCCGCCAAATGGCGCGATTTCAACATGCAGTTCAGCATTTTTGAAGCTTTCACGCAGCGTCTCTTCGGCAAAGCCGAGAACGAATTTATCACCAACGACCAGCCAGCGCGCGGCCAGCGGTTTCAGGTAGTCACCAAGGCGGGTGAGAACATCCGCGCCCTGAATGTATTTTCCCGGTGATTGAATGATACGGTCCATAACGTTTCTCCTTTAGAGATTGAGGTTACCAAACGCGTTTTTCCAGTCGTGCTCGAACTTCTCTATTGCTGACTCTACCGCTGGCGTGCCGAGCATTTGTTGCGCTACATCTAAAGGAAGTGTGATCGCCTCACATCCGGCGAGCAGGCAGTCGAGAGCCTGACGCGGCGTTTTGAAGCTGGCGGCCAGCACATTGCTGTCGGGGACATGCAGTTCCAGCAGGGACTGCAGCTCCTGCACCATGCGAATCCCGTCGCCGCCCTGGGCATCGACGCGGTTAACGTATGGCGCGACATATTTCGCTCCCGCCAGCGCGGCCAATAAACCCTGCGCCGCGCTGTAAACGGCGGTGCCGAGCGTCGTAATACCTTCTTTTTTCAACGCTTTGATTGCGACCAGCCCTTCCGCGGTGACAGGGATTTTGACCACGATATCCGGCAGTACGTTGCTCAGACGTTTGGCTTCGGCCACCATGGTTTCGGCATCACGGCCCATCGTTTGTGCAAACAGGGTGCCCTCCGGCCCGATGGCTTTTTGCAGGCGCGGCAGCACATCCCAGAGAGACTCGCGGCTGGCGGCGACAATGCTGGGATTGGTGGTCACGCCAGCAATCGGAAAAATACGGGCCAGACGTTCAACTTCCGCCACGTTGGCGGTATCAAGATACAGTTCCATGACTCTTCCTCTGTTTACAGTTCTAATTCACGTTGCAGGAGGACCGCGATGGCCTCTTCGGAGCTGGCATTAACCAGCGCGTTGCGGAAATCTTCGTGCATGATGCGGCGCGCCAGACGCGAGAAAATACGCATGTGCTGATCGCCCGCTGCGTGTTTGTTGAGGGTCAGCATAATGATGAACTGCGCCTCTTCATCGCCCCACTGGACGGGGGCTTTCAGCCGCGCGACGCTGATGGTGGATTGCTCAATGTGCTCAGATTTGCTGTGCGGAATGGCAAAGCTGAAACCAAGACCGGTCGAGAAAACGGCTTCCCGCGCCCATAAATCGGCTTCCAGCTTGCGCGGATAGCGGCAACGTCCGGCCAGCAGTAGCTTGTCGGTCATGCCCTTCATGACCTCTTCTTTGCTGATCCAGTCGTTATCGAGAGAAATACAGCGCGGCGTGACCAGCGGGGTGTCCTGCTGATTCATACGGAACTGGGCTAACAGATGCTCCACTTCAAGGGACGTGCGGCATGCCATCGCCTGATTGAGTAACTGACGACACGCGCGGCTGTCCAGCTGTGCCAGACGCGCTTTGGTCGCCGGAATCGACGGCGAACCCATGCTAAGTTCATCCAGCCCCAGCCCGACCAGCAGCGGCAGCACAGAGCCTTTTGCCCCGAGTTCACCGCAAAGACCAATCCATTTCCCCTGACGATGCACGGCCTGCACGGCGAAATCGAGCGCCCGCAGGAATGCCGGATTCAGGCTGTTGTAATGGCGGGTCACTTTGGCGTTATCCCTGTCGACCGCCAGCAGGTACTGCGTCAGGTCATTGCTGCCAATGCTAAAGAAATCAATCTCTTCGCAGCACTGGTCGATGATGAACATCACTGACGGCACTTCCAGCATGATGCCGAGGGGGATTTTCTCCTCAAACGGAATATGTTCGGCACGTAGCTGCTGTTTGGCTTCAGCAAGTTTTTCCTTCACCCACAGGATCTCTTCCATCGAGGAGATCATCGGGATCATGATCTTCAGGCTGCCATGCGCAGACGCGCGAAGGATCGCCCTGAGCTGAGTGGTAAACAGCGCGGAATATTCTTCGTAAATACGGACGGCACGATAGCCGAGGAACGGGTTGTTCTCCGCCGGGATATTCAGATACTCAACGGGTTTATCACCGCCGATATCCATGGTGCGCACAATGATGCTCCGCCCGTTTGCACTTTCCAGAGCCTGACAAAAAATGTTGTACAGCTCGTTTTCACAGGGCGCGCAGGCGCGATCCATGTACAGCATTTCGGTGCGGAACAGGCCTACTCCCTCAGCGCCATTGCCAAAGGCGGCCTGCGCTTCTGCCGAATGGGCAATGTTGGCGGCAATTTCAATGCGCAAACCATCCGCGGTTCTCGCTTCGCGATCGAGCCAGACGCTCTGTTGTTCGCGAAGCTGCCCCTGTACGGCCTTTTCCTGCTGGTAATAACGGGCAACCGCCTCGCTGGCATTCACCACGATGGCACCGGCATTGCCGTCAATAAACACCGATTGATCGCGCCATGACAGCAGGCTATCGCTGTCGACGCCCACCAGCGTTGGGATGTTAAACGAACGCGCCAGAATCACCGTGTGGGAAGTGGTGCCGCCGCTTTTCAGCAGCAGGCCTTTCAGCAGGGTTTTATCCAGCTCCAGGAACTGGCCCGGCGTGAGGTCGTCTGCCAGACAGACGGACGGTTGCGTCAGCTGACCCGGTGCCGGGAAGCGCTCCTCGCCGTAAATCTGCTGTAAGAGTTGATAGCAGACATCGCGTACGTCCAGTACGCGCTCGTGTAAATAACTGCTGCTGGAGCGCGAAAACTCAGCGCAGAAATGATTTGCCGTGGCGATAACCGCCTGCGCACAACTTAGCCCCTGATTGACGCCTGCCAGAAGATGCTTTCTCAGAGAGGCGTCCGTCGCCAGGGAGCGATGGGCTTCCAGAATGGCGCTTGCGGTGCTGTCGCTATCCAGCGCGCGCAGCTCAATGCTTTTCACCAGCAGCGTCAGACCTTTATCTAGCGAAGATTGTTCTTCCTCCGCGCCTCGGGCGTCAGGGAGTGACGTTAACGCGTTGAGATCCAGCGAAGTCAGCAGTGTAAGCACGCCGCGATCGCTGCCGCTGCATACGGGCAGAGCGCGAAAGAGCGTCGGGTTGAGGCGAGTCAGGGATTCCGGTAACGGGTCGAGATCGGTGCTAATCGTGGCGGCGAGGGGAGCGTCACAGTGGGGAAACTCCTCTTTTAGCCACTGCGCCAGACGCTGGTAGGCATGCTGTTCATCTGCACCAGTAATCACCAGGCGACAGGCATCACCCGTCAGAGTATCGGTGCCGATCAGGGAGAGCGCGCTTTTGGCATCGCCTTTCCGATCGCTGCGCAGATTGTGCCACTCAATCTGCGAGGTAAAAGTATTGCACAGCGTTTCAACATGACTTGCCGGGCGTGCATGTACGCCATTGGGCAAATCACAGACAAAATCCACAACCTGGGTCATACGCACACTCCTGAAAACCAAAATCACTATTAGTGGAAAGCATACGAGCGCGACGGTGAGACGCGCCATGTGACAAAACTACCAAACGCTGGACAAATGTAATGTCCGGCGAAAAGTGAGATTTGACTCACAGGTTCACTGTTTTTGCGCTTTTTGAAGGAGGGTGGAAATTTCGAGGCGGATCGCATTTTTCTTTCTGTATTACAAAAATCCAGCAAATGCCCTTTTTGTCCACTGTCAGCCCGCTTTCCGATTGCCTATTGTTGCCACAACATCTTTATGGATATAGGCGAGCGAAAGCCCGGGAGCGACACATGAAAGAGTTGATGCATATTCTCAAGAACACGCGGCAGCATCTGATGACAGGGGTGTCGCACATGATCCCCTTCGTCGTCGCAGGCGGTATTTTGCTGGCCGTTTCGGTCATGCTCTATGGCAAAGGGGCCGTTCCGGACGCTGCCACCGATCCCAATCTGAAAAAACTGTTCGATCTTGGCGTGGCGGGCTTAACGCTGATGGTGCCTTTCCTGGCGGCCTATATCGGTTATTCCATTGCCGAACGCGCGGCACTCGCCCCCTGTGCTATCGCAGCATGGGTCGGTAACAGTTTCGGCGCAGGGTTCTTCGGCGCCATCATCGCCGGGATCCTCGGCGGTATCGTCGTCTTCTACCTGAAAAAACTGCCAGTGCCGAAAGTGCTTCGCTCGGTCATGCCGATTTTCATCATCCCTATCATCGGCACCTTTATCACCGCCGGCATCATGATGTGGGGTCTCGGTGAACCTGTCGGCGCACTCACCACCGGATTAACGCAGTGGCTGCAAGGCATGCAGCAGGGCAGCATCGTGGTACTCGCCGTCATCATGGGACTCATGCTGGCCTTCGACATGGGCGGCCCTATCAACAAGGTGGCCTACGCGTTCATGCTGATTTGCGTGGCGCAGGGGGTTTATACCGTGGTGGCTATCGCGGCGGTTGGGATCTGCGTACCGCCATTAGGACTGGGACTGGCGACGCTTATCAACCGCAAGAATTTCAACGCTGAAGAGCGCGAAGCGGGTAAAGCCGCGCTGGTGATGGGCTGCGTGGGTGTGACGGAAGGGGCAATACCTTTTGCCGCTGCCGATCCGCTGCGCGTCATTCCTTCCATCATGCTTGGCTCTGCCTGCGGTGCAGTCACAGCAGCCGTATTTGGCGCGCAATGTTATGCCGGGTGGGGCGGCCTGATTGTGCTGCCCGTAGTGGAAGGCAAGCTCGGGTATATCGCGGCCGTTGCCGTGGGGGCCGTGGTCACGGCGGTCAGCGTTAACGTACTGAAAAGCATTGCGCGTAAGAACGCGAAACAGGTCGAAGAGAAGGAAGACGACCTGGATCTGGATTTCGAAATTAACTGAGTGAGGAAGAAAATATGGCCCGAATTATTGCAGTCACCGCGTGTCCGTCTGGCGTTGCCCACACCTACATGGCCGCCGAAGCGCTGGAAAGCGCCGCTAAAGCCAAAGGCTGGGAAGTCAAAGTCGAAACCCAGGGGTCTATCGGCCTCGAAAACGAACTGACGGCTGAAGACGTCGCCGCAGCGGATATGGTCATCCTGACCAAAGATATCGGCATTAAGTTTGAAGAGCGCTTCGCCGGAAAAACCATTGTGCGCGTCAACATCAGTGATGCGGTCAAACGCGCAGAAGCCATCATGAACAAAATTGATGCCCACCTGGCGCAAACCGCCTGACCTCTTCCCGCCCTTCGGGGCGGGCTTGTTCTCAGTTACTGGAGTTTAATCATGACGAATCGTATTCAGCGCATGAAAGACGCATTGTTCGCCAGCCCGCGTGAAATCTCGCTTGAACGTGCGCTGCTCTACACCGAAAGCCATCAGCAGACGGAAGGCGAACCGGTCATTCTGCGTCGGGCGAAAGCGACGGCATATATTCTCGACCACGTTGAGATCGCGATTCGTGATGATGAACTGATTGCCGGTAACCGCACGGTGAAACCGCGCGCCGGGATTATGTCGCCCGAAATGGACCCGTACTGGCTGCTGAAAGAGCTGGAGCAGTTCTCCACTCGCCCGCAGGATCGCTTTAATATCAGCGAAGAAGACAAACGCCTCTACCGCGATGTGCTTTATCCGTACTGGGAAAAGCGGTCGATGAAGGACTTCATCAATAGCCAGATGACGGAAGAGGTCAAAGCGGCGGTGAGCACGCAGATTTTCAGCGTTAACCAGACGGATAAAGGCCAGGGGCACATCATCATTGATTACCCGCGTCTGTTGAACAACGGGCTGGGTGCACTGGTGGCTGAGATGAACGAGCACTGTCAGCGCGAGCCGCAGAATGCATTTTACCAGGCCGCGCTACTGCTGCTTGAAGCCTCGCAACGCCATATCCTGCGCTACGCGGCGCTGGCGGAAGAGATGGCTGAACACTATGACGAAGCGCGTCGACAGGAGCTGTTGGCCATCGCTGCAAACTCGCGCCACAACGCCCAATACAAGCCAAAAAGCTTCTGGCAGGCGTGTCAGCTGTTCTGGTACATGAACGTCATTTTGCAGTATGAATCTAACGCCAGTTCGCTCTCTATTGGCCGCTTCGATCAGTACATGCTGCCGTTTTATCAGGCCTCGCTGAGCCAGGGCGAAGATGCGGCGTTCCTTAAAGAGTTATTAGAATCTCTGTGGGTGAAATGCAACGACGTGGTGTTGTTGCGCTCGACCAGCAGCGCCCGCTATTTTGCCGGATTCCCGACGGGCTACACCGCGTTGCTGGGTGGCCTGACGGAAAATGGCCGCAGCGCGGTAAACGTGCTCTCATTCCTCTGCCTCGATGCCTATCAGAGTATCCAGTTACCGCAGCCGAACCTGGGTGTTCGCGTCAATGAGTTTATCGACAGGCCGTTCCTGCTCAAGACGGCGGAAACTATTCGTCTGGGCACCGGTATTCCGCAGATTTTCAATGACGAGGTGGTAGTGCCCGCTTTCCTGAATCGCGGAGTGTCGCTGGAAGATGCGCGCGATTATGCGGTTGTCGGCTGCGTTGAGTTATCGATTCCGGGTAAAACCTACGGTCTGCACGATATAGCCATGTTTAACCTGCTGAAGGTCATGGAAATTGCGATGCAGGAGAACGAAGGCAATGCGACGCTGAGTTATGACGAATTGACGGAACATATCCGCACCAAAATTAACCACTACATTGCGTTAATGGTCGAAGGCAGCAATATCTGCGACATTGGCCATCGCGACTGGGCACCGGTTCCGCTGCTCTCTTCCTTTATCAGCGACTGTCTTGATAACGGCAAGGACATCACCGAAGGCGGGGCACGGTATAACTTCTCCGGTGTACAGGGTATTGGGATCGCCAATCTGAGTGATTCGCTTCATGCCTTAAAAGGGCTGGTGTTTGAGCAGCAGCGCTTAAGTTTTGATGAACTGCTGGCGGTACTCAAAGCGAACTTCGCGACGCCCGAGGGTGAAAAGGTTCGTGCGCGGCTTATCCATCGCTTCGAAAAATACGGCAATGATATTGACGAGGTCGACAATATCAGCGCTGAACTTCTGCGCCACTACTGCAAAGAGGTCGAAAAGTATCGTAATCCGCGTGGGGGGCAATTCACGCCGGGATCTTATACCGTCTCAGCCCACGTGCCGCTCGGTGCTGTCGTTGGAGCCACGCCGGATGGGCGTTTTGCCGGTGAGCAGCTGGCGGACGGCGGGCTGTCGCCGATGCTCGGCCAGGATATGCAGGGCCCGACGGCGGTGCTGAAATCCGTGAGCAAGCTGGATAACTATCTGCTCTCTAATGGCACGCTGCTGAATGTGAAATTCACGCCAGCCACGCTCGAAGGTGACGCAGGGTTACAAAAACTGGCCGATTTCCTGCGTGCTTTCACCCAGCTGAAATTACAGCATGTTCAGTTCAACGTGGTGAATGCGGATACGCTTCGCGAAGCGCAGCAGCGTCCGCAGGATTTCGCCGGGCTTGTGGTCCGCGTCGCCGGGTACAGTGCCTTCTTTGTTGAGCTGTCGAAGGAGATTCAGGATGACATTATCCGCCGCACCGCGCATCAGCTGTGAAGTGATAGAAACACGCGCTGACCAGGTGCGTATTTTTAACATCCAGCGCTACTCCCTGAATGACGGGCAGGGCATCCGCACGGTGGTCTTTTTCAAAGGCTGTCCCCACTCCTGCCCGTGGTGCGCTAATCCGGAATCCATCTCGCCGAGGATAGAAACCGTGCGCAGGGAGAGCAAATGTCTGCACTGCGCACCCTGCTTGCGAGATGTTGACGAATGCCCTTCCGGTGCGTTTGAGCACATTGGTCGCGATGTTACGCTTGAAGAACTTGAACGCGAGGTAATGAAAGATGAGGTCTTCTTTCGCTCCTCCGGCGGTGGTGTGACGCTCTCCGGCGGTGAGGTGTTGATGCAGGCGCCTTTTGCCACTCAGCTATTGCAACGGCTACGTCGGTGGGGAGTCCATACCGCCATTGAAACCGCAGGCGATGCGCCGCTTTCCCGCCTTTTACCCCTGGCGAAGCAGTGCGATGAAGTGCTGTTCGATCTGAAAATCATGGATTCAGACCAGGCGAAAACCGTGATAAATATGAACCTACCGAGGGTGCTGGAAAATCTGCTGCGTCTGGTGGAAGAGGGGATCAACGTGATCCCTCGCGTGCCGCTCATCCCCGGTTATACGCTGAGTGAGACGAATATGAATCGCGTACTGGCATTTCTGATACCCTCAAATATACGGCAATTGCACTTGCTGCCCTTCCATCAGTACGGCGAGCCGAAATATCGGCTGCTCGGACACGAGTGGACCATGAGCCAGGTGGCTGTACCGACGGAAGAGGATATCGCCCGGGTGCGACAGATGGCCGAGCGTGCAGGATTTTTGGTAACCGTTGGAGGTTAATATGGCCGCTATCGCGGAACACCGAATTGTCGCAGTGACCGCCTGTGTGAGCGGTGTCGCCCATACTTACATGGCAGCTGAACGGCTGGAAAAGCTCTGCCACCAGGAAAAGTGGAACATTCGTATCGAAACCCAGGGTGCTCTGGGCATTGAATGCGAACTAACAGAAGAGGACATTCGTCAGGCGGAAGTGGTTCTGCTCATTACGGATATTGAACTGGCTGGCGTGGAGCGATTCGAGCAGTGTCGCTATGTGAAATGCGGCATCAATGCGTTCTTACGCGACCCGCAAAAGGTGATGGTTGCCGTCCGTAAACTGCAGTCTGCCCCGCAACATACCCAGCTTATTCTGGATTAACCGACTTTCCGGTGAACTGACTGTGGTACTGGCGGCGATACTCAGACGGCGAGCGTTCCGTATTTTTGCGGAACAGTCGGCAAAAATAGTTACTGTCAATAAACCCACAGCTGTGTGCGATCTCTTTGACCTTCAAATCATACCCCTTCAGCAACCGGCGAGCATGTTCGAGCCGGGTATGCGTCAGATATTCGTTAAATCCCACCGCGCCTGTCTTCTGGAAAAGATGCGAAAGATAGTTGGGTGAGATGTAGAACGCTTTCGCGACGGATTCACGGGTCAGCGGCGACGCGTAGTGCTCATCAATATAGTCGCGAATGGCGCCAAACAGGGCCTGGCTACGTGAAGCGGTCTGGATCTGGCTGCCGAGCAGGTCGGTGCAATGGCTGAGCAGGCTCAAGGTAATCAGCCTGGCGGTTTGCTGCTCCTGTGGCTGCATCTGCATTTCATGCAAGGTTTGCAGCAGGAATGAGCCAATACGCGGGCCTCGGCGTGCAACGTGCTGTTTTGCCAGATTGCGCAGGGCTATGCCATCCCACTGCACCAGACTAAAACCAAGCTGTTGTTTGCCAAACAGAATGCTTAAGGCGGTTGCGGGTTGTTGCCATTGTGGTGAGTTCCAGCCGCCCGCCGGGACATATAAGACATCCTGAGCCTGCAAAACTCCGGTCGATACGTCTTTCACGGAGCCTTCCAGCACAATCTCCAGACGTGGAAAATCAACCTGCAACGCCAGCTCTGGTGCGGGAGTCGCGGGGTTAGCAAAATGCACTTTCCGCAGGGATGCCGGGCCTTCAATCAATTCGGCCAGGATCAGGCTGATATCTTGCTGCATGGCATTTCCTTCCGTGTTGACCAAAGAGAAAACCTTACCTGCAAGCATAAAAAAAGGCCACACATGGTGTGGCCTGATGAGCGTAAAATAGTGATTAGCCCGTGTTACGCATGCCCGCAGCGACGCCCGCGATGGTGACCATCAGCGCTTGTTCCACGCGTGGGTCTGGCTCTTTGCCGGCTTCTTCCGCCTGACGGGAACGGTGCAGCAGTTCTGCCTGCAATACGTTCAGTGGGTCAGTGTAGATGTTGCGCAGCTGGATAGACTCGGCAATCCACGGTAAATCTTCCATCAGATGCGAGTCGTTGGCGATATCCAGCACGACTTTAATATCGCCTTCCAGCAGCTCACGCAGCTCTTTACCTAGGCCCCACAGTTCCGGTTTGACCAGGCGCTGATCGTAGTATTCCGCCAGCCACAGGTCGGCTTTGGAGAACACCATCTCCAGCATGCCCAGACGGGTGGAGAAGAACGGCCAGTCGCGGCACATGGTTTCCAGCTCGCTTTGCTTGCCGTCTTCGACCACTTTTTGCAGCGCCGCACCGGCACCCAGCCAGGCAGGCAGCATCAGACGGTTTTGCGTCCAGGCGAAGATCCATGGAATAGCGCGCAGAGACTCTACGCCACCGGTTGGGCGGCGTTTCGCAGGACGTGAACCGAGCGGCAGTTTGCCCAGCTCCTGTTCAGGCGTTGCCGAGCGGAAGTACGGGACGAAATCTTTGTTTTCACGCACATAGCCACGATACAGATCGCAGGAGATATCTGACAGCTCGTCCATGATATGACGCCATGCGTCTTTTGGCTCCGGTGGTGGCAGCAGGTTCGCTTCAAGAATCGCGCTGGTGTAGAGCGACAGGCTGCTGATGGTTACTTCCGGCAAGCCATATTTAAAGCGGATCATCTCGCCCTGCTCGGTGACACGCAGGCCGCCTTTCAGGCTGCCCGGCGGCTGCGAAAGCAGTGCCGCGTGCGCTGGTGCGCCGCCGCGACCGATAGAGCCGCCGCGTCCGTGGAACAGCGTTAATTCGATACCCGCTTTTTCGCAGGTTTTGATCAGCGCGTCCTGCGCCTGGTACTGCGCCCAGGAGGCCGCCATTACGCCCGCGTCTTTCGCAGAGTCGGAATAGCCAATCATTACCATCTGTTTGCCCTGAATAAAGCCGCGATACCAGTCGATATTTAGCAGCTGGGTCATCACGTCATTGGCGTTATTCAGGTCGTCGAGAGTTTCAAACAGCGGAGCCACCGGCAGCGCAAAGCTAATACCGGCTTCTTTTAACAGCAAATGCACGGCCAGCACGTCGGATGGAGTCTTCGCCATGGAGATCACATAGGCGGCGACAGATCCTTTTGGCGCATCAACGATCGCTTTACAGGTGTTGAGCACTTCGCTGGTCTCTTCGCTCGGCTCCCAGCTGCGCGGGAGAAGAGGGCGTTTTGAGTTCAGCTCGCGGATCAGGAAGGCCTGTTTGTCAGCTTCAGACCAGCTTTCGTAGTCGCCAATGCCGAGATAGCGGGTCAGCTCGCCCAGCGCTTCGGTGTGGCGGGTGCTTTCCTGACGCACGTCGATACGTACCAGCGGCACGCCGAAACACTTCACGCGGCGCAGGGTATCGAGCAGCTCGCCGTTGGCGATGATGCCCATTCCGCATGCCTGTAGTGATTTATAGCAGGCGTAGAGCGGGTCCCACAGTTGTTCGTTTTGGCTGAGCAGTCCCGCCGGTTTCGGCAGACGCTGGCCTTTCAGGCGCGCTTCCAGCCAGGCTTGGGTCGCCATCAGCTGACTGCGCAGGTTTTTCATCAGATAACGATACGGCTCGCTGGCGCCCGCTTCGCCGACCAGTTCCAGCAGCTCTGGCGTCGCTTCGACCATCGACAGTTCAGAAATCAGGATTTGAATATCTTTCAGGAACAGGTCGGTGGCTTTCCAGCGGCTCAACAGCAGGACGTGACGGGTGATTTCAGCGGTGACGTTTGGGTTGCCGTCGCGGTCGCCACCCATCCAGGAGGTGAAGCGCACCGGCACGAAATCCACCGGCAGGCGGTAGCCCAGATTCTCTTCGAGCTGTTCGTTTAGCTCGCGAAGGTAGTTTGGCACACCTTCCCACAGGCTGTTTTCCACGACCGCGAAGCCCCATTTGGCTTCATCAACCGGGCTTGGACGGTACTTACGGATTTCATCCGTGTGCCAGGACTGGGCAATCAGCTGGCGGAGACGACGCATCAGCTGGTTGCGTTCGTAATCGACAATGTCTTTGTTATCAAGCTGCTTCAGGCAGTTGTTCACTTCCACCATTTTGTGGATAAGCGTACGACGGGTGATCTCGGTCGGGTGCGCAGTGAGCACCAGTTCCAGGGAGAGGGATTCCACCGCTTTTTTGATGGTCTCTTCGTTGAGATCGGGCTGGTCTTTGAGTTTTCTGAGCGTGCGGGCAATCACTTCCGGGTTGCTGGCAGCTTCGCCCTTCGGCGAAATACTGTGGTATTGCTCGGCGGTGTTAGCCAGGTTCAGGAACTGGCTGAACGCGCGCGCGACGGGCAGCAGCTCGTCGTTGGACAGGTTCTGCAAGGTGGTGAGCAGCTCCTGGCGGTTCGCTTCATTTCCTGCACGGGAGGATTTGGACAGCTTACGGATGGTTTCAACGCGGTCGAGAATGTTCTCTCCCAGCGCGTCCTTGATGGTATCTCCCAGCACTTTGCCGAGCATACTGACATTACTACGCAACGCGGAATATTGTTCGTTCATAAAAACCCAGTCACCCCATCATTTTTGTTTATGCCCATTCAGAAATCTTTTGGACATTTATTTGTCATCTCCCTTTATAAAGCCACGTAAACCCCCTGCCGTCAATTGCTGCGAAAACGGTTCAGCAAACGAATAAATGTGGGCAATTTACGAAATTTAATTCGCTTCGCGTCAGATAAGAGATGCTTATGAGAATGTGACGGGGATCATGCGTTTTGGTGCCCTCTCCCGGCGGAAGAGGGCACTCAAAAAGAAATGTCAGTGCCAGCAGAAATGATGCACAACCTGGGTAATTAATTCGCGTGTCGGCTTAATAAAGCGGGTTTCCAGGTATTCATCCGGCTGGTGAGCCTGATTAATGGAACCCGGGCCAAGCACCAGAGTCGGGCACAGCGTCTGGATAAATGGCGCTTCGGTGCAGTAGTTCACCACATCGGTTTGCGCACCGAGCAGTTTTTCGACCACCTGCACCAGCTGGTGGTCCGGCGGGCATTCGTAGCCAGGGATCGGCGGGTGCAGCTCGGAAATGGTCAGACGGCCCGGCCAGCGCTCGCTCACAGGGGCCAGTGCTTCCGTCAACAGCCCATCCAGATCGCTTAAGGTCATGCCCGGCAGTGGGCGGATATCCATATGCAGTTCGCAGCAAGCGCAGATGCGGTTGGAGGCGTCACCACCGTGCAGACTGCCCAGGTTCAGCGTTGGGTACGGCACGGTAAACGAATCGTGGTGATAGCGCTCTTTCAGGGAGTCGCGCAGCTGCATGATACGGCCAATCGCATCATGCATCAGTTCGATGGCGTTAACGCCACGAGCGGGATCGCTGGAGTGGCCGGACTGGCCCATCACGCGCACGGCAGTAGAGATATGGCCTTTGTGGGCGCGAATCGGTTGCAGTGAGGTCGGTTCACCGATAATGGCGCAATCCGGGCGCAGGGCGGTATTCTCCGAAAAATAGCGCGCACCCGCCATGCTGGTCTCTTCATCGGCGGTGGCCAGAATGTAGAGCGGCTTTTTCAGGGTTTTCACATCCACGTCACGCAGGGCATCAAGAATAAAGGCGAAGAAGCCTTTCATATCCGCCGTGCCCAGACCGTAGAGCTTGCTGTCGTGCTCGGTCAGGGTGAAGGGATCGCGCGTCCAGCGGCCATCATCAAAGGGGACGGTATCCGTATGTCCGGCCAGCAAAAGGCCACCAGCACCCTCACCGGTACTGGCGAGCAGGTTGAATTTATTGCGGGTTCCTGGAACGGGTTGAACTTCCACCTTAAACCCGAGTTCGCTAAACCAGCCAGCCAGTAAATTGATTAAAGACTCATTGCTCTGGTCGAGCGCTTCTTCGGTCGCACTGATGGACGGCGTGGCAATCAGGGCGCGGTAAATCTCGATAAAGGGTGGTAAATTCATTTTCATTGTTGACATACCTTAGGTCGTGATAGTATCAATATTCATGCACTAAATGTGAATAAAAATACACTAACGTTGATCGTAAAGGAACCCGATGTTGAATACGCTGATTGTGGGCGCTAGCGGTTATGCGGGCGCAGAGCTTGTAAGCTACGTGAATCGCCATCCTCATATGACCATAACCGCTTTGACCGTATCAGCGCAAAGCAATGATGCGGGAAAATTAATTTCTGATTTGCATCCGCAGCTTAAGGGAATCGTGGATTTGCCGTTGCAGCCGATGTCCGACATCAGCGAGTTTACCGACGGTGTGGATGTGGTGTTTTTGGCCACCGCCCACGAAGTTAGCCACGACCTGGCACCGCAGTTCCTGGCGGCCGGCTGTGTGGTTTTCGATCTCTCCGGCGCGTTCCGCGTTAACGACAGTGCGTTTTATGAAAAATATTACGGCTTTACTCACCAGCATCCGGATCTGCTTAAAAAAGCGGTTTATGGTCTGGCAGAGTGGAGCGCGGATAAGCTGAAAGAAGCCAATTTGATTGCCGTTCCGGGATGCTATCCAACGGCGGCGCAGCTTTCTCTTAAACCTTTGATCGACGCGGGTCTGCTGGATCTCAATCAGTGGCCTGTGATCAACGCCACCAGTGGCGTCAGCGGTGCCGGGCGTAAGGCGGCCATTTCTAACAGCTTCTGCGAAGTGAGCCTGCAGCCGTATGGTGTGTTCAACCACCGTCATCACCCGGAAATCACCACACACCTGGGCGCGGAAGTGATTTTCACCCCGCATCTGGGCAACTTCCCGCGTGGGATTCTGGAAACCATCACCTGCCGTCTGAAACCGGGCGTGACCATAGATCAGGTAGCCGAAGCCTTTAATCAGGCTTATGCCGATAAACCGTTGGTGCGTCTGTATGACAAAGGTGTCCCGGCGCTGAAAAACGTGGTCGGCCTGCCGTTCTGCGATATCGGTTTTGCCGTTCAGGGCGAGCACCTGATCGTGGTGGCTGCAGAAGATAACCTTCTCAAAGGCGCTGCCGCCCAGGCGGTGCAGTGCGCAAACATTCGTTTTGGCTTCGCCGAAACGCAGTCTCTTATTTAAGGTGTGATGATGAATCCATTAATTATCAAACTCGGTGGCGTACTGCTGGACAGCGAAGAAGCGCTGGAGCGTCTGTTTACTGCACTGGTGAACTATCGTGAATCACACCAACGTCCGCTGGTGATTGTACACGGCGGCGGCTGCGTGGTGGATGAGCTGATGAAAGGGCTGAATCTGCCGGTGAAAAAGAAAAACGGCCTGCGTGTGACGCCTGCCGATCAGATCGACATCATTACCGGCGCGCTGGCGGGAACCGCAAACAAAACGCTGCTGGCGTGGGCGAAGAAACACCATATCGCCTCCGTGGGCCTGTATCTGGGCGACGGTGATAGCGTAAATGTGACCCAGCTCGACGAAGAACTGGGCCATGTTGGACTGGCGCAGCCGGGTTCACCTAAGCTGATTAACACCCTGCTGGAAGGCGGTTTCCTGCCGGTTGTGAGCTCTATCGGGGTGACTGAAGAGGGTCAACTGATGAACGTGAATGCCGACCAGGCGGCCACGGCGCTGGCGGCGACGCTGGGCGCGGATCTGATTCTGCTCTCCGATGTGAGCGGGATTCTGGATGGAAAAGGCCAGCGCATTGCCGAGATGACGGCGGCGAAGGCTGAGCAGTTAATCGACCAGGGCATTATTACCGACGGCATGATTGTGAAGGTGAATGCCGCGCTGGATGCCGCTCGCACTTTGGGTCGCCCGGTCGATATTGCCTCGTGGCGTCACGCGGAACAATTGCCCGCGCTGTTTAACGGCACGCCGATTGGTACACGTATTCTGGCCTAATATTTTGTGCATGTAAGTACAGCGTTATCGGGTAAAAAAAGAGTATTGATGATTGCAGGTCGGGTAAGCGCAGCGCGACCCGACAGAACTAACCGAATTTAAGGAAGCATGTTATGGCACTTTGGGGTGGGCGTTTTACACAGGCAGCGGATCAGCGTTTCAAACAGTTCAATGACTCTTTGCGCTTCGACTACCGCCTGGCCGAACAGGATATCGTCGGCTCTGTGGCCTGGTCTAAAGCGCTGGTTACCGTTGGCGTGCTGACTGCAGACGAACAAGTGCAGCTCGAAGAGGCGCTGAACACTCTGCTGGAAGAGGTGCGTCTGAATCCGCAGCAGATCCTTGAGAGCGATGCTGAAGATATTCATAGCTGGGTGGAAGGCAAACTGATCGACAAAGTCGGCCAGTTGGGTAAAAAGCTGCACACCGGGCGTAGCCGTAACGATCAGGTCGCGACTGACCTGAAGCTGTGGTGTAAAGACACTGTTGTGGAGCTGCTGTCGGCGAATCGCCAGCTGCAGAGTGCGCTGGTGGAAACCGCGCATCACAATCAGGACGCGGTGATGCCGGGTTATACCCACCTGCAGCGCGCGCAGCCCGTGACGTTTGCTCACTGGTGTCTGGCCTATGTTGAAATGCTGGCGCGCGATGAAAGCCGTTTGCAGGATACCCTGAAGCGTCTGGACGTCAGTCCGCTGGGCAGCGGTGCGCTGGCCGGCACGGCGTATGAAATCGACCGTGAACAGTTAGCCGGCTGGCTGGGCTTTGCTTCTGCCACCCGTAACAGCCTGGACAGCGTTTCCGATCGCGACCACGTGCTGGAGCTACTGTCGAATGCGTCCATTGGCATGGTGCATCTGTCGCGCTTTGCCGAAGATCTGATTTTCTTCAACTCCGGTGAAGCCGGGTTTGTTGAGCTGTCTGATCGCGTGACGTCCGGTTCTTCCCTGATGCCGCAGAAGAAAAACCCGGATGCGCTGGAGCTGATCCGGGGTAAATGTGGCCGCGTGCAGGGTGCGCTGACCGGCATGATGATGACGCTGAAAGGGCTGCCACTGGCCTATAACAAAGACATGCAGGAAGATAAAGAGGGGCTGTTTGATGCTCTCGACACCTGGCTCGACTGCCTGCATATGGGCGCGCTGGTGCTGGACGGTATTCAGGTGAAACGTCCACGTTGCCAGGAAGCGGCGCAGCAGGGCTATGCGAACTCTACGGAGCTTGCGGATTATCTGGTCGCCAAAGGCGTGCCGTTCCGTGAGGCGCACCATATTGTGGGCGAAGCGGTGGTTGAGGCGATTCGTCAGGGCAAGCCGCTGGAAGATCTTACGCTTGCCGATCTGCAAAAATTCAGTGCGGTGATTGGCGATGACGTCTATCCGATTCTGGCGCTGCAATCCTGCCTGGATAAGCGTGCGGCGAAAGGCGGTGTGTCGCCGAAGCAGGTGGCGCAGGCGATTGCGGATGCGAAAGATCGGCTGATTTAAGTCGGTACATTGCCGGGTGGCGCAGCGCTTACCCGGCCAATAAAAATCAGGCCTGGCGTTTGCCGGGCTTTTTTTATGCAAAAAAAAGCGGACACAGGGTCCGCAAAAGTTCACGTTGGCTTTAGTTGTTCGAGTTTTGAGAGAAACTCGTATAACGCGGCGGTGCTTCAAGGGTCAAACAGTCACCGCCTCGTCTATGTGGTGTATTATTCAACAGAATGCTTGATAGGGATAATCGTTCGTTGCTATGCTATCTATCGCCATGAACTATCGTGGCGACGGAGGATGAATAATGAATATTCGTGATCTTGAATACCTGGTAGCGTTAGCTGAGCATCGTCATTTTCGCCGCGCGGCAGATTCCTGCCACGTCAGCCAGCCGACCCTGAGCGGTCAGATCCGCAAGCTGGAAGATGAGCTGGGCGTGATGCTGCTGGAACGTACCAGTCGTAAAGTGCTGTTCACCCAGGCCGGTTTGCTGCTGGTGGATCAGGCGCGCACCGTGCTGCGCGAGGTCAAAGTGCTCAAGGAAATGGCAAGCCAGCAGGGGGAAGCCATGTCCGGCCCGCTGCACATTGGCCTGATCCCTACCGTTGGCCCCTATTTGTTGCCGCAAATTATTCCGATGCTGCACCAGACCTTCCCGAAACTCGAAATGTATCTGCACGAAGCCCAGACCCATCAACTGCTGGCGCAGCTGGATAGCGGTAAGCTCGACTGTGCCATTCTGGCGCTGGTCAAAGAGAGCGAAGCCTTTATCGAAGTGCCGCTGTTTGATGAGCCGATGATGCTGGCGATCTATGAGGATCACCCGTGGGCGAACCGCGATCGCGTGCCGATGTCCGATCTGGCGGGTGAAAAGCTGCTGATGCTCGAAGACGGTCACTGTTTGCGCGATCAGGCGATGGGCTTTTGCTTTGAAGCGGGTGCGGATGAAGATACCCATTTCCGTGCAACCAGCCTGGAAACGCTGCGCAATATGGTGGCGGCGGGAAGTGGTATTACACTGCTGCCTGCGCTGGCCGTACCGCGCGAGCGCAAACGCGATGGTGTGGTCTATCTGCCGTGCATTAAACCTGAGCCGCGTCGTACCATTGGTCTGGTCTATCGTCCAGGATCACCGCTGCGCAGCCGCTATGAGCAGCTGGCAGAGGCCATCCGCAGTTCGATGGATGGCCACTTTGACGGTGCGTTAAAACAGGCGGTTTAAACCGTTCAGCGCTGCTACCCGATAGGCTTCTGCCATCGTCGGGTAGTTAAAGGTGGTGTTAACGAAGTACTCAATCGTGTTACCGCCACCTTTTTGCTCCATGATGGCCTGACCGATATGAATGATTTCCGCCGCGCGTTCACCGAAGCAGTGAATCCCGAGGATCTCTTTCGTCTCGCGATGGAACAAAATCTTCAGCGTTCCCACGCTCATTCCCACGATTTGCGCCCGCGCCAGATGCTTGAACTGCGCACGACCCACCTCGTAAGGCACCTTCATTGACGTCAGCTGCTGTTCGGTTTTGCCCACCGAGCTGATCTCCGGAATGGTGTAAATCCCGGTTGGAATATCTTCGATCAGATGCGCAGTCGCTTCGCCTTTCACCAGCGCCTGGGCAGCGATGCGGCCCTGGTCGTAAGCGGCGGAAGCCAGGCTCGGATAACCAATCACATCACCCACCGCGTAGATATGCGGTAAGGCAGTCTGGTACATGCTGTTGACCTTCAGCTGACCGCGGCTATCCGTTTCAAGACCGATGTTTTCCAGCGCCAGCGAATCGGTGTTACCCGTACGCCCGTTGGCATACAGCAGGCAGTCGGCTTTGAGCTTTTTCCCGGATTTCAGGTGCATGATCACACCGTCATCGCAGCCTTCGATTTTCTCGTACTCTTCGTTGTGGCGAATAACCACGCCGCTGTTCCAGAAGTGGTAGGAGAGGGAGTCGGACATCTCCTGATCGAGAAACGCCAGCAGACGGTCACGGGTGTTGATCAGGTCGACTTTCACGTCCATTCCACGGAAAATCGACGCATATTCGCAGCCAATCACCCCTGCGCCGTAGATGAGCACGTGGCGCGGTTCGTGGTGCAGGCTCAGAATCGAGTCGCTGTCGTAGACGCGCGGATGAGAGAAATCGACGTCAGTCGGATGGTACGGGCGTGAGCCGCAGGCGATGACAAATTTCTCGGCGGTAATCGTCTCGACGGAACCGTCATGACACTTCAGCGCCAGCGTGTGTTCGTCAACAAAGTGCGCGTCGCCCTGCAAAATTTCGCAGTGATTGCGCTCGTAAAACCCCTGGCGCATCCGCGTTTGCTGATTAATCACGTTATCAGCATGGTTGAGAATGTCGGCAAAGGAAGAACGAAGAAGTCGGGAATGGTCGCTGTAAAGAGGGTTCTGGTTAAATTCAATAATGCGGCTAACGGCGTGGCGGAGGGCTTTAGAAGGGATGGTGCCCCAGTGGGTGCAACCGCCGCCAACATTATGGTAGCGCTCGATGACCGCTACTCTGGCTCCCTGTTTCACCAGTCCCATAGCAGCGCCTTCGCCGCCGGGGCCGGAACCAATAACTATTGCGTCGTAATCGTAGGTGTGTGGCATGGCAAGGCTTACCTGTTCTTATACATAAAAGCAACAGAATAGTAACATCATTAGCAGGATAACCCAATTATCGTTGTGCTCTTTTCGAGCTGTGGAGCACAAACCTCGCGTAAACAATCATTCACAAAGTGATGCAAACAGATTAATTTTATTCTCTGGTATAGTGCCTGAAGGCCTTTGGAAGGATTCAACTATTGTGATGGGCGTAAGAGCACAACAAAAAGAGAAAACCCGGCGTTCGCTGGTGGAAGCGGCATTTAGTCAACTGAGTGCTGAGCGAAGTTTTGCCAGTTTGAGCCTGCGCGAAGTCGCACGCGAGGCCGGGATTGCGCCAACGTCCTTTTATCGTCATTTTCGTGATGTAGATGAGCTGGGTCTGACCATGGTGGATGAGAGCGGCCTGATGCTGCGCCAGCTTATGCGCCAGGCGCGTCAGCGTATCGCCAAAGGCGGCAGCGTGATCCGCACGTCCGTTTCAACGTTTATGGAATTTATCGGCAACAATCCCAACGCGTTTCGACTGTTATTGCGCGAACGTTCGGGGACATCTGCCGCGTTTCGTGCCGCCGTTGCGCGCGAAATTCAGCATTTTATTGCGGAACTTGCCGACTATCTCGAAATCGAAAACCATATGCCACGCGCCTTCACGGAAGCGCAGGCCGAGGCGATGGTGACCATTGTTTTCAGTGCGGGTGCCGAAGCACTGGATGTTGGCGTTGAACAACGCAAGCAACTCGAAGAGCGACTGGTATTACAGCTGAGGATGATTTCCAAAGGGGCGTATTACTGGTACCGCCGGGAACAAGAAAAGTCGGCGCATCAAATCGACGAAGGTGAGTAATGAAACAGTCAGGTCAGGATAAAGGTACGTTGTTGCTGGCATTGATCGCTGGCTTATCTATTAACGGAACATTTGCAGCCGTGTTCAGCTCGATTGTGCCGTTTTCGATCTTCCCGCTTATCGCTCTGGTGCTAACGGTTTACTGTCTGCATCAGCGCTATCAGAACCGTACCATGCCGGTGGGTTTACCGGGCCTGGCTGCCGCGTTCTTTATCCTTGGCGTTCTGCTGTATAGCACCGTGGTGCGCGCGGAATATCCGGATATCGGCTCTAACTTCCTGCCTGCGGTGCTGTCAGTAGCGCTGGTGTTCTGGATTGGTATTAAGATGCGTAACCGTAAGCATCAAATCCATGAATAACGGGATGTTGTAGGGCAGACAGGCGTAGCGCCACCTGCCCAAAAAAAGCCGGATGGCGTTTCGCTTATCCGGCCTACAAGATTTTACTTCGCCGTTAGCAGTACGCCGCACTCCATGTGGTGCGTGTATGGGAACTGATCGAACAATGCCAGACGTTCAACCTTGTGCGTCTGGCTTAACGTTTCCAGATTCTTACACAACGTCTCCGGATTGCAGGAGATGTAAAGAATACGCGGATAGGCCTGCACCATCTTCTCGGTTTCGCTGTCCAGCCCGCTGCGCGGTGGATCGACGAAAATCGTCTCGCACTGGTAGCTCTTCAGATCGATTCCCTGCAAGCGGTTGAATTCACGCACGCCGTTCATGGCCTGCGTAAACTCTTCGGCTGCCATACGGATAATTTGCACATTATCAATGTGGTTCGCCGCGATGTTGTACTGCGCTGCCGCGACGGAGGGTTTAGCAATTTCGGTGGCCAGAACGCGTTCAAAGTTGCGCGCCAGCGCGAGGGAGAAGTTGCCGTTCCCGCAGTATAGCTCGAGCAAATCACCCGTTGCCCCTTCAGTGGCGTTCAGCGCCCACTCCAGCATCTGCACGTTCATCGCCGCATTCGGCTGCGTGAAGCTGTTTTCGACCTGGCGATAGATCATCTCTTTCCCGGCCACCGGCAGACGTTCATCCACATAGTCCTGATCGAGCATGATTTTGGTTTTGGTGGCGCGGCCAATCAGATGCACATTGATATTCTGGGCACGCAGCGCATCGCGCAGCGCTTCCGCTTCCTGACGCCATTCATCATTCAGGGTTTTGTGATAAAGCAGGGAGACGATCGCCTGGTTGCTTTGCGTGGTCAGGTAATCAATCTGGAACAATTTGTGGCGCAGAATCGGGTTATCACGTACGCCTTCAATCATCAGCGTCATTAATTGGTTAATTAATTCACTCGCGGCCGGGAAGCTGTTTACGCGGATGCGGGACTTGGTCTGCTGATCGAAAATGATGTGGTACAGATCGTCGCCGTCATGCCAGATACGGAATTCAGCGCGCATGCGATAGTGACTGACCGGCGAGCGGAACACCTCGGGAACGGGCGCCGCAAAAGGCGTCATCATACTTTGCAGGCGGACCACTTTTTCTGCCAGCTGCGCGTCGTACTGTTCTGTCGGGAGGTGTTCGGGGGTCATGATGCATCCTGAGTGGTAAACAATTTCGCGGGGATTGTAAGCACTGTACAGGGGATGTCCAGATTTAATCATGCATAGCTGTCTGGACATCCATACGTTTCTAATTGTAGCATTCTGTTTCCGGTCTCCTGTAAGTGAAAAGGGAATCCAGTGTAAATCTGGAGCTGACGCGCAGCGGTAAAGACTGGCGGGATGAATGTTGTAGACACTGCTTTCGAGTGGGAAGTCTTCATCCACACACGCCACCAAGCCCGAAGACCTGCCGGTGTTACGTCGCATTTGGTTTCATCATCGCGTGCTATAGATGACGCCTGCGGCATCCTTCTTATATTGTGGATGCTTTAACAATGATTAAAAAAGTATCGCTGATGACGGCGCTTTCCGTCACGGCTTTTTCGGGCTGGGCGCAGGAAAGCGCTGACTCGTTGGTGGTGACAGCAAACCGTTTTGAGCAACCGGCAAATACCGTTCTGGCGCCGACGTCGGTGGTGACCCGTGAAGATATCGAACGCTGGCAGGCCAAGAGCGTCGTTGAAGTCATGCAGCGCCTGCCGGGTGTGGATATCGCCCAAAGCGGCGGCATGGGGGCAAACGCTTCTACTTTTATACGCGGTACAGAATCTCGTCACGTTCTGGTGCTGATTGACGGCATCCCGCTGAACAACGCCGGGATCAGTAATGTCGCCGATCTTAGCCAAATCCCTACTTCTCTTATCCAGCGTCTTGAGTACATTCGCGGTCCACGGTCTGCGCTGTATGGTTCCGATGCGATTGGCGGCGTAATCAACATTATCACCGGACGCGATCAGCCTGGCGGTGAGATCTCTGCGGGTGTGGGGTCGAAGGGCTATCAGTCTTACGACGGTTCATTCCAGCAGCTCTTCGATAAAACCAAAGTCACCCTTGCGGGCAACTATACCTATACCCGCGGTTTTGATATTGATGCGCAGGATGCACCGCGTCAGCCGGATCGCGACGGTTTTATGAGTAAGTCTCTGTACGGCTCCGTGGAGCAGCAAATCACCGACAGCGTGAGCGGTTTCTTCCGTGGCTTTGGCTATGACAACCGTACTGCGTATGACGGTTATGATCACTATGATGCCAATTTCATGATCGACGGAAGACCGGATACACGCCAGCTCTACAGTCAAAACTGGGATACGGGCCTGCGTTATAACCAGGGTATTTTCCAGTCTCAACTGGTTGCGGGGTATGGCCGCAGTAAAGATCAGAATTATGATCCGAAAAAAGGACGTTACGCGGATTCGGCAACGACTGACGATGTGAAGCAGTACACCACTCAATGGCTGAATCATATTCAAGTCGGCCACGGTAATATCGGTGCGGGTCTGGACTGGCAGAAACAAAAAACCCAGGCGGGAACGGGTTATCTGGATAAAGGTTACGAGCAACGTAACACCGGTGTGTTCCTCTCTGCGATGCAGCAGTTCAATAGCGTGACGCTTGAAGCGGCTGCGCGTAATGACGATAACTCTAACTTTGGTAATCACGGTACCTGGCAAACCAGTGCGGCGTGGGAGTTTATTGATGGTTACCGCGCTATTGCCTCTTACGGTACGGCGTATAAAGCCCCAACAATGAGCCAGATTCACAGCGCGACTTACGGGAATCCGGACCTTAAACCGGAAGAGAGTAAGCAGTGGGAAGGGGGCTTTGAAGGTCTGACGGGACCGGTAAACTGGCGTGTTACAGGTTATCGTAATGATATTGATAACCTGATCAGCAGCGATCCGCACACGTATCGTTACTACAACGTCGACGAAGCCCGTATTAAAGGTATCGAAGCCACAGCGCAGTTCGACACTGGCCTGGTGGGGCACCAGATTTCCTATGATTATGTGGATCCCCGTAACGCTAAAACCAACGAAGTGCTGGCCCGCCGTTCGAAGCAGCAGGTTAAGTATCAGCTGGACTGGCAGGTATGGGATCTCGACTGGAATCTGGCCTACCGCTATCTGGGCACGCGTTATGATGTGGCATACGATCCCAATACCTATACGTCTGAACGTGTGAAAATGGGTGGCGTAAGTCTGTGGGATGTCGCAGTTTCATATCCTGTCACCTCACATCTGACAGTTCGTGGTAAAATAGCTAACCTGTTCGATAAAGATTACGAGACAGTTTATGGCTACCAAACTGCAGGACGGGAATACACCTTGTCTGGCAGCTACACCTTCTGATCCACGACCCACCGTGCTGGTGTTTGACTCCGGCGTCGGTGGGCTTTCGGTCTACGATGAGATTCGGCATCTTCTGCCGGATCTTCATTACATCTATGCTTTCGATAACGTCGCTTTTCCTTATGGGGAAAAGAGCGAAGACTTTATCGTTGAGCGTGTCCTGGAAATCGTCACTGCCGTCCAACAGCGTTATCCCTTAGCGCTGGCCGTGATTGCCTGTAATACCGCAAGCACCGTTTCCCTTCCTGCATTACGCGAAAAATTCCCGTTTCCTGTTGTGGGCGTGGTGCCGGCGATTAAGCCTGCGGCTCGTCTGACGGCGAACGGTATCGTCGGCCTGCTGGCGACGCGCGGGACGGTAAAGCGTCCTTATACGCGTGAGCTGATCGACCGCTTCGCTAACGAATGCTCGATTGCCATGCTCGGCTCAGCCGAACTGGTGGAGATGGCCGAAGCGAAGCTGCATGGTCATCCGGTGCCGCTGGAGGAGCTGCGTCGCATTTTGCGTCCATGGCTACGAATGGCTGAACCACCGGATACGGTTGTGCTGGGCTGCACGCATTTCCCGCTTTTACAGGACGAGCTGCTTGAGGTCTTGCCGGAAGGCACGCGTCTGGTCGACTCAGGTGCCGCGATTGCCCGACGCACCGCGTGGCTTCTTGAACATGAAGCGCCAGATGCCAAATCCAGTGACAAGAATATTGCTTTCTGTATGGCGCTCACCCCTGAGACTGAGCAACTTTTACCCGTCTTACGCCGATATGGCTTTGAAACGCTCGAAAAACTGGCGCTGTAGCACGGTTTTGAACAAAAAAAAGGCGGTTGAAAGTTTTTTTTAAAAGAGGGGTTGTCAACGTCTGAGAACTCCCTATAATGCGCCTCCACTGACACGGAACAACGGCACGCAAGCCGCCGGGACAGCAGGGGTTCAGCGATGAACGCCGACAGCGAAAAGCGAAATTAAACGCTTGACTCTGAATGAGGAAAAC
>NZ_PKFT01000017.1:0-29047 GCF_002870005.1 Lelliottia sp. F153 | reverse complement strand
AGGGCTACCGTCCACAGTTCTACTTCCGTACAACTGACGTGACCGGTACCATCGAACTGCCAGAAGGCGTTGAGATGGTAATGCCAGGCGACAACATCAAAATGGTTGTTACCCTGATCCACCCAATCGCGATGGATGACGGTCTGCGTTTCGCAATCCGTGAAGGCGGCCGTACTGTTGGTGCAGGCGTTGTTGCTAAAGTTCTCGGCTAATCGCTGATAACATTTGACGCAATGCGCAATAAAAGGGCATCATTTGATGCCCTTTTTGCACGCTTTCGAACCAGAACCTGGCTCATCAGTGATTTTTTTTGTCATAATCATTGCTGAGACAGGCTCTGTAGAGGGCGTTTAGTCCGAAAAGCGATTGGTTTTTTCGGGTTGGATCGCCTCGCTCTCGCGGGGTGAAATTGTTTGTAGAATACTTCTGACAGGTTGGTTTATGAGTGCGAATACCGAAGCTCAAGGGAGCGGTCGCGGCCTGGAAGCGATGAAGTGGGTAGTTGTGGCCGTGCTGCTGATTGTGGCTATTGTTGGCAACTACCTCTATCGTGACATGATGCTGCCGTTGCGTGCGCTGGCCGTAGTAATTCTTATTGCTGCAGCGGGTGGTGTCGCGCTGTTGACGACAAAAGGTAAAGCGACCGTTGCTTTTGCCCGCGAAGCGCGAACCGAAGTTCGCAAGGTCATTTGGCCGACTCGCCAGGAAACATTGCACACCACGCTGATTGTGGCAGCAGTGACAGCAGTTATGTCACTGATTCTGTGGGGACTGGATGGTATTCTGGTTCGCCTGGTTTCCTTTATCACTGGCCTGAGGTTCTAAGATGTCTGAAGCCCCTAAAAAGCGCTGGTACGTCGTTCAGGCGTTCTCCGGTTTTGAAGGCCGCGTAGCCACTTCGCTGCGTGAGCATATCAAATTACACAATATGGAAGAGTTGTTTGGTGAAGTCATGGTTCCGACCGAAGAAGTGGTCGAGATCCGTGGTGGCCAGCGTCGCAAAAGCGAGCGCAAATTCTTCCCGGGTTACGTGCTGGTTCAGATGGTGATGAACGATGCAAGCTGGCACCTGGTGCGCAGCGTCCCGCGCGTAATGGGCTTTATCGGCGGCACGTCCGATCGTCCGGCGCCAATCAGCGACAAAGAAGTTGATGCGATTATGAACCGCCTGCAGCAGGTTGGTGATAAGCCGCGTCCGAAAACGCTGTTTGAACCGGGTGAAATGGTTCGTGTTAGCGACGGTCCGTTTGCTGACTTTAATGGCGTGGTTGAAGAAGTGGACTACGAGAAGTCCCGTCTGAAAGTTTCTGTTTCTATCTTCGGTCGTGCGACCCCGGTAGAACTGGACTTTGCCCAGGTAGAAAAAGCCTAAGCAGCCGATCAAAAAAGCGGCGATTAAATCGTTGCACAGGGCGCGAGATTGGAATACAATTTCGCGCCTTTTGTTTTTATGGGTTCCGACCCGTAAAACGATATTTATCACGGGGAGCCTCCTTGAGGCGCTATAACCCATTTAGAGGATTTTAGAATGGCTAAGAAAGTACAAGCCTATGTCAAGCTGCAGGTTGCAGCTGGTATGGCTAACCCAAGTCCACCAGTTGGTCCAGCTCTGGGTCAGCAGGGTGTTAACATCATGGAATTCTGTAAAGCGTTCAACGCAAAAACTGAATCCCTTGAAAAAGGTTTGCCAATTCCGGTTGTTATCACCGTATACGCTGACCGTTCTTTCACTTTCGTTACCAAGACCCCGCCGGCAGCAGTACTGCTGAAAAAAGCGGCTGGTATCAAGTCTGGTTCCGGTAAGCCGAACAAAGATAAAGTTGGTAAAATTTCCCGCGCTCAGCTGCAGGAAATCGCGCAGACCAAAGCTGCCGACATGACTGGTTCCGACATTGAAGCGATGACTCGCTCCATTGAAGGTACTGCACGTTCCATGGGCCTGGTAGTGGAGGACTAAGAAATGGCTAAACTGACCAAGCGCATGTCCGTGATCCGTGACAAAGTTGATGCGACCAAACAATACGACATCACCGAAGCTATCGCTCTGCTGAAAGAACTGGCTACCGCTAAGTTCGTTGAAAGCGTTGACGTTGCTGTAAACCTCGGTATCGACGCTCGTAAATCTGATCAGAACGTTCGTGGCGCAACTGTACTGCCACACGGTACTGGCCGTTCCGTACGCGTAGCTGTATTTGCTCAGGGTGCAAACGCTGAAGCTGCTAAAGCTGCTGGCGCTGAACTGGTAGGTATGGAAGATCTGGCTGATCAGATCAAAAAAGGCGAAATGAACTTTGACGTTGTTATTGCTTCCCCGGATGCAATGCGCGTTGTTGGCCAGCTGGGCCAGGTTCTGGGTCCACGCGGCCTGATGCCAAACCCTAAAGTTGGTACTGTAACTCCTAACGTTGCTGAAGCGGTTAAGAACGCTAAAGCGGGTCAGGTTCGTTATCGTAACGACAAAAACGGCATCATCCACACTACCATCGGTAAAGTGGACTTCGACGCTGACAAATTGAAAGAAAACCTGGAATCTCTGCTGGTTGCGCTGAAAAAAGCAAAACCAACTCAGGCGAAAGGCGTGTACATCAAGAAAATTAGCATCTCCACCACTATGGGTGCAGGTGTTGCAGTTGACCAGGCTGGCCTGAGCGCTGCTGCAAACTAATACCTTTACGTGGGCGGTGGATTTGTCTACAATCTTACCCCCACGTTTGCTAACGAAAGTTAGCAGGTAAAAAGATTTGTTCGTTGGAGCCTGGCCTAATCCAGGCCTCCGTCGAAGACCGCAGGTGTCTCGAAAGAGGCTTAATGCCCTGCGTAGACGGTGACAGAACGCTAAGATTATTTCTGATACTCTGGCTTGTTTCTGCTCACCGTATTAAGACGCTCTTTCCGTTGGGAAGAGTGAAGTGAGTTCCGGAACATGAGTTCCGGCAAACATCCAGGAGCAAAGCTAATGGCTTTAAATCTTCAAGACAAACAAGCGATTGTTGCTGAAGTCAGCGAAGTAGCCAAAGGCGCGCTGTCTGCAGTAGTTGCGGATTCCCGCGGCGTAACTGTAGACAAAATGACTGAACTGCGTAAAGCAGGTCGCGAAGCCGGCGTATACATGCGTGTTGTTCGTAACACCCTGCTGCGCCGTGTTGTTGAAGGTACTCAGTTTGAGTGCCTGAAAGACGCGTTCGTTGGTCCGACCCTGATTGCATATTCTATGGAACACCCGGGCGCAGCTGCTCGTCTGTTCAAAGATTTCGCGAAAGCGAATGCAAAATTTGAGGTCAAAGCCGCAGCCTTTGAAGGTGAGTTGATCCCGGCATCGCAAATCGATCGCCTGGCAACCCTGCCGACCTACGAAGAAGCAATTGCACGCCTGATGGCAACCATGAAAGAAGCTTCGGCTGGCAAACTGGTTCGCACTCTGGCTGCTGTTCGCGATGCAAAAGAAGCTGCTTAATAGCCGTTTTCTTTATCAAGCATTCGCTTACGTATAAACTTATTCTGATTTTCAGGAACAATTTAAATGTCTATCACTAAAGATCAAATCATTGAAGCAGTTGCAGCTATGTCCGTAATGGACGTTGTAGAACTGATTTCTGCAATGGAAGAAAAATTCGGTGTTTCCGCTGCTGCTGCTGTAGCTGTAGCTGCTGGCCCGGCTGAAGCTGCTGAAGAAAAAACTGAATTCGACGTAATTCTGAAAGCTGCTGGCGCTAACAAAGTTGCTGTAATCAAAGCAGTACGTAGCGCAACTGGCCTGGGTCTGAAAGAAGCTAAAGACCTGGTAGAATCTGCTCCAGCCGCTCTGAAAGAAGGCGTGAGCAAAGATGACGCAGAAGCACTGAAAAAATCTCTGGAAGAAGCTGGCGCTGAAGTTGAAGTTAAATAAGCCAACCCTTCCGGTTGCAGCCTGAGAAATTAGGCTGATGGCTGGTGACTTTTTAGTCACCAGCCTTTTTGCGCTGTAAGGCGCCAGCAGCATTTCACACTGTTTGACTGCTGGTTGTCCTGACAATGCTTGTTTCTATCGACGCCTTAATATACTGCGACAGGGTGCTCGCTCTGTGTAAATCGCAACGAAATGGTTTAAGCGTGATAGCAACAGGTATTGCGGAAAGTATTCAATTTTCCGATCAACAAAACGGTGTTGCACAAACTGTCCCTTCGTCGGACAGATGGGTCGACTTGTCAGCGAGCTGAGGAACCCTAATGGTTTACTCCTATACCGAGAAAAAACGTATTCGTAAGGATTTTGGTAAACGTCCACAAGTTCTGGATATACCTTATCTCCTTTCTATCCAGCTTGACTCGTTCCAGAAGTTTATCGAGCAAGATCCTGAAGGGCAGTATGGTCTGGAAGCAGCCTTCCGTTCCGTATTCCCAATCAAAAGCTATAGCGGTAATTCTGAGCTGCAATACGTCAGCTACCGCCTTGGCGAACCGGTATTTGACGTTCAGGAATGTCAGATCCGTGGTGTGACCTATTCCGCACCGCTGCGCGTCAAACTGCGTCTGGTTGTCTATGAGCGCGAAGCGCCAGAAGGCACCGTTAAAGACATTAAAGAACAAGAAGTCTACATGGGTGAAATTCCACTCATGACGGACAACGGTACTTTTGTCATCAACGGCACAGAGCGTGTTATCGTTTCCCAGCTGCATCGTAGCCCGGGTGTCTTCTTCGACAGCGATAAAGGTAAAACACACTCTTCCGGTAAAGTACTGTATAACGCGCGCATCATTCCTTACCGTGGTTCATGGCTGGACTTCGAGTTCGATCCGAAAGACAACCTGTTTGTCCGTATCGACCGTCGTCGTAAACTGCCAGCGACCATCATTCTGCGTGCGTTGAGCTATACCACTGAGCAGATCCTTGACCTGTTCTTCGAGAAAGTGATCTTTGAGATCCGCGACAACAAGCTGCAAATGGAGCTGCTGCCGGAACGTCTGCGTGGCGAAACCGCGTCGTTCGACATCGAATCCGACGGCAAAGTGTACGTGGAAAAAGGTCGCCGTATCACTGCGCGCCATATTCGCCAGCTGGAAAAAGATGAAATCAAACACATCGAAGTTCCGGTTGAATACATCGCGGGCAAAGTGGCAGCAAAAGATTACGTTGATGCTTCAACTGGCGAACTGATCTGCCCGGCTAACATGGAGCTGAGCCTGGATCTGCTGGCTAAGCTGAGCCAGTCTGGTCACAAACGTATCGAAACGCTGTTCACCAACGATCTGGATCACGGTCCGTACATCTCTGAGACTGTACGCGTCGACCCAACTAACGATCGTCTGAGCGCGCTGGTAGAAATCTACCGCATGATGCGCCCTGGTGAGCCACCAACGCGTGAAGCGGCTGAAAGCCTGTTTGAGAACCTGTTCTTCTCCGAAGACCGCTACGATCTGTCCGCGGTTGGTCGTATGAAGTTCAACCGTTCTCTGCTGCGTGACGCGATCGAAGGTTCCGGTATCCTGAGCAAAGAAGACATCATCGAAGTGATGAAAAAGCTCATTGATATCCGTAACGGCAAAGGCGAAGTGGATGATATCGACCACCTCGGCAACCGTCGTATCCGTTCCGTAGGCGAAATGGCGGAAAACCAATTCCGTGTTGGCCTGGTACGTGTTGAGCGTGCGGTGAAAGAGCGTCTGTCTCTGGGCGATCTGGATACCCTGATGCCTCAGGATATGATCAACGCCAAGCCAATTTCTGCCGCAGTGAAAGAGTTCTTTGGTTCCAGCCAGCTGTCTCAGTTCATGGACCAGAACAACCCACTGTCTGAGATTACGCACAAACGTCGTATCTCTGCACTCGGCCCAGGCGGTCTGACCCGTGAACGTGCAGGCTTTGAAGTTCGAGACGTACACCCGACTCACTACGGTCGCGTATGTCCAATCGAAACGCCTGAAGGTCCAAACATCGGTCTGATCAACTCCCTGTCCGTGTACGCACAGACTAACGAATACGGTTTCCTCGAGACTCCGTACCGTAAAGTGACTGACGGTGTTGTAACCGACGAAATTCATTACCTTTCTGCTATCGAAGAAGGTAACTACGTCATCGCTCAGGCGAACACCAACCTGGACGAAGAAGGTCGTTTCGTTGACGATCTCGTTACCTGCCGTAGCAAAGGCGAATCCAGCCTGTTCAGCAATGATCAGGTGGACTACATGGACGTTTCCACGCAGCAGATCGTTTCTGTTGGTGCGTCCCTGATTCCATTCCTGGAACACGATGACGCCAACCGTGCATTGATGGGTGCAAACATGCAACGTCAGGCGGTTCCGACTCTGCGCGCTGATAAGCCGCTGGTTGGTACCGGTATGGAACGTGCTGTTGCCGTTGACTCCGGTGTAACCGCAGTTGCTAAACGTGGCGGTACTGTTCAGTACGTTGATGCTTCCCGTATCGTTATCAAAGTTAACGAAGACGAGATGTATCCGGGCGAAGCAGGCATCGACATCTATAACCTGACGAAGTACACCCGTTCTAACCAGAACACCTGCATCAACCAGATGCCGTGTGTGTCTCTGGGTGAGCCGGTTGAGCGCGGCGACGTGCTGGCAGATGGTCCGTCTACCGATCTCGGTGAACTGGCACTCGGTCAGAACATGCGCGTAGCGTTTATGCCGTGGAACGGTTACAACTTCGAAGACTCCATCCTCGTTTCCGAGCGTGTGGTCCAGGAAGATCGTTTCACCACGATTCACATTCAGGAACTGGCATGTGTGTCCCGTGACACCAAGCTGGGGCCAGAAGAGATCACTGCTGACATCCCGAACGTGGGTGAAGCTGCGCTCTCTAAACTTGATGAATCCGGTATCGTTTACATCGGTGCAGAAGTGACCGGCGGCGACATTCTGGTTGGTAAGGTAACGCCGAAAGGTGAAACCCAGCTGACGCCAGAAGAGAAACTGCTGCGTGCAATCTTCGGTGAGAAAGCGTCTGACGTTAAAGACTCTTCTCTGCGTGTACCAAACGGTGTTTCCGGTACGGTTATCGACGTTCAGGTCTTTACTCGCGATGGCGTAGAAAAAGACAAACGTGCGCTGGAAATCGAAGAGATGCAGCTGAAGCAGGCGAAAAAAGACCTGTCTGAAGAACTGCAGATCCTCGAAGCTGGCCTGTTTAGTCGTATCTATGCTGCGCTGGTCTCCGGTGGCATCGAAGCTGAGAAGCTCGACAAACTGCCTCGCGACCGCTGGCTGGAACTGGGCCTGGCCGACGAAGAGAAACAAAGTCAGCTGGAACAACTGGCTGAGCAGTACGACGAACTGAAACACGAGTTCGAGAAAAAACTCGAAGCGAAACGCCGCAAAATCACTCAGGGCGACGATCTGGCACCAGGCGTGCTGAAGATTGTTAAGGTTTATCTGGCCGTTAAACGTCAGATTCAGCCTGGTGATAAAATGGCAGGTCGTCACGGTAACAAAGGTGTTATCTCCAAGATCAACCCGATCGAAGATATGCCTCACGATGCTAACGGTACGCCGGTAGATATCGTGCTGAACCCACTGGGTGTACCGTCTCGTATGAACATTGGTCAGATCCTTGAAACTCACTTGGGTATGGCTGCGAAAGGTATCGGCGAGAAAATCAACGCCATGCTGAAGCAGCAGGAAGAAGTCGCGAAACTGCGCGAATTCATCCAGCGTGCGTACGATCTGGGCACTGATGTTCGTCAGAAAGTTGACCTGAACACCTTCAGCGATGACGAAGTTCTGCGTCTGGCTGAGAACCTGAAAAAAGGCATGCCGATCGCAACACCGGTCTTCGATGGTGCGAAAGAGTCTGAAATCAAGGAACTGTTACAGCTGGGTGGCCTGCCGACTTCTGGTCAGATCACACTGTTCGACGGTCGTACCGGTGAGCAATTCGAGCGCCAGGTTACCGTTGGCTACATGTACATGCTGAAACTGAACCACCTGGTTGATGACAAGATGCATGCGCGTTCTACCGGTTCTTACAGCCTGGTTACTCAGCAGCCGCTGGGTGGTAAGGCACAGTTCGGTGGTCAGCGCTTCGGTGAGATGGAAGTGTGGGCGCTTGAAGCATATGGCGCGGCATACACCCTGCAGGAAATGCTTACCGTTAAGTCTGATGACGTGAACGGCCGTACGAAGATGTATAAAAACATCGTCGACGGTAACCATCAGATGGAACCGGGCATGCCGGAATCCTTCAACGTACTGTTGAAAGAGATCCGTTCCCTGGGTATCAACATCGAGCTGGAAGACGAGTAACTCTCGCTCAAACAGGTCACTGGTGCCGGATTAATAACCCGGCACCAGATTGTGCTAACTCCGACGGGAGCAAATCCGTGAAAGACTTATTAAAGTTTCTGAAAGCGCAAACTAAAACCGAAGAGTTTGATGCGATCAAAATTGCTCTGGCATCGCCAGACATGATCCGTTCATGGTCTTTCGGTGAAGTTAAGAAGCCGGAAACCATCAACTACCGTACGTTCAAACCTGAGCGTGACGGCCTTTTCTGTGCGCGTATTTTCGGGCCAGTAAAAGATTACGAGTGCCTGTGCGGTAAGTACAAGCGCCTGAAACACCGTGGTGTGATCTGTGAGAAGTGCGGCGTTGAAGTGACCCAAACTAAAGTGCGCCGTGAGCGCATGGGCCACATCGAGCTTGCGTCTCCGACTGCTCACATCTGGTTCCTGAAATCTCTGCCGTCCCGTATCGGTCTGCTGCTGGATATGCCGCTGCGCGATATCGAACGTGTTCTGTACTTCGAATCTTATGTTGTTATCGAAGGCGGGATGACGAATCTGGAACGTAACCAGATTCTGACCGAAGAACAGTATCTGGACGCGCTTGAAGAGTTCGGTGACGAATTCGACGCGAAAATGGGTGCGGAAGCTATTCAGGCCCTGCTGAAAAGCATGGATCTGGAGCAAGAGTGCGAGCAGCTGCGTGAAGAGCTGAACGAAACCAACTCCGAAACCAAGCGTAAAAAGCTGACCAAGCGTATCAAGCTGCTGGAAGCGTTCGTTCAGTCTGGTAACAAACCAGAGTGGATGATTCTGACCGTTCTGCCGGTTCTGCCGCCAGATCTGCGTCCGCTGGTTCCGCTGGATGGTGGTCGTTTCGCGACTTCCGACCTGAACGATCTGTATCGTCGCGTGATCAACCGTAACAACCGTCTGAAACGACTGTTGGATCTGGCTGCGCCTGACATTATCGTACGCAACGAAAAACGTATGCTGCAGGAAGCGGTCGACGCCCTGCTGGATAACGGTCGTCGCGGTCGTGCGATCACCGGTTCTAACAAACGTCCTCTGAAATCTTTGGCCGATATGATCAAAGGTAAACAGGGTCGTTTCCGTCAGAACCTGCTCGGTAAGCGTGTTGACTACTCCGGTCGTTCTGTAATCACCGTAGGTCCATACCTGCGTCTGCATCAGTGCGGTCTGCCGAAGAAAATGGCACTGGAACTGTTCAAACCGTTCATCTACGGCAAGCTGGAACTGCGTGGCCTGGCCACCACCATCAAAGCCGCTAAGAAAATGGTTGAGCGCGAAGAAGCTGTCGTTTGGGATATCCTGGACGAAGTTATCCGCGAACACCCGGTACTGCTGAACCGTGCACCAACTCTGCACCGTTTGGGTATCCAGGCGTTTGAACCGGTTCTGATCGAAGGTAAAGCAATTCAGCTGCACCCGCTGGTTTGTGCGGCATATAACGCCGACTTCGATGGTGACCAGATGGCTGTTCACGTACCGCTGACGCTGGAGGCCCAGCTCGAAGCGCGTGCGCTGATGATGTCTACCAACAACATCCTGTCACCTGCGAACGGCGAGCCAATCATCGTTCCTTCTCAGGACGTTGTACTGGGTCTGTACTACATGACCCGTGACTGTGTTAACGCCAAAGGCGAAGGCATGGTGCTGACTGGCCCTAAAGAAGCTGAGCGTATTTACCGCGCTGGCCTGGCCTCTCTGCATGCGCGCGTTAAAGTGCGTATCACTGAATACGAAAAAGATGCGAGCGGCGAATTCGTTGCGAAAACCAGCCTGATCGATACGACTGTTGGTCGTGCGATTCTGTGGATGATCGTGCCGAAAGGTCTGCCTTTCTCCATCGTCAACCAGGCGCTGGGCAAGAAAGCGATCTCCAAAATGCTGAACACCTGTTACCGCATTTTGGGTCTGAAACCGACCGTTATCTTCGCTGACCAGACGATGTACACCGGCTTTGCTTATGCAGCGCGTTCAGGTGCATCTGTTGGTATCGATGACATGGTGATCCCACAGAAGAAATACGAGATCATCAGCGAAGCCGAAGCTGAAGTGGCCGAAATCCAGGAGCAGTTCCAGTCTGGTCTGGTTACCGCGGGCGAACGCTACAACAAAGTTATCGATATTTGGGCTGCGGCGAACGATCGCGTTTCCAAAGCGATGATGGACAACCTGCAAACTGAAACCGTCATTAACCGTGAAGGTAAAGAAGAGCAGCAGGTTTCCTTCAACAGCATCTACATGATGGCCGACTCCGGTGCGCGTGGTTCCGCAGCACAGATTCGTCAGCTGGCAGGTATGCGTGGTCTGATGGCGAAACCAGATGGTTCCATCATCGAGACGCCAATCACCGCGAACTTCCGTGAAGGTCTGAACGTACTCCAGTACTTCATCTCCACGCACGGTGCGCGTAAAGGTCTGGCGGATACCGCACTGAAAACAGCAAACTCCGGTTATCTGACGCGTCGTCTGGTTGACGTTGCGCAGGATCTGGTGGTGACTGAAGACGATTGTGGCACCCTCGAAGGTATCACCATGACCCCGGTTATCGAGGGTGGTGATGTTAAAGAGCCACTGCGCGATCGCGTTCTGGGTCGTGTGACTGCTGAAGACGTACTGAAACCAGGTACCGCAGACATTCTGGTTCCACGCAACACTCTGCTGCACGAACAGTGGTGTGACCTGCTGGAAGAGAACTCTGTCGACTCCGTGAAAGTGCGTTCTGTCGTATCCTGTGACACCGACTTTGGTGTATGTGCGCACTGCTATGGTCGTGACCTGGCGCGTGGCCACATCATCAACAAAGGTGAAGCAATCGGCGTTATCGCGGCACAGTCCATCGGTGAGCCGGGTACACAGCTGACGATGCGTACGTTCCACATCGGTGGTGCGGCATCTCGTGCGGCTGCTGAATCCAGCATCCAGGTGAAAAACAAGGGTAGCATCAAGCTGTCTAACGCCAAGTCGGTTGTTAACTCCGCTGGCAAGCTGGTTGTGACCTCTCGTAACACCGAGCTGAAGCTGATCGACGAATTCGGTCGTACCAAAGAGAGCTACAAAGTACCTTACGGTGCTGTGATGGCGAAAGGCGATGGCGAACAGGTTGCTGGCGGCGAGACCGTAGCAAACTGGGATCCGCACACCATGCCGGTAATCACCGAAGTGGCGGGCTTCATTCGCTTCACCGATATGATCGATGGCCAGACGATTACTCGTCAGACCGACGAACTGACCGGTCTCTCCTCTCTGGTGGTTCTGGATTCTGCAGAACGTACCGCGGGTGGTAAAGATCTGCGTCCGGCACTGAAAATCGTTGATGCTAACGGTAACGACGTTCTGATCCCAGGCACCGATATGCCTGCTCAGTACTTCCTGCCAGGTAAAGCGATTGTCCAGCTGGAAGATGGCGTACAGATCAGCGGTGGTGACACCCTGGCGCGTATTCCACAGGAATCTGGCGGTACCAAGGACATCACCGGTGGTCTGCCACGCGTTGCTGACCTGTTCGAAGCACGTCGTCCGAAAGAGCCAGCTATCCTTGCGGAAATCAGCGGCATCATTTCCTTCGGTAAAGAGACCAAAGGGAAACGTCGTCTGGTTATCACTCCGTTAGACGGTAGCGAGCCATACGAAGAGATGATTCCTAAGTGGCGTCAGCTCAACGTGTTCGAAGGCGAACGTGTAGAACGTGGTGACGTGGTTTCCGATGGTCCAGAAGCGCCGCACGACATTCTGCGTCTTCGTGGTGTTCACGCGGTAACGCGTTATATCACCAACGAAGTACAGGACGTTTACCGTCTGCAGGGCGTTAAGATTAACGATAAACACATCGAAGTTATCGTTCGTCAGATGCTGCGTAAAGCAACCATCGATAGCGCTGGCAGCTCGGACTTCCTGGAAGGCGAGCAGGTGGAATACTCCCGCGTCAAGATTGCAAACCGCGATCTGGAAGCGAACGGCAAAGTGGCGGCGCTCTACTCCCGCGACCTGCTGGGTATCACCAAAGCGTCTCTGGCAACCGAGTCCTTCATCTCTGCAGCATCCTTCCAGGAGACCACGCGTGTCCTGACCGAAGCGGCTGTTGCGGGTAAACGTGATGAACTGCGCGGTCTGAAAGAGAACGTTATCGTGGGTCGTCTGATCCCGGCTGGTACCGGTTATGCTTACCACCAGGATCGTATGCGTCGTCGTGCTGCGGGCGAACTGCCAGCTGCACCTCAGGTAACTGCGGAAGATGCTTCTGCAAGCCTGGCAGAACTGCTGAACGCAGGTCTGGGCGGCTCTGACAACGATTAATCGTTGATGCCCGGCGGTGAAAATCGCCGGGTAACGAAACCCAGGTCGGAAAAGCGCTAGCGCCAATCGACAACAAAAAACCCGCCTCGGCGGGTTTTTTTATATCTCTATTTTTTCAGTTCAGCAGCGGCAGGCGGCGATAAAGCTCAATCATGTCTCCCGCCAGATCCTGAATCACCATCGCGTTCATCAGGTGGTCCTGCGAATGAACGGTAATCAGATTCACCGGGAGTTTGCCGGTGCCTTCATCAAGGCCAATCAGCTGGGTCTGGATGGTATGCGCGTGCTTCACATATTCACGCGACTCTTCCATCGCTTTTTCCGCTCCCTCGAAGTCACCTTTACGTGCCAGTTGCAGCGCGGTCAACGCCGCACTGCGCGCCGCCCCGGCGTTTACCAGCAACTCCATGATGGTCGTTTCTAAATCTTCCATGGTTTACTCCAACAGTTTGAGTGCTTTTTCGAGCACGGCATCGCCTTTCATCATGCCGTAATCCATCATGTCGATCACCGCGACCTTTTTGCCCAGCGGTTCCGCCTGAGCCTGAAGTTTTGCCAGTTCGTATTTAACCTGTGGCCCCAGTAATACGATGTCGGCGGTGGCAATATTGTCTTTAAATTCAGCAACCGGCACGGCTTTAATGGTTACTTCAACGCCTTTTTTATCTGCGGCGTCTTTCATACGTTGAACCAGCATGCTGGTAGACATACCCGCCGCACAGCATAAAACGATGTTCTTCATAGTCAGCCTCGATGTACATGTGTTTATTGATAATTATCCCGTGCAGGCGGCTTCAACAACCGCTTTAAGGCGATTGTGTGTGAGGCATCACAAAGAAATCTGCTTTTTCTGAAACCGGTTACAATTTTAACGGATTAAGCGGTGCGCCCGCCAAAGCGGGCACAGAGAATGCGGTGTTATGCGTGGGTGGAAGAGAGAAGCGTGCGGTTTTTACCCTGCTGTTTGGCTTCGTAGAGAGCTGCGTCCACGCTGCCCACTAACTGCTCCAGCGGCTCGAAGTGCCACTCTCCCAGGCCGGCGCTAAAGGTGACGTGCAAACCCTCTTCCCGCCAGGTGCGATCTGCAACCTGAAGACGCCATTTTTCCAGCAGGCTAAAAGCTGAATCAATATGTTCTGCTGGGAAGACAACGGCAAACTCCTCACCGCCGTACCGATACACGGAAATATGCTGGGGCTGCATCACCTGGATGCCCTCCCGGGCGACGTTACGCAGTACAATATCGCCGCTCAGATGGCCCCAGGTATCGTTGATGGATTTAAAGTTATCAATATCAACCAGCGCGAGGGCAAAGGGCTGATGCTCCTTCATCAATGCCGCAACATCGCTGTCGAAGGCGCGGCGATTCTTACAGCCGGTGAGCGCGTCCACGGTCGCCTGACGCACATAATCCCGCTCGCGCTCTTTGTTCGTCAGAATGGTTTTACTGAGCATCGCTTCCAGTCGCGGCGCTTGATTCACCTCGCCGGTTTTAATGGCATTGATGATGTTCATCAGTACCGTACGCGATGCGTGGCGCAGATACAGGCCAAACAAGATAATCACGATGGCGGCCAGCGCAAATCCCCAACTGACAATGTTCGTCTCGTGGCGTGTGATGTCGGTGAGCGTGGTATTAGAAACGCGGTAAATGACGAGCCAGTCCGGGTTCGTAAAGGCGTAGTAGTAGTACCAGAAGCCGGTTTTACGATCGTAGGTGTGCCCCTCGCCGCTGGTCATCTGGTCCATCAGCTCTTCACTGACATAGGTTTTAAACAAGGCTCGGGTATCCGGATGCAGCACCACCTTTCCATCGCGCTCCACCACGAAGAATTCCCCATGCATGGGGGCGACCATCTGGCGCAGGGTATATCCCATGGAAGCCAGGTCGAGATGAAATCCGAGAGTCCCTTTAACGCGACCTTCCGGCGAAATGACGGGCCGGTAGAGGGTAACGGTAAGCTGATGAGTAAAGTAATCCATGTAAGGGCTGGTATAGCGGCTTAAGGTACTCGCCTGCGCCTGACCGACAAACCACGGGCGGACGCGGGGATCAAACTTTTTGCTGCTGTCATCCGCCAGGACTTCGGGGGCACGCAGGTAGTGTCCCTGGGCGTCAGCCAGAGAGATAGCCGAAACGTTCGGCATCATGTTTTGCAACTGCATCAGGGCCTGCAATCCGTTCTCGCGATCGACATTCACCGTGTTCTCAAGCTGGTCATTGCGGGAGAAGAATGTGACAGCCCGGCCAAGAATATGGTCGTTTTCACGCAGGATCGATTCCGTATAGTTCACCGCCAGGTTATGCGTGAAATTGAGGTTAATATTATGATAATCCTCTACAAAATCTTTTCGCTGCGTCAGCGTGATAAACACGGCGATCAGCACAAAACTGAGCAATATCCCCGCAAAGCTCACCAGGATAGGTGTCGTAAAAGAGAGTTTTTTACTGTGGACAGGCATGGGTTGTCAGAGATCCAGAAGAGGTGATAGTCCAAATGTATGCTGGTTAATTATACTTCCCAGATTTTAAGGCAGGATGATTTATCTTAATAACTGACCAGAAACTGCTTATTTTTGTGAAGGCAGGGCGAAACGAGGAAGAAGCTTTTCGCCCTGGTCAGCGTCCGCTGCTGACGTTTGCAGATTAAAAAAACACAGATGGTTCGACAACTGCTCAATGGTGACACTCCGAGGCTCCTCGAGAACATTTCGCCTCGTTGCATCGCGTTTCAACGTAACTGCGAGACGCGCCCCAGCCAGCTATCCCAGTCTTTCCAGACGGGCTGTAACCCCTGAGTGCTGAGCGCGTGGGCAACCTCTTCAGGCCGACGGCCATCGTGTGGGGCGAACTGCTCCAGTTCCGGATGATTATCGGCATAACCGCCCGGCTGGGTTTTGGAAAAGGCGCTGACGTTGTTAATGGCTAACGGAATGACCCGATCGCGAAACTCCGGCGATTCCCGTGTTGACAGCGACAGCTCCACTTCCGGTGCCAGCAGGCGAAACGCGCAGATCGTTTGCACCAGCTGGCGTTCATCCATGATCGACGCCGGTTCGATACCGCCAGCGCAGGGGCGCAGCCGCGGGAAAGAGATGGAGTAGCGGCTCTGCCAGTAGTGCTGCTGGAGCCACAACAAATGCTCCGCCACCATAAAACAGTCGACCCGCCAGCTGTCTGACAGCCCAATCAACGCGCCGAGACCGATTTTGTCGATCCCCGCGCGACCGAGTCGGTCCGGCGTTTCCAGGCGGAAGAAGAAATCCTGCTTTTTTCCTTTCAGGTGGTGCCGGGCGTATATCGCTTCGTGATAGGTCTCTTGATAGACCATCACGCCGTCCAGCCCAAGGGATTTCAGCTCCACGTACTCCTCTTCAGAGAGTGGCTGCACCTCCATCTGCAGGGACGAAAACCGGCGACGTATGGCCGGAACGTGCTGACGGAAATAGTCCATGCCCACTTTTCCCTGATGTTCACCGGTGACCAGCAACAGATGTTCAAAGCCCATCTCCCGGATGGCGCCACACTCACGAGCAATTTCATGCTCGTCGAGGGTTTTGCGCTTAATGCGATTGCTCATGGAAAAGCCGCAGTAGGTGCAATCATTGGCGCACAGGTTGGAGAGGTAGAGCGGCACGTAAAAGCTCACGGTGTTGCCAAAACGCTGGCGAGTGAGCCGTTGCGCGCGCTGGGCCATTGGCTCCAGATAGGCGCTGGCGGCGGGGGAGAGCAGGGCCATCAGATCTTCGCGGGAGACATGACGCGCGTTCAGGGCGTGCTCGACGTCTGCGGCGGTTTTGCTGTTGATCCGCAGACGAATATCGTCCCAGTCCAGTTCCCGCCAGCGGTCGACGAAGGTGCTCATGAGTACGCCTCCAGAAAGCCCGTTAGCGGGCTGGTGGCCTGCGCCTGAAAACTGCGCGAGCCAGGCCCGGACTGACGCGCCAGCAGGCCTGCCTCTACAGCCAGACGAAATGCGTGCGCCATCATCACCGGATCATCAGCCACTGCAATTGCGGTGTTGACCAACACGGCGTCGGCGCCCATCTCAAGCGCCTGCGCCGCATGGCTCGGCACGCCGATACCCGCATCTACCACCACCGGAACAGTGGCCTGTTCAATGATAATTTCAAGCATCGCGCGGGTTTCAAGCCCCTGATTGGAGCCAATCGGTGCACCCAGCGGCATCACCGCCGCGCAACCGACTTCCTCAAGCCGTTTACAGAGCACCGGGTCCGCGCCGCAGTAGGGCAAAACCGTGAACCCTTGCTTGACGAGAATATCAGCTGCTTTCAGGGTTTCGATGGGATCGGGCAGCAGCCAGCGCGCGTCGGGATGGATTTCCAGTTTCAGCCAGCTGGTGCCCAGCGCTTCGCGTGCCAGCTGGGCGGCAAACACCGCCTCTTCTGCCGTTTTCGCCCCGGACGTGTTGGGCAGAAGCGTCACGCCCGCCGCCAGAAGCGGGGCCAGGATCGCATCGCTGTGATGACGCAAATCCACGCGTTTCATCGCCAGCGTCACCAGCTCGCTGCCGCTCTCGCGAATGGCATCGACCATCAGCTGTGGCGAAGCGAATTTTCCGGTGCCGGTGAAAAGGTGTGATTCAAAGAGTTTATCTGCAATACGTAACATATCAGCCTCCCGCGATGACCTGAAAAAGCAGGATCTGATCGCCATCGCGCACCTGCTGACGTTCCCACTGCTCTCGCGGCAGGATCTGTTGATTAAGGGCCAGCGCCATACCCGGCTTCAGCTGGCGTAGTTGGTCGAGAAGGGCTGCGACGGTAAGCCCCGAAACGCACTGCATCGGCTCATCGTTAAACAGAATGCGCATGCTGTCCTCCGCATACCGGGCACCCGCTGGCGCGCTGCAATGCCAGATGCCGCCAGTTTCCTGAACGGGCATCGAACATCCGCAGCGTATTGCGCGGGGTCGCCATTTTGCTGATGAGTTTGATCGCCTCCAGCGCCTGCAAGGTGCCCATCACGCCGACGACCGGCCCGAGGATCCCCGCCGTACGGCAGTTGCGCTGCGGCTCTTCATCGTCCGGCCACAGGCAGCGGTAGCAGCCCTGCGTCCACGGCGGCGTCAGCACCATCATCTGCCCGCCAAACCCAACGGCGCTGGCGGTAATGAGCGGCGTATCGAGGGCCACGCAGGCGGCGTTGATCGCCTGACGTGTCGCCATATTGTCGGTGCAATCCAGCACCACATCGGCGCGGGCGACCTCCTGATGGAGCGCGTCTCCCTCCAGCCGCTTCTGCACGGCAATGAGCGTAATGTCAGGGTTAAGCGCATTCAGCCGCTGGGTGGTGATCTGCGCTTTTGGCTGGTTAATGTCCTCGGTGGTGAACAGGATTTGCCGTTGCAAATTGCTCAGATGGACATCGTCGTCGTCGGCTAACACCAGCGTGCCGACGCCTGCGCCAGCCAGATAGAGCGCAGCAGGCGCGCCGAGTCCTCCGAGGCCGATGATCAACACCCGGCTGTCGAGCAGCGTTTGCTGACCCTCGACGGCGATATCGTCGAGCAGGATCTGGCGGCTGTAGCGCATGAAATCAGTGTCATTCATCGCCCGCTCCCGCCAGCTGCAACAGCTGTTCAGTGGCCGCCCGCCAGTCTACTGCCTGCGTAATGGCGCTGACCACCGCGATACTGCCGACGCCGGTTTCCAGCACTGCCGGGGCACGCGCCAGGCTGATACCGCCGATAGCGACGGTCGGGTAATCGCCCAGACGAGCGATATGGCGCGACAGCTGCGCCAGCCCTTGCGGGGCTGACGGCATCTGTTTAGTTTGCGTCGGGAAGACGTGGCCGAGCGCGATATAGGAGGGGCGAGCGGCGAGCGCCACGTCGATCTCCATATCATCATGAGTCGAAACGCCCAAGCGCAGGCCTGCCTCGCGAATGGCGCTCAGATCGGTGGTCTCGAGATCTTCCTGACCCAGATGCACACCGTAGGCCTGATGCTTAATCGCCAGCTGCCAGTAATCGTTGATAAATAATCGGGCGTCAAAGCGGCGCCCCAGTTCGATGGCAGCTATCACATCGCTTTCCACCTCTTCGTCACGCTTGTCTTTGATGCGCAGCTGGAGCGTTTTGACGCCCGCCTGAAGCAGGCGCTCAATCCATTCCACGCTGTCGACGACCGGGTAAAGCCCTAAGCGCAGGGGCACCGGGGGGAAATCGGGCTGGTACATTACGCCTCCTCTTTTTTGAGGTAGATTTCGCCGCCTTTAGCGCGGAAGTTTTCTGACATGTCAGCCATGCCCACTTCGATCACCTGTTTCGCGGCGTAGTCGCGCACTTCCTGGCTGATTTTCATTGAGCAGAATTTTGGCCCGCACATAGAGCAGAAGTGCGCCACTTTGCCGGACTCTTGCGGCAGGGTTTCATCGTGGTAGGCGCGCGCGGTGAACGGGTCGAGCGCCAGATTGAACTGGTCTTCCCAGCGGAATTCAAATCGCGCTTTCGACATGGCGTTATCGCGGATCTGCGCACCCGGGTGGCCTTTGGCTAAATCCGCAGCGTGGGCGGCGATTTTGTAGGTGATCAGCCCCTGCTTCACGTCCTCTTTGTTCGGCAGGCCGAGATGCTCTTTCGGGGTGACATAGCAGAGCATGGCGCAGCCAAACCAGCCGATCATCGCCGCGCCGATACCGGAGGTGAAGTGGTCGTAGCCCGGCGCAATATCGGTGGTCAGCGGCCCAAGGGTGTAGAACGGTGCTTCGTGGCAGTGCTCCAGTTCTTCGGTCATATTGCGGCGAATCATCTGCATTGGCACGTGGCCGGGGCCTTCAATCATCACCTGCACGTCATATTCCCAGGCGATTTTGGTCAGCTCGCCCAGGGTGTGCAGCTCAGCAAACTGTGCTTCGTCGTTGGCATCGCGAATAGAGCCAGGACGCAGGCCGTCGCCCAGCGACAGGGAGACGTCGTACGCGGCGCAGATTTCACAAATCTCGCGGAAGTGTTCGTAGAGGAAGTTTTCCTGATGATGCGACAGGCACCATTTCGCCATGATTGAGCCGCCGCGCGAGACAATCCCGGTCAGGCGTTTGGCGGTCATCGGCACGTAGCGCAGCAGTACACCGGCGTGGATGGTGAAGTAATCTACCCCCTGTTCGGCCTGTTCCAGCAGCGTATCGCGGAACGCTTCCCAGGTGAGATCTTCGGCGATCCCGTTTACCTTCTCCAGCGCCTGATAGATCGGGACGGTGCCGATCGGTACCGGGCTGTTACGCAGGATCCACTCGCGGGTTTCGTGGATGTAGCGCCCGGTGGAGAGATCCATCACCGTGTCCGCGCCCCAGCGGGTGGACCACACCAGTTTTTCGACCTCTTCTTCGATGGAGGAGGTGACCGCAGAGTTGCCGATATTGGCGTTCACTTTCACCAGGAAGTTGCGGCCAATAATCATCGGTTCCGATTCCGGGTGGTTTATGTTGGCAGGGATAATCGCCCGGCCAGCGGCCACTTCGTCACGCACGAATTCCGGCGTGATGTTCTCCGGCAGGCGAGCGCCAAAATCTTCGCCCGGATGCTGGTGGCGCAGAACTTCGCTGCGAATGCGCTCGCGCCCCATGTTTTCGCGGATGGCGATGAATTCCATCTCCGGCGTTACGATCCCCTGGCGTGCATAGTGCAGCTGAGTCACGCATTTTCCCGCTTTCGCCCGTTTCGGCGTCAACAGACCGGTGAAACGCAGCCCGTCCAGACCATCGTCCGCCAGACGCTCTTTGGTGTACGCGGAGCTGCGGTCGGTCAGTGATTCGCTGTCCTGGCGCGCCTCAATCCACGGCTGACGCAGTTTTTCCAGCCCCCGCTGGACGTTAATGGCCACGTCCGCATCGCCATAAGGGCCAGAGGTGTCGTAGACCGGCACTGCTTCGTTATCTTCAAACTGGGGATTTTCTTTGCTGCCACCGATCAGTGTCGGGCTGAGCTGGATTTCACGCATCGGGACGCGGATATCGTCCTGCGAACCGGTGATGTAAATACGTCTGGAGTTCGGGAAAGCAGTGCCTTCCAGTGTGTCGATGAAGTGTTGTGCTTGTGCGCGCTGTTCGCGGCGGGTCAGTTTAGTTGCAGACATAGCTCATTCCAAAAAAGTAAGGAGTGGCTTGTCAGACGACGGATGAAGCAAGAGGTGTGATCACCCAGAGAGGGTGATACAACAGCATTTTGACTCTTGTTCCCTTCGCAGGTATTAGCCTGATCAGGTTCCGCGGATCCCGAATTAACGGTCTCAGCCCGGCTTTCGCACTGGGCACTCCGACAAGAAAACGCGCCTGCAGTGCAGGTGCGGTATTTGTAAATTACTCGTTAACGCTTAAGAACTCAAGCTGGCCGCGCGATGTTGTCTTCGTTGCTGGCTTTTGGATTGCTGTCCAGCACCAGGGCGATGAGCTTGTCTTCCAGCGTGAACCGCGCTTCCATCGCTTCGCCGAGATCGGAAAGGGCCTGCTGGAAATCCAGATAATTGTCCTGGTCGATGGCGTTTTCGAGCGTGGAGTCGTAATAGTCCATGATCTGCTGAGTATTGGCTTCCAGCAGTGGGTAGAGCTTCGTGGCCGCTAAATACGGGCTGGTCCCTTCCATTTCGCGAATAATACGTTCATATAGATTAAAATGACCGTCGGAAAGGTAGTCGACCAGGCTTTGACAAAAATCATCCAGCGCTTTTTCATTCAACCGCATATACGATTCTTTGCCAGGCTTAATGCCAACCAGATTGTAGTAAGCAACAAGCAAATGTTTGCGCACGTGCAGCCAGCGATCGACCAGGTCATGACTTCCTCCAACGCGCGCTGTCAGGCTTTGTAGCTGGTTTAGCATGTTTGACTCCACAAGGTTAAGATGAAAAAGCTGGCCACCCGGAAATGTAAGAATATTGTTATCAACATGCCTGTGAAGCAAAGGTAGTGCAATAGATATGGATCGTATAATTGAAAAATTAGATCGCGGCTGGTGGATCGTCAGCCACGAACAAAAATTATGGTTGCCCGGCGGAGAATTACCTTACGGCGAGGCAGGACGTTTCGATCTTGCGGGGCAGAGGGCACTCTGGCTCGGCGAATGGCAGGGCGATTCCGTGTGGTTGATCCAGCAACATCGCCATCACGAAATGGGATCGGTTCGCCAGGTGATCGATCTGGACGTCGGTCTGTTCCAGCTGGCCGGGCGTGGCGTGCAACTGGCAGAATTTTTCCGATCCCATAAGTTCTGCGGCTACTGCGGGCATACCATGCACCAGAGCAAATCCGAGTGGGCTATGCTGTGCAGCCACTGCCGGGAGCGCTACTACCCGCAAATCGCCCCGTGTATCATCGTCGCCATTCGTCGGGATGACACTATTCTGCTGGCGCAACACACTCGCCATCGCAATGGCGTGCATACGGTGCTGGCCGGCTTTGTCGAAGTGGGTGAGACGCTCGAACAGGCTGTTGCTCGCGAAGTGATGGAAGAGAGCAGTATCAAGGTTAAAAATCTGCGTTACGTGACCTCCCAGCCGTGGCCCTTCCCCATGTCGCTAATGACCGCGTTTATGGCGGATTATGACAGCGGCGATATCGTGATCGACCAAAAAGAGCTGCTGGAAGCCAACTGGTATCGCTACGACGACTTACCCCTTCTTCCGCCACCGGGCACCGTGGCGCGTCGTCTGATAGAAGATACCGTCGCGATGTGTCGGGCCGACTATGAATGAATCACATGTTACACTGGCGGCATGACGCTTAAGGAACTGCAAAAATGACCGAACTGAAGAACGATCGTTATCTGCGTGCGCTGCTGCGCCAACCCGTTGATATCACCCCAGTGTGGATGATGCGCCAGGCGGGCCGCTATTTGCCGGAGTACAAAGCCACGCGCGCCGAGGCGGGCGATTTTATGTCCCTGTGCAAAAACGCCGAGCTGGCCTGCGAAGTCACGCTGCAGCCGCTGCGCCGTTTTCCGCTCGATGCGGCGATCCTTTTTTCAGATATCCTGACCATTCCGGACGCGATGGGGCTGGGTCTCTATTTCGAAACCGGCGAAGGCCCGCGTTTTACCTCACCGATTAAGAGCAAAGCTGACGTCGATAAACTGCCGATTCCAGACCCTGAACAGGAGCTGGGCTACGTTATGAACGCGGTGCGCACTATTCGCCGCGAGCTGAAAGGCGAAGTGCCGCTGATTGGTTTCTCCGGAAGCCCGTGGACCCTGGCGACGTATATGGTTGAAGGTGGCAGCAGCAAAGCCTTCACGATGATCAAAAAGATGATGTACGCCGAGCCGCTGGCGCTGCATGCGCTGCTCGACAAACTGGCGAAAAGCGTCACTCTGTATCTCAATGCGCAGATTAAAGCGGGTGCGCAGTCGGTCATGATTTTCGATACCTGGGGCGGAGTGCTGACCGGGCGCGATTATCAGCAGTTCTCCCTGTACTACATGCATAAAATTGTCGATGGTCTGCTGCGTGAAAACGAAGGCCGTCGCGTGCCGGTGACGCTGTTCACCAAAGGCGGCGGGCAGTGGCTGGAAGCGCTGGCTGCGACCGGCTGCGATGCGCTGGGTCTCGACTGGACGACGGATATTGCCGATGCGCGCCGTCGCGTGGGTGACAAAGTGGCGCTGCAGGGCAATATGGACCCCTCCATGCTCTACGCGCAGCCCGCACGCATCGAAGAAGAAGTGGCGACCATTCTGGCCGGATTCGGTCAGGGCGAAGGGCACGTCTTTAACCTCGGCCACGGTATTCATCAGGATGTACCGCCAGAGCACGCAGGCGTGTTTGTCGAGGCGGTGCACCGCCTTTCTGCCCAGTACCACCAGTAGGGAGTGATTATGGATCTCGCGTCATTACGCGCTCAGCAAATCGAACTGGCCTCCTCGGTGATCCGAGAGGATCGTCTGGATGTGAATCCCCCGGCGTTGATCGCCGGTGCCGATGTCGGGTTTGAACAGGGCGGGGAAGTGACGCGAGCCGCGATGGTGCTGTTAACCTATCCCGCGCTGGAGCTGGTGGAGTACAAAGTAGCGCGCATCGCCACCACCATGCCCTACATTCCTGGTTTTCTCTCCTTTCGTGAATACCCCGCGCTGCTGGCAGCGTGGGAGCAACTCTCGCAAAAACCCGATCTTTTGTTCGTCGATGGTCATGGGATTTCCCACCCGCGACGCCTCGGCGTGGCCAGCCATTTTGGTCTGCTGGTGGATGTGCCGACGATTGGCGTGGCGAAAAAGCGTCTGTGCGGCAAGTTCGAACCGCTTTCTGCCGAACCGGGTGCTCTCGCACCGCTGATGGACAAGGGCGAGCAGTTGGCGTGGGTCTGGCGCAGTAAAGCGCGCTGTAATCCGCTGTTTGTGGCGACGGGTCATCGCGTGAGCACCGACAGCGCACTGGCGTGGGTGCAACGCTGCATGAAAGGCTACCGTTTACCGGAGCCGACGCGCTGGGCTGACGCAGTGGCGTCCGCGCGTCCGGCATTTGTTCGTTGGCAGGAAATTCAGCGTTGATTCAGGTAAACTGCGGCTAATTTCCGATTCGAGACATCATCATGTTACAAAACCCGATTCATCTGCGCCTTGAGAAGCTGGAAAGCTGGCAGCACGTCACCTTTATGGCCTGTCTGTGCGAGCGCATGTATCCCAACTATGCCACGTTCTGCAAGCAGACTGGATTTGGTGAAGGCCAGATTTATCGTCGTATTCTCGACCTGATTTGGGAAACGCTCACGGTCAAAGACGCTAAGGTGAATTTCGATTCTCAGCTCGAAAAACTGGAAGAGGCGATCCCGTCGGCGGATGACTACGATATGTATGGCGTCTACCCGGCTATCGACGCCTGCGTGGCACTGAGTGAATTGCTTCACTCGCGTCTGAGCGGTGAAACCCTGGACCATGCCATCGAAGTCAGTAAGGCGTCCATTACCACCGTGGCGATGCTGGAAATGACCCAGGAAGGTCGCGAAATGACCGACGAAGAGCTGCGAGCGAACCCTGCGGTCGAGCAGGAGTGGGATATTCAGTGGGAAATATTCCGACTTTTGGCCGACTGCGAAGAACGCGATATTGAGCTGATAAAAGGGCTGCGCGCGGACTTACGCGAGGCGGGTGAGAGTAATATTGGTATAATTTTTAACCAATGAGACAATAAAACGTGATTTAACGCCTGTTTTGTCGCACCTCGACTCTTCCCTTCTGCCCCCCGTCTGGTCTACATTTGGGGGGCGAAAAAAAGTGGCTATCGGTGCGTGTATGCAGGAGAGTGCTTTTTTGGCATTTTCGTCGCACTCGATGCTTAGCAAGCGATAAACACATTGAAAGGATAACTTATGAACAAGACTCAACTGATTGATGTAATTGCGGACAAGGCTGATCTGTCTAAAGTGCAGGCTAAAGCTGCTCTGGAATCCACCCTGGCTGCTATTACTGAGTCTCTGAAAGAAGGCGATGCTGTACAACTGGTTGGTTTCGGTACCTTCAAAGTGAACCACCGCGCTGAGCGTACTGGCCGCAACCCGCAGACCGGTAAAGAAATCAAAATCGCCGCTGCAAACGTACCGGCATTTGTTTCTGGTAAAGCACTGAAAGACGCTGTTAAGTAAGACGGCGTGGCCGTGAACAGTTTTAACAAGGGGGCGGTTTCGCCCCTTTTGTTTTCATGGCGCTGTCCGCTCGCGCTGGCGGGCATGCTGTTGCTCACTGCCTGCAGCCATGACTCCTCTCTGCCGCCGTTTACCGCCAGCGGATACGCTGACGATCAGGGCGCGGTACGAGTCTGGCGCAAAGACTCTGGTGACGACGTTCACCTGCTCTCCGCATTCAGCCCATGGCACAACGGCAACACCTCTACGGCGGAATACCGCTGGCAAGGCGATGCGCTGTCGCTGATTGAACTCAATATCTACAGTAAAACGCCTGAACACGTCCGCGTGCGCTTTGATGACCACGGCGAGCTGAGCTTTATGCAGCGCGAGGTCAACGGCCAAAAACAACAGCTCTCCAGCGATCAAATCGCCCTGTACCGCTACCGGGCAACCCAGGTGCGCCAGACCAGCGATGCGCTGCGTCAGGGACGCGTGGTGCTACGTCAGGGGCGCTGGCATCCTGATGGCACAGTCACCACCTGTGAAGGGCAGACCGTTAAGCCCGATCTCGAAGCCTGGGCGAAAGAACATATCGAACGGCGTCAGCGACACTCTTCGATGGAAGTGAGTATTGCCTGGCTTGAAGCGCCAGAAGGGTCACAGCTGCTGCTGGTGGCAAACGAAGATTTCTGCACGTGGCAGCCGACGGAAAAGAATTTCTGATATCAGTGCCCCCTCCGGACGGAGAGGGCGAATAGTTGTTACTGTTCTTGCTCGCGGGCAATCGCACGATAACCAATATCACTGCGGCTAAAGCTGCCGTTCCAGTGGATATCCTTCATCAGCGCGTAAGCGCGTTTCTGCGCCTCGGCAACGGTGTTACCCAGCGCGGTGGCGCACAATACGCGGCCCCCGTTAGTTAACACGCGATCGTCTTCTGCCAGTTTGGTGCCAGCATGGAACACTTTACCGCCGTCGACCTCTTCCAGCGGTAAACCGTGGATCTCATCACCATTGTTGTAGTTGCCCGGATACCCGCCGGCAGCGATCACAACGCCCAAAGAGGCACGCGTATCCCACTCGGACGTTTTCTCATCCAGCTTACCTTCGCAGGCGGCCAGGCACAGTTCCACCAGATCGGATTTCATGCGCAGCATGATCGGCTGCGTTTCCGGATCGCCAAAGCGGCAGTTGAACTCGATAACTTTTGGGTTGCCCTGCTTGTCGATCATCAGCCCGGCATACAGGAAACCGGTGTACGTGTTGCCTTCTGCGGCCATGCCTTTCACGGTAGGCCAGATGATGCGCTCCATCGTGCGCTGGTGGACTTCGTCAGTCACCACCGGCGCCGGAGAGTAAGCGCCCATGCCGCCGGTGTTCGGACCGGTATCGCCATCACCTACACGTTTGTGGTCTTGGCTGGTGGCCATCGGCAGGACATGCTCGCCATCAACCATCACGATAAAGCTCGCCTCTTCGCCGTCGAGGAACTCTTCGATCACGATGCGGTGCCCAGCGTCGCCGAAAGCGTTACCTGCCAGCATATCCTGAACGGCCGCTTCGGCTTCTTCGAGGGTCATCGCCACGATCACGCCTTTACCGGCAGCCAGACCGTCGGCCTTGATGACAATCGGAGCGCCTTTTTCGCGCAGATACGCCAGCGCAGGCTCCACTTCGGTGAAATTCTGATACTCACCGGTCGGGATTTTGTGACGCGCAAGGAAATCTTTGGTGAAGGCTTTAGAGCCTTCGAGCTGCGCTGCGCCTTCCGTTGGGCCGAAGATTTTCAGGCCCGCTGCGCGGAACGCATCTACCACGCCAATCACCAGCGGCGCTTCCGGGCCGACGATGGTCAGATCGATTTTCTCATTCAGGGCGAAGTTCAGCAGCGCCGGAATATCGGTCACGCCGATCGCGACGTTCTGCAGGGCCGGTTCCAGCGCGGTACCGGCATTCCCCGGTGCCACGAAGACGGTTTGAACCAGAGGCGACTGTGCCGCTTTCCACGCCAGGGCGTGCTCGCGCCCACCGTTACCAATCACTAATACTTTCATTGTCTGCTCCGGAGATTAATGGCGGAAGTGACGCATGTCGGTGAAGATCATTGCGATACCGTGTTCGTCGGCAGCAGCAATCACTTCGTCATCGCGGATTGAGCCGCCCGGCTGAATGACACAGGTAACGCCAGCCGCCGCCGCAGCATCAATACCGTCGCGGAACGGGAAGAAGGCATCAGAGGCCATGGCGGAGCCTTTCACTTCCAGCCCTTCATCGCTGGCTTTAATACCGGCGATTTTCGCGGAGTAAACGCGGCTCATCTGGCCTGCGCCAATGCCGATGGTCATGTTCTCTTTGGAATAGACAATGGCGTTGGATTTAACGAATTTCGCTACTTTCCAGCAGAAGAGCGCATCACGCAGTTCCTGCTCGGTCGGTTGACGTTTGCTGACCACACGCAGATCGCCAGCGGTAACCATACCCAGATCGCGATCCTGAACCAGCAGGCCGCCGTTAACACGTTTGAAATCCAGAGCCGGTACGCGCTCAGCCCACTGGCCGCAGACCAGCACGCGGACGTTCTGCTTAGCGGCGGTGATCTTCAGGGCTTCTTCAGTCGCGGAAGGAGCAATGATCACTTCAACGAACTGGCGGGAGATGATCGCCTGCGCTGTTTCGGCATCCAGTTCGCGGTTGAAAGCAATGATGCCGCCGAAAGCGGAAGTTGGGTCGGTTTTGTATGCGCGATTGTAAGCTTCCAGAATGGAAGTGCTAACGGCAACGCCGCATGGGTTCGCGTGTTTGACGATCACACAGGCCGGTTCGTTAAACTCTTTCACGCACTCCAGTGCCGCGTCGGTATCGGCGATGTTGTTATAGGAAAGCGCTTTGCCCTGGACCTGCTGAGCGGTGGCAACGGAAGCTTCCTTGATCTCTTCTTCTATATAGAAGGCTGCGTTCTGATGGCTGTTCTCGCCGTAACGCATATCCTGCTTCTTAATGAAGTTCAGATTCAGGGTACGCGGGAAGCGGCCAGCAGGCTCTTTGCTTTCACCGTGATAAGCCGGAACAAGACTACCGAAGTAGTTGGCGATCATGCTGTCGTAAGCAGCGGTGTGTTCGAACGCTTTGATGGCGAGGTCGAAACGGGTTTCCAGCGTCAGGGAGCCTTCATTGGCATCCATCTCGTTAATGATGGTGTTGTAGTCGCTGCTCTTTACCACGATAGCCACATCTTTATGGTTCTTCGCGGCGGAGCGCACCATGGTTGGGCCGCCGATGTCGATATTCTCGACCGCATCTTCCAGAGAGCAGTTTTCGCGGGCAACGGTCTGGGCGAAAGGATAGAGGTTAACAACCACCATATCGATCGGCGCAATCCCGTGTTGATCCATGATGCCGTCATCCTGACCGCGACGACCGAGAATGCCGCCGTGCACTTTTGGATGCAGGGTCTTTACACGTCCATCCATCATTTCCGGGAAACCGGTGTAATCGGACACTTCGGTTACCGGCAGACCTTTATCTGCTAACAGGCGAGCGGTACCGCCAGTGGACAGCAGCTCTACACCGCGTGCAGAAAGTGCCTGAGCGAATTCGACGATACCGGCTTTATCAGAAACACTGAGCAGAGCGCGGCGGACTGGACGACGTTGTTGCATGGTAAATCCCCTGGATTTCACGATTACAGAGAGCGTTAGATGAATTTTCCTTTAAAAAACTCATCTAACACACCTGACAGGGCATCCTTGCATGGCGCGTGCATTTTAACGAAAACGTTTGCGCAACGCTCGCGAATTTTCAAATTTTCGTCGGGTTGTGGATAAGTCTGTGTGCAAAAGGGTATAAGGCGGGGTTTTGCTGTGGAATGCAGCAGTCAGTCATTTTTCTGTCATTTAGCGGTTGCGGGCTGACGAGAACTCCCTATAATGCGCCTCCA
>NZ_PKFT01000016.1:0-33140 GCF_002870005.1 Lelliottia sp. F153 | reverse complement strand
AAGCATGAAGTTGAAGAGAGCCAGCTTCCACTAAAAGAGGTGTGAAGGGAAGGCTCTCAGAGTCTGGACTTAGTACGCCCCTATGGGGCGTTATCAATGCCACCTGCTATGCAGGTGGTTTTTTACGTCCCGTTTCAAACTTTTTTCATGACATCGTGGAGTGCTATCTTCCCGTGAACGTTGTGGGTTAACCCATAATTTTTCAATATGTTAATCAACGGAAGATAGATATGAAAAATCGTAAGCTGCTTTTATCTCTGGCCATTGCCGCTACGCTTCTTGCTGGCTGTAAAAATATGAATGGCGTCGATCCTAACGGGATCGCGAGCGCCGGTATGTCAGCCTATAAAGCCGCGACGCTCTCTGACGCCGATGCCAAAGCCATCGCCAACGGCGGCTGTAAAGAACTGGACAGCCAAAATGAGATTGCAGGCGCCTCAAGCAAATATACTAAGCGCATCAATAAAATAGCGAAGGCGCTAGGGAACACTATTAACGGCACACCGGTTAACTATAAGGTCTATTTGACCAGCGACATCAACGCCTGGGCAATGGCCAATGGCTGCGTTCGTGTGTACAGTAGTCTGATGGATATGATGACGGACAACGAGGTCGAAGGGGTGTTAGGCCATGAGCTGGGGCATGTGGCGCTGGGCCATTCCCGTAAAGCGATGCAGACGGCCTATGCGACTGTTGCCGCTCGCGATGCTGTTTCGGCAACCAGCGGGGTGGCGTCTCAGCTCACGCAGTCTCAGTTAGGTGATATTGCGGAAGGGGCGATAAATTCTGCATTCTCGCGCAGTCAGGAGTCTGAGGCAGATGATTTCTCTTACGATTTGCTCAAAAAACGTAAAATCAGCACCGCGGGTTTAGCCAGCAGTTTCGATAAACTGGCTGCCCTCGACAGCGCCCACGCAAAATCCCTGTTTGATTCTCATCCGCCATCGACAGAACGTGCGCAGCATATCCGCGATCGTATTGCGGCAGATAAGAAGTAACGCTATGACTTACGGGCTGGTTTTACGCCAGTCCGTCCTTTGATGCCTATTTCTTCTACACTCACCTTCAAACATTCCGTTATTTGCAAGCAACATTAACGGTTGCGGGCAATGGCGCGTATAATGCGCGGCGTTTATGTAACTGACGCCTTTAATGAAGGAGAGAACGATGACAGCAATTGCCCCGGTAATTACCATTGATGGGCCAAGCGGTGCGGGTAAAGGCACCTTGTGCAAAGCGATGGCGGAAGCATTGCAATGGCATCTTTTAGATTCGGGCGCGATCTATCGCGTACTGGCGTTAGCGGCGTTGCATCATCATGTGGACATGGCTTCTGAAGAGGCCCTGGTGCCTCTGGCTGCGCACCTTGATGTCCGCTTTGTGTCCACCAACGGCAACCTTGAAGTCATCCTTGAAGGGGAAGACGTGAGCGGTGAAATCCGCACCCAGGAAGTGGCAAATGCGGCTTCGCAGGTGGCGGCGTTCCCGCGTGTTCGTGAAGCGCTCTTACGTCGTCAGCGAGCCTTCCGTGAAGCGCCGGGCCTGATTGCGGATGGTCGTGACATGGGAACGGTGGTGTTTCCTGATGCGCCGGTGAAAATTTTCCTTGACGCTTCCTCGGAAGAACGTGCGCAACGTCGTATGCTTCAGTTGCAGGAAAAGGGCTTTAGTGTTAACTTTGATCGCCTTTTATCCGAGATAAAAGAGCGCGATGACCGCGATCGTAATCGTGCTGTAGCGCCACTTGTTCCGGCAGACGATGCCTTAGTGCTCGATTCTACCCGATTAACTATTGAGCAAGTGATTGAAAAAGCGTTACAATACGCGCGCCAGAAATTGGCACTCGCTTAATCGCGACAGATTCGTAGTGCCCCGCTGCAATGGATTGACGGTGGGTATGTGAAACAACCCCATCCGGCATGGAGCCAGGTGGACGTTATATTAACCTGAAGATTAAACATGACTGAATCTTTTGCTCAACTATTTGAAGAATCCTTAAAAACAATCGAAACCCGTCCGGGTTCCATCGTTCGTGGTGTTGTTGTTGCTATCGACAAAGATATCGTACTGGTTGACGCCGGTCTGAAATCTGAGTCTGCCATTCCGGCAGAGCAGTTCAAAAACGCCCAGGGCGAGCTGGAAATCCAGGTTGGTGACGAAGTTGACGTTGCACTGGATGCAGTAGAAGACGGCTTCGGTGAAACTCTGCTGTCCCGTGAGAAAGCTAAACGTCACGAAGCTTGGATCACGCTGGAAAAAGCTTACGAAGAAGCTGAAACTGTAGTCGGTGTTATCAACGGCAAAGTTAAAGGTGGCTTCACTGTTGAGCTGAACGGTATTCGCGCGTTCCTGCCAGGTTCTCTGGTAGACGTTCGTCCGGTTCGCGACACGCTGCACCTGGAAGGCAAAGAGCTTGAGTTCAAAGTAATCAAGCTGGACCAGAAGCGTAACAACGTTGTTGTTTCTCGTCGTGCCGTTATCGAATCCGAGAACAGCGCAGAGCGCGATCAGCTGCTGGAAAACCTGCAGGAAGGCATGGAAGTTAAAGGTATCGTTAAGAACCTCACTGACTACGGTGCATTCGTTGATCTGGGTGGCGTTGATGGCCTGCTGCACATCACCGACATGGCGTGGAAACGCGTTAAACACCCAAGCGAAATCGTGAACGTTGGCGACGAAATCACTGTTAAAGTGCTGAAGTTCGACCGCGAGCGCACTCGTGTATCCCTGGGCCTGAAACAGCTGGGCGAAGATCCATGGGTCGCTATCGCTAAACGTTACCCAGAAGGTACTAAACTGACTGGTCGCGTTACCAACCTGACCGACTACGGCTGCTTCGTTGAAATCGAAGAAGGCGTTGAAGGCCTGGTGCACGTTTCCGAAATGGACTGGACCAACAAAAACATCCACCCATCCAAAGTTGTTAACGTTGGTGATGTAGTGGAAGTGATGGTTCTGGATATCGACGAAGAACGTCGTCGTATCTCCCTGGGCCTGAAACAGTGCAAAAACAACCCATGGCAGCAGTTCGCGGAAACCCACAACAAGGGCGACCGTGTTGAAGGTAAAATCAAGTCTATCACTGACTTCGGTATCTTCATCGGCCTGGACGGCGGCATCGACGGCCTGGTTCACCTGTCTGACATCTCCTGGAACGTTGCAGGCGAAGAAGCAGTACGTGAATACAAAAAAGGCGACGAAATCGCTGCAGTTGTTCTGCAGGTTGACGCAGAACGTGAGCGTATCTCTCTGGGCGTTAAACAGCTCGCAGAAGATCCGTTCAACAACTGGGTTGCACTGAACAAGAAAGGCGCAATCGTAAACGGTAAAGTGACTGCAGTTGACGCTAAAGGCGCAACCGTAGAACTGGCTGACGGCGTTGAAGGTTACCTGCGCGCTTCTGAAGCTTCACGTGACCGCGTTGAAGATGCAACTCTGGTTCTGAGCGTTGGCGACGACGTTGAAGCTAAATTCACCGGTGTTGACCGTAAGAACCGTGCAATCAGCCTGTCTGTTCGTGCTAAAGACGAAGCTGATGAGAAAGATGCAATCGCAACTGTTAACAAACAGGAAGATGCAGGTTTCTCTAACAACGCAATGGCTGAAGCTTTCAAAGCAGCTAAAGGCGAGTAATTCAAGTTCTCTAAATCGTTTGGGCGGTAACAAGGCAATGAGCCTGAGAGCCCCAGCCACTTACTTAAGTAAATGACTGGGGTGGAACAGGCGAAGTTAACGCAGTGACCGCTCGAAGGATGACGAGCAGACTTGACAGATTGCAGGATTCGTTCTGTAATCAATAACAAAGGGCGGCTACGGCCGCCCTTGTTTAATAAGCTGTTCAGCTAATTGGTTTGAAGGAACCGGAGGAATCATGACCAAGTCAGAATTGATTGAAAGACTTGCCAGCCAACAATCGCACATCCCCGCAAAAGCAGTGGAAGATGCAGTGAAAGAGATGCTAGAGCATATGGCCTCGACTCTTGCACAAGGCGAGCGCATTGAAATCCGCGGTTTCGGTAGTTTCTCTCTGCATTATCGTGCTCCACGAACCGGGCGTAACCCGAAGACTGGCGATAAAGTCGACCTGGAAGGCAAATACGTTCCGCACTTTAAGCCGGGTAAAGAACTGCGCGATCGCGCCAATATTTACGGAAACTGAGTTTTAGCCTTCGGGCGAACTGGGTTTTCAAAAGAAAGCACCTTCGGGTGCTTTTTTCTTATCTAATTTTAAAAAACTGAAGCAGCGCTGCAACTCAGCATGGCTGTTTCTGCAACCTGAAAAATTCTCTTCGGCAATGGCTGCAACCGCGTATTTTCCTGCCTGACTCGCCCAACTCCATACAGCAAACTGTCCCTAAACAGGGAGGTGTGTGTGGGTATTCCAGTCATCAGTGCATGTTTAATTTCAGCTATCTTGCCATTACTTTGGCTGCCTTCGCTCCCCGGTTTGCCAGTCGTCTGGGTGTGCATTGCAGTTGGCATCTTACTGGCACTGCAACGTCTGGTTTATCTGCGGTATGCGGGGCTATGGCTGGTATTTTTTGCCTGGGGAGTCTTGGCGGCGCTGGAGTGCGTATGGCCGATGCAAAACCTGACGGCCGGGCCACAGCGGGCAGAAATCGTCATCACAGGTACAGATGGCGCCACCACCCATCAGGCCAGGATTGTCAGCCTTGGCGGCAAGCCCTGGTTTTCGACGACAGGTGTTACGCTATACGGAAATTACTTGCCGCAGGCGGTCTGTGCAGGACAACGCTGGGCGGTGACGCTGCGTCTTCGCGCGGTGCATGGCGAGCTTAACGAAGGCGGTTTTGATTCGCAGCGCTATGCGCTTGCTTCGCATCAGCCTCTGACCGGTCGCTTCACTCATGCCGAGGCGATTGATACCACGTGTAGCCTGCGGTCCCGCTATCTCGCATCTCTTACCTCAACGCTCTCACCCTATACCTGGGGTTCTGTCATTCTTGGGTTGGGAATGGGGGAGCGCCTGTCAATCTCACAAGACGTGAAAAAATTGATGCGTGAGACCGGGACTTTGCACCTGATGGCGATCTCGGGTCTGCACATTGCGCTTGCGGCATCAATTGTCTGGCTCATCGTTCGTGGACTTCAATTTTTACTCCCATGCCACTGGATTAACTGGCGCACACCATTACTTTCCGGAGTCTGCTTCGCGGCGTTTTATGCCTGGCTTACAGGAATGCAGCCGCCAGCGTTACGGACTGTCGTCTCTCTTACCGTGCTGGCATTGCTGCGTCTGAGTGGACGGCAATGGTCACCGTGGCAGGTCTGGTTATGTTGTGTCGCGGCCATCCTGTTTATCGATCCATTGGCCGTACTTTCACAAAGCCTGGCACTCTCCGCCTTCGCCGTTGCAACCCTTATTTTCTGGTATCAGTGGCTGCCCCTGCCAAAATGGCAACTTCCGCGGTGGTTAAAACCTCTGCCAGCACTGTTGCATTTGCAACTTGGGATGCTGTTTTTACTACTGCCGCTTCAGGTCAGCATTTTTCATGGCATGAGTCTTTCTTCTGTAATCGCGAATCTCTTTGCCGTACCGCTGGTCACGTTCATATCCGTCCCCTTGATCCTGGCCGGAATGTTGCTGCATCTTTGTGCGTTGAATGTATTGGAAATCAAGGTCTGGTTTCTGGCTGATCAATCGCTGGATCTGCTTTTTGGATTGCTAAAAAAATTACCGGACGGCTGGATTGATATTGATGAGCGCTGGCTCGCCGTCACCTGCCTCCCGTGGATTACCGTGATGGCATGGCGTTTACGTGCCTGGCGGTCAGTCCCCGCAGTCTGTCTTGCAATAAGCGTATTGCTGACGTTTCCCTTGTGGCGCTCTCAGAAAACCGAGGGCTGGACGGTGCATATCCTGGATATCGGTCAGGGACTGGCCATGGTAGTTGAGCGACAGGGAAGGGCGATTTTGTATGATACCGGCTTAGCCTGGCCGGGGGGCGACAGTGCACAACAGCAAATTATCCCCTGGCTGCGCTGGCACCATCTGACGCTAGAAGGGGTGATTATCAGTCATGAACACATGGACCATATTGGCGGATTACACTCTCTCCAAAAAGCATGGCCGTCAATATGGATAAGAAGTCCACTCGGCTGGGGCGGACATCAGCCCTGTTTTCGTGGCGAGCAATGGCAGTGGCAGGGCCTGATCTTTACGGCGCACTGGCCGCCGAAAGGGTATCAGGTGCAGGGAAATAACCGCTCGTGCGTTGTGAAAATTGACGACGGTGAGCACAGCGTATTACTCACCGGCGACATTGAGGCAAAAGCCGAGCAACTGATGTTAAGTCATCGTTGGCAATATCTAACGTCTACACTTATCCAGGTGCCGCATCATGGGAGTAATACCTCTTCATCACAGACGCTCATTCAGCGCGTGGAAGGGAAAGTCGCTTTGGCCTCTGCGGCACGCTATAACGCATGGCATTTTCCGTCAGCAAAAGTCGTTCGACGCTACAGAAAGGAGGGCTATTCTTGGCTCGATACACCGCAATCTGGGCAAATATCGGTACGTTTTTCGCCACATGGCTGGCAAATCCGACGCTTACGAGATCAAATTTTACCTCGTTGGTATCATCAGTGGTTTGGCGCGCCCGTCGATAACGGGTAGAATATGCGGCTATTTCAACAAATGCTGGTTTTTTGAATGCATAACGACAAAGATCTCTCCACGTGGCAGACCTTCCGCCGACTCTGGCCGATGATTGCACCCTTTAAAACAGGTCTGATCGTGGCGGGTGTCGCGTTAATCCTCAACGCAGCAAGTGATACCTTCATGCTATCGCTCCTCAAACCGTTACTGGACGACGGTTTTGGTAAAACGGATCGCTCAGTGTTGCTATGGATGCCTCTGGTGGTTATCGGACTGATGATCTTACGCGGCGTCACCAGCTATATCTCCAGCTACTGTATTTCCTGGGTATCGGGAAAAGTGGTCATGACCATGCGCCGTCGATTGTTCAGCCATATGATGGGCATGCCGGTCTCCTTCTTTGACAAGCAGTCCACCGGGACCTTGCTGTCGCGCATCACCTACGATTCTGAGCAGGTTGCGTCGTCATCGTCCAGCGCACTGATTACCGTAGTGCGTGAAGGCGCATCGATCATCGGCCTGTTTATCATGATGTTCTACTACAGCTGGCAGCTGTCGATCATTCTCATCGTGCTGGCGCCAATTGTCTCGATCGCTATCCGCGTCGTCTCCAAGCGTTTCCGCAACATCAGTAAAAACATGCAGAACACCATGGGGCAGGTGACCACCAGCGCAGAGCAGATGCTGAAAGGCCACAAAGAAGTGCTTATTTTTGGCGGTCAGAATGTCGAAACCAAGCGCTTTGATAAGGTCAGCAACAAAATGCGTCTGCAAGGGATGAAAATGGTTTCGGCCTCTTCCATCTCCGATCCGATCATTCAGCTGATTGCCTCTCTGGCACTGGCATTTGTACTGTATGCCGCGAGCTTCCCAAGCGTCATGGAGACCTTAACCGCAGGTACTATCACCGTGGTCTTCTCGTCGATGATTGCACTGATGCGTCCGCTGAAATCTCTGACGAACGTCAACGCCCAGTTCCAGCGCGGTATGGCCGCCTGCCAGACGCTGTTTAGCATTCTGGATACGGAACAGGAAAAAGACGAAGGCAAACGCGTGATCGATCGCGCCAACGGTGACGTTGAATTCCGTAATGTGACCTTTACTTATCCAGGCCGCGAAACGCCTGCGCTGCGTAATATCAACCTGAACATTCCGGCCGGTAAAACGGTTGCACTGGTGGGTCGCTCTGGTTCAGGTAAATCGACCATTGCCAGCCTGATGACCCGTTTCTACGACATCGACGAGGGCGAAATTCTCCTCGATGGTCACGATCTGCGGGAATATACCCTGCAGTCGCTGCGTAATCAGGTCGCGCTCGTCTCGCAGAACGTTCATCTGTTCAACGATACGGTCGCCAACAACATTGCTTACGCCCGTACCGAAGAGTACAGCCGTGAAGCCATCGAAAACGCCGCGCGTATGGCCTACGCGATGGACTTCATCAATAAGATGGATAACGGTCTTGATACCGTGATCGGCGAAAACGGCGTGCTCCTCTCCGGTGGCCAGCGCCAGCGTATCGCGATTGCCCGTGCGCTGCTGCGTGACAGCCCGATTCTTATCCTCGACGAAGCCACTTCTGCACTCGATACCGAGTCTGAACGCGCCATTCAGTCGGCACTGGATGAACTGCAGAAAAACCGTACCTCGCTGGTGATTGCGCACCGTCTGTCGACTATCGAGCAGGCGGATGAAATCGTGGTTGTGGAAGACGGTGTGATCGTTGAACGCGGAAGTCATGCGGATCTCATTGAGCATCGCGGCGTTTACGCTCAGCTTCATAAAATGCAGTTTGGCGCATGATTGCACGCATCTGGTCCGGGGAATCACCTCTCTGGCTACTGCTGTTGCCGCTCTCCTGGCTATACGGCCTGGTGAGCGGCATCATCCGTTTGTGCTATCGCCTGGGGCTGAAAAAAGCCTGGCGAGCACCGGTGCCGGTTGTGGTCGTCGGGAATCTTACCGCCGGCGGCAACGGTAAAACGCCCGTTGTGATCTGGCTGGTGGAACAGCTGACAAAACGGGGTGTGCGTGTCGGCGTGGTCTCACGGGGTTACGGTGGAAAAGCCGAGCAGTATCCACTGCTCCTGACCTCTCAGACCACCACGGCACAGGCCGGAGACGAACCGGTATTGATCTTTCAGCGTACCGGCGCGCCTGTCGCTGTCTCTCCTAATCGCAGCGAAGCCGTTCAGGCATTGCTGGCCGAACATCCGCTGCAAATTATCATCACCGACGACGGCTTACAGCATTACGCCCTTGCGCGAGACAAAGAGATCGTGGTGATTGACGGTGAGCGTCGTTTCGGCAACGGCTGGTGGTTACCTGCCGGGCCAATGCGCGAACGTGCGTCTCGTCTGCGCTCCGTCGATGCCGTTATTGTGAACGGCGGCGAAGCACAGGCTGGCGAAATCCCGATGGCCTTAAAGCCCGGACAGGCAGTCAATCTGCTGACCGGTGAACAGCGGGACATTACCGCGTTGCCTTGTCTGGTCGCTATGGCCGGTATCGGTCATCCTCCGCGTTTTTTTGCCACCCTGGAAAGCGGCGGGGCAAAGCTTGAAAATCGAATTCCTCTCGCCGACCATCAGGCGCTGACGCTGGAGAGCGTTGAACCTCTGGCGACTCCTCACCAGAATCTGATCATGACCGAAAAAGACGCCGTTAAATGCCGCGCCTTTGCCAAAGCCAACTGGTGGTATCTGCCCGTTGATGCACAGCTCAGCGGCGAACAGCCAGAACGCCTGCTCCAGGAACTGATAGCGCTGGTGCGCTAAGTCGAATGTGGTTCTGGTAGCGCGATGACTTACAGGAAAACGCATGTCACTACCGCAACTCTCACTTAGCGCCGCCCGCCATTTGCATCTTGCCGCGCAAGGTCTACTGAAAAAGCCCCGCCGTCGCGCACAGCCTGCCGATATTCTCTCTGCAATCCAGCGCATGTCCCTGCTGCAAATCGACACCATTAATATTGTTGCCCGCAGTCCCTATCTGGTGCTTTTTAGCCGCCTTGGGAATTATCCGGCTCAGTGGCTGGATGATGCGCTAAGCCGGGGCGATCTGATGGAATACTGGGCGCATGAAGCCTGTTTTCTGCCGCGCACCGATTTCGGGCTGGTGCGCCATCGGATGCTCTCGCCGGAGAACATGGGCTGGAAGTATCGGAAGGAATGGATGCATGAAAATGCCGACGAAATCGACCGGCTGATTGCGCATATTCAGGACAACGGCCCGGTGCGTTCTGCCGATTTCGAACATCCGCGTAAAGGCACGAGCGGCTGGTGGGAGTGGAAACCGCATAAGCGTCATCTTGAGGGGCTGTTTACCTCGGGAAAAGTCATGGTGGTGGAGCGACGCAATTTTCAGCGCGTGTACGATCTCACCCACCGGGTGATGCCGCACTGGGACGACGAACGCGATCTGCTGGACCAGGCCGCTGCCGAAGCGATCATGCTGGAAAACAGTGCCCGTAGCCTGGGGATTTTTCGCCCGCAGTGGCTGGCGGATTACTATCGTCTGCGTCAGCCGGCGCTGAAACCGCTGCTTAAACGCTGGCAGGAAAACCAACGCGTCGTGCGCGTCGAGGTCGAAACGCTGGGGGAAATGTGGCTCCATGCCGATCTCCTCCCACTTCTGCCGCAGGCTCAGGCCGATAAGCTGACCGCGACGCACAGCGCCGTATTGTCGCCGTTCGACCCGGTGGTCTGGGATCGTAAACGCGCAGAACAGCTGTTTGATTTTACCTATCGCCTCGAATGTTACACGCCCGCGCCGAAACGCCAGTTCGGCTATTTCGTCTTACCGCTGCTGCATAAGGGGCGGTTGGTCGGACGGATGGACGCGAAAATGCACCGCAAAACAGGCGTGCTGGAAGTCATTGCGTTGTATCTGGAAGCGGGCGTTAAAGTCAGTGCAACGCTTGAAAAAGGTCTCACGTTGGCACTCAACGAATTCGCCATCTGGCAGCAGGCCCGACAAATCACTCTGGGACAACTGCCGGACGGGTTATTTGAGGGCTGTCGGAGTGGCTGGGAAATAGACATAGCCTGAAAAAGGAATGTGGTAAGCTTTAACGATTACCTATACGGAGGAACTATGGATCACCGTTTACTTGAAATTATTGCCTGCCCGGTGTGCAACGGCAAACTGTATTACAGCCAGGATAAGCAAGAGCTGATTTGCAAACTGGATAATCTGGCTTTCCCGTTTCGTGACGGCATTCCTGTCCTGCTGGAAACCGAAGCCCGTACGCTGGCGGCAGAAGAGAGCAGACCATGAGTTTTGTTGTCATCATTCCGGCACGATTCGCATCCACCCGTTTACCGGGCAAACCGCTGGTCGATATTAACGGTAAGCCGATGATTGTTCACGTTCTCGAGCGAGCACGTGAATCGGGTGCTGAGCGCGTGATTGTTGCCACGGATCATGAAGAGGTTGCGCGTGCGGTCGAAGCGGCGGGCGGCGAAGTGTGCATGACGCGCACGGATCACCAGTCGGGCACCGAAAGGCTGGCCGAAGTCGTCGAAAAATGCGGTTTCAGCGATGACACGGTAATCGTTAACGTGCAGGGCGACGAACCGATGATCCCGGCGGTGATTATCCGCCAGGTCGCGGAAAACCTCGCGCAGCGCCAGGTCGGAATGGCAACACTGGCCGTGCCGATTCACCACGCGGAAGAAGCATTTAACCCCAATGCCGTCAAAGTGGTGATGGACGCGGAAGGTTACGCGCTCTACTTCTCCCGTGCGACTATTCCCTGGGATCGCGATCGTTTTGCGCAGTCTAAAGAGGCCATTGGCGATACTTTCCTGCGTCATTTGGGCATTTACGGCTACCGTGCGGGCTTTATTCGCCGCTACGTGACCTGGGCACCAAGCCCGCTGGAGCACATCGAAATGCTCGAGCAGCTGCGCGTGCTGTGGTACGGCGAAAAAATCCATGTGGCTGTTGCGCAGGAAGTGCCTGGAACCGGCGTCGATACCCAGGAAGATCTCGAACGCGTACGCGCGGAACTGAAATAAATCTCCCGCATCCCCCCGTTCTGGGGGGATGTTCTACCGCCTCGTTTTTATCGCATTTTTCTACGTTCAAATTGATCTCATAAGGGTGACATCTGTCAGCTACACGCTCATTATGAAAGCAGTAGTTTTGATGGGGGTAATCTCATATGGAACAGTTGCGTGCTGAGCTGAGCCACCTGCTGGGTGAGAAACTCAGTCGGGTGGAGTGCGTGAGTGAGAAAGCGGACACTTCCCTGTGGTCGCTGTACGACAGTAACGGAAATCCCATGCCGTTAATGGCGAGAAGCTTTACCTCCCCCGGCGTCGCCAGGCAGCTGGCCTGGAAAATGTCGATGCTGGCACGCAGCGGGACGGTGCGGATGCCGACGGTGTATGGGGTTATGACCCACGAAGAACATCCCGGCCCGGATGTGCTGCTGATTGAGCGCCTGCGCGGTGTTCCGGTCGAAGCGCCCGCAAGAACGCCGGATCGTTGGGAGCAGCTCAAAGATCAGATTGTCGAAGGGCTACTGTCCTGGCACCGACAGGACAGCCGTGGGCTGGTCGGGCCGGTAGACAGCACCCAGGAAAACCTTTGGCCACTGTGGTATCGCCAGCGGGTCGAAGTGCTCTGGGGCACGCTCAACCAGTTCAACAATACCGGCCTGAGCATGCAGGATAAGCGTATTTTATTCCGCACCCGGGAATGTTTGCCGACGATGTTTGAGGGCTTTAACGATAACTGCGTGCTGGTTCACGGCAACTTTACCCTGCGCAGTATGCTGAAAGACGCCCGCAGCGATCAGCTTCTGGCGATGGTAGGGCCGGGGATTATGCTGTGGGCACCGCGCGAATATGAACTGTTCCGCTTAGGCGAAAGCGCGCTGGCAGAGAGCTTAATGTGGCACTATCTGCAGCGAGCGCCAGTCTCGGAATCTTTCCTCTGGCGCCGCTGGCTGTATCTGTTGTGGGATGAAGTCGCGCAGCTCGTTAATACCGGGCGTTTTAACCGCGCGAACTTCGATATGGCTACAAAATCACTCCTGCCCTGGCTCGCCTGACGAGCCTTTGAGCCACTGCCAGAGTCGTCCGAGGGATTCATACCCGACGCGATCGCTGTGCATCAGCCAGACTGGCGACGGGATCACGCGCTCCCAGGGATTGAGCGGCGCGTCGATCGCCAGTTGATTCGCCGGTGCGGGCAGGGGATGCAATCCGGCATGCTCAAAGAAAATCATCGCTCGCGGCAGATGCGAGGCGGACGTCACCAGCAGGAAAGGCGCATCGCCGATAGCCTGTTTCACGGCAGCGGCCTCTTCTTCCGTATCTTTCGGGCTGTCGAGAGTCATTATCGCCGAGCGCGGCACGCCGAGCGATTCTGCCACCCGCGCCCCAGCCTCTGCGGTGCTGACCGGATTCGTTTTAGCGGCGGCACCCGTAAAGATCATTTTCGATCCCGGATTGCTCAGCCACAGGCGGATCCCTTCGTTGAGGCGCGGCAAACTGTTGTTAATCAGGTTGGAGCTGGGCGCCCATTTATCGTCCCAGGTATAACCGCCGCCCAACACCACGATGTACTCCACTTTCTGATTTCCCTGCCACGTCGGGTACGTGTTTTCGATGGGGCGCAACAACCTGTCCGCCACCGGTTGCAGGCTTAACAGCAGCAGCGCCAGCCAGCCGGTGGTGATCACGATTTTGCCACTTCGCTGAAAACGGGTGAACCACACCAGCAGCAGCCCGAACGCAATGAACATCAGCAGGAGAGGGAGGGGAAGCATCATCCCTCCAATGTATTTCTTTAGGGTAAAAAGCATCCTTTTTGGTTCCTTTTTTAACCATACAGCAGGTGATTACACGCGATATTACACCAGAGAGGTTCATTCTCCGCGCGGGTGTGACAAAATAGCGGTTTTGCTGCTAGCGGATGGAACTCTCCCAATGCGGGATCGCAATTTTGATGACATCGCGGAAAAGTTTTCGCGGAACATTTACGGCACCACCAAGGGGCAGTTACGTCAGACGATCCTCTGGCAGGATCTGGATAACGTGCTGGCCACCTTTGGTGACCGAAAGTTGCGGGTACTGGATGCGGGCGGCGGTGAAGGTCAGACGGCCATTTTAATGGCGCAGCGCGGCCATCACGTCACGCTTTGCGATCTTTCTGCTGAAATGGTGGCGCGTGCGAAACGCGCGGCAGAAGAGAAAGGTGTGAGCGACAACATGCATTTTATACATTGCGCCGCTCAGGACATTGCGCAGCATTTGGAAACGCAGGTTGATCTGATATTGTTTCATGCTGTGCTGGAATGGGTCGCCGAACCTCAGGAAATGTTAAAAACTCTGTGGTCTGTGCTTACGCCCGGCGGCGCGTTGTCGCTGATGTTCTACAATGCTAACGGCCTGCTGATGCGTAACGTGCTGGTGGGCAATTTCGGCTATGTGCAACAGGGCATGTATAAAAAGAAACGGCGCACGCTTTCGCCGGACTTTCCACGCGATCCGCAGCAGGTCTATGGCTGGCTGGAAGAGATGGGGTGGGAGATCACCGGGAAAACGGGCGTCAGGGTTTTTCATGATTATCTGCGCGATAAACAAAAACAGCATGACTGTCTTGACGCTTTAACAGAAATAGAAACGCGGTATTGCCGTCAGGAACCCTTTATCAGTCTTGGGCGATATATTCACGTCATCGCGCGCAAGCCGCAGAAGCAAGGATAATTTATGAGTGAATTTTCCCAGACAGTCCCCGAACTGGTTGCCTGGGCCAGGAAAAACGATTTCTCCATCTCGCTGCCGGTAGACAGGCTCTCTTTCCTGCTGGCGGTCGCTACGCTTAACGGCGAACGCCTGGATGGAGAAATGAGCGAGGGTGAACTGGTGGACGCGTTCCGCCATGTCAGTGATGCGTTTGAGCAAACCAGCGAAACCATTAGCGTGCGTGCCAACAACGCGATCAACGAGATGGTGCGTCAACGTCTGCTGAACCGCTTTACAAGCGAGCAGGCGGAAGGAAACGCCATCTATCGTCTGACACCGCTGGGTATCGGCATTACGGACTATTACATCCGTCAGCGCGAATTCTCTACGCTGCGCCTCTCCATGCAGCTGTCGATCGTGGCGGGCGAGCTTAAACGGGCGGCGGATGCTGCGGACGAAAATGGGGATGAATTCCACTGGCATCGAAATGTCTACGCGCCGCTGAAATACTCGGTGGCCGAAATTTTCGACAGTATCGATCTCACCCAGCGGTTGATGGACGAGCAGCAGCAGCAGGTGAAAGATGATATCGCACAGCTGCTGAATAAAGACTGGCGTGCGGCGATCTCCAGCTGTGAGCTGCTGTTGTCTGAAACGTCCGGGACCCTGCGTGAACTGCAGGACACGCTGGAAGCCGCAGGGGATAAACTCCAGGCGAATCTGCTACGCATCCAGGATGCGACGCTGGCGCATGACGATCTGCATTTTGTCGATCGCCTGGTCTTCGATTTGCAAAGCAAACTCGACCGTATTATCAGCTGGGGCCAGCAGTCGATCGATCTGTGGATCGGCTATGACCGCCACGTGCATAAATTCATCCGTACCGCCATCGACATGGACAAGAACCGCGTGTTCGCCCAGCGTCTGCGTCAGTCGGTACAAAGCTATTTTGATGCGCCATGGGCGCTGACCTACGCCAACGCCGATCGTCTGCTGGATATGCGCGACGAAGAGATGGCGCTGCGTGACGAAGAGGTCACCGGCGAACTGCCGCCGGATCTGGAGTTTGAAGAATTCAACGAAATTCGTGAGCAACTTGCCGCGATGATCGAAGAACAGCTGGCCGTCTACAAAACCAGACAAGTGCCGCTGGATCTCGGCCTCGTGGTGCGCGACTATCTGGTGCAATACCCGCGTGCGCGCCATTTTGATATCGCCCGCATCGTCGTCGACCAGGCCGTTCGCCTGGGCGTCGCGCAAGCAGATTTCACCGGACTGCCGCCGAAGTGGCAGCCGATTAACGATTACGGAGCCAAGGTACAGGCGCATGTCATTGACAAATATTGAACAAGTGATGCCAGTTAAACTGGCCCAGGCGCTGGCAAATCCGTTATTTCCGGCGCTGGACAGCCAGCTGCGTGCCGGTCGTCACATTGGTCTTGACGAGCTGGATAATCACGCTTTTCTGATGGACTTCCAGGAGTATCTGGAAGAGTTTTATGCCCGTTACAACGTCGAGTTGATCCGCGCGCCAGAAGGCTTTTTCTACCTGCGCCCGCGCTCCACGACGCTGATCCCACGCTCTGTGCTGTCTGAGCTGGACATGATGGTGGGCAAAATTCTTTGCTATCTCTACCTCAGCCCGGAACGTCTGGCCAACGAAGGCATCTTCACCCAGCAAGAGCTGTATGACGAGCTGATGAGCCTCGCAGACGAAGGCAAGCTGCTCAAGCTTGTGAACAACCGCTCCACCGGGTCGGATCTTGACCGCCAGAAGTTACAGGAAAAAGTGCGCTCTTCCCTGAACCGCCTGCGCCGTCTGGGGATGGTCTGGTTTATGGGCCACGACAGCAGCAAATTCCGCATTACCGAATCCGTGTTCCGCTTTGGCGCTGATGTGCGTACTGGCGACGACCCGCGTGAAGCGCAGCTGCGCATGATCCGCGACGGTGAAGCCATGCCAATCGAAAATAATTTGCAGCTCAATGATGAGAATGAAGAGAGTCAGCCGGATAGCGGGGAGGAAGAGTAATGATTGAACGCGGTAAATTTCGTTCGCTAACGCTGGTTAACTGGAACGGTTTCTTCGCCCGAACCTTCGATCTGGATGAGCTGGTCACCACGCTCTCCGGCGGTAACGGGGCGGGTAAATCCACCACCATGGCGGCGTTCGTCACGGCGCTGATCCCTGATTTGACGCTGCTGCACTTCCGTAATACCACCGAAGCGGGCGCGACGAGCGGGTCTCGCGATAAAGGTCTGCACGGTAAGCTGAAGGCGGGCGTCTGTTATTCGATGCTGGATGTGATCAACTCCCGCCACCAGCGTGTGGTGGTCGGTGTGCGCCTGCAACAAATTGCGGGCCGCGACCGTAAAGTCGACATCAAACCTTTCGCCATCCAGGGGCTGCCAACGTCGGTTCAACCGACGTCGCTGCTGACGGAAACCCTTAACGATCGTCAGGCGCGCGTGCTGCCGCTGAATGAACTTAAAGAAAAGCTCGAAGCAATTGAAGGCGTCCAGTTTAAACAGTTCAACTCGATCACTGATTATCACTCGCTAATGTTCGATCTGGGCGTTGTCGCGCGTCGTCTGCGCACCGCGTCGGACCGCAGCAAATACTATCGCCTGATTGAAGCCTCCCTGTACGGCGGGATTTCCAGCGCCATCACCCGCTCCCTGCGCGACTACCTGTTGCCGGAAAACAGCGGCGTGCGTAAAGCCTTCCAGGACATGGAAGCGGCGCTGCGTGAAAACCGCATGACACTGGAAGCGATTCGCGTTACCCAGTCTGACCGCGACCTGTTCAAACATCTGATCAGCGAAGCGACCAACTACGTGGCGGCGGACTACATGCGTCACGCCAACGAGCGTCGCATTCATCTGGATAAAGCGCTGGAGTACCGCCGCGAGCTGTTTACCTCTCGCAAGCAGCTGGTGGCTGAGCAGTACAAACACGTTGAGATGGCCCGCGAGCTGGGCGAACACAACGGTGCCGAAGGCGATCTGGAAGCCGATTATCAGGCGGCCAGCGATCATCTGAATCTGGTGCAAACTGCCCTGCGTCAGCAGGAGAAAATCGAGCGCTATGAAGCCGATCTCGATGAACTGCAGATCCGTCTCGAAGAGCAAAACGAAGTGGTGGCAGAAGCCGCCGATATGCAGGAAGAGAAAGAGGCGCGCGCCGAGGCCGCCGAGCTGGAAGTGGATGAGCTGAAAAACCAGCTGGCCGACTACCAGCAGGCTCTCGATGTTCAGCAAACCCGTGCCATCCAGTACACCCAGGCTTTACAAGCGCTACAACGCGCGAAAGAGCTGTGCCACCTCCCGGATTTAACGCCGGATAGTGCTGACGAGTGGCTGGAGACCTTCCAGGCAAAAGAACAGGAAGCGACGGAGAAATTGCTCTCCCTCGATCAGAAAATGAGCGTGGCGCAGGCCGCGCACAGTCAGTTCGAACAGGCATATCAGCTGGTTGCGGCGATCAACGGCCCGCTGGCGCGCAGTGATGCCTGGGAAGTGGCGCGCGACTTGCTGCGCGATGGCGTCAATCAGCGCCATCTGGCGGAGCAGGTTCAGCCGCTGCGTATGCGTCTGAACGAGCTGGAACAGCGTCTGCGCGAACAGCAAGAGGCGGAACGCCTGCTGGCCGAATTCTGCAAACGCCAGGGTAAGCATGTCGATATCGACGATCTGGAAACGCTACATCAGGAACTGGAAGCGCGTATCGCGTCTCTGTCTGACAGCGTCTCCAGCGCCAGCGAGCAGCGCATGGTTCTGCGCCAGGAGCTGGAACAGCTGCAGTCGCGCACTCAGACGCTGCTGCGACGTGCACCAGTCTGGCTGGCCGCGCAAAGCAGCCTGAACCAGCTGAGCGAGCAGTGTGGCGAAGAGTTCGAGTCTAGCTCAGAAGTAACCGAATACCTGCAACAGCTGCTTGAGCGCGAGCGCGAAGCCATTGTTGAGCGTGACGAAATCGGTGCGCGTAAAAATGCCGTCGATGAAGAGATTGAACGTTTAAGTCAGCCAGGCGGCGCGGAAGATTCGCGTCTTAATGCGCTGGCGGAACGTTTTGGTGGTGTGCTGCTGTCCGAAATTTACGATGACGTCAGCCTTGAAGATGCGCCGTATTACTCTGCGCTGTATGGCCCGTCCCGTCATGCGATCGTCGTGCCGGATTTATCGCTGATTGCCGATCAGCTGGAAGGGCTGGAAGAGTGTCCGGAAGATCTCTATTTGATTGAAGGGGATCCGCAGTCCTTCGATGACAGCGTGTTCAGCGTCGATGAGCTGGAAAAAGCGGTGGTCGTGAAAGTTGCCGATCGCCAGTGGCGTTATTCTCGCTTCCCGACGCTGCCGATCTTTGGCCGCGCCGCGCGTGAAAACCGCATCGAAAACCTGCATGCCGAACGTGAAACCCTGTCTGAACGCTTCGCGACCCTGTCGTTTGACGTGCAGAAAACCCAGCGTTTGCACCAGGCCTTCAGCCGCTTTATCGGCAGCCACGTTGCGGTTGCCTTTGAGCCGGATCCAGAAGCTGAGATTCGCAAACTCAATACCCGTCGCGGCGAACTTGAGCGCGCGCTGAGCAATCATGAAAATGATAATCAGCAGAGCCGCGTACAGTTTGAACAGGCGAAAGAGGGCGTTGCCGCCCTGAACCGTATCCTGCCGCGTCTGAATCTGCTGGGTGACGAAACCCTCGCCGATCGCGTGGATGAAATTCAGGAACGCCTGGATGAAGCTCAGGAAGCCGCGCGCTTTGTCCAGCAGCACGGCAATCAGCTCGCAAAACTGGAGCCTGTGCTGTCGGTTCTGCAAAGCGATCCGGAACAGTATGAACAGCTGAAAGAAGATTATGCGTACTCCCAGCAGGTGCAGCGTGATGCGCGCCAGCAGGCGTTCGCACTGACCGAAGTGGTGCAGCGTCGCGCGCACTTTGGTTATAGCGACTCGGCAGAAATGCTGAGTGGCAACAGTGATTTGAACGAAAAACTGCGCCAGCGTCTGGAGCAGGCAGAAGCAGAACGTAGCCGCAGCCGTGATGCGCTGCGCAGCCACGCCGCACAGCTGAGTCAGTACAATCAGGTGCTGGCATCGCTGAAAAGCTCCTTCGACACCAAGAAAGAGCTGCTCACCGATCTGCATAAAGAGCTGCAGGATATCGGCGTTCGCGCGGACAGCGGGGCGGAAGAGCGTGCGCGCATTCGCCGCGATGAGTTGCACAGCCAGCTGAGCAACAACCGTTCACGCCGTCACCAGCTGGAAAAAGCCCTGACACTGTGCGAAGCGGAGATGGATAACCTGACCCGTCGCCTGCGTAAGCTGGAACGCGATTACCACGAGATGCGCGAGCAGGTCGTGACCGCCAAGGCGGGCTGGTGTGCGGTGATGCGCATGGTGAAAGACAATGGTGTCGAGCGTCGTCTGCACCGTCGCGAGCTGGCCTACCTCTCTGGCGATGAGCTGCGTTCGATGTCGGATAAAGCGTTGGGTGCTCTGCGTCTTGCGGTGGCGGACAACGAACATCTGCGCGATGTGCTGCGTATGTCTGAAGATCCAAAACGTCCTGAGCGCAAAATTCAGTTCTTCGTGGCGGTTTATCAACATCTGCGTGAACGTATTCGTCAGGACATCATTCGCACAGACGATCCGGTCGAAGCGATCGAACAGATGGAGATCGAACTGGGTCGCCTGACAGAAGAGCTGACCTCCCGCGAACAGAAGCTGGCCATCAGCTCTCGCAGCGTGGCGAACATTATTCGCAAAACGATTCAGCGCGAGCAAAACCGTATCCGGATGCTCAACCAGGGTCTGCAGAGCGTGTCGTTCGGCCAGGTGAACAGCGTTCGTCTGAACGTTAACGTCCGTGAAGCGCACGCCACGCTGCTGGATGTGCTCTCTGAGCAGCACGAGCAGCATCAGGATCTGTTTAACAGCAACCGTCTCAGCTTCTCCGAAGCGCTGGCGAAACTGTATCAGCGCCTGAATCCGCAGATTGATATGGGCCAGCGTACGCCGCAAACCATTGGTGAAGAGCTGCTGGATTACCGTAACTATCTGGAAATGGAAGTTGAGGTTAACCGTGGTTCTGACGGCTGGCTGCGTGCAGAATCCGGCGCACTTTCTACCGGCGAAGCGATCGGTACCGGGATGTCGATTCTGGTGATGGTCGTGCAGAGCTGGGAAGATGAAGCGCGCCGCCTGCGTGGCAAGGATATCTCGCCGTGTCGCCTGCTGTTCCTCGATGAGGCCGCGCGTCTGGATGCCCGTTCAATCGCAACGCTGTTTGAGCTGTGCGACCGTCTGGATATGCAGCTGATTATTGCGGCACCTGAGAACATCAGTCCGGAAAAAGGCACGACGTACAAACTGGTGCGTAAAGTGTTTAATAATACCGAACATGTTCACGTCGTGGGGCTGCGCGGTTTTGCGCCGCAGCCGCCGGAGTCGTTGCCGGGTACGGCTGACGCGTCTTAACGCGTTTTGATAAAAAGGGCGGCACACAGGTGCTGCCCTTTTTATTTGCTTAACTTGCGCTCAGGGCTGCGTTATCTTTAAACTTCTTTACATAAGGCAAGGCAGTAGCGTGTATGCCTTTCTATACTGAAGAAAAGCCCCGGTGTTGTGGGCAGGTCGTAAAGCAAACAGGGGGCAAGGGATGTTGCTAAAGAAAACTCATGGTCGTCAGCTATCCGCACTCAGTGTGTGCCTGACGTTAATATTCGCTCCACTGTTTAATGCCCAGGCTGATGAGCCTGAAGTGGTTCCTGTCGACAGTTCGGCGACGATGGGCGCACAGCCCACTTCGCTGCTGCAACCACTGGAACAATCTTCCGCGACCGCCATTATGGCAGGTATCAAAACGCTGCCTGCGGATGTGGATACGCAAGCCGTGCGCCAGCAGCTGCAATCCGGACTGCCGTCCGGCTACACGCCCGCCTATCTTAATCAGTTGACCTTACTGTATGCCGCGCGCGAGATGAAACCGATGTGGGACGATCGCGATGCGGTACGTGCTTTCCAGCAGCAACTGGCAGAAGTAGCTATCGCCGGTTTCCAGCCGCAGTTTACCGCGTGGGTTGAGCTTTTGACTGACCCGACGGTGACGGGGATGGCGCGCGACGTGGTTCTTTCCGATGCCATGATGGGCTATCTGCAGTTTGTGGCGGGTATTCCGGTCAATGGCAATCGCTGGCTTTACAGCGAAAAACCTTACAAGCTGGCGACACCCGCACTCTCTGTGATCAACCAGTGGCAAGTGTCGCTGGATAAGGGCACGCTTGTGCGCTTTATCGCCAGTCTGGCACCGGCCCATCCGCAATATGCCACCATGCATCAATCGTTGCTGCAACTGGTGGCAGATACACGCCCGTGGCCGCAACTGCGTGGCACCACTACGCTGCGTCCAGGACAGTGGAGCAGTGATGTTCCTGCGCTGCGCGAAATTCTTCGCCGCTCTGGTGAGGCCGATACAGGGCCGAAAATTGCGCTGCCAGGCGACGATCCGCAAAGCGTGGTGGTCAGCCCATCAGCGCCTGTACAGAAGAAAAAATCTGCCACTCCTGCCGATAAACCTGCTGCCTATGACCGTGAACTGGTTGCTGCAGTAAAAGCGTTCCAGACGGCTCAGGGCCTGGGGGCTGACGGGGTCATTGGACAGTCAACGCGCGATTGGCTGAACGTCTCACCGGCGCAGCGCGCAGGCGTGCTGGCCCTGAATATTCAGCGTTTACGCCTGCTTCCAGGAACCCTTTCCACCGGAATTATGGTGAACATACCGGCCTATTCGCTGGTTTATTATCAGAATGGCAGCGAAGTGCTGGCCTCCAGAGTCATTGTCGGGCGACCGGATCGTAAAACGCCGATGATGAGCAGCGCGCTGAACAACGTGGTGGTGAATCCGCCGTGGAACGTCCCACCGACGCTTGCGCGCAAAGATATTCTGCCGAAGTTGTGGAATGACCCGGGTTATCTCGAACGCCACGGTTATACGGTGATGCGCGGCTGGAACAGCAATCAGGCGATTGACCCGTATCAGGTCGACTGGTCGACGATTACGGCGTCAAACCTGCCATTCCGTTTCCAGCAGGCTCCGGGTGAGCGTAACTCACTTGGCCGCTATAAATTTAATATGCCAAGTTCCGATGCAATCTATCTGCACGACACGCCAAACCATAACCTGTTCCAGAAAGATACGCGCGCGCTGAGTTCTGGCTGTGTTCGCGTAAATAAGGCCTCCGAACTGGCGAATATGCTGTTGGGTGACGCAGGCTGGAACAACACGCGGATATCCGATGCGCTGAAAGAAGGGAATACGCGCTACGTGAATATTCGACAAAACATTCCGGTCAATCTTTACTATCTGACAGCGTTTGTTGGTGCTGATGGACGTACCCAATATCGTACAGATATTTACAATTACGATCTCACCGCGCGATCTGGCGCACAAATTTTGCCAAAAGCCGAACAATTAATCAGGTAAATGAAGTAGTTCGGGAAAAATGATTGTCGTAAGTTATGGTAGAGAAGGGGCTATATCGCTGTAAGCCCCGTATCTACTGGGGTTGGGTGCCTTGACGTTGGCTGTTCTGGCGGTTATGGTGCCCTTCGTGCGCTAAGCATATTTACGATAACATTGACCTGTAGACCTGATTATCATGGACAAATTTGACGCTAATCGCCGCAAGCTGCTGGCGTTAGGTGGTGTTGCGCTTGGCGCAGCGGCCATCTTACCGACGCCAGCATTTGCCACCCTCTCGACACCACGTCCGCGTATTTTAACGCTCAACAATCTTCACACTGGTGAGACGTTAAAAGCGGAGTTTTTCGATGGCAGAGGCTATATTCAGGATGAATTAGCAAGACTCAACCATTTTTTCCGTGATTACCGCGCGAATAAAATAAAAGCCATCGACCCAGGATTATTTGATCAGCTTTTCCGCCTCCAGGGCCTGCTCGGAACCCGCAAGCCGGTGCAACTCGTTTCCGGTTATCGCTCTATTGATACCAATAACGAACTGCGCGCCCATAGCCGTGGGGTAGCCAAAAAAAGCTATCACACTAAAGGACAGGCGATGGACTTTCATATTGAAGGCGTTTCATTAGCCAATATTCGCAAAGCTGCGTTATCTATGCGCGCAGGTGGTGTAGGATATTATCCACGTAGCAATTTTGTGCATATTGATACCGGGCCAACACGGCACTGGTAATAATGAAGGAGCAGTATGAACTATCGTATTATTCCGGTGACTGCGTTCGCCCAGAACTGTTCATTAATCTGGTGTGAACAAACCAAACTGGCCGCGCTTGTCGATCCCGGCGGAGATGCTGAGAAGATCAAGCAGGAAGTCGACGCGTCCGGCGTGACGCTGATGCAGATTTTGCTGACCCATGGTCACCTCGACCATGTGGGGGCTGCGGCAGAGCTGGCACAACATTACGGTGTGCCAGTCATTGGACCGGAAAAAGAAGATGAGTTCTGGCTGCAGGGCTTGCCTGCCCAAAGCCGTATGTTTGGTCTTGATGAGTGTCAGCCTCTGACGCCCGATCGCTGGCTGAATGAAGGCGAGAGCGTTAACGTCGGAAACGTGACGCTACAGGTGTTGCATTGCCCGGGCCATACGCCGGGGCACATCGTCTTCTTTGACGATCAATCGCGTTTGCTCGTCTCGGGTGACGTGATTTTCAAAGGCGGCGTAGGACGCAGCGACTTCCCGCGAGGCGACCACGGTCAGTTGATTCAGTCGATTAAACAGAAGTTATTGCCGTTAGGTGATGATGTGACGTTTATTCCAGGCCATGGCCCACTGTCGACGCTAGGATACGAGCGGGTGCACAACCCGTTCCTGCAGGATGAAATGCCTGTCTGGTAAACCCCATTAAAAAAGCCTGCTATCAGCAGGCTTTTTTGTCACTACAAGTACCGATTTTACAGTACAGCGACAATCGCTTCGCACAGCGGTGCCATGTTGTCTGGCGTCATTCCCGCGACGTTCACACGCCCAGAAGCGACAGCATACACACCAAACTCTTCGCGCAGACGCAGAACTTGTTCTTTGGTCAGGCCGCTAAACGAGAACATACCGTTCTGTTTGATGATGAAGCTGAAGTCACGATCCGCCCCTTTTTCTGCCAGCGTGTTCACAAACAGCAGACGCATGCGCTGGATACGTTGACGCATGTCGTTCAGCTCTTGTTCCCAAATGGCGCGCAGGGCGTCATTGCTGAGGATGGTCGCTACGACAGATGCACCGTGTGCCGGTGGGTTGGAGTAGTTAGCACGAATCACCGATTTCATCTGGCTGAACGCACGATCAACGGTTTGCTCATCGGCTGCCACCAGCGTACAGGCGCCTACACGCTCATTGTACAGACCAAAGTTCTTGGAATAGGAGCTGGCGACGATCAGTTCCTGATGAACTGCGGCAAAGGCGCGCAGGCCCTCTGCATCTTCTTCCAGACCGCGAGCAAAGCCCTGGTAGGCGAAGTCGAAGAGCGGCAACCAGCCTTTTTCTACAGACAGTTTTGCCAGCTGTTCCCACTGTTCCAGCGTCGGATCGATACCGGTTGGGTTGTGGCAGCAGCCATGGAACAGCACCACGTCACCCGCCTGTGCTTCGTTCAGGCTGGAGAGCAGGCCGTCAAAGTCGAGCGTATGGTTTGCCGCGTCATAATAAGCATATTCACGCACTTCCAGCCCCGCAGAGTTAAACACGCTCTTGTGGTTCGGCCAGCTTGGGTTGCTCACCCAAACGCGCTTCACAGCGGTGTTTTTCGCGAGGAAATCCGCCGCGACGCGTAATGCGCCGGTACCGCCAGGCGTCTGGGCTGTGCGGGCACGCTTATCGCTAACAATCGTGCTGCCTTTTCCAAACAGCAGCTCCTGAGTGCAGCGACCAAATTCCGGGATACCGTCGATACCGAGGTAGTTTTTGGTGTTTTCGTTTTCCAGCAGGTACTGCTCAGCTTTTTTAACGCTGGTCAGGACCGGAGTCTTGCCGGTTTCATCTTTATAGACACCAATACCCAGGTTAATTTTTCCAGGGCGGTCATCGGCACGAAACAGATCGGCCAGGCCCAGAATAGGGTCGGCAGGGGCGGCGGTAATGTTCTCAAACATGACGAGGTTCCATTGTGATTACAGAAGTGAAATCCGCTATCAGGTTAACGGTAGATTTACAAAATGCCAACCGTTTGCGACGAAAAGCGTGCGCCTTTTCAAAAGTCGCTACTTTTTGCTTTCAGCCATAAAAAAAACAGGACCGAAGTCCTGTTTTTAAGGCATTTAGCAGAGAGGGCTGCTTATTAGAACTGGTAAACGATACCAACACCAGCCTGGTCGTCGGTAGACAGACTCACCGCACGGGTGTAGCTATTATCGTCCAGCAGGTTGAAGCGGTAAGCCGCGTATACGTTCATGTTCTTGTTGAAGTAGTACCAGGTACCCAGCTCAATATATTTAACCAGGTCAGCGTCGCCACCAGCGAAGCCGTTACGGTCGCTCAGGTTTTTACCTTTAGACTGAACGTATCCCAGGGATGGACGCAGGCCGAAGTCGAACTGGTACTGTACTACTGCTTCAATGTTCTGAGTTTTGTTTGCGAATTCGTCGTCGTTTTCGCGGGTCATGTTACGGGATTCGCCGTACATAACAGATGCGTACAGGTTGTTCGCATCGTATTTAACAGAAGTTGCCCAACCTTCAGCGCGTTTACCTTTGCCGTCAGCAGACTGATCAGAAGAACGGTCAGAGTTGGTGTACGCTGCAGTTACGTTGAAGCCTTCAGCGAAGTCATAACCCAGAGAGTAGCTGCCACCGTCGCCGTTCTGACGAGCTGGGGTGTGACCAGATTCGTTTTTACCCTGGTATTGCAGACCCAGGTTCAGACCGTCAACCAGACCGAAGAAGTTGGAGTTACGGTAAGTTGCCAGACCGGTGCTACGGCCAGTCATGAAGTTGTCTGTTGCTGCCAGGGAGTCGCCACCCCAGATAACGAACATATCGGTAGATGCCAGTGCATCGTAGAACGCACCGTAATTACGGCCGTAATCGAATGAACCGTAGTCGCCGCCTTTCAGACCAGCGAATGCCAGACGGGTTTTAGTACCCTGAGCGCCTTCCTGTGCGGAAGCATCCATGTTGTATTCCCACTGGCCGTAACCGGTCAGTTGGTCATTAACCTGGGTTTCACCTTTGAAGCCGATACGGGCATAGGTGGTGTCATTGTTGTTAGAGTCACCGTTGGTAGTCCACTGGTGCTCACCTACAGCCTTACCGTAGAAGTCCAGTTTGTTGCCGTTTTTGTTATAGATTTCTGCAGCGTTTGCTGCACCGGCTACCAGCAGGGCAGGGATAACCACTGCCAGGATATTGCGCTTCATCATTATTTATTACCCTCATTGGTTTTTTTATGACACTCGCCACTGCCCACAATAAATTCTGTCAATAAATATTTCCGGAACTATTGATGAGAGTTTGGTGTCTTTATGTATCTGACAGGCATCTTTCCATTCATATAACCGTTTCGCTAGCCTGAAAGTGCTACAAAGATAAAGATTGAGTAACAAAAAGAAATTATGTGTAACTAAATGTGTATTATTCGGAACTTTGTGAAGCACCTCAAATTTCGGAACTGATTGCTGAATAAAAACACTAACCCATTCCTATATATATGAATTGCTTATATTTAATTTTGATAAAGGCTTTTCGTATCAACAGAAGTTAAACAATGCACTTTTTCTTATTGTATACATTAGCCATCCAGAGGGCTGTGTAAGTGGGTATTTTTTGTGCTAAAGCACGTTAAGGTAATAAGGCGCAATAAGAATGTGGTTTATTTTTTGTTCGTAGATATTTCATGGAAATAAAACGTAACAGGTGGAATATTTGGCGGGGTTGTACTTTGAAGATACTGACTTTCAACTGACATAAACTGACAGTGCAGAATAAAATAACGGCCAGCAGTTGCTGGCCGTTATTAATTGTGAGGATTAGAAACTGGCGTTACGCGGAGTACGTGGGAATGGAATCACGTCACGCACGTTCTGAACGCCGGTGACGTATGCAATCAGACGTTCAAAGCCCAGACCGAAGCCTGAGTGTGGCACGGTACCGTAACGGCGCAGGTCGCGATACCAGCTGTAATCCGCTGGATTAAGACCCATCTCTTCCATACGCGCGTCCAGCACGTCCAGACGCTCTTCACGCTGAGAGCCACCGATGATTTCACCGATGCCCGGCGCCAGCACATCCATCGCCGCAACGGTCTTACCGTCTTCGTTAAGGCGCATGTAGAAGGCCTTAATGTCTTTCGGATAGTTTTTCACGACCACCGGTGCTTTGAAGTGTTTCTCAGCCAGGTAGCGTTCGTGTTCAGAAGATAAATCCACGCCCCAGTAAACCGGGTTCTCGAATTTCTCACCGCATTTTTCCAGGATCGCTACCGCGTCGGTGTAATCGACCTGCGCGAAGTCCGCAGAGACGAAACGCTCCAGACGGGCAACCGCATCGCTGTCGACACGCTCGGCGAAGAATTTCATGTCGTCTGCGCGCTCTTCCAGAACCGCTTTGAAGACATACTTCAGCATCGCTTCAGCCAGAGCCGCCGCGTCATTCAGATCGGCAAACGCCACTTCCGGCTCCAGCATCCAGAACTCCGCCAGGTGGCGGCTGGTGTTGGAGTTTTCAGCACGGAAGGTTGGGCCAAAGGTGTAGATTTTTGACAGGGCGCAGGCATAAGTTTCGCCATTAAGCTGGCCGGATACGGTCAGGAACGCCTCTTTACCGAAGAAGTCCTGGTCGAAGTCCACTTTGCCTTCTGGTGTGCGCGGCAGATTTTCCAGATCCAGCGTAGAAACGCGGAACATTTCGCCCGCACCTTCGGTATCGGACGCGGTGATCAGCGGCGTGGAGACCCAGAAGTAACCCTGCTCGTCGAAGAAGCGGTGCAGCGCTTGCGCCAGCGTGTGACGAACGCGTGCGACGGCACCAATCATGTTGGTACGCGGGCGCAGGTGAGCCACTTCACGCAGATATTCGATGCTGTGGCGTTTTGCCGCCATTGGATAGGTGTCTGGATCTTCAACCCAGCCGGTCACTTCAACAGACGTCGCCTGGATTTCGAAGCTCTGACCCTGGCCTGGAGACGCAACCACGACACCCGTCACGATAACGGAACAGCCGGTGGTCAGGCGCAGAACTTCGTCATTGTAATTGGGCAGAGAATTATTAATAACGGCCTGTACAGGATCAAAGCAGGAACCGTCATAGACGGCAAGGAAGGAGATGCCAGCTTTAGAATCTCGGCGAGTACGCACCCATCCGCGCACGGTGACTTCTTGGTCAACGGCGACGCGGCCCTGGAGTACGTCGGCTACAGGCACAACGCTCATAATATTCTCTCTGTTAATAGTCGGAAAAAATAGACACTTGTTCACCCTTATAGGGGGATATCTATGTTACCTGGCATCCGCCATCAGACAAGCAGATTTCGCAGAGAAAAGAGAGAAATTAGTAAAAATTTGGACGGGGGGCCGATAAGCCCCCCTGAAGAGGATTAACTGGCTTTCTTAATCTGTGGCAGATCGAAGGCTTTACGCAGTGCGCGCACGAACGCTTTATCATGGCAGATGGTTTTACCCGGGCTGTCAGAAAGCTTGGCGACCGGCTTGCCGTTACATTCCACCAGTTTGATGACGATATTCAGCGGTTTTACCTGGGGAATATCGCACGTCAGGCGGGTACCGATGCCGAAGCTGAGGTTAACCCTGGAGGAGAACTGGCGGTAAAGATCGACCGCTTTTGTCAGATCCAGATTGTCGGAGAAGACCAGCACTTTGGTGAGCGGGTCGATGCCGAGCTTCTGATAATGGGCGATTGCTTTCTCACCCCATTCAACCGGATCCCCGGAGTCATGGCGCAGACCCTGATAGCGATTGGCAAATTCCGGGCCGAAATCGCGCAGGAATGCATCCATGGTAATACAGTCGGTGAGGGCAATACCCAGCTGATCCGGATACTCATCAAGCCATGCGGCGAGCGCCGCGCGCTGGCTGGTGGCGAGATCGGGGCTTATCTGCTGATGCGCCTGGAACCACTCGTGAGCCTGCGTGCCCATCGGCGTCAGATTACGGCGACGCGCCAAATCATAGTTGCTGGTTCCGACAAACCACGGCTCTTGCTGCAGACGTTCCACAATCGCCTGCTGCACTTCGCGGGAGAAACGACGGCGCGTGCCGAAATCCATCAGTCGGAAACGGGACATATCAATCGATTCCGTCATCTGGTGGAAATCAACCAGCTTGCTTTCCAGCGTCGCCAGCGCCTGTTCAACGCTCGCTTCGGGAGAACGGTAGCGGTGCACAATCTCGCTAATCACCGCCAGCAGCGGCACTTCCCACATGATCACTTCACGCCACGGGCCGGCGAGGCGAATGTGCAGCCTGCCATTATTGTTGGTGACGGTAACCTGTTCGGGGTTGTAGCGGAAATCGCGCAGCCAGTTGAGATAGTCGGCTTTGAAGAAGGGGAGGCCAGAGAGCCACTGGTATTCGTCGTCCTGAAGAGTCAGATGCTGCATGGCATCGACCTGTTCACGGATGGTATCAGCGTAAATACCGAGCAGGTCATCACCGCGGCAGCGGAATTCAGCCGCTACCTCTACATCATAGTAATGGTGAAAAACGGCTTGCTGCATATGCAGTTTATACGCATCGGTATCCAGCAGTGTATGCAGAACAGGGGAAGCGAATTGAGTCATAGGTGCGCAGTAGCATCCTCTCACGGGAGCGTTTAGTACAATAAACAACTATTGAAACCGCTGGAGTATACCTTGTTTAGCGATTTATTGAACCCCGATCACAACATAAGCTGCCGTTATGGTCGAGGGCATTTCGTGCCCCGTGTTATACAAATGTAGCAAAAATGGTTTTTCCGCCTGAAAAGATGAACATTCTGCGTAGCGCGTTTTACACAACAGGAATAGACTGGATTCGTTATTCGACAAACGATGCATAAGGTTTTCTATGACACAACAGCCACAAGCCAAATACCGCCACGACTACCGTGCGCCGGAATACCTGATTAGCGATATCGATCTGACTTTTGACCTGGATGCCACCAAAACCGTTGTCACGGCCGTAAGCCAGGTCACACGCCAAAGTGCGACGGCTGTTCCGCTGCGTCTCGATGGCGAAGACCTGACGCTGGTCTCAGTCCACGTGAACGACGAAGCCTGGTCTGACTATAAAGAAGAAGAGAACCAGCTGGTCATCAACAATCTGCCAGAGCGTTTCTCCCTGCGCATCGTGACTGAAATCAGCCCGGCGTCCAATACGGCGCTGGAAGGCCTGTATCAGTCAGGCGTGGCGCTTTGCACCCAGTGCGAAGCCGAAGGTTTCCGCCATATTACCTGGTATCTGGACCGCCCGGACGTTCTGGCGCGTTTCACCACCAAAATCATTGCCGATAAAAAGCGTTATCCGTATCTGCTTTCCAACGGTAACCGTGTGGGGCAGGGCGAGCTGGAAAATGGCCGTCACTGGACACAGTGGCAGGATCCGTTCCCGAAACCATGCTACCTGTTTGCCCTTGTCGCGGGTGATTTCGACGTGCTGCGCGATACCTTCAAAACCCGTTCCGGCCGCGACGTCGCGCTGGAGCTGTTTGTCGATCGTGGCAACCTCGACCGCGCGCCGTGGGCGATGACGTCCCTGATTAACTCTATGAAGTGGGACGAAGAGCGTTTCGGCCTGGAGTACGATCTCGACATCTATATGATCGTCGCCGTCGACTTCTTTAATATGGGCGCGATGGAGAACAAAGGCCTGAACGTCTTTAACTCCAAATACGTGCTGGCCCGTACCGACACCGCCACCGATAAAGATTACCTCGATATCGAACGCGTGATTGGTCACGAGTATTTCCACAACTGGACCGGGAACCGCGTCACCTGCCGCGACTGGTTCCAGCTGAGCCTGAAAGAGGGCCTGACCGTGTTCCGCGATCAGGAGTTTAGCTCCGATCTGGGATCACGCGCCGTCAACCGCATCAGCAATGTGCGCACCATGCGCGGCCTGCAGTTTGCCGAAGACGCCAGCCCAATGGCGCACCCGATTCGTCCTGACAAAGTGATTGAGATGAACAACTTCTACACCCTGACGGTGTACGAGAAAGGTTCTGAAATCATTCGTATGATCCACACCCTGCTCGGCGAAGAGAACTTCCAGAAAGGGATGCAGCTCTATTTCGAACGCCACGACGGTAGCGCGGCGACGTGCGACGATTTCGTCCAGGCGATGGAAGATGCGTCCAACGTCGACCTGTCGCATTTCCGCCGCTGGTACAGCCAGGCCGGTACGCCGATTGTCAGCGTTAAAGATGACTACAATCCGGAAACCGAACAGTACACCCTGACCATCAGCCAACGCACGCCGCCGACAGCTGAGCAGGAAGAGAAGCACCCGCTGCACATTCCGTTTAGCATCGAGCTGTACGATAACGAAGGCAACGTGATCCCGCTGCAGAAGGGCGGTCATCCGGTGCATCACGTGCTGAACGTAACCCAGGCGGAACAGACCTTTATCTTTGATAACGTCTACTTCCAGCCGGTTCCGGCGCTGCTGTGCGAATTCTCCGCACCGGTGAAACTGGAATATAAGTGGAGCGATCAGCAGCTCACCTTCCTGATGCGTCATGCGCGCAACGATTTCTCCCGCTGGGATGCGGCGCAGAGTCTGCTGGCGACCTACATCAAACTGAACGTGAACCGTCACCAACAGGGTCAGCCGCTGTCGCTTCCGGTTCACGTTGCCGATGCGTTCCGCGCCATTTTGCTGGATGAGAAAATCGATCCGGCGCTGGCCGCAGAGATCCTGACGCTGCCGTCCGCGAGCGAAATCGCCGAGCTGTTCGAGATTATCGACCCCATCGCCATTACCGCCGTGCGTGAAGCCCTGACCCGCACGCTGGCGACCGAACTGGCCGATGAATTCCTGGCCATTTACAACGCCAACAAGCTCGACGAATACCGTGTGGAACACGCGGATATCGGCAAGCGTTCCCTGCGTAACACCTGTCTGCGCTATCTGGCATTTGGTGAAACGGAACTGGCGAACACGCTTGTCAGTAAGCAGTATCACGAAGCCGATAACATGACCGACGCCTTAGCGGCCCTGGCGGCGAGCGTGGCGGCAGAGCTGCCGTGCCGTGATGCGCTGATGCAAGAGTACGATGATAAGTGGCATCAGGACGGCCTGGTGATGGATAAGTGGTTTATCCTGCAAGCCACCAGCCCGGCGGCGGATGTGCTGAGCAAGGTACGCAATCTGCTCAAACACCGCTCTTTCACCATGAGCAACCCGAACCGCGTGCGTTCCCTGATTGGCGCGTTTGCTAGCAGCAACCCGGCGGCCTTCCATGCGGAAGACGGCAGCGGTTATCAGTTTATGGTGGAAATGCTGACTGAGCTTAACAGCCGTAACCCGCAGGTGGCATCGCGTCTGATTGAGCCGCTGATCCGCCTGAAACGCTACGACGCAGCGCGTCAGGCGAAAATGCGTGCTGCCCTTGAGCAGTTAAAAGGGCTGGAAAATCTGTCGGGCGATCTGTTCGAGAAGATTACGAAGGCGCTGGCCTGAGGTTAATGCCAGGTAACACTGTTAAGTAAAAACAAAACGGCAACGCAAGTTGCCGTTTTTTATCCCTGCATGAACACCACCTCCTATGGAGGTGGTCAGCAATAAGTTGGCTCTGCCAATAATGCTACTCATGGGAAAATCCGAATCTGTTATCCCCATAACTGATAAGGATTTAACCATGA
>NZ_PKFT01000015.1:0-60119 GCF_002870005.1 Lelliottia sp. F153 | reverse complement strand
CAAACATTCAAAAGGGTATCGGTATTCGAAGACGACGCAGGAATTTATCAAAGGCAAAACCTACCCTTACGGCAACTGGTGAGGCTAGAAACTCACGTTTAACACCATGGATGGCAATAAATGAAATTTGGCAAACGTTTCTTTCTTTCACTCTTGCTTGCGGTTGCAGGCTGCCACTCAGCCGGATCTATAACTCCGGAAGAAACCGGTGAGATGCCTTATGGACTATGGGGCTTTGCATTTTTTACGCCGAAAGCGCTCCCGGCCCTCGTAACTTATGTTGGCATTATTGATGATAAAAATATTCTCTACTCTTTCAGAACGCTTGATTGGGTTCAAGAAGACCTTTCGAGCATAGGCCATTGGGATAATCGCTATATGCGTTTCGCGCAATTTAACAAAGCTCGCCATCCACCGGTGGCCATGCTTTTTTGCTGGGATTCTATTATCGATAAAAAAACCTACGAGACGCATATTATTTTCCCGGCGTCTATGAGGGAACAAATGAACACCTCAACGGGCCTCGACTGGCTTGGTAAGGAGGCCTGGTACAGTACCATTCTGTTTGGTCTGGCTCCCGAGGGTAAGGTCAAAGTCTGGTTACAAAACAGTGGCGGGGGAGACAACCTGCCAGTAGAGCCTAAAAAAATCACAACGCTGTCAGGCGATAAACTGGATGGTTGCAAAGGCATTACTAAACATTCAAAAGGATATCGTTATTCGAAGACGACGCAGGAATTTATCAAAGACAAAACCTACCCTTACGGCAACTGGTGAGGCTGTGAACTCACGTTTAACTCCATGGATGGCAATAAATGAAATCTGGCAAACGGGTTTTTCTTTTACTCTTACTTGTAGTTGCAGGCTGCCACTCGGCTGGATCTCTAACTCCGGAAGAAACCGGTGAAATGCCTTATGGGCTATGGGAGTTTGCATTTTTTACGCCGAAAGCACTTCCGGCCCTCGTGACATATGTCGGCATTATCGATGATAAAAATATTCTCTACTCATTCAGAACGCTGGACAGTACCCAGGATAGCTGGGTCACAGTTGGCACATGGAGTAATAAGGTAAGACGGCATGCACAATTCAACAAAGCCCGCCATCCCCCTGTCGCTATGCTGTTTTGCTGGGACTCAACAATCGATAAAAAAACGTATGAAACGCGCATTATATTTCCTGAATCACTTAGGAGCAGAATGAGTGTTTCGACAGGAGTTGATCGCTATGGCGAAAAAGCATGGTATGACACTCTATTGTTTGGGCTTGCGCCTGGGGGGAAGGTAAAGGTCTGGTTGCAAAATACTGTTGGGGGTAATGGGACTATCCCAGTAGAGCCTAAAAAAATCACAACGCTGTCAGGCGACAAACTGGATGGTTGCAAAGGCATCACCAAACATTCAAAAGGGTATCGGTATTCGAAGACGACGCAGGAATTTATCAAAGGCAAAACCTACCCTTACGGCAACTGGTGAGGCTAGAAACTCACGTTTAACACCATGGATGGCAATAAATGAAATCTGGCAAACGGTTCTTTCTTTCACTCTTACTTGCAATTGCAGGCTGCCACTCGGCTGGATATATAACCCCGGAAGAAACCGGTGAAATGCCTTATGGGCTATGGGGATTTGTGTTTTTTACGCCGAAAGCGCTTCCGGCTTTTGTCAATTATGTTGGCATCATCGATGATAAAAAAGTTCTCTACTCATTTAGAACGCTTGATCGGGTTGAGGATAATGCTTCAAGCATCGGGTTATGGAATAACCGCTACATGAATTTCGCGCAATTTAACAAAGCGCGCCATCCACCGGTGGCTATGCTTTTTTGCTGGGATTCTATTATCGATAAAAAAACCTATGAAACGCGTATTATTTTCCCGGCGTCCATGAGGGAACAAATGAACACCTCAACCGGCTTGGACTGGCTTGGTAAGGAGGCCTGGTACAGTACAATTCTTTTTGGTCTGGCTCCCGAGGGTAAGGTCAAAGTCTGGTTACAAAACAGTGGCGGGGGCGACAACCTGCCGGTAGAACCTAAAAAAATCACAACGCTGTCAGGCGATAAACTTGAGGGATGTAAAGGGATAAGTCGACTTGATATGTCTTACAAAATTCCGGAGGGATACGATCAGGATACTAAAGACTTCATCAAAGGCAAATCCTACCCTTACGGCAACTGGTGAGGCTGTGAACTCACGTTTAACACCATGGATGGTAGATTAAGATATGCGGATGACGGCGGTTCCACATTCCATACACATGGAAGCCATGTCTGCGTAGGCTGCTTTAACAAATGTGTTTCCAGCATTCTGGCGAACTCCGATGAACCGCTCACCGGACGTGTCAACGACACTCCCATGAAAGAGCCAGAAGTGATCGCAGTGACAATGGCGTCTGTGTTATTGCGCGTGGCGGATATTTCGCTGCTCAATTAATCGTTTTTTATGGCGAATAAACATTCATGCAGTCGAACGCGGAAGTCACTACATAATAGCCGTCAATAAGTTCATCTCTTAATACGAAGATGCATATAAATCTGCGATATCATAGTTGTAATAGCTTATATTTTAAAAAAGACTCTTTAAGAAAATATAAGCAATTGCTTTTTTACCTTTACATCAAATGGTTGAACCATTTTTATTATTGTCTGAATATTACATCCTGTAATTGGATATATATACTTCTGGCTATTTGTACGTTTTAATCCTTGTAATGATAATTTTCGGTTTTTGAATGATGGTCAAGGATTTAAAATGGCATGGAAACCAAGTTTGCTCACCACCCTTATCTCGTGCTCAATTTTTAATACACATGCAGGTTTGATGCGAGAAGATGTATCAGTACAGGACTATCGGGACTTCGCTGAAAACTTGGGGAAATATACCCCGGGAGCTGAAAACATCGAAGTTTTTAAAACGGATGGAACCTCTGCCGGATTACTTAATTTTCCCATTCCCGATTTTAGTTCGACGGATGACACGGCTGTTGCGACGCTGGTCTCGCCTTCTCATATTGTCAGCGTTGCCCACAATGGCGGCTATAAGTCAGTCAAATATGGAAATGCTGCGAAATACTCTTATAGCTATAAAATTATCAGCAGAAATGAGGACCCTTCAGGAAAGGACTTTCATGCTCCGCGCTTAAATAAAGTTGTTACTGATGCAGCGCCTGCACCTATGGTCGTACCCAATGATGCGCGTAAAGACCATGAGAGATATAAATATTTTGCCCGTGTGGGTTCAGGGACTCAAAGCCAGGTGGATGCCTCAACGCAAAAGGAGCATCAATATGCCTCGGCTTATAAATGGAAAAGCGTCGGGACTATCGTTGACCCTGTTTTTGAAAACTGGAGGCTAAGATGGACCGATTATGGCCCAACGGATTCACGCGTTCAGCCGTTTAGTAGTGCGGTAAAAGCAGGTGACAGCGGAAGCCCACTGTTTGTTTATGACAGTCTCGAGAAACAGTGGAAATTATATGGTGTTGCTACTTCTTTCTCTGGCTCGGTACCCTATCAGTTTGTCAGCTATGCACTTGATCTACAGACCGCATTTCTGCAATCCGTAATAGCTGCAACCACGGATCCTGATGTCACTGATATTTCTGCTGATGGCGATATCCATTGGGGTGCTACAGGATTAACCCAGGGAAATTCGCAATGGCAATGGCACGGTCTGGAGTATGCGTTGCCTACCCAGGCGACCAATGATGAATTGAACACGACACATGACCTACGTTTCAATGGAGAAGGTGGGCTTATTGTGCTGGATTCGTCGGTGAATCTTGGTGCCGGGAAACTTCAGTTTTCCAATGATTATCGTGTCGTATCAGCGGCAGATAAAAACGCAACCTGGGTTGGCGGTGGTATTGAAGTGGACGCCGGGAAAACCGTTGACTGGGAAGTGAATGGACTTGAGGGCGATAACCTCCACAAAATTGGCGAAGGTACGCTGTATGTTAATGCCACAGGCGTTAACGGCGGTGGATTGAGAGTGGGTGACGGTACCGTGGTACTGGCGCAACAGGCTGATCAGAATAATCAGCGTCAGGCGTTTTCCTCGATCACGTTAGTGAGTGGCCGTCCCGTTGTACAGCTTGGTGATGAGGACCAAATTACAGGGGATAAGATCTTTTTTGGTACGCGCGGCGGGATGCTTGATCTCAATGGCTACGATATGTCCTTCGCGGAGATCAATCATAACGATTCGGGAGCCATTATCGCTAACACTAATGATGCCAACCCATCGACGCTCACGTTGAACAATACCAGTACGCAGGCTTTTGTTGGTCACTTAGGCTCAGCGGAACACCCGGATGCACTCAACGTTAACTTTGCTCCGGTGGGAGCGAACAGCTGGAACTTTGCCGGTGGAGCTGAAATTAACGATATGACGCTGCAGGGTGGAACCGCAATCTTCAGTGGACGCCCAACGCCCCATGCCGCTGGTATTGTGTTCAGCGATGATTGGATCAGCGAAAGTTACTTCGTCAATCATCTCCAGGTTGAAAGCGATGCGCATTTCATTCTCAATGAACATGCTTCGCTAAATGGTCGGGTGGCACTTGCTGAATGCGCCGATATGTTAATGACCGGCAAAACACATTTCGTCGGTGATATTGAAATTGCTAAGTCGGCGAAACTGGTTGTCGACAATGATCCATCAGCACTGTCGAGCACCGATGGTTCAGCGGACAGCTGGCTTAATGGCAGCATTACAGGGGACGGTTCGTTAGAAAAATACGGCAGCGATACCTTGTTCTGGACGGGTGAAAATAGCCTGACTGGAGGGGTGAGTGTATATGAAGGGACGCTGAATTTTGCGGGTAGCGTCGATTCTGATATGAAGCTGTTTGATGGTACTACGCTGACGGGAAATGCCGCCGTTAATAATCTTACGCTGGGCGATTACGTCACTCTACGTCCCTTTACTGAGTCAAATTCAGGCGTGTTATTGGCCACGAATTTTACGGCTGCATCTCAAACCGTTAAAGGTGATTTTGTGGCCGGGAATGATACCCACCTGTTTTTGCGTAGCCATATGGATGAGCAGCAACAAGTCAGCGACACCTTATTGATTTCAGGAAATGTTGATACGGCGAATGCCGTTACGATACATGTTGATTTGTCCGGTGATGGTTACATGACGGACGTTAATGGCAGCGGAATCGCAGGCTCGACCGAAGGTATTTCCCTTGTGCAGGTTGGGGGGACATCGACTAAAGGTAGTTTTGAGCTGGAACACGGTTACGTTGCAAATGGTCCCTGGCAGTATTCTCTCTATGCATTTGCACCAGGAAAAAGTGATGAAGAGGGGCGGCTGGTGAGTGGTACGGGTAATCAGTACTGGGATTATCGTCTGGAAAGTCGCTATTTGACTGAGGGTGATGAACCCGTAACTCCCGATCCGGACCCGATTCCGGACCCTGACCCGATTCCGGACCCTGACCCGATTCCAGATCCCGACACGACTCCGGACACAGACCCGATTCCAGATCCTGACCCGGCTCCTGACACGGACCCGATTCCAGACCCTACACCGGCTCCGGACACAGACCCGATCCCGGATCCCATTCCAGACGAGCCTGGCAACGTAACGCCAGACCCCGTTGACCCAGTCAAACCGGGCAGGCTGGCCGTGGTACCGCAAGTTCCGTCCTACTTGTCGCTGCCCTCAGCGCTATTAAGTTATAACAGCCGGGTAAATCAGACTTTCCATAATTTGGCGCAAACCTCGACCCTGGCAGGGAAAGAGAGCGAGCATTATCCCGTCTGGATCGAGTACATCAATGGTGAGGATCGCTATCATTCATCGTTAGGATTTACTGACTACGGTTATGATTATACGAATAAAGAGCAAGGCTGGTTGCTGGGTGGGAAAGTGATGCACCTGGGTAACGACGAGCAATATCTGACGTGGAATATGGCTATTTCTAACGCCGATTTAACCGTGACGCCAGATGCCAAAGACGGTAACAGCGAAGGCAATTATACGACCTATGGCCTGACATCACTGCTTACCTTCCGTCACCAGAGTGGCTGGACATTCGATTTTGGTGCAGACGTCACGAAATACGATGGCGATGTGTCGACTGATGCGCGTGGGAAAGTAGCCGATATCGATGCTTATTCCTGGAGTAGCACGCTGGAAACCAGCTATCCGTTTACCTTGGATGAACATGAAATCGCTCCGGTGCTCGGGGCGGGTGTCCAGGTATTAAAGGTGGATGATTTTACCGATATCGACGGCAATGAAGTTCACTATGGCAATATTGTCCGTCCGACTGGCCAGGCGGGGGCGCGTTATCGCTACAAACTTCGAAATAGCGCGATAGGTAACATGATGCTGTATGCCAACGCTTATCTGACCAAAGATTTCAGTAATACACCAGATGTATGGATTGGTAGCGCGAGAAATCATGCCGTGTCATCGACGTTTGACATGGGAAAACCGGGCAGTTCAGCGAGTATTGATGTTGGCATTATCAGTGAGGTAACACCGCTCATTTCGATTAATACGGGTTTCCAGTATCAGCAGAGGCTAAGCAGCAACGATGAAGGGATCAGTTCGTGGCAGGGCAATGTTGGCGTAAGAGTGACCTTCTAATCGAATGTTATTAATGCCATATCATCACGCTGCCAGGTTAGCCTGATGCGAGTCATCGACACAACCCGCCTTTCGGCGGGTTTTTTTGGACGTGGGTCGGAGTGCGTACAGTCGAGGTTTTAAGTTATCGCCAGAGTGGCCGCCTCCCGTACGTCATGTTTTAATTCCCCATCGGAGAGGTTAATCCCAACACTTAAAAATGACTTTGCTATCAAGCGCTGCTTAATATTTAACCTTGAACTGCAGGCCCAAATGCGGCTATCCTTTGTCGCGACGAACCCCTCGTCATTTCTGGAGCACATAACGAAAAATGAACAATCACGACTGATGAATTTCGATCCTTGCTAAACGCTTGTGCGTCGGCAGGGGATGTTTTGATTTCATTCAGGAGTGCTTATGGCTCATTTTTGTGCGCAATCCCCCTCTTTTATTTTGCATCAGGTCACCTGTCAGTTTGCGACGGGCGATACCCTTTTGGGTCCGCTGAATTTAGCGCTGGAACCGTCGCTTTGTGCGCTGGTCGGGCGTAACGGCAGCGGCAAAACACGCCTGTTACGTCTGCTGGCCGGGCTGGACTCACCGACGAGTGGTCATATCGAGCGTCGCGCGTCGCATGTTTACGTCGCGCAGCAGCATGATATTTCTGCGCAGACCACCCTGGCGGAACTGCTTGGCTACGACGACATCTTCGCGGCCCGCCGACGCATCGACAGCGGTGACTATCAGCCAGACGATCTGGAACGTCTCGACGGTTACTGGGACTTAGCTGAACGGTTAACCGCAGCGTTTCTCACGGCCAATCTTCCTCCTTTTGATCCCGAAAACCTCGCGTCTTCCCTTAGCGGCGGCGAACGCGTGCGGGCTTTGCTGTGCGGGGCTTTTACCGCTAATGCCGATTATCTGCTGCTTGATGAGCCGACGAACCACCTCGACAGGCAGGGGCGTGAATGGTTTTACGCCCAGCTCGCGCGTTGTGGCTGCGGCGTGATGGTCGCGACTCACGATCGCGAATTACTGGCGCTGGTGCCGCGCATACTGGAACTTAGCGGTACCGGGCTGCGCGTTTATGGCGGCAATTACGACGACTATCAACGCCAGCGGGATGCCGAACAGCAGGCGGCGCGTGCGGCGCTGGACCATGCTGCCACAGAGCGCAAACGCACCCGCGCCCGTATGCACAAAGAGCATGACGCCAGCCAGCGGCGGTCGGCGCAAACGCTGCGCACGGTTGATTCCATGAACATCGCCTCCTTTGAACGGATTAAATATAAAATGGCGGCGAAAGAGCGGCCCGGTACGTGGCGCAAGCAGCATCATGAACAAACTGACGCCCTGAATACTGCCGTAAAACAGGCGCGTGAGCGGGTGGAGGAAGAGAATCCGGTGATGTTTACCCTGCCGGGCAGTCGCATTGCCGAGGGCAAACAGGCGATCGTCCTGCAGGAGCTGGTTCTTCCGTACGTGAACATGCCCCCTGTTAACTGGCGCATGGACGGTCCGATGCGCGTGGCGCTACGCGGGCCAAACGGCTGCGGGAAATCGACATTATTGAAGATTATTCTCGGTGAGCTGGAACCTGTTTCAGGAACCTGTCGCGTGTCGGTGCAAAGTGCGTATCTCGATCAGCACCTGTCGCAGCTGGATCTTACACAGTCCGTCATGACGCATCTCAACCTGCATGACACGCCGCTGGAAGAGGGCGTGCTGCGCAGTCGTCTGGCGCAGCTTCAATTGGGTGCGGATAAAGTCTCCCTGCCGCTGAGGGAGCTGAGCGGCGGCGAGCGTCTGAAAGCGGCGTTGGCGTGCGTCCTTTGGCGGGAAGAGGCTACTCAACTGCTGCTGCTGGATGAACCGACGAACCATCTGGATTTGGCGTCTGTACAGGCGATTGAAGCGGCGCTGGCCGGTTTTCCCGGTGCGCTGCTGGTGGTGTCCCACGATCAGGCTTTCCTTAATGGACTCCAGCTGACCCATGAGATGGTGTGGGATGAGAAAGGATGGTGTTGTGAACGGCTCTAGAATACAAACCCCCGCAATTGCGGGGGCGATAAGATGAACGTCTTACTGCGTACTGACTGTTCGAGCGACCTGAATCATGCGCATCAGTTTCAGCTCGGTCGTGGAGGGTTTTACACGTTTTGATTCCCACTCATGGACCAAGGCCACACTGACGCCCATCTCTCGGGCGAAATCATCAATTTTTAACCCTGTCCCTTTGCGTAATCGCTCAAATTCAGTAAAGGGATTCGTCTTTTGGGACGGGGTAACGGTCTGCGATAAATCTTTAAAAACAATTTGTTCCAGGCTGCTTAACAGCTCAAGCATAGGATCTTTAGATTCCATTAAGAACTCCTCTTAAATCACACAGCGGGATCGTGAACATCAGAGAGCCAATTAAGGATAGCCTCAAAAGAGTGCAAAAGATTGTCACGTCTGTGATTAATCGTGCGGTAACGATCGCCTTATTCGTTTCAGCAAAAGAGAGCGTGACGCTAATTGCCTGATTAATCGAAACAGGCTTTGCGCAGTATTTTTTTGTAAATCGTAAGAAATAAACCGGCAATAGCCGTTTTGCATGAAAAGAGTATCCTGACGGCCTGACCTGGACTATCCTAATCAGCGTCGGGCACGCGTGTGCCGGTGTGCGTTTTTTGGGTGAAAGGAGTATTAAAATGGCGACAGGAAAGTCCTGCTCTCGCTGGTTTGCGCCTATTGCGGCGTTGTTGATGGTAGTTAGCCTGAGTGGGTGTTTCGATAAAGAAGGCGATCAGCGTAAAGCGTTTATCGATTTTCTACAAAATACCGTGATGCGCAGTGGCGAGCATCTGCCGACGCTGACTGCGGATCAGAAAAAACAGTTTGGTCCCTTCGTTTCCGATTACGCCATCCTTTATGGTTATTCACAGCAGGTGAATCAGGCGATGGACTCCGGTTTGCGTCCGGTTGTGGACAGCGTTAACGCAATCCGCGTTCCACAGGACTATATGACTCAGCGTGAACCGTTGCGCCAGTCTAATGGTGCGCTCGGGGTGCTGAGCCAGCAGCTACAGAATGCGAAAATGCAGGCTGATGCGGCGCGTTCTGCGCTGAAACAGGGTGAAGATCTGAAACCTGTGTTTGATCAGGTGTACGAGAAAGTTGTCACCAAACCATCAGATGCGATGCAGCCGCTGATCCCAGCCGCGCAGATCTTTAGCCAGCAGCTGGTGCAGGTGGGCGATTTTATCTCCCAGCAGGGGACGCAGGTGAGCTTTGTCTCTAACGGCATTCAGTTCCCAACGTCTCAGCAAGCCAGCCAGTACAACACGCTGATTGGGCCGCTTGCCTCTCAGCACCAGGCCTTTAGCCAGGCGTGGAGCGCGGCAGTCACCGCGACGGAATAAAAGAAAACCCCGCCTGGTGCGGGGTTTTTTACAAGCTGATAAAAATAATGCTTGTCATTCATCTACCACATCGGTATAACTATTCCTGTCGGTTTGTTACACAGACCTAAAGCAGTTTAGTTAAGTAGTCCAGATGAGTTATCCAAAGATACCTTCGTAGTGACCCTTCCTTCATCGCTTAAAAATCTGTAACACATTCCATCATCGCGCCGGAAGGCAAAACGTATTTTAAAAAGGTAATTTCTATGTCTGGTAAAATGACTGGTCTGGTAAAATGGTTCAACGCTGATAAAGGCTTCGGCTTCATCACTCCTGACGATGGCTCTAAAGATGTATTCGTACACTTCTCTGCTATCCAGAACGAAGGCTACAAATCTTTGGACGAAGGTCAGAAAGTTTCCTTCACCATCGAAAGCGGCGCTAAAGGCCCAGCAGCTGGTAACGTTGTAAGCCTGTAAGCTTCCAACTCAGCAGCACAAGAATTTAAAAACCCGCCTCTGGCGGGTTTTTTTCGTTTCAGGCTTTGTGATTATTTTACCTGCGGGTTCACGCAGTTCTTCTCAACTTTCCCGTTCAGCGCATCGATCAGGTTATCCACCGCCGTGGAAGCCATATTGTATCGCGTCTCATGAGTGGCCGAACCGATATGCGGCAGCGCAACCACGTTTGGTAATGTCAGCAGCGGCGAATCAATCGGCAGCGGCTCCTGCTCGAACACATCCAGACCCGCCGCGTGGATCTCACCCTGTTGCAAGGCTTCAATCAACGCCTTCTCATCCACCACTGGCCCACGGCCTGCGTTGATGAAAATGGCCGTTTTTTTCATTTTCTCAAACTCAGCTTTACCGATAAGATGATGCGTCTCATCCGTCAGCGGCAGGATCAGGCAGACATAATCCGCTTCCTGCAGCAGCGTATCTAACTCACAGTAACGGCCATTGAAACGCTCTTCAGCTTCTTTATGCTGACGGCGTGCATTGTAGAGAATCGGCATGTTAAAGCCGAAATGCGCGCGCTGAGCCAGCGCCAGCCCGATCCGGCCCATGCCGACAATCCCCAGCGTTTTGCCGTGAACGTCCACACCAAACCAGTCGGGACCGATGCTTTTAGTCCATTCGCCTGCTTTCACGCGCTCAGCCACTTCCACAACGCGACGAGCGGTGCTCAACACCAGCGCCATCAGCGTATCCGCAACCGTCTCGGTGAGTGCGGTTGGCGTGTGCATCAGCAGAACATTGCGTGCGTTAAGCGCCTCGACGTCAAAGTTGTCGTAGCCGACAGAGATCGTCGAAGTCGCACGAAGCTTCGGCATTTTCTCCAGCAATGCGCTATCCACTTTTTCGCTTGAGCCCAGCAGCCCCTCCGCGCTGGCAAAGGCTTCCGCGTGCTGCGCCACGGTCTCCTGGCTCAGGTTTTTCACCTGCGTGACGGTGAAATGTTCCTCAAGACGTTTGTGTAGATCGTCGGGCAGTGCTTTATACAAAATGACGGACGGCTTCATGCTAATCTCCGTTGATTTTAAAAGGTTCAGGCGTGACGTGCGCCAGCAGGAATTTGTTGATTATTAGCAGGCTTAACAATCAAAGTAAGCCACACTGAAGCGAAAAGTGCCACCCCCATAAATATGTACGAGGCCGACGGGCTGCCGGTGGCGCCGTTGAGATAGCCAACAAACCACGAGCCGAAGAACGAACCTAACGCTCCCATGCTGTTGATCAGCGCCATCGCGCCACCGGCTACGTTACGCGGTAGCATTTCCGGGATGATGGCAAAGAACGGACCATATGGCGCGTACATGGCCGCGCCAGCGATCACCAGCAGCGTGTAAGAGACCCAGAAGTGATTTGCGCCTACCGCCCATGAACCGATAAAGGCGAACGCGGCAATCAACAGCAGCGGCCAGACGAATAATTTACGGTTTTGCAGCTTATCCGAGGCCCACGACACCACGATCATCGCGATCGTTGCCGCCAGATACGGCACCGATGACAGCCAGCCCACTTCCACCATGCCGAGGTTTTCGCCGCCGCTGCGAATAATCGACGGCAGCCACAGCACAAAACCGTACACCCCGATGCTCCACGCGAAATATTGCATACACAGCAGGATAACGTTGCGCGAACGGAAAGCCTCACCGTAGTTACGCACCGCTTTCAGCCCCTGCTGTTCTTTATCCAGCTCGGCCTGCAGCGCGGCTTTTTCACTGGTGGAAAGCCAGGTCGCCTGCGACGGTTTATCTTTCACCAGCACCAACCAGCAGAATGCCCAGATGATCGCCGGGAATCCTTCGATGATGAACATGTGACGCCAGCCGAATGACTGAATCAGATAACCCGAAACCACGGACATCCACAGTACCGTCACCGGGTTACCGAGGATCAGGAACGTATTGGCGCGTGAGCGTTCAGATTTGGTAAACCAGTTGCTGATGTAAATCAGCATCGCAGGCATCACGGCCGCTTCGACGACGCCGAGAATAAAGCGAATGGCGGCCAGAGCCGGGATATTATTGACCATCCCGGTGAGGGATGCGCAGGCGCCCCACAAAATCAGGCAGACAAAGATCAGTTTGCGCACGCTGCGGCGCTCGGCGTAAATCGCTCCAGGGATCTGGAAGAAGAAATAGCCAAGGAAGAACAGGGCGCCTAACAGGGACGAGACGCCTTTGGTGATCCCCAAATCTTCGGTGATCCCTGCGGCAGACGCGAAGCTGAAGTTCGCGCGATCAAGGTACGCCAGGCTGTACGTGATAAACACGATAGGCATGATGTACCACCAGCGTTTAACTGCATTGGTCGATGTGTTCATGGGCTTGCCTCTGTTGTTGAGGTTTATACCGCCGTTGTCTGTAGGGTACACGGTGGCTGATTATTGTTACTCGGACAGTTGTGCGCGGGTCGGCAATCCTTCGCTGTCGCCTTGCACCTGAATGGCCAGCGATCCGATCTTATTCCCGCGTGCGACGGCCTGTTGTAGCGTTTTGCCTTCCAGCAGGGCGCTAATCACCCCGACTGCGAATCCATCTCCTGCGCCGACGGTGTCGACAACGTTATCGACTTTCACCGCAGCGACAGCACCTTTGTCGCCGCTGGCGGTTTTGAACCAGGCTCCGTCAGCGCCAGTTTTCAGCACCACGGCCTGCACGCCGTGCGCCAGATAAAAATCGGCGATCCCTTCCGGGGTTTTCTGCCCGGTGAGGATCATGCCTTCTTTAAGACCGGGCAGAACCCAGTTTGCCTGGAAGGCCAGGTGATTGAGCTTTTCAACCATCTCGGCTTCGCTTTTCCACAGCACCGGGCGCAGGTTCGGATCGAAAGAGATCGTCTTACCCTGGGCTTTCAGGGTACTGGCCGCGTGATCGAGCAGATCGTATGAGCTGGCCGATAGCGCCGCTGCGACGCCACTTAAATGCAGATGCCGCGCTGAAGAGAAGTAAGCAGGATGAAAATCTTGCGTGGAAAGATGGCTGGCGGCGGAACCTTTGCGGAAATACTCCACAATGGGATCGGTTCCATTTTCGACTTTAGATTTGAGCTGAAAGCCGGTCGCGAAACGGTTGTCGAGAGTGACGCCCGCCGCGTCGATCCCCTCTTTTTTCAGCGAATCCAACACAAAGTGGCCAAAACTGTCGTCGCCCACGCGGCTGACCCAGCCAACGTTGAGTCCCAGGCGCGCCAGGCCGGTTGCTACGTTCAGCTCTGCGCCGGCAACGCGTTTGATAAAGTGTTCAACCGAGCGCAGCTCGCCCGTTTCCGTGGCCACAAACATGGCCATGGCTTCACCGATGGTGATGACGTCCAGAGAATCAGACATGGCGTGTCTCCTCACGCAGCAGATTGACGTAATGGCGGGTGACCGCCGCTAAATCTGGCCCTTCCAGCGGGAATTCAATGCCGCGAGGGGCGTCGGCCGGAAGCTGGTTCAGCAGATCCATCCAGCGGGCATCGGCGTTATCCGGTGGGATAGCGCGGAAGTGTTGGTGATGCGGGACAGCGGCTTTGACATGGATATAGCTCACCGCCGGAGCCAGATGGCGCGCGGCCTCTTCAGGCGATTCGCCAACCCACAGCCAGTTTCCGGTATCGAAGGTGAGGGTGACAGGCAGTTCCATCACCCGGCAGGCCGCCTTGAAACGCTGCATTGGCGCAAGCTGTCCGCAGTCGGTCTGATCATTTTCCACTACCAGCGTCATCCCGCTTTCCAGCAGCAGTTCGCGTAAGGCTACAAGGGGCTGTTTATCGCGGAAATGACCCAGCGAGACCTTCAGCCACAGGGCGTTGAGGGTGCTGGCTTCTGCGAGATAGCGCGGCAGATCCGGGTTCAGTGTGCCATCTGGCATCAGTAACGCGGCGGGGGCGGAGTAACAGGCGAACAAACCGAGCAGTTCGATAGACTGAGCCAATGTCGGCAACGCCTGTAGCTCCTCATCATTAAACAGCTCCCGGCGGATCTCGACGCCGTCGGCTCCCCCGGCGGCAATGACCGGTAATATGGCCCGCTGGCCGCCCACCTGACGGACGTGATCTGCGCCATACGCGGCGGTGACGACGATGATTTTCCTGCCCATTGGCTGACTCCCATTCATAGCTGATAAGTATTACGCTAGATGGAACCGGTTCCAAAGAAAAGGTCAGGATGTTGAATTTATGATCGTCATCACGAAGGGGGTTAACGCGACGTCGAGCCGCGTACGATCAGCTCACCGGAGAAGACCTGCTCGCGCACGGTGTCGGTAATGCCTTCGATGCGGCGCACCACCTGCTCGACGGCGGCGTAGCCAATCTGCCAGGTCGGTTGTTTGAGGGTAGTAATACCAACCCCTGCCAGCTCGGCCCATTCGAGTTCGTCGAATCCGAGCAGACCAATATCGCTGCCCCAGTTCAGGCCAATACGTTTGAGGGATCGGGCCACCTGCAACGTGAGCGCGCCGTTGGCGGAAATGACCGCTTTGCGCATCCCGCGATGACGGGTATGGAACTGGCGCAGGGTATTATCCAGTTGATCGGCTTCGTGCAGCGGAATTTCGGCATTCTCGGCGATCACGCCAGGATAACGCGCCAGGGTGGCGCGAAATGCGCTGAGACGGTCGCGGCGGGTATTCACCATGCCCAGCGGCTCGCTCATGAACAAAATCGCTTCGAAACCTTGCTCGATCAGGTGCTCTGTTGCCGTTGTGGCGGCCTGAGTGTTGTCCAGTCCTACCACGTCGCAGGCGAATTCCGGGATTTTGCGATCAATCAGCACCATCGGCAGGGACGACTGTTGCAGGCGGTTAAGCCCCTCTTCGCGCATCCCCACGGCATTGACCACGATGCCTTCGACCTGGTAGCTGCGCAGCAGGTCAAGGTAGTGCAGCTCCTGGTCCACTTCGTTGTTGGTGTTACACACCAGCGGGGTGAAGCCCTTTTCGCGGCACGCGGCTTCGATGCCACTGAGCACGTTGACGGAGTAGGGGTTGGTGATGTCGGCAATGATCAGACCGATGAGGCGAGTGCGACCATGCTTCAGGCCGCGAGCCATCAGGCTTGGGCGGTAATCCAGTTCGGCGATGGCTTGTTCAATACGGGCCAGCAGCGCGTCGGAAAGCAGATGTTTCTCGCCATTAAGATAGCGCGAAATACTGGTTTTTCCGGTTTTGGCGGCTTTCGCCACGTCGCTGATGGTGGGCCGTGCTGATTTGCTCATCGCTGATTCCCTTAAGATTAGTGAGAACACCTTAGCGGGAAAATCAACGATGGCAAGCGCTTCATGCCGGATGGCGCAGCCGCCACCCGGCATTTCAATTACTGAATGGGGCTTAATGTGATCTCAACGCGGCGGTTCTGCGCTTTGCCTTCTGCCGTGCTGTTGCTGGCAATTGGATTCGCCGGGCCCATGCCGCTGGTGCGGATGCGGTTTGCGGCAACGCCCTGAGTGATCAGCGAGCTGGCGACGGAATCCGCGCGCTGCTGAGACAGACGCATGTTCAGATCCTGGCTCCCGGTGCTGTCGGTGTAGCCAATAACGTTAACGGCTGTTTTGCTGTACTCTTTGAGCACCGTTGCCACGCCGGTCAGCGTGTTGGCTCCCGCCGGTTTCAGCGTTGCGCTGCTGCTATCGAAGGTCACGTTGTTTGGCATGTTCAGTATGATGTTGTCGCCACTTCGCGTCACGCTCACGCCCGTTCCCTGCATTTTGTCGCGCAGTTTTGCTTCTTGCACATCCATGTAATATCCTACGCCGCCGCCCAATGCGGCACCCGCTGCAGCACCGATCAGCGCGCCTTTGCCGCGATCTTTCTTCGAGGAAGAGAGTGCGCCAACGCCTGCGCCGACCAATGAGCCAATACCCGCGCCAATGCCGGATTTGCCCGCTTCACGTTCGCCGGTGTAAGGGTTGGTTGTGCAGCCAGAAACCGCCAGTGCTCCACTGACCAGAGCCGCAATGACAAGTACGCGTTTATTCATCTTATTTCCTTAATCCTTTTTATTCTTTGCCACGAAGCGTGTGGCGGTTGATTATGACGCCCTAAGAGGAAGAAAATTCCAGGGCTAACTCTGAAATTTGTGTCCAAATCTTAAATAGCCTCAAAGAAGGCCGTCATACCTGCAACAGACAAACCCAGGAGCGCACGCTTGACCACTTCAATAAAAACGATTCTGACCGCCGCCCACTGGGGCCCGATGCTGGTTGAAACCGATGGCGAGAATGTCCTGTCCTCGCGCGGGGCGCTGCCAACGCAGCACCCTAATTCGTTACAAACTGTGGTGCGCGATCAGGTGCACAGCAAAACTCGCGTGCGCTGGCCGATGGTGCGTAAGGGTTTTCTGGCCTCGCCGGATAATCCGCAGGGTACGCGCGGGCAGGATGAGTTCGTTCGGGTGAGCTGGGATGATGCGCTGGCGTTGATCCATACGCAGCACAAACGTATTCGTGAGACCCATGGCCCGGCGTCTATATTTGCGGGTTCTTATGGCTGGCGTTCGAACGGTGTGCTGCACAAAGCGGCGACGCTCCTGCAGCGCTATATGAGCCTGGCGGGTGGCTACACCGGGCATCTCGGTGATTACTCAACCGGTGCGGCGCAGGCGATCATGCCGTACGTTGTCGGCGGAAATGAGGTTTATCAGCAGCAGACCAGCTGGCCGCTGGTGCTGGAGCATACGGATGTGGTGGTGCTGTGGAGCGCCAATCCACTCAACACGCTCAAAATCGCGTGGAACGCGAGCGATGAGCAGGGGATTCCCTATTTCGATGCGCTGCGTAAAAGCGGTAAACGCCTGATCTGTATTGATCCGATGCGCTCCGAAACCGTCGATTTCTTCGGCGATAGCGTCGAGTGGCTAGCCCCGCACATGGGGACCGACGTCGCGATGATGCTGGGTATCGCCCATACGCTGGTGGAAAACGGCTGGCACGACCAGGCGTTTCTCGCCCGTTGCACAACCGGGTATGACAAATTCGCTGACTACCTGACGGGCAAAACCGACGGAATCGCCAAAACCGCCGAGTGGGCGGCGGACATTTGCGGCATTGATGCGGCGAAAATCCGCGAACTGGCAGCACTGTTCCACGAAAATACCACCATGCTGATGTCCGGCTGGGGAATGCAGCGCCAGCAGTTTGGCGAGCAGAAACACTGGATGCTGGTGACCCTGGCGGCGATGCTGGGCCAGATTGGTACGCCGGGCGGCGGCTTTGGTTTGTCGTATCACTTTGCTAACGGCGGAAACCCGACCCGTCGCGCTGCGGTTCTGGCCTCGATGCAGGGTTCCGTGCAAGATGGAATTGATGCGGTAGATAAAATCCCGGTGGCGCGCATCGTCGAAGCGCTGGAAAATCCCGGTGGTTTCTACCAGCATAACGGCCTGGATCGCCACTTCCCGGATATCCGTTTTGTCTGGTGGGCGGGCGGTGCAAACTTCACCCATCATCAGGATACCAACCGACTGATCCGCGCCTGGCAAAAGCCGGAGCTGGTGGTGATTTCCGAATGCTTCTGGACGGCGGCAGCCAAACACGCCGATATCGTTCTGCCAGCGACCACCTCCTTTGAGCGTAACGATCTCACCATGACCGGCGACTACAGCAATCAGCACATGGTGCCGATGAAGCGCGTCGTTGCGCCGCGCGATGAAGCCCGGGATGACTTTGAGGTTTTTGCGGAGCTGAGCGAACGCTGGGAAGAGGGCGGTCGCGAGCGTTTCACCGAAGGGAAATCCGATCTCGAGTGGCTTGAGACGTTTTACCAGATTGCCGCGCAGCGCGGTGCCGCTCAGGGGGTAACATTGCCGCCGTTTGCCCAGTTCTGGGAAGCGAATGAGATCGTCGAAATGCCGGAGAGTGAGCAGAACGCGCAGTTTGTTCGCTTCGCGGACTTCCGCCGCGACCCACAATCTCATCCGCTGAAAACCGAAAGCGGCAAAATTGAGATCTACTCGCAACGTATCGCCAGCTTTAACTATGCCGACTGCCCACCACACCCGATGTGGCTGGAGCCGGATGAGTGGCACGGCAATGCGCAGCCAACACAGTTGCAGGTGCTCTCTGCGCACCCGGCGCACCGTCTGCACAGCCAGCTGAACTATTCGTCCCTGCGCGAACAGTACGCCGTGGCCGGACGCGAGCCGATCACGCTGCATACCCTTGATGCGAAAGCGCGCGGAATTGCCAATGGCGATGTGGTGCGCGTCTGGAACGCTCGCGGGCAGGTGCTGGCCGGGGCGGTGGTGAGTGAGGGCATTAAACCGGGCGTGATCTGTATCCACCAGGGGGCGTGGCCGGATCTGGAACTCACGGCAGGCGGGATTTGCAAAAACGGCGCGGTGAACGTGCTCACCAAAGATCTCCCCAGCTCGAAGCTGGGGAACGGGTGCGCGGGGAACACGGCGCTGGCGTGGGTGGAGAAATATCAGGGCCCTGAGCTGACGCTTACGGCGTTTGATCCGCCTGCCAGCTCATAATCCACGTCGGGTGTTGAGTCTCTTCTTGCCAGGCGCTGTCTTCAATGCGAAAACCCTGAGCATGGTAGAAATTCACCGCCCGACTGTTTTTCTGGTAAACCTCAAGACTGAGATAGGGGAACTGCTGCTGCACGTGGTGGATCAGCGCGTGGCCGATCCCTCTCCCCGCATGAGCGGTGGCGACAAAGAGCGCGCCGATAAACTGCGACTCCATCACGCTGATAAAACCACGCACCTCGCCTTCCTCTTCCCATACCCAGGTTTCTGCACCGGGGAGATAGGTGTCGCGTACCAGCGGTTCACTCTCTATCCAGTATTGAGCGTCGATAAACGGGTGCGCCTCGGTGGTGCTTTCAAGCCATAAACTGAGCAGCGGCGCAGTGTTTTCACTTTGCCATTTGCGAATCATGTTGGCCTCCTGGGTGGCAAAAACAGCCCGTGATATGATCGTTCACCAGACCGCAGGCCTGCATAAATGAGTAGCAAATCGTGGTGCCAACAAATTTGAAACCACGCTTTTTCAGTGCCTTAGACAGGGCATCGGAGGCGGACGTGGAGGTCGGGATTTCACCCATCGTCGCGGCCTGTGTCACCTGCGGCGTGTTGTCGACAAACGACCAGACAAAATCGGAGAAAGGCTCGCCACTTTCGGCCATCGCCAGGTACGCTTTTGCGTTGCCAATAATGGCCTGAATTTTCCCGCGATGCCGGATAATACTGGCATCCAGCACCAGCCGTTCGACGTCTTCCTCAGTCATGGCGGCCACCGCAACGGGATCGAACTGATGGAAGGCGTTGCGATAGTTTTCCCGTTTTTTTAGCACCGTAATCCACGATAAACCTGCCTGCTGGCCTTCCAGGCAGATCATCTCAAAGAGCTTTTTACCGTCGGTCTCCGGCACGCCCCATTCTTTATCGTGATAGTCGATATAGAGCTGATCCTGGCTTACCCATCCGCAACGTTGCATTGGTTTTCATCCTTAATGATTTAACCCGTAAAAAAATCAACCCACCTGGCTTGACGTGTGCCTCAAAAAGACAATATTTAATTAAGGGCTTTGCCCTCATACCTCTTTCTAACAATGACAAATATCGCCGAATTCGGCTCTTTCTGGAGTCGCTTTGATGATGATAAAAATAATCAGTGGTCGCCATGCTGTTACTGGCCTGGCGGGAGTCTCTGTCTGTTTGTTTTTTTGTAGCACAGCTTACGCCTGGCAACAGGAATATATCGTTTCGGATGCGCAAAATAATACGACCGAACGCTATACATGGGACGCCGATCACCAACCGCGTTATGACGATATTCTCGCGGAGCGTATTCGTTCTTCCCAGAACGTTCCGGGGCTGGCGTTGAACATGCCGGAAAATTATCCTGCGGAATCTGACAGTACCCTGTCGCTGAGCCTGACGATTCCGGTGACGCAGAAGGTGACCACGGGGCCGGTTGCCGCGTGGCATTACGACGGTTCGTCGCCCATGGCTTACAACGAATACGGTGACAATGGCAGCCAGTCGCTTACCGACCCGCTGTGGCATGCCAGCGTGAGTACGCTCGGCTGGCGCGTCGACACGCGCGTGGGCGGTCTTCGGCCATGGGCGCAGATTAGCTACAACCAGCAGTTTGGCGATAATCAGTGGAAGCCGCAGTCGGGGATGAGTCGCCTGCCGGCCTCCATGCAGTACGACAACTGGATGGATGTGACCGTGGGTGCCGACGTGCTGTTGTACCCGCATATGGCCGCGTACGCCTCTTTGTCTCAGGCGGATAACACCATGACCGGCGCGGATTATTTATATACCCTGGGTGTGAGCGCCAGATTTTAATATTGTTATTTAATTCAACCTTGCTGTAACATCTTAAATACAAGAATGGCCGTGCTTGTGGCGATAGCGGGCACTAACAAACTCGTTATCTTTCGCCCGGCAAGGTCATTCATTCCTGATTCCAGGCATTTCATTCCGTCTCCACTGCATTTCATGCCGTTTTCCCCCAGGCCTTTTGAGGTTTTGTTTATCGTTGTCTGCAGCGAATTCCTTTAATTTCTCTTGCAGGACAACTGCCATGAACACATCAACATACAACCGCACTCGTTGGCTGACCCTATTTGGCACCATCGTGACGCAATTTGCGTTGGGATCGGTTTATACCTGGAGCCTGTTTAACAGCGCGCTCTCTGACAAACTCGGCGCGCCGGTGAGCCAGGTGGCGTTCTCGTTCGGCTTGCTGAGCCTGGGGCTGGCGTTGTCCTCGTCTATTGCCGGGAAATTGCAGGAACGTTTTGGCGTGAAACGCGTGACCATGGCCTCGGGCATCCTGCTGGGCGTCGGCTTCTTCCTGACGGCGCACTCCAGCAACCTGATGATGCTCTGGCTGAGCGCCGGGGTGCTGGTGGGGCTGGCAGATGGCGCGGGCTACCTGCTGACCCTGTCGAACTGCGTGAAGTGGTTCCCGGAGCGTAAAGGCTTAATCTCAGCTTTCTCCATTGGCTCTTATGGTCTGGGTAGTCTCGGGTTTAAATTTATCGATTCGCACCTGCTTGCCTCCGTGGGCCTGGAAAAGACCTTTATGATCTGGGGCGCTATCGTGCTGGTGATGATTCTGTTCGGCGCGACGCTGATGAAAGATGCCCCGATGCAGGAAGTGAAAACCGTTAACGGCGTTGTGGAAAATGACTTCACGCTGGCGCAGTCCATGCGCAAACCACAGTACTGGATGCTGGCGGTTATGTTCCTGACGGCCTGCATGAGCGGTCTGTATGTGATTGGCGTGGCGAAAGATATTGCCCAGGGGATGGTGAAACTGGATGCGATGACTGCGGCGAATGCGGTAACCGTGATTTCCATTGCCAACCTGTCTGGTCGTCTGGTGCTGGGTATTCTCTCCGACAAAATCGCCCGTATCCGTGTGATTACGCTGGGGCAGGTGATCTCGCTGGTTGGTATGGCGGCCCTGCTGTTTGCGCCACTGAATGAGATGACCTTCTTCGCGGCGATTGCCTGCGTGGCCTTCAATTTTGGCGGCACCATTACCGTGTTCCCGTCACTGGTGAGCGAGTTCTTTGGCCTGAATAATCTGGCGAAGAATTACGGGGTGATTTACTTAGGCTTCGGTATCGGCAGCATTTGCGGGTCCCTCATCGCCTCGCTGTTCGGCGGCTTCTATGTCACCTTCTGTGTCATCTTCGCCCTGCTGATTATCTCACTGGCGCTCTCGACTACGATTCGCCAGCCGCAGCGGCAGGTATTTAACGAAGCGCATGCGTGATGACTGACTGAAAAGGCTGGATTTTCCGGCCTTTTCTTTTATTACTTAGCTGAGCGTTCCTTGACCCAATCTGCTTTCGAACTTGATTTTTTGTAAATATCTACTGCAATCACACTCTCTGCTGCCACTTTTTCCTGTCGCTGTGGTCTACTTACCACGCTTTAGACGTTTCTGATAACGATCCCCTGAGCGAATATCTACTCTGTTCACTTTTACAGCTAAAAGTGGATGGCGTGACTGTCCCTTTTTTCGGGTAGCCTGCATGAAATACATTAAATCGATGACGCAACAAAAGCTGAGCTTTTTGCTGGCGTTGTACATCGGCCTGTTTATGAATGGCGCTGTTTTTTTCCGTCGGTTTGACGGGTTCGCGCAAGACTTTACCGCCTGGAAAGGAATCGCAGCGGTTGTTGAGTTGGTTGGTACCGTTCTGGTTACCTTTTTCTTATTACGTCTCCTCTCACTGTTTGGACGCCGCATCTGGCGCGTTCTGGCATCTCTGGTGGTGCTCTGCTCGGCAGGTGCCAGCTATTACATGACTTTTATGAACGTGGTTATTGGCTATGGCATTATTGCCTCAGTCATGACGACGGATATCGATCTCTCGAAAGAGGTGGTCGGCCTGCACTTTATCCTGTGGCTGGTGGGCGTCAGTGCGCTGCCGCTGCTGCTCATCTGGAGTAACCGCTGCCGCTATACCCTGCTGCGTCAGATGCGCACGCCAGGGCAACGCGTCCGAAGCGTCGCGGTGGTACTGCTGGCGGGGCTGATGGTCTGGGGCCCGATTCGTCTGCTTGAAGTGAAGCAGAAGAGTGACGAACGTACTTCTGGCGTGGATTTGCCGAGCTACGGCGGCGTGGTGGCGAACTCCTATCTGCCCTCTAACTGGATTTCCGCGCTGGGCCTCTACGCCTGGGCGCAGGTGGATGAGTCTTCCGATAATAAATCTCTGCTCAATCCGGCGAAGCAGTTCACCTACGAAGCGCCTAAAGATATCGACGATACCTATGTGGTCTTTATCATCGGTGAAACGACGCGCTGGGATCATATGGGGATTTTAGGCTACGACCGCGATACGACACCGAAACTGGCGCAGGAGAAGAACCTGATCGCTTATCGGGGCTACTCATGTGATACGGCGACCAAGCTGTCGCTGCGCTGCATGTTTGTTCGCGAGGGCGGGGCGGATGATAACCCGCAGCGTACCCTGAAAGAGCAGAACGTCTTCTCGGTGCTGCATCAGCTTGGATTCAGTTCTGATCTCTATGCGATGCAGAGCGAGATGTGGTTCTACAGCAACACGATGGCGCAGAACATTGCCTATCGTGAGCAGATCGGTGCTGAGCCGCGTAACCGCGGGAAGAGCGTTGACGATATGCTGCTCATCGATGAGATGAAAGGCTCGCTGAGCAACAATCAGGATGGGAAGCATATGATCATCCTGCATACCAAAGGCTCGCACTTTAACTACACCCAGCGTTACCCGCGCAGCTTTGCCAAATGGACGCCGGAGTGTGTGGGCGTAGACAAAGACTGCACCAAAGAGCAGCTGATTAACTCTTACGATAACTCGGTGATGTACGTGGATCACTTTATCGAGAGCGTGATTGACCAGGTACGCGACAAGAAAGCGATTGTTTTCTATGCCGCCGACCACGGTGAGTCGATCAACGAGTATGAGCACCTGCACGGTACGCCGCGCAAGATGGCGCCACCGGAGCAGTTCCGCGTGCCGATGATGGTGTGGATGTCGGATAAATATCTGGAAAACCCGGATAAAGAGAAGATGTTCCAGCACCTGAAACAGCAGGCTGAGATGAAGGTGCCTCGCCGTCACGTTGAGCTGTATGACACCATCATGGGTTGTCTCGGCTATACCTCGCCAGACGGCGGGATTAATGAGAACAACAACTGGTGCCATATCCCTGATGGCCCGGCGAAAGCCACTAAGTAACCGAGCTGGCGAGTTTCTCGCCAGTCGAATGGCTTTTTGAAGATAAGGGATTGACGAGGGCGCACCCCAGCAGTAAGATGCGCTCCGCATTCGGCGAGTAGCGCAGCTTGGTAGCGCAACTGGTTTGGGACCAGTGGGTCGGAGGTTCGAATCCTCTCTCGCCGACCACATTTAAAAAAGGGCTAACCGCAAGGTTGGCCCTTTTTGCATTATGGACTTATCCACGCCGACTCCCTAAAACGCTCCTTATCCCCGCATTACCCTGCCTGTTAACGATTTTGTGACATAATCCATTGTATTTTTTTATATATGGATTGATCTTTTTTCGCGTTGCTTATGGATAACCTCAGCATTTTCCGCTGTGCGTTTTAACGTTCGCGGCATTTACTGCTCAGATAATCACCATTCTGTAAGAAAATTTACGCGATCTGAATAAATGTTAATCACTGATTGTTGCGAAATATGAAGAGATTTGTGCTGCAAGATGGCGAGTAGCATAAATTTCCCTGCTGAAAATAGGTGACTAAAGTTTTTTTAATCTTTGTTTGCCGTTTCTCACCCTCAACGTAAATCCCCGTCACCTGTATTGACGTTTTCACATTCTGTTGACAGATTGTAGGGCACGAGGGGCATTTCAGGGAGGATCTGCGCTGCAACTCCGACGCTCTTCTGAAAGGAATCTCCATCCCTTATCACGCCTTCGGGCATCACCGACCGGACCGGGTAAAAAATAAATAAAGGTCAGGCGGCGTAACACAACAAAGCAAAACATCACATTGGAGCAGAATAATGAGTATTTCCTTGAAGAAGTCAGGGATGCTGAAGCTTGGTCTGAGCCTGGTCGCTCTCACCGTCGCGGCAAGCGTGCAGGCAAAAACCCTGGTTTACTGTTCTGAAGGCTCGCCGGAAGGCTTTAACCCACAGCTGTTCACCTCTGGTACAACCTACGACGCTAGCTCTGTACCAATCTATAACCGTCTGGTTGAATTCAAAATCGGTACCACGGAAGTTATTCCGGGTCTGGCTGAGAAGTGGGAAATCAGCGAAGACGGCAAAACCTATACCTTCCATTTACGCCAGGGCGTGAAGTGGCAGGACAATAAAGATTTCAAACCAACGCGTGAACTGACTGCGGATGACGTTGTGTTCTCCTTCGACCGTCAGAAAAACGCACAGAACCCGTACCATAAAGTTTCTGGCGGCAGCTACGAATACTTCGAAGGGATGGGTCTGCCGGACCTGATCACCGAAGTGAAAAAAGTGGACGACAAAACCGTTCAGTTCGTTCTGAGCCGTCCTGAAGCGCCATTCCTGGCTGACCTGGCTATGGACTTCGCCTCTATTCTGTCAAAAGAGTATGCGGACAACATGCTGAAAGCAGGCACCCCGGAAAAAGTGGATCTGAACCCAATCGGTACCGGTCCATTCCAGCTGCAGCAGTACCAGAAAGACTCCCGTATTCTGTACAAAGCATTCGAAGGTTACTGGGGTACCAAGCCGCAGATCGACCGTCTGGTCTTCTCCATCACGCCTGACGCGTCCGTGCGTTACGCGAAACTGCAGAAAAACGAGTGCCAGGTGATGCCGTACCCGAACCCGGCTGATATCGCTCGCATGAAGCAGGACAAAAATATCAACCTGCTGGAGCAGGCAGGCCTGAACGTGGGTTACCTCTCCTTCAACACCGAGAAGAAACCGTTTGATGACGTGAAAGTGCGTCAGGCGCTGACTTACGCGGTGAACAAAGAAGCGATCATTAAAGCGGTTTACCAGGGTGCAGGTATTGCTGCCAAGAACCTGATCCCACCAACCATGTGGGGCTACAACGACGACGTTAAAGACTACACCTACGATCCTGAGAAAGCGAAAGCGCTGCTGAAAGAAGCGGGCCAGGATAAAGGCTTTACCGTTGAGCTGTGGGCAATGCCTGTTCAGCGTCCGTACAACCCGAACGCTCGCCGTATGGCTGAGATGGTTCAGGCTGACTGGGCTAAGGTAGGCGTTCAGGCCAAGATCGTCACTTACGAGTGGGGCGAGTATCTGAAGCGTGCTAAAGCTGGCGAACACCAGGCGGTGATGATGGGCTGGACCGGGGACAATGGGGATCCGGACAACTTCTTCGCCACCCTGTTCAGCTGCGCGGCTGCGAAAGATGGTTCTAACTACTCTCGCTGGTGCTACAAGCCGTTTGAAGATCTGATTCAGCCGGCGCGCGCAACGGACGACCACAACAAGCGTATTGAACTCTACAAACAGGCTCAGGTAGTGATGCATGACCAGGCTCCGGCGCTGATCGTGGCTCACTCCACCGTTTACGAGCCAGTGCGTAAAGAAGTCAAAGGCTATGTGGTTGATCCGCTGGGCAAACACCACTTCGAAAACGTCTCTGTTGAATAATTAAAAGCGTCAGGGGTGCATGAGCACCCCGTGCCGGCGGCGATGTGCGAGCGCGGACCTACAGCGGTAGGCCGGGTCAGCGCAGCGCCATCCGGCAGCAGTGCTTTATTCCCTCTTCGCGGAGGGAATAAGATTTGTGAGCAATACAGACGTCACCGCCTGCGGGCAGTACGTCATTAGAGAGAATCCGGGATATGTTGCAGTTCATCCTCCGACGTCTGGGACTTGTCATCCCCACGTTTATCGGTATCACCCTTCTCACTTTTGCCTTCGTCCATATGATCCCCGGCGACCCGGTAATGATTATGGCGGGTGAGCGTGGTATCTCCCCTGAACGCCATGCGCAGCTGCTGGCCGAACTCGGCCTCGATAAGCCGATGTGGCAGCAGTATCTCCATTACATTTGGGGCGTCCTGCACGGTGATTTAGGGATTTCGCTGAAAAGCCGTCTTCCGGTGTGGGACGAGTTTGTGCCGCGTTTTAAAGCGACGCTGGAACTCGGTATCTGCGCCATGATTTTTGCCGTTGCTGTCGGTATCCCCGTTGGTGTCCTGGCTGCCGTTAAGCGCGGTTCAATCTTCGATCACACCGCGGTTGGCCTGGCGCTGACCGGTTACTCCATGCCTATCTTCTGGTGGGGCATGATGCTGATCATGCTGGTCTCCGTGCAACTCAACCTGACCCCGGTCTCCGGAAGGGTGAGCGACATGGTGTTCCTTGATGATTCCAATCCGCTTACCGGCTTTATGCTGATCGATACGGCCATTTGGGGCGAAGAGGGCAACTTCATTGATGCGCTGGCGCATATGATCCTGCCTGCGATGGTGCTCGGGACCATTCCTCTGGCGGTGATTGTACGTATGACGCGCTCGTCGATGCTGGAAGTGCTGGGGGAGGATTACATCCGTACCGCCCGCGCCAAAGGTCTGACCCGTATGCGCGTCATCATCGTCCATGCGTTGCGTAATGCGATGCTGCCTGTCGTGACGGTGATCGGCTTGCAGGTGGGGACATTGCTGGCCGGGGCGATCCTGACCGAAACCATCTTCTCCTGGCCGGGCCTGGGACGTTGGCTGATCGATGCGCTGCAACGCCGTGACTATCCGGTTGTGCAGGGCGGTGTACTGCTGGTGGCGACGATGATTATCCTCGTCAACCTGCTGGTCGATTTGCTGTACGGCGTGGTGAACCCGCGTATTCGTCATAAGAAGTAAGGGGCCATCATGTCACAAGTTACTCAAAATAAAGCTGTTGCTGCCCCGGTGCCAATGACGCCGATGCAGGAGTTCTGGCATTACTTCAAACGCAACAAAGGCGCCGTGGTCGGGCTGGTGTATGTCACCATCATGATCATTATCGCCGTGTTTGCGAACGTGCTGGCGCCGTACAACCCGGCGGATCAGTTCCGCGACGTGCTGCTGGCTCCGCCAGCCTGGCAGGATGGCGGGACCTTCGCCCATCTGCTCGGCACGGATGACGTGGGCCGCGATGTGTTATCGCGTCTGATGTACGGTGCGCGTCTGTCGCTGCTGGTAGGGTGCCTGGTGGTGGTTCTGTCGCTGATCCTCGGGGTTATCCTCGGACTGGTTGCCGGCTACTTCGGCGGTCTGATCGACAACATCATTATGCGTGTGGTCGACATCATGCTGGCCCTGCCAAGCCTGCTGTTGGCGCTGGTCCTTGTGGCGGTGTTTGGGCCGTCGATAGGTAACGCGGCGCTGGCCCTGACGTTCGTGGCACTCCCTCACTACGTACGATTAACACGTGCGGCGGTGCTGGTGGAAGTGAACCGCGATTATGTCACCGCTTCACGTGTGGCAGGCGCGGGCGCGCTGCGCCAGATGTTTGTCAATATTCTCCCGAACTGCCTTGCGCCGCTGATCGTTCAGGCGTCGCTCGGTTTCTCTAACGCCATTCTCGATATGGCTGCTCTTGGCTTCCTTGGCATGGGTGCGCAACCGCCAACACCGGAGTGGGGCACGATGCTCGCCGATGTGTTGCAGTTCGCGCAAAGCGCATGGTGGGTCGTGACCTTCCCGGGTCTGGCGATTCTGCTGACGGTGCTGGCATTTAACCTGATGGGTGATGGTCTGCGTGATGCACTTGATCCCAAACTGAAGCAGTAAGAGGCACGAGATGGCGTTATTAAATGTAGATAAATTATCGGTGCACTTCGGTGACGTGGGCTCCGAGTTTCGTGCCGTAGACCGTATCAGCTACAGCGTGAATCAGGGTGAAGTGGTTGGCATTGTGGGTGAGTCTGGCTCGGGTAAATCTGTTAGCTCACTGGCGATCATGGGTCTGATTGATTACCCAGGCCGCGTGATGGCAGAAAGTCTGGAGTTCAACGGCCAGGATCTGAAGCGCATCTCCGAGAAGCAGCGCCGCCAACTGGTGGGCGCTGAAGTGGCGATGATCTTCCAGGACCCAATGACCAGTCTGAACCCGTGCTATACCGTCGGTTTCCAGATTATGGAAGCGATCAAAGTGCATCAGGGTGGGAATAAGAAAACCCGTCGCCAGCGCGCGATCGACCTGCTTACGCAGGTGGGGATTCCCGATCCGGCATCACGTCTGGATGTCTATCCGCACCAGCTGTCTGGTGGGATGAGCCAGCGCGTGATGATCGCTATGGCGATTGCCTGTCGACCGAAGCTGCTGATTGCGGATGAACCGACCACGGCGCTGGACGTGACCATTCAGGCGCAGATCATCGAGCTGCTGCTGGAATTGCAGCAGAAAGAGAACATGGCGCTGGTGCTGATTACCCACGATCTGGCGCTGGTGGCTGAAGCCGCCCACAAAATTATCGTGATGTATGCCGGACAAGTCGTGGAGGCCGGAAGCTCGCACGATATTTTCCGCGCGCCGCGTCACCCGTATACCCAGGCGCTGCTGCGTGCGCTGCCGGAGTTTGCCCAGGATAAAGCGCGTCTGGCGTCGTTGCCGGGCGTCGTCCCGGGTAAATATGACCGCCCGACGGGCTGTCTGTTGAATCCGCGCTGCCCGTATGCGACAGATAAGTGTCGTGCTGAAGAGCCAGAACTGAACACCCTCCCAGGTGGTCGTCAGTCTAAATGTCACTACCCACTTGATGATGCCGGGAGGCCAACACTATGAGTACGCAAGAGGCCGCCAAACAACAGCCGCTGTTGCAGGCCATCGATCTGAAAAAACACTATCCGGTGAAGAAGGGGATTTTCGCCCCGGAACGCCTGGTGAAAGCGCTGGATGGGGTGTCGTTCACCCTGGAACGCGGCAAAACGCTGGCTGTGGTCGGTGAATCGGGCTGTGGTAAATCCACGCTGGGTCGTCTGCTGACGATGATTGAAACCCCGACCGGCGGCGAGCTGTACTATCAGGGCCAGGATCTGCTCAAGCACGATCCCCAGGCGCAAAAGCTGCGCCGTCAGAAAATCCAGATTGTGTTCCAGAACCCGTACGGTTCTCTGAACCCGCGTAAAAAAGTGGGGCAGATTCTGGAAGAACCGCTGCAAATTAACAGCGATCTCAACAAAGAGCAGCGCCGTGAAAAAGCGCTGGCGATGATGGCGAAAGTGGGTCTTAAAACCGAGCACTACGATCGCTATCCGCACATGTTCTCTGGCGGTCAGCGTCAGCGTATCGCTATCGCGCGTGGTCTGATGCTGGACCCGGACGTGGTGATTGCCGATGAACCGGTCTCTGCGCTCGACGTGTCCGTGCGCGCGCAGGTGCTGAACCTGATGATGGATTTGCAGCAAGATCTGGGGCTGTCGTATGTGTTTATCTCCCACGACCTGTCCGTGGTGGAGCACATTGCTGATGAAGTGATGGTGATGTATCTGGGGCGCTGCGTGGAGAAGGGGACCAAAGACCAGATCTTTAATAATCCTCGTCATCCATATACGCAAGCGCTGCTGTCGGCCACGCCGCGCCTGAATCCGGACGATCGCCGTGAGCGTATTAAGCTGACGGGCGAGCTGCCAAGCCCGCTGAATCCACCGCCGGGTTGTGCGTTCAACGCCCGCTGCCGTCGCCGCTTTGGTCCTTGTACTCAGTTACAGCCGCAGTTGAAAGATTACGGCGGTCAACTGGTGGCCTGCTTTGCGGTCGATCAGGATGAAAACGGTGAGAAACCGCACGCATAATGCGTAAACAAAAAAACCGGCGATTATCGCCGGTTTTTTTATGTCTGCTAATCCACTATTTTCGCAGGCGAATCTGGTCTACGGCGTGGTTTTCACTTTTCGTTAGAATCAGGCTCGCGCGCTCGCGCGTCGGCAGGATGTTCTCTTTCAGGTTCACGTAGTTAATCTCATTCCAGAGCGATGTCGCCACATTGACCGCTTCCTCTTCAGAAAGCTGGGCGTAGTTATGGAAGTAAGAGTCAGGGTCGGTAAACGCCCCTTCACGGAACTTCAGGAAACGGTTGATATACCAGTTTTGCAGCAGATCTTCCGGCGCATCGACATATATAGAGAAGTCGACGAAGTCGGAGACAAACACATGATGTGGGTCGTGCGGGTAATCCATGCCGCTTTGCAGCACGTTTAGCCCTTCGAGGATCAGAATATCCGGTTGTGCCACCGTTTTATCGCCATCTGGGATGCGGTCGTAAATCAGATGGGAATAGACCGGCGCCGTGACGTTTGGTGCGCCAGATTTCAGATCTGAAACGAATTTCACCAGGCGGTGCATATCGTATGAAAGAGGAAAGCCTTTCTTCTTCATCAGGCCGCGCTCTTTCAGCACCTCGTTCGGATGCAGGAAGCCGTCTGTGGTGATCAGCTCGACGCTGCGATGTTCAGGCCAGCGGCTCAACAGCGCTTGCAGAACACGTGCAGTAGTACTTTTACCGACCGCCACGCTGCCCGCGATGCTGATGATATAAGGAATACGCTGGCCGTTAGTGCCAAGGAACTGCTCCAGTACCGCCTGACGACGCAGGTTGGAGCTTATATAGAAGTTAAGCAAGCGGGACAGTGGCAGATAGATCTCTGCAACCTCCTCCAGCGACAGGTCTTCGTTGATCCCCTTTAACCGCGCAATTTCCCCTTCCGTTAAGGTCATGGGGACGGAGTCACGCAGAGCGGCCCACTGGCTGCGGTTAAACTGAAGATAGGGTGTCATTAACGATTGCTCTTTTTTGCTCATAAGCGTGTTCAGTGAACCCTTTGTCTGCGCGGCAACGCGTTCGTGGCGGCAGCGGTTCATCACTTAGTAGTTAAATTTGGACAATGGGCAGGAGGTTAACACCAGATGGCGGGAATAATAAGAAAAAATATAGACAAGTGATGCTTTACGCGGAGGGCATCACGATACGCTATAGGTGGGTTATTTGCGGTGCTTATGCTGAATATTTGAACGGCAATGAACGAAATATCAGCGTTTTTCCCTTCTGGCGCACAAAATCTGAGCGAAAGAACATTTTATGCAATTTTTTAGTTGCATGACTGCTCATGCCCCCATAGAATGCGCGCTACTTGATGCCGACTTAGCTCAGTAGGTAGAGCAACTGACTTGTAATCAGTAGGTCACCAGTTCGATTCCGGTAGTCGGCACCATCAAGTCCGGTGGGGTTCCCGAGCGGCCAAAGGGAGCAGACTGTAAATCTGCCGTCACAGACTTCGAAGGTTCGAATCCTTCCCCCACCACCACTTTCTGGCAGCGTTATCGCCGCCTGAGCTGGCTAAAACATTAATCAGCTCAAAACATAAAAAGAGAGAAATCTCTTTTTTGTTACAGAAAGAACTGGGTAGCCGAGTTTCAGGATGCGGGCATCGTATAATGGCTATTACCTCAGCCTTCCAAGCTGATGATGCGGGTTCGATTCCCGCTGCCCGCTCCAAGACGTGCTGATATGGCTCAGTTGGTAGAGCGCACCCTTGGTAAGGGTGAGGTCCCCAGTTCGACTCTGGGTATCAGCACCACTTCACTTCTCCTCCCTGTTTCTCTCTGTTAACCTTTAAAAAGCATTCAACAGTTCAGGCATATTGCCTGGTTGATGTGGTGATATCACCGATTTATCCGTGTCTTAGAGGGACAATCGATGTCTAAAGAAAAGTTTGAACGTACAAAACCGCACGTTAACGTCGGTACTATCGGCCACGTTGACCATGGTAAAACAACGCTGACCGCTGCAATCACTACCGTTCTGGCTAAAACCTACGGTGGTTCTGCTCGTGCATTCGATCAGATCGATAACGCACCAGAAGAAAAAGCTCGTGGTATCACCATTAACACTTCCCACGTTGAATATGACACCCCGACTCGCCACTACGCACACGTAGACTGCCCGGGCCACGCCGACTATGTTAAAAACATGATCACCGGTGCTGCTCAGATGGATGGCGCAATCCTGGTTGTTGCTGCGACTGACGGCCCTATGCCTCAGACTCGTGAGCACATCCTGCTGGGTCGTCAGGTTGGCGTTCCTTACATCATCGTGTTCCTGAACAAATGCGACATGGTTGATGACGAAGAGCTGCTGGAACTGGTTGAAATGGAAGTTCGTGAACTTCTGTCCCAGTACGACTTCCCAGGTGATGATACTCCAATCATCCGTGGTTCTGCTCTGAAAGCGCTGGAAGGCGAAGCAGAGTGGGAAGCTAAAATCGTTGAGCTGGCTGGCTTCCTGGATTCTTACATCCCAGAACCAGAGCGTGCGATTGACAAGCCGTTCCTGCTGCCTATCGAAGACGTATTCTCCATCTCCGGCCGTGGTACTGTTGTTACCGGTCGTGTAGAGCGCGGTATCGTTAAAGTTGGCGAAGAAGTTGAAATCGTTGGTATCAAAGAGACTGCTAAGTCTACCTGTACTGGCGTTGAAATGTTCCGCAAACTGCTGGACGAAGGCCGTGCTGGTGAGAACGTTGGTGTTCTGCTGCGTGGTATCAAACGTGAAGAAATCGAACGTGGTCAGGTACTGGCTAAGCCAGGCTCTATCAAGCCGCACACCAAGTTCGAATCTGAAGTTTACATCCTGTCCAAAGATGAAGGCGGCCGTCATACTCCGTTCTTCAAGGGCTACCGTCCACAGTTCTACTTCCGTACAACTGACGTGACCGGTACCATCGAACTGCCAGAAGGCGTTGAGATGGTAATGCCAGGCGACAACATCAAAATGGTTGTTACCCTGATCCACCCAATCGCGATGGATGACGGTCTGCGTTTCGCAATCCGTGAAGGCGGCCGTACTGTTGGTGCAGGCGTTGTTGCTAAAGTTCTGGGCTAATTACTGGTTAATTAGTTTTGAATAAAAAAAGGGCGCTTCGGCGCCCTTTTTTGTGTCCTGAATTCATTGCCCGTCACAATTATTCGCATTTTTTGTTAGCTGCCGGCGCGTCCAGGAACGGATGTGCTATTGTAATCATAATTATTCTCACTTACACTTTGATCATAAATTGAGCGGGAGTTTTTATGTACGTTTGTTTGTGTAATGGTGTGAGTGACAAAAAAATACGTCAGGCCGTTCGCCAGTTTCACCCTCAGTCTTTCCAGCAGCTTCGAAAATTTGTTCCAGTAGGAAATCAATGCGGTAAGTGCGTTCGCGCGGCGCGCGAGATAATGCAGGACGAATTGACGCAGATCCCGGAATACAAAGAGATCGCCTGAGGCTCTATCTTTTTTTTGACATCCCTGTAGCCCCATCTACGCTTCAATAAGTGGAAGCGGAGGGACTATATAATGAAAGGTGATGTTAAAATCATAAGTTATCTCAATAAATTATTGGGAAATGAGCTTGTCGCAATCAATCAGTATTTTCTCCATGCGAGAATGTTCAAAAATTGGGGCCTGACGCGCCTCAATGATGTCGAATACCATGAATCCATCGATGAGATGAAACATGCCGATAAATACATCGAGCGTATTTTATTTCTCGAAGGTATCCCGAATTTGCAGGATCTCGGGAAGCTGGGTATTGGTGAAGATGTAGAAGAAATGCTGCAATCCGATCTCCGTCTTGAACTTGAAGGGGCGAAGGAACTTCGTGAAGCCATTGCCTACGCTGACAGCGTTCATGATTACGTCAGCCGTGACATGATGATCAACATTCTGGCTGACGAAGAGGGCCATATCGACTGGCTGGAAACCGAGCTGGACCTCATCGGAAAAATTGGTCTGCAAAACTACCTGCAATCTCAGATTAAAGTGGCAGATTAAGTAAGCTCTGCCAACTCGACACTAAACCTGCTGCCGCCAGAAATGGGCCAAACGGTAGTGGGTTTTTATGTATCTGTTGTCCCGGTTTCATGACCATCTGAATCAGCACAAAGCTTATTGCCAGAATTGCAGCAGACAAGACCATCGCCGGAAGAACGCACCAGCCGTGCCAGGCACCTAACGCAGCAAGATACTTCACATCTCCATATCCTAGCCCTTCTCGTTTAAACACCATCCGATAACTCCAATAAATACAGGCAAAGCCGATGTATCCCGCCATCGCACCCATAACGGCGCTGGCGAGAAAATCAGGATGGATCATGAGATGGAAAAGAAGGCCTGTCCAAAGTAATGGACAAAGGTATTTGTCGGGTAAAAGGCCTGAGCGAATATCTTCGCGCACCAGAAGACAGGTCAAGATTGCATAGAGCATCAGAAAGGGAAGGGCGGTTAGCATGGTTTAAGCCTCAGAAAGTATCGCAGCGCTATCCTCTTCCGGGCGTTATTGCAGGGCAAACAGCAAAAGTTGTCTTTGCGTGAAGCCTTCCAGCGAATCACACTAGCTCGACACGCTTTGCAACCCGATGTCGAGCGGCTACGCAAAACCCACCACGAGAGTCTGTTTTATAAACTGCACTTGCGTTGTGGTGAGATTTACGTATAATGCGCGGGCTTGTCGTAATTGACAGCTGGTTCAATCTGAACCTGAGTAACCCTGTTTTTCGTTACTCAACAATGCCCCCAATTGGGGGGCTACGTAAGAACGGTTACACTCTCCCATCAATCGTAATGGGTTTGAGTAGTAATCATTTTCGTTTATAAAATAATTGGAGCTCTGGTCTCATGCAGAACCAAAGAATCCGTATCCGCCTGAAAGCGTTTGATCATCGTCTTATCGATCAATCAACCGCGGAAATCGTCGAGACTGCTAAGCGCACTGGTGCGCAAGTCCGTGGTCCGATCCCGCTGCCGACCCGCAAAGAGCGTTTTACCGTTCTGATCTCTCCGCACGTTAACAAAGATGCGCGTGATCAGTACGAAATTCGTACTCATAAGCGTCTGGTTGACATCGTTGAGCCAACTGAGAAAACCGTTGATGCTCTGATGCGTCTGGATCTGGCTGCCGGTGTAGACGTGCAGATCAGCCTGGGTTAATCAGGTCATCGAGCGATTGAGAGGTTGAAACAATGATTGGTTTAGTCGGTAAAAAAGTGGGTATGACCCGCATCTTCACTGAAGATGGCGTTTCTATCCCAGTAACCGTAATCGAAGTTGAAGCAAACCGCGTTACTCAGGTTAAAGACCTGGCTAACGATGGCTACCGTGCTGTTCAGGTTACTACCGGTGCTAAAAAAGCTAACCGTGTAACCAAGCCGGAGGCTGGTCACTTCGCTAAAGCTGGCGTTGAAGCTGGCCGTGGTCTGTGGGAATTCCGTCTTGCTGAAGGCGAAGAGTTCACCGTAGGTCAGGACATTAGCGTTGAGCTGTTTGCTGAAGTTAAAAAAGTTGACGTAACCGGTACCTCTAAAGGTAAAGGTTTTGCTGGTACCGTTAAGCGCTGGAACTTCCGTACCCAGGACGCTACCCACGGTAACTCCTTGTCTCACCGCGTTCCGGGTTCTATCGGTCAGAACCAGACTCCGGGCAAAGTGTTTAAAGGCAAGAAAATGGCAGGTCAGCTGGGTAACGAACGTGTAACTGTTCAGAGCCTGGACGTAGTACGTGTTGACGCTGAGCGCAACCTGCTGCTGGTTAAAGGTGCTGTTCCCGGTGCAACCGGTAGCGACCTGATCGTTAAACCAGCTGTGAAGGCGTAAGGGGATAGCAATGGAATTAGTATTGAAAGACGCGCAGAGCGCGCTGACTGTTTCCGAAACTACCTTCGGTCGTGATTTCAACGAAGCGCTGGTTCACCAGGTTGTAGTTGCTTATGCAGCTGGTGCTCGTCAGGGTACTCGTGCTCAGAAGACTCGTGCTGAAGTAACTGGTTCCGGCAAAAAGCCGTGGCGCCAGAAAGGTACCGGCCGTGCGCGTTCAGGTTCTATCAAGAGCCCGATCTGGCGTTCCGGTGGCGTGACCTTCGCTGCTCGCCCGCAGGACCACAGTCAAAAAGTAAACAAAAAGATGTACCGCGGCGCGCTGAAAAGCATTCTGTCCGAACTGGTACGTCAGGATCGTCTGATCGTTGTCGAGACGTTCTCTGTAGAAGCACCTAAAACTAAGCTGCTGGCACAGAAACTGAAAGACATGGCTCTGGAAGATGTGCTGATCATCACCGGTGAGCTGGACGAAAACCTGTTCCTGGCTGCGCGCAACCTGCACAAGGTTGACGTACGCGATGCAACTGGTATCGACCCGGTTAGCCTGATCGCCTTCGACAAAGTCGTAATGACTGCTGATGCTGTTAAGCAAGTTGAGGAGATGCTGGCATGATTCGTGAAGAACGTTTGCTGAAGGTGCTTCGTGCACCGCACGTTTCTGAAAAAGCGTCTGCTGCGATGGAAAAAACAAATACCATCGTTCTCAAAGTTGCTAAAGACGCGACCAAAGCAGAAATCAAAGCTGCTGTGCAGAAACTGTTTGAAGTCGAAGTCGAAGTCGTTAACACCCTGGTCGTTAAAGGGAAAGTTAAACGTCACGGACAGCGTATCGGTCGTCGTAGCGACTGGAAAAAAGCTTACGTCACCCTGAAGGAAGGCCAGAATCTGGACTTCGTCGGCGGCGCTGAGTAAGTCGGAGGAGTAATACAATGGCAGTTGTTAAATGTAAACCGACATCTCCGGGTCGTCGCCACGTCGTTAAAGTGGTCAACCCAGAGCTGCACAAGGGCAAACCTTTTGCTCCGCTGGTTGAAAAAAACAGCAAATCCGGTGGTCGTAACAACAATGGCCGTATCACCACTCGTCACATCGGTGGTGGTCACAAGCAGGCTTATCGTATTGTTGACTTCAAACGCAACAAAGACGGTATCCCGGCAATTGTTGAGCGTCTTGAGTACGATCCGAACCGTTCCGCGAACATCGCGCTGGTTCTGTACAAAGATGGCGAACGCCGTTACATCCTGGCCCCTAAAGGCCTGAAAGCTGGCGACCAGATTCAGTCTGGCGTTGATGCTGCAATCAAAGCAGGTAACACCCTGCCGATGCGCAATATCCCGGTTGGTTCTACCGTTCATAACGTAGAAATGAAACCAGGTAAAGGCGGTCAGCTGGCACGTTCCGCTGGTACTTACGTTCAGATCGTTGCTCGTGATGGTGCTTATGTCACCCTGCGTCTGCGTTCTGGTGAAATGCGTAAAGTAGAAGCAGACTGCCGTGCAACTCTGGGCGAAGTTGGCAATGCTGAGCATATGCTGCGCGTTCTGGGTAAAGCAGGTGCTGCACGCTGGCGTGGTGTTCGTCCTACCGTTCGCGGTACTGCGATGAACCCAGTCGACCACCCACATGGTGGTGGTGAAGGTCGTAACTTTGGTAAGCACCCTGTAACTCCATGGGGCGTTCAGACCAAAGGTAAGAAGACCCGCAGCAACAAGCGTACTGATAAATTTATCGTACGTCGCCGTAGCAAATAATTTTAGAGGATAAGCCATGCCACGTTCTCTCAAGAAAGGTCCTTTTATTGACCTGCACTTGCTGAAGAAGGTAGAGAAAGCGGTGGAAAGCGGAGACAAGAAGCCCCTGCGCACTTGGTCCCGTCGTTCAACGATCTTTCCTAACATGATCGGTTTGACCATCGCTGTCCATAATGGTCGTCAGCACGTTCCAGTCTTTGTTTCCGACGAAATGGTCGGTCATAAACTGGGTGAATTCGCACCGACTCGTACTTATCGCGGCCACGCTGCTGATAAAAAAGCGAAGAAGAAATAAGGTAGGAGGAAGAGATGGAAACTTTAGCTCAACATCGCCATGCTCGTTCTTCTGCTCAGAAGGTTCGCCTTGTTGCTGACCTGATTCGCGGTAAGAAAGTGTCGCAGGCCCTGGACATCCTGACCTATACCAACAAGAAAGCTGCGGTATTGGTCAAGAAAGTACTGGAATCTGCCATTGCTAACGCTGAACACAACGATGGCGCTGACATTGACGATCTGAAAGTTGCGAAAATCTTCGTAGACGAAGGCCCAAGCATGAAGCGCATTATGCCGCGTGCGAAAGGTCGTGCAGATCGCATCCTGAAGCGCACCAGCCACATTACTGTGGTTGTGTCCGATCGCTGAGACTCTGGAGACTAGCAATGGGTCAGAAAGTACATCCTAATGGTATTCGCCTGGGTATTGTAAAACCATGGAATTCAACCTGGTTTGCGAACACCAAAGAATTCGCTGACAACCTGGACAGCGATTTTAAAGTACGTCAGTACCTGACTAAGGAACTGGCTAAAGCGTCTGTATCTCGTATCGTTATCGAGCGTCCGGCTAAGAGCATTCGTGTGACTATTCACACCGCTCGTCCGGGTATCGTTATCGGTAAGAAAGGCGAAGACGTAGAAAAACTGCGCAAGGTCGTAGCGGATATCGCTGGCGTTCCTGCACAGATCAATATCGCTGAAGTTCGTAAGCCTGAACTGGACGCTAAATTGGTTGCTGATAGCATCACTTCACAGCTGGAACGTCGTGTTATGTTCCGTCGTGCTATGAAGCGTGCTGTACAGAACGCAATGCGTCTGGGCGCTAAAGGTATCAAAGTTGAAGTTAGCGGCCGTCTCGGCGGCGCGGAAATCGCACGTACCGAATGGTACCGCGAAGGTCGCGTACCGTTGCACACTCTGCGTGCTGACATCGACTACAACACCTCTGAAGCGCACACCACTTACGGTGTAATCGGCGTTAAGGTATGGATCTTCAAAGGTGAGATCCTGGGTGGTATGGCTGCTGTTGAACAACCGGAAAAACCGGCTGCGCAACCTAAAAAGCAGCAGCGTAAAGGCCGTAAATAAGGAGCGTCGCTGATGTTACAACCAAAGCGTACAAAATTCCGTAAAGTGCACAAAGGCCGCAACCGTGGTCTGGCGCAGGGTACGGATGTTAGCTTCGGCACTTTCGGTCTGAAAGCTGTTGGCCGTGGTCGTCTGACTGCACGTCAGATCGAAGCAGCACGTCGTGCAATGACCCGTGCAGTTAAGCGTCAAGGTAAAATCTGGATCCGTGTATTCCCGGACAAACCAATTACCGAGAAGCCGCTGGAAGTTCGTATGGGTAAAGGTAAAGGTAACGTGGAGTATTGGGTTGCCTTGATTCAGCCGGGTAAAGTCCTGTATGAAATGGACGGCGTACCGGAAGAGCTAGCCCGTGAAGCATTCGGCCTGGCAGCAGCGAAACTGCCGATTAAAACCACCTTTGTAACTAAGACGGTGATGTAATGAAAGCAAATGAGCTGCGTGAAAAAAGCGTTGAAGAGCTGAACGCTGAGCTGCTGAACCTGCTGCGTGAGCAGTTTAACCTCCGCATGCAGGCTGCAAGTGGCCAGCTGCAACAGACTCACCTGCTGAAGCAAGTGCGTCGTGATGTTGCACGCGTTAAGACTTTACTGACTCAGAAGGCGGGTGCGTAATGACCGATAAAATCCGTACTCTGCAAGGTCGTGTTGTTAGCGACAAAATGGAGAAATCCATTGTTGTTGCTATCGAACGCATTGTGAAACACCCGATCTACGGTAAATTCATCAAGCGTACGACCAAACTGCACGTACATGACGAGAACAACGAATGCGGTATCGGTGACGTGGTTGAAATCCGCGAATGCCGTCCGCTGTCCAAGACTAAGTCCTGGACGCTGGTTCGCGTTGTAGAGAAAGCCGTTCTGTAATACAGTTAGGCCTCTCAATACGAATACACGGCTCAGTAATGAGCCGTGTATTTTTTCTACCCATATTGTAGAACCGGTGTTATAATGCCGCGCCCTCGATATGGGGCTTTTCGACGACTCTGATTTTAGGGTCTCAGGTAGTAGTTGACATTAGCGGAGCACTAAAATGATCCAAGAACAGACTATGCTGACCGTCGCCGACAACTCCGGTGCACGTCGCGTAATGTGTATCAAGGTTCTGGGTGGCTCGCACCGTCGCTACGCAGGCGTAGGCGACATCATCAAGATCACCATCAAAGAAGCAATTCCACGTGGTAAGGTCAAGAAAGGTGATGTGCTGAAAGCGGTAGTGGTGCGCACCAGGAAGGGTGTTCGTCGCCCTGACGGTTCTGTCATTCGCTTCGATGGTAATGCATGCGTTATTTTAAACAATAACAGCGAGCAGCCTATCGGCACGCGTATCTTTGGGCCGGTAACTCGTGAACTTCGTACTGAAAAGTTCATGAAAATTATCTCTCTGGCACCAGAAGTACTCTAAGGAGCGAATCATGGCAGCGAAAATCCGTCGTGATGACGAAGTTATCGTGTTAACCGGTAAAGATAAAGGTAAACGCGGTAAAGTAAAAAATGTTCTGTCTTCCGGCAAGATCATTGTTGAAGGTATCAACCTGGTTAAGAAACATCAGAAGCCGGTTCCGGCCCTGAACCAACCAGGTGGCATCGTTGAAAAAGAAGCTGCAATTCAGGTTTCTAACGTTGCACTCTTCAACGCGGCAACCGGCAAGGCTGACCGTGTAGGCTTTAGATTCGAAGACGGCAAAAAAGTCCGTTTCTTCAAGTCTAACAGCGAAACTATCAAGTAATTTGGAGTAGTACGATGGCGAAACTGCATGATTACTACAAAGACGAAGTAGTTAGCAAACTCATGACTGAGTTTAACTACAATTCTGTCATGCAAGTCCCTCGGGTCGAGAAGATCACCCTGAACATGGGTGTTGGTGAAGCGATCGCTGACAAGAAACTGCTGGATAACGCAGCAGCTGATCTGACAGCAATCTCCGGTCAAAAGCCGTTGATCACCAAAGCACGCAAATCTGTTGCAGGCTTCAAAATCCGTCAGGGCTATCCGATCGGCTGTAAAGTAACTCTGCGTGGCGAACGCATGTGGGAGTTCCTTGAGCGCCTGATCTCTATTGCTGTTCCACGTATCCGTGACTTCCGTGGCTTGTCCGCTAAGTCATTCGATGGTCGTGGTAACTACAGCATGGGTGTCCGTGAGCAGATCATCTTCCCAGAGATCGACTACGATAAAGTCGACCGCGTGCGTGGTTTGGATATTACCATTACCACTACTGCGAACTCTGACGAAGAAGGCCGTGCTCTGCTGGCTGCCTTTGACTTCCCGTTCCGCAAGTAAGGTAGGGTTACTGAATGGCTAAGCAATCAATGAAAGCACGCGAAGTAAAGCGCGTAGCTTTAGCTGATAAATTCTTCGCTAAACGCGCTGAACTGAAAGCGATCATTTCTGATGTGAACGCTTCCGACGAAGATCGTTGGAACGCAGTTCTGAAGCTGCAGTCTCTGCCGCGTGATTCCAGCCCGTCTCGTCAGCGTAACCGCTGTCGTCAAACTGGTCGTCCGCACGCTTTCCTGCGGAAGTTCGGGTTGAGCCGTATTAAGGTCCGTGAAGCCGCTATGCGCGGTGAAATCCCGGGTCTGAAAAAGGCTAGCTGGTAATTGTCACCAATTGAATCACGGGAGTAAAGACAGATGAGCATGCAAGATCCGATCGCGGATATGCTGACCCGTATCCGTAACGGTCAGGCCGCGAACAAAGTTGCGGTCACCATGCCTTCCGCCAAGCTGAAAGTGGCAATTGCCAATGTGCTGAAGGAAGAAGGTTTTATCGAAGATTTTAAAGTTGAAGGCGACACCAAGCCGGAACTGGAACTTACTCTTAAGTATTTCCAGGGTAAAGCTGTTGTAGAAAGCATTCAGCGTGTCAGCCGCCCAGGCCTGCGCATCTATAAGAAAAAAGATGAGCTGCCTAAAGTTATGGCTGGTCTGGGTATCGCAGTTGTTTCTACCTCTAAAGGTGTTATGACTGATCGTGCAGCGCGCCAAGCTGGTCTTGGTGGCGAAATTATCTGCTACGTAGCCTAATCGGAGGAAAGAATGTCTCGTGTTGCTAAAGCACCGGTCGTCATTCCTGCCGGCGTTGATGTAAAAATCGACGGTCAGGTTATTACGATCAAAGGTAAAAACGGCGAGCTGACTCGTACCCTCAACAATGCTGTTGAAGTTAAACATGCAGATAATGCTCTGACCTTCGGTCCGCGTGATGGTTTCGTGGATGGATGGGCTCAGGCTGGTACCGCGCGTGCCCTGCTGAACTCAATGGTTGTTGGTGTTACCGAAGGCTTCACTAAAAAGCTTCAGCTGGTTGGTGTAGGTTATCGTGCAGCTATCAAAGGGAATGCAGTAGGCCTGTCTCTGGGCTTCTCTCACCCCGTTGAGCATCAGCTGCCTGCTGGTATCACTGCAGAATGTCCGTCTCAGACTGAAATCGTGCTGAAAGGCGCGGATAAACAGCTGATCGGTCAGGTTGCAGCAGACCTGCGCGCCTACCGTCGTCCTGAGCCTTATAAAGGCAAGGGTGTTCGTTACGCCGACGAAGTCGTGCGTACCAAAGAGGCTAAGAAGAAGTAAGGTAACACTATGGATAAGAAATCTGCTCGTATCCGTCGTGCGACCCGCGCACGCCGCAAGCTCAAAGAGCTGGGTGCAACTCGCCTGGTGGTACATCGTACCCCGCGTCATATTTACGCACAGGTCATTGCACCAAACGGTTCTGAAGTTCTGGTAGCTGCTTCTACTGTAGAAAAAGCTATTACTGAACAATTGAAGTACACCGGTAACAAAGACGCTGCTGCAGCTGTCGGTAAAGCTGTTGCTGAACGCGCTCTGGAAAAAGGCATCAAAGTCGTGTCCTTTGACCGTTCCGGGTTCCAATATCATGGTCGTGTCCAGGCACTGGCAGATGCTGCCCGTGAAGCTGGCCTTCAGTTCTAAGGTAGAGGTGTAAGATGGCTCACATCGAAAAACAAGCTGGCGAACTGCAGGAAAAGCTGATCGCGGTTAACCGCGTATCTAAAACCGTTAAAGGTGGTCGTATTTTCTCCTTCACAGCTCTGACTGTTGTTGGTGATGGTAATGGTCGCGTTGGTTTTGGTTACGGTAAAGCGCGTGAAGTTCCAGCAGCGATCCAGAAAGCGATGGAAAAAGCCCGTCGCAATATGATTAACGTCGCGCTGAACCACGGCACCCTGCAACACCCTGTTAAAGGTGTTCACACGGGTTCTCGTGTCTTCATGCAGCCGGCTTCAGAAGGTACCGGTATTATTGCCGGTGGTGCAATGCGCGCCGTTCTCGAAGTCGCTGGAGTTCATAACGTTCTGGCTAAAGCATATGGTTCCACCAACCCGATTAACGTGGTTCGTGCAACTATTGATGGCCTGGAAAATATGAATTCTCCAGAAATGGTCGCTGCCAAGCGTGGTAAATCCGTTGAAGAAATTCTGGGGTAATTGACCATGGCAAAGACTATTAAAATCACTCAAACCCGCAGTGCAATCGGTCGTCTGCCGAAACACAAGGCAACGCTGCTTGGCCTGGGTCTGCGTCGTATTGGTCATACCGTTGAGCGTGAGGATACTCCCGCTGTACGTGGTATGGTCAACGCGGTTTACTTCATGGTTAAAGTTGAGGAGTAAGAGATGCGTTTAAATACTCTGTCTCCAGCCGAAGGCTCTAAAAAGGCGGGTAAACGCCTTGGTCGTGGTATCGGTTCTGGCCTCGGTAAAACCGGTGGTCGTGGTCACAAAGGTCAGAACTCTCGTTCTGGCGGTGGCGTACGTCGCGGTTTCGAGGGTGGCCAGATGCCACTGTACCGTCGTCTGCCGAAATTCGGTTTCACCTCTCGCAAATCAGCGATTACAGCGGAAATCCGTCTGTCTGACCTGGCGAAAGTTGAAGGCGGCGTTGTAGACCTGAACACGCTGAAAGCAGCAAACATTATCGGTATCCAGATCGAGTTCGCGAAAGTGATCCTGGCTGGTGAAGTAACTACTCCGGTAACTGTTCGTGGCCTGCGTGTTTCTAAAGGCGCTCGTGCTGCTATCGAAGCTGCTGGCGGTAAAATTGAGGAATAAGTAGCAGATGGCTAAGCAACCGGGATTAGATTTTCAAAGTGCCAAGGGTGGATTTGGCGAACTGAAACGCAGACTTTTGTTTGTAGTTGGTGCGCTGATCGTTTTCCGTATTGGCTCTTTTATTCCGATCCCTGGTATCGATGCCGCTGTACTTGCCAAACTGCTTGAGCAACAGCGAGGCACCATCATTGAGATGTTTAACATGTTCTCTGGTGGTGCTCTCAGCCGTGCTTCTATCTTTGCACTGGGTATCATGCCGTATATTTCGGCATCTATTATTATCCAGCTGCTGACGGTCGTTCATCCGGCCTTGGCAGAGCTGAAGAAAGAAGGGGAGTCTGGTCGTCGTAAGATCAGCCAGTACACCCGTTACGGCACTCTGGTGCTGGCAATATTCCAGTCGATCGGTATTGCTACCGGTTTACCGAATATGCCTGGTATGCAGGGCCTGGTTATTAACCCGGGCTTTGCATTCTATTTCACCGCTGTTGTAAGTCTGGTCACAGGGACTATGTTCCTGATGTGGCTCGGCGAACAGATTACTGAGCGAGGTATCGGTAACGGTATCTCAATCATTATCTTCGCCGGTATCGTTGCGGGACTCCCGCCAGCCATTGCCCATACGATCGAGCAAGCGCGTCAAGGCGACCTGCACTTCCTCCTGTTGCTATTGGTTGCAGTATTAGTATTTGCAGTGACGTTCTTTGTTGTCTTCGTTGAACGTGGTCAACGCCGCATTGTGGTGAACTACGCGAAACGTCAGCAGGGTCGTCGTGTCTATGCTGCACAGAGCACACATTTACCGCTGAAAGTGAATATGGCCGGGGTTATCCCAGCGATCTTCGCTTCCAGTATCATTCTGTTCCCAGCAACCATCGCGTCATGGTTCGGGGGCGGAACCGGTTGGAACTGGCTGACAACAATTTCGCTGTATTTGCAGCCTGGGCAACCGCTTTATGTGTTACTCTATGCGTCTGCAATCATATTCTTCTGTTTCTTCTACACGGCGTTGGTCTTCAACCCGCGTGAAACAGCAGATAACCTGAAGAAGTCCGGTGCATTTGTACCAGGAATTCGTCCGGGAGAGCAAACGGCGAAGTATATCGATAAAGTAATGACTCGTCTGACTTTGATTGGCGCGTTGTACATTACTTTTATCTGCCTGATCCCGGAGTTCATGCGTGATGCAATGAAAGTACCGTTCTACTTCGGTGGGACCTCACTGCTTATTGTTGTTGTCGTGATTATGGACTTTATGGCTCAAGTGCAAACTCTGATGATGTCCAGTCAGTATGAGTCTGCCTTGAAGAAGGCGAACCTGAAAGGCTACGGCCGTTAATTGGTCGCCCGAGAAGTTACGGAGAGTAAAAATGAAAGTTCGTGCTTCCGTCAAGAAATTATGCCGTAACTGCAAAATCGTTAAGCGTGATGGCGTCATCCGCGTGATTTGCAGTGCCGAGCCGAAACATAAACAGCGTCAAGGCTGATTATTTCGCATTTTTTTCTTGCAAAGTTGGGTTGAGCTGGCTAGATTAGCCAGCCAATCTTTTGTATGTCTGTACGTTTCCATTTGAGTATCCTGAAAACGGGCTTTTCAGCATGGTGCGTACATATTAAATAGTAGGAGTGCATAGTGGCCCGTATAGCAGGCATTAACATTCCTGATCAGAAACATGCTGTGATCGCATTAACTTCGATCTATGGCGTCGGCAAGACCCGTTCCAAAGCCATTCTGGCTGCAGCGGGTATCGCTGAAGATGTTAAGATCAGTGAGCTGTCTGAAGAACAAATCGACACGCTGCGTGACGAAGTTGCCAAATTTGTCGTTGAAGGTGATCTGCGCCGTGAAGTTAGCATGAGCATCAAGCGCCTTATGGACCTTGGTTGCTATCGCGGTTTGCGTCATCGTCGTGGTCTCCCGGTTCGCGGTCAGCGCACCAAGACCAACGCACGTACCCGTAAGGGTCCGCGCAAACCGATCAAGAAATAATCGGGGTGATTGAATAATGGCAAAGGCACCAATTCGTGCACGTAAACGTGTAAGAAAACAAGTCTCTGACGGCGTGGCTCATATCCATGCTTCTTTTAACAACACCATCGTTACTATTACTGATCGTCAGGGTAACGCATTGGGTTGGGCAACAGCCGGTGGTTCCGGTTTCCGTGGTTCTCGCAAATCTACTCCGTTCGCAGCCCAGGTTGCAGCAGAGCGTTGTGCAGAAGCCGTAAAAGAATACGGCATCAAGAATCTGGAAGTTATGGTTAAAGGTCCGGGTCCGGGTCGCGAATCAACTGTTCGTGCTCTGAACGCCGCTGGTTTCCGCATCACTAATATTACTGATGTGACTCCGATCCCTCATAACGGTTGTCGTCCGCCGAAAAAACGTCGCGTATAACGCTTACGTTTTCTAGGATTGTTGGAGATAGAAAATGGCAAGATATTTGGGTCCTAAGCTCAAGCTGAGCCGTCGTGAGGGCACCGACTTATTCCTTAAGTCTGGCGTTCGCGCGATCGATACCAAGTGTAAAATTGAACAAGCTCCTGGCCAGCACGGTGCGCGTAAACCGCGTCTGTCTGACTATGGTGTGCAGTTGCGTGAAAAGCAAAAAGTTCGCCGTACCTACGGTGTGCTGGAGCGTCAGTTCCGTAACTACTATAAAGAAGCAGCACGTCTGAAAGGCAACACCGGTGAAAACCTGTTGGCTCTGCTGGAAGGTCGTCTGGACAACGTTGTTTACCGTATGGGCTTCGGCGCTACTCGTGCTGAATCACGCCAACTGGTTAGCCATAAAGCAATCATGGTAAACGGTCGTGTTGTTAACATCGCTTCTTATCAGGTTAAAGCGAACGACGTTGTTAGCATTCGTGAGAAAGCGAAAACGCAATCTCGCGTGAAAGCCGCTCTGGAGCTGGCTGAGCAGCGTGAAAAGCCAACCTGGCTGGAAGTTGATGCTGGCAAGATGGAAGGCACGTTCAAGCGTCAGCCAGAACGTTCTGATCTGTCTGCGGACATTAACGAACACCTGATCGTCGAGCTTTACTCCAAGTAAAGCTTAGTACCAAAGAGAGGACACAATGCAGGGTTCTGTGACAGAGTTTCTAAAACCGCGCCTGGTAGATATCGAGCAAGTGAGTTCGACGCACGCCAAGGTGACCCTTGAGCCTTTAGAGCGTGGCTTTGGCCATACTCTGGGTAACGCACTGCGCCGTATTCTGCTCTCATCGATGCCGGGTTGCGCGGTGACCGAAGTTGAGATTGATGGTGTACTTCATGAGTACAGCACCAAAGAAGGCGTTCAGGAAGATATCCTTGAAATCCTGCTCAACCTGAAAGGGCTGGCGGTGAGAGTTCAGGGGAAAGATGAAGTTATTCTTACTCTGAATAAATCTGGCATTGGCCCTGTGACTGCAGCCGACATTACCCATGATGGTGATGTCGAAATCGTCAAGCCGCAGCACGTGATCTGCCACCTGACCGATGAGAACGCAGCTATTAGCATGCGTATCAAAGTTCAGCGCGGTCGTGGTTATGTGCCGGCTTCTGCCCGAATTCATTCGGAAGAAGATGAGCGCCCAATCGGCCGTCTGCTGGTCGACGCATGTTACAGCCCTGTAGAGCGTATTGCCTACAATGTTGAAGCAGCGCGTGTAGAACAGCGTACCGACCTGGACAAGCTGGTCATCGAAATGGAAACCAACGGCACAATCGATCCTGAAGAGGCGATTCGTCGTGCGGCAACCATTCTGGCAGAACAACTTGAAGCTTTCGTTGACTTACGTGATGTTCGTCAGCCGGAAGTTAAAGAAGAGAAACCAGAGTTCGATCCGATCCTGCTGCGCCCTGTTGACGATCTGGAATTGACTGTCCGCTCTGCTAACTGCCTCAAGGCAGAAGCTATCCACTATATCGGTGATCTGGTACAGCGTACCGAGGTTGAGTTGCTGAAAACGCCTAACCTGGGTAAAAAATCTCTTACTGAGATAAAAGACGTGCTGGCTTCACGTGGTCTGTCTCTGGGTATGCGCCTGGAAAACTGGCCACCAGCAAGCATTGCTGACGAGTAACCGGATCACAGGTTAAGGTTTTACTGAGAAGGATAAGGTCATGCGCCATCGTAAGAGTGGTCGTCAACTGAACCGTAACAGCAGCCATCGCCAGGCTATGTTCCGCAACATGGCAGGTTCACTGGTTCGTCATGAGATCATCAAGACGACCCTGCCTAAAGCGAAAGAGCTGCGTCGCGTAGTTGAGCCGCTGATTACTCTTGCCAAGACTGACAGCGTTGCTAATCGTCGTCTGGCATTCGCCCGTACTCGTGATAACGAGATCGTGGCAAAACTGTTTAACGAACTGGGCCCGCGTTTCGCGAGCCGTGCCGGTGGTTACACTCGTATTCTGAAGTGTGGCTTCCGTGCAGGCGACAACGCTCCGATGGCATACATCGAGCTGGTTGATCGTTCTGAATCGAAAGCAGAAGCTGCTGCAGAGTAATCTGTAGTAACGTAAAAGAACCCGCTTCGGCGGGTTTTTTTATATCCCCTGAATCATCCTTTCTCTACACTGTCTGAATCCACTCTTATACTTCGGAGTTTTACGATGTGGCTGCTTGATCAATGGGCAGAACGTCATATCCTGGATGCCCAACGTAAAGGCGAGTTTCGCGATCTTCCAGGCGCTGGCCAACCGCTTACACTTGATGATGATACCCTGGTTCCCGCTGAATTACGGTCGGGCTATCGACTGTTAAAAAATGCCGGTTGCCTTCCTCCAGAGCTCGAAAATCGTAAGGATGCGTTGGCTCTGGCTGATTTGCTTAAAGGCATTGAACCTGGCGATCCTGAAGCTCAGGAAATCCGTCGACGGTTGGCGCTTGTTGAGCTTAAATTGCAGCAAGCCGGAGTGAATACCGATTTCCTGCATGGTCAATATTCGGATCGTTTGTTTAAAACAATCAAAGGAGATTGCTAATGTATCGCATTGGTGAACTTGCGAAGCTCGCAGACGTTACGCCAGACACTATCCGCTACTATGAAAAGCAGCAGATGATGGAACATGAGGTTCGCACTGAAGGTGGTTTTCGGCTTTACACTGAAAAGGATCTTCAGCGACTCAAGTTCATCCGCTATGCGCGACAGCTCGGTTTTACGCTGGAATCGATCAGAGAACTGCTTTCGATCCGCATCGATCCTGAACACCACACCTGTCAGGAATCGAAAAGCATCGTTCAGGCCAGGTTAACGGAGGTGGAAGCGAGAATTGAAGAGCTACAAACCATGCAGCGTTCACTGCAGCGTCTTAATGATGCGTGTTGCGGTACGGCACATAGCAGTCTCTACTGTTCAATACTCGAAACACTCGAACAAGGTGCCAGTGGCATACCGCGTGGCTGTTGATTTTTAAAATGAGTGGATCTACACTCGCGCCGATTTTACTTACAATCTGGAGATATTATGAGCCGCTATCAGCATACGAAGGGGCAAATTCAGGATAATGCCATTGAGGCTTTGTTACATGATCCACTGTTTCGCCAGCGGGTCGAAAAGAATAAAAAAGGGAAGGGAAGTTATCTGCGTAAAGGAAAACATGGCAAACGGGGTAACTGGGAGGCCAGTGGCAAGAAAGTGATTCACTTTTTTACCACTGGCCTTCTGGCTTTATGCGCCTGATTACGAGCGACTGTTCTGCTCTTTCAATAGATCGCGAATTTCAGTCAGTAAAACTTCTTCTTTTGTCGGTGCCGGTGGTGCAGCTGCCGGTTCTTCTTTTTTACGGTTCAATTTATTAATCAGCTTAATCGCCATAAAGATTGCGAAGGCAACAATCAAAAAGTCGAAAATATTCTGAATAAATACGCCATAGTGCATCACGACTGCAGGGATATCGCCTTGTGCATCTCTGAGAGTGAAAGCAAATTGTTTGAAATCGACACCACCAATTAACAGCCCTAACGGTGGCATAATGATATCGGCAACCAGAGATGAAACAATCTTGCCGAATGCTGCACCAATAATCACACCCACTGCCAAATCTACTACATTCCCGCGCATCGCAAATTCGCGAAATTCTTTAATAACACTCATTTTATTCTCCTTGAGCCAGCTAACGATCCTAAGTTTAACAAATCATTAGCCAATTTCCATTGAGGATAAATATTCGTTATGAAAAATTAACCATTATAAAATAGAGGGTTAATAAAAAAAGGCGCCCGAATGAGCGCCTTTCACCATTACAGGAAGAATGGACTTGGCTGGAACAGGCGTTCGACGTCGGTAATAAACTTTTTATCTGTCAGGAACATAATGACGTGATCGCCCTGTTCGATGCGCAAATTATCATTAGCGATCATGACATCATTCCCGCGCACCACGGCACCGATTATTGTGCCTGGCGGTAGTTTAATTTCGTCAATGGCTCGGCCAACAACGCGAGAGGTGGTTTCATCTCCGTGAGCGACGGCTTCAATTGCCTCGGCAACGCCACGACGGAGGGAGGAAACGCCGACAATATCCGCTTTACGGACATGGCTTAACAGCGCTGAAATGGTTGCCTGCTGTGGCGAGATGGCAATATCAATGACGCTGCCTTGTACCAAATCGACATAGGCCCGGCGCTGAATGAGCACCATGACTTTTTTGGCACCCATGCGTTTTGCCAGCATGGCCGACATGATATTGGCCTCATCGTCATTGGTGACGGCGATGAACAGATCAACTTGATCAATATGTTCTTCCGCCAGCAATTCCTGATCCGATGCGTCGCCATAAAACACGATCGTATTCTGTAGTTTTTCTGCCAGCTCTGCAGCGCGCTGTTGATCGCGCTCGATCAACTTCACGCTGTAATCTTTTTCAAGCCGGTGCGCCAGACCAGCACCAATATTCCCGCCGCCTACCAACATGATGCGCTTATAGGGTTTTTCCAGACGCTGGAGTTCACTCATTACGGCGCGGATATGCTGCGAGGCAGCAATGAAGAACACTTCATCTCCGGCTTCGACAATGGTGGAGCCTTGTGGGCGAATGGGACGGTCATGACGGAATATCGCCGCCACACGCGTATCAATATGGGGCATATGCTCGCGCATGGTGGAGAGTGCATTACCAATCAGCGGGCCGCCGTAGTAAGCCTTCACAACCGCCAGGCTGACTTTCCCCTCGGCAAAGTTCACAACCTGCAGGGCGCCAGGATATTCAATCAAACGGTAAATACTGTCGATAACCAGTTGTTCTGGGGCGATAAGATGATCAATCGGCACCGCTTCAGAATTGAAGAGCTTTTCTGCATCTCGGACGTAATCCGGTGAGCGAATACGTGCAATTCGGTTCGGGGTGTTGAATAACGAATAGGCGACCTGGCAGGCGACCATATTTGTTTCATCTGAACTGGTCACCGCGACCAGCATGTCCGCATCGTCAGCGCCCGCTTCGCGAAGCACGCGCGGATGCGAACCGTGCCCCTGCACTACGCGTAGATCGAATTTATCCTGCAATCCCCGCAGCCGATCGCCATTGGTGTCGACGATCGTGATGTCGTTATTTTCGCCCACCAGGTTTTCAGCCAGCGTGCCGCCTACCTGTCCTGCGCCCAGAATGATTATCTTCATAACTTGCGACCCGTTTTCAACATCACGCTTTGATTAGCTTAGCGTAAAAGAAGCCATCACCTTCTTCCGCTCCCGGCAGGTTTTGGATTCCCGGAACATCGGCTGTGCCCGTCATGTGTAACGCAGCATCAGGAGTACGTTTCAGGAATGCGGCAATCTGCTGGGCGTTTTCTTCCGGAAGAACGGAGCATGTTGCATAAACCAACGTTCCGCCAGACTTCAGATGCGACCAGACGGCATCAAGAATTTTGCTTTGCAGCTGTGCCAGCTCATTGATATCGCGATCCCGGCGCAGCCATTTGATATCAGGATGACGACGAATCACACCAGTTGCCGAGCAAGGGGCGTCCAGCAGGATACGATCAAACTGTTCGTCGCCGCACCACTGGGAAGGGGTACGTCCGTCACCTTGCTTGACTTCCGCTTTCAAACCCAGGCGTTTCAGGTTGTCATATACACGGGAGAGTCGCTGCTCGTCCACGTCGACAGCCAGTACTTTAGCCTGTGGCGCAGCTTCAAGAATATGCGTCGTTTTACCACCTGGAGCGGCGCACAGATCGAGAATACGTTCGCCGTTTTGTGGCGCAAGCCAGGTGATACACCCTTGGGCGGAGGCGTCTTGAACGGTAACCCAACCCTGGTCAAAACCAGGCAATGCCTGCACAGGGGCAGGGGATGCCAGACGCACTGCATCGGGGTAGGCGTCATGCGTAAAACCGCTCATTTCAGCGTGTTCAAGCAGAGCCAACCATTCATCGCGAGTATGGTGGATGCGGTTCACTCGTAGCCACATTGGCGGGCGTTGATTGTTGGCGTCAACGATGGATTCCCATTGCTGCGGATAGGCTTTTTTCAGGCGCTTAAGCAGCCATTCCGGATGCAGAAAACGCTGTTCGGACTGGTTGAACTCTGCCACCAGTTCTTCCTGCTGACGCTGGAACTGGCGCAATACGCCGTTGATCAGCCCCTTCAACTGCGGACGCTTAATCGCCACGGCGCCTTCAACGGTTTCTGCCAGAGCGGCGTGAGGGGGAATGCGTGTATGAAGCAGTTGGTAGAATCCGACCATAATCAAATAGTGGATAGTGCGCTGTTTACCCGTCATTGGTCGGGACATCAGCTTGTTAATTAGCCACTCCTGCTGCGAGAGCGTACGCAGTACGCCAAAGCACAGTTCCTGGAGAAGAGCTTTGTCTTTATCAGACACTTTCTGCTGAAGCGGCGGCAAGATATTGCTCAGCGATTGACCTTGTTCGACCACTTTCTCAATGGCCTGTGCAGCCATGCTGCGAAGATTTAGTTTTTTCATAACCGCAAAAATAAAAATGCCCGGAAACTCCGGGCTTTTGGATTAAATGTGTTTAGCCGAGATGTTTACCCGGCGTAAACCACTCACGACGGGAATTCAGCAGGTCCTGTGCGCTCATTGCTTTTTTACCGGCGGGCTGGAGCGACTCCAGATTCAGGATCCCTTCGGCCGTTGCAACCTGAATACCCTGTTTATTTGCATCAATGATTGTGCCAGGTTCCGCGCGGGAGTCGCCATCAATGACCGATGCTTTCCAGATTTTCACTGGCTGCTCGTCGATGGTCAGCCAGCTCATCGGCCACGGGTTAAATGCGCGGATGCAACGTTCAAGTTGGGCAGCAGAAAGTGACCAGTCGAGCTGCGCCTCTTCTTTACTGAGCTTTTCAGCATAGGTGACAAGTGATTCATCCTGAACTTCAGGCTGGGTTTTGCCATCGGCCAGTTGCTGCAACGTCTCAATAAGCCCCTGTGGACCGAGATCAGCCAGCTTGTCGTACAGCGTTGCACTGGTATCTTCTGGAGTGATAGGGCATGCCAGTTTGTACAGCATATCACCCGTATCCAATCCTACGTCCATCTGCATGATGGTGACGCCGGTTTCGTTATCTCCCGCCCAGAGCGAACGCTGAATAGGTGCGGCCCCGCGCCAGCGTGGGAGAAGAGAACCATGCACATTGATGCAGCCCAGACGCGGCATATCCAGAACCGCTTTTGGCAGAATTAATCCGTAGGCCACGACAACCATGACATCGGCATTCAGTTCTGAGACAAGCTGCTGATTTTCCTGAGGACGTAAAGATACAGGCTGGAAAACGGGCAAGCCATGCTCTTCGGCCAGTACTTTAACCGGGCTTGGCATCAGTTTCTTACCACGGCCTGCAGGACGATCCGGTTGAGTGAACACACCGACAACCTGGTGACCCGATGATAACAGCGCGTCCAGGTGACGCGCTGCAAAGTCCGGGGTTCCCGCGAAGATAATGCGTAACTTTTTAGACACGTTATTCCTTGTATCCGGGGGGCACGTTATGCGCGAGTGCGCATACGATCCAGTTTCTCGACTTTCTGACGAATACGCTGCTGCTTCAGTGGAGAGAGGTAATCGATAAACAGTTTACCGACCAGATGATCCATCTCGTGCTGAATACAGATTGCCAGAAGATCGTCTGCTTCCAGTTCAAATGGGTTGCCGTCACGATCAAGCGCGCGGATTTTCACTTTCTCGGCGCGAGGCACCAGCGCACGCTGTTCAGGAATGGACAAACAGCCTTCTTCGATTCCAGTTTCGCCGCTCTTCTCGAGCATTTCCGGGTTGATCAACACCAGACGATCTTCGCGATTCTCTGAAACATCAATCACGATAATACGTTTGTGGATATTCACCTGGGTCGCCGCGAGACCGATGCCTTCTTCAGCGTACATCGTATCGAACATATCATCGACGATACGTTGAATTTCTGCATTCACTTCTTTTACCGGTTCAGCAACAATGCGAAGGCGCTCGTCCGGGATATGTAACACTTGCAAAACTGCCATAAATTTCCAGAGCCGTTGTTCAGGAGTTGAAAAGATTATTACCTCTATTCTAGACAAATCCCCCTCTGATTGACAGCATCGGTGACCAATCGCAAGGATTGCTGGAGCCGCTTATGGCAGGGAATAGGATGACTTCCACTGAGATATGGTTACGTCTAATCAACATTGGGGATTTGTGTGGCGATACGATGTTGATGGCTGCGCAACGTTTGACGCGACGAGAGAATATTGATGAAGCAGTACTGACAGAGGCGGGCCTGACGAAAAAGCAGGCCAGTAAATTTATGAGCATGAAAGAAGCTGACCTTGAACGCTCGCTTAAATGGCTCGAAATTCCGGGGCATTATCTCATTTGCGCAGATAGCCCACTCTATCCTCAGCGGTTACGAACCCTGTCTGACTACCCAGGCGCTTTATTCGTTAAAGGCAATGTTGATGCGCTGAAAAGCGTTCAACTGGCGGTGGTCGGTAGCCGTTCACCTTCCTGGTATGGTGAGAGATGGGGCAAGATTTTCTGTGAGCATCTGGCAAGATGTGGATTCACTATCACCAGCGGACTGGCGCGCGGAATTGATGGTGTTGCTCATCGGGCAGCGCTCTCGGTTCAGGGGAAAAGTATTGCCGTTCTTGGCAATGGCCTGTTCAGTGTTTATCCCCCTCGCCATGTCTCTCTTGCACAAAGCATTATTGACGCTGAGGGCGCGGTGATATCTGAGTTTTCACTCGCCACTTCGCCGTGGCCTGCTAATTTCCCCCGGCGTAATCGTATTATTAGCGGCCTGAGTCATGGCGTACTGGTTGTTGAGGCGGCGCAGCGGAGTGGATCGCTGGTCACCGCTCGATGTGCCATGGAGCAGGGGCGAGAAGTCTTTGCGTTGCCCGGCCCCATTGGCAATCCCGGTTGCGAGGGGCCGCATTGGCTCATCAAGCAAGGCGCGACGCCTGTGACTAGCCCAGAGGAAATCCTGGAAAATTTGCAATATGGGCTAACCTGTATCCCAGATGAGCCTGAAAAATCACTTTATTCATCAGATCAGGAGGAGGTGGCATTGCCATTTCCTGAGCTCCTGGCTAACGTAGGAGATGAGGTAACACCTGTTGACGTTGTCGCTGAACGTGCCGGCCAATCTGTGCCTGTGACGGTAGCACAGCTACTCGAACTGGAGTTAGCAGGATGGATCGCAGCTGTACCCGGCGGCTATGTCCGATTGAGGAGGGCAAGCCATGTTCGACGTACTGATGTATTTGTTTGAGACTTACATCCATAACGAAGCTGAAATGCGCGTGGATCAGGATCGGCTGACGCGGGATCTTACCGATGCAGGATTTGAACGGGAAGATATCTATAACGCCTTAATGTGGTTAGAAAAGCTGGCTGATTATCAGGAAGGCCTTGTCGAACCCATGCAGCTCGCTTCTGATCCGCTGTCTGTACGTATTTTTACGGCTGAGGAGTGTGAAAGGCTGGATGCCAGTTGCCGGGGATTTATCTTATTCCTGGAACAGATTCAGGTGCTAAACCTCGAAACCCGAGAGATGGTGATAGAGCGCGTCATGGCGCTGGATACGGCAGAATTTGAACTGGAAGATCTCAAATGGGTGATTCTGATGGTTCTGTTTAATATTCCGGGCTGTGAAAATGCCTATCAGCAAATGGAAGAATTACTCTTTGAAGTGAATGAAGGTATGCTGCATTAATTCATCTATGTAGCTCCAAGAGTTGTTATGGCCAAATCAGCACTGTTTACGGTGTCTAATAACGAGCCCTGCCCACAGTGTGGGGCTAATCTTGTCATCCGGTCCGGGAAACACGGTCCGTTTCTCGGTTGTTCACACTATCCAGAATGTGATTATGTCCGTCCCCTGAAGAGTCAGGCGGACGGGCATATCGTCAAAATTCTGGAGGGGCAGCTATGCCCGGTCTGTGGTGCTGCTCTGGCATTACGTCAGGGGCGCTTCGGTATGTTTATCGGCTGTAGCCACTACCCTGAATGTAGCCATACCGAGCAGATTGATAAACCAGATGAGACCGCGATTGCCTGTCCCCAGTGCCAACAGGGACAGCTGGTTCAGCGTCGTTCCCGTTTCGGTAAAACATTCCATTCCTGCGATCGCTATCCTGAATGCCAGTTCGTTATCAATTTCAAACCGGTAGCGGGGATTTGCCCTCACTGCGATTATCCGCTACTCATCGAGAAGAAAACGGCACAGGGCATAAAACTCTTCTGTGCCAGTAAACAATGTGGAAAGCCGGTCTCGGCGGATTAAACCTGTGAAGAATAAATTAACATCGGACTCCATTGCCCGTGCGCTGGAAGTCTTGAGAAAAGAAGAAGTCATCGCCTATCCAACGGAAGCTGTATTTGGGGTCGGATGCGATCCTGACAGCGAATTGGCCGTTACGCGTCTATTAGAACTGAAGCAAAGACCGGTCGAAAAGGGACTGATCCTGATTGCTGCAAACTTTGAGCAACTCAAGCCTTACATTGATGATTCGATGTTGAACGAGGCGCAGCGAGAGACTATTTCTGCGGCATGGCCTGGTCCAGTCACTTTTGTTTTCCCGGCGCTGCCGACCACGCCGCGTTGGCTGACGGGGCGCTTTGATTCCCTTGCAGTGCGTGTTACCGATCATCCGCTGGTGGTTGAGCTGTGCCAGACATTTGGTAAGCCGCTGGTTTCTACCAGTGCCAATCTGACAGGGCTGCCACCTTGCCGCACATCGCAAGAAGTGCTTGCCCAGTTTGGTGATGATTTCCCGGTGGTTATCGGTGAAACGGGTGGTCGTCAGAATCCATCGGAAATTCGCGATGCGTTAACCGGCGAGCGCTTTCGCCAGGGGTAATAGGATGGATAAGTACGCGGTTTTTGGTAATCCAATAGCTCACAGCAAGTCACCGTTCATTCATCAGCAATTTGCTGAACAGCTGCAAATCGATCATCCCTATGGCCGCGTTCTGGCGCCCGTCGATGATTTTGTACCGACGCTGAATGCTTTTTTTGACGCGGGCGGCAAAGGGGCTAACATCACCGTGCCCTTTAAAGAAGAGGCATTCGCCCGGGCGGATGAGTTAACCGAGCGCGCCTCCCTTGCCGGGGCGGTGAATACCCTCAAGCGACTGGAGGACGGACGCCTGCTGGGTGACAACACCGATGGTATTGGCTTATTAAGCGATCTCGAAAGACTCTCTTTTATTAAGAAGGGTTTTCGTATTCTGCTGATTGGCGCGGGCGGTGCCTCTCGCGGCGTATTGTTGCCACTTCTTTCTTTGGATTGTGCTGTCACGATCACTAACCGCACGTTCTCCCGGGCAAAAGAGCTGGCTACGCTCTTTGCTCATACGGGCAGCGTGAACGTGGTGGCAATGGAAGATCTGGGTGAGCATGAATTTGATCTCATCATTAATGCGACATCCAGCGGGATCGGTGGCGATGTACCAGCGCTCCCTTCTTCATTAGTCACTCCTCATATTTACGTCTATGACATGTTCTATCAAAAGGGCAAAACGCCTTTCCTGAGCTGGTGTGAAGAACTCGGCGCGAAGCATCTGGCCGACGGTCTGGGCATGCTGGTGGGGCAAGCGGCACATGCTGTTCTGCTCTGGCACGGCGTATTACCCGCAGTAGAACCCGTTATTGAAAAACTGAAACAGGAATTGCTGGCATGAACCAGGCGATTCATTTTCCGGACAGGGAAGTCTGGGACGAAAGCAAACAGGCAGTCTGTTTTCCGGTATTGGTTAACGGTATGCAGATGACCTGCGCTATTACGGGCGAGTTATTGCTAAGGCGTTTTGGCGGGACGATACCGCTGGAGGTCTTTAGGGGCTATCGCTGGGATCTTGAAGAAGAAGCCAGCGATATGATCCGCAACGAGCAGGAAGACGATCAAGGGTGGGTGTGGTTTTCCTGATCCAGGTAGTCGTCTTTCCATTTGACGTAGTTATTCGCCGAATATTTCAGCCCTTCGATTTCCGTCTCTTTTAACCGACGGACCTGTTTTACCGGGCTGCCTAAATAGAGATAGCCGCTTTCCAGGCGTTTGTTTTGTGGGACCAGACTCCCGGCGCCTATCATCACATCGTCTTCTACCACTACCCCATCCAGCAGAATAGATCCCATCCCCACCAGTACCCGGTTGCCAATAGTGCAGCCGTGTAACATCACTTTATGGCCAACTGTGACCTCTTCTCCAATAATGAGGGGATTACCTTCTGGGTTATAGGACGACTTGTGGGTAACGTGTAAAACGCTACCGTCCTGAATATTGGTGCGCGCGCCGATCGTCACGTAATTCACATCACCCCTGATCGCGACTAGTGGCCAGATGCTCACATCATCATCCATCCTGACATCGCCAATGAGTACGCTACTGGGATCGATCATCACGCGTTCCCCCATTTTCGGGAACAGATCTTTATAGGGACGGAGTACTGCAGACATATCAACCTCGACTGATGAGCTTATACAGAAGATTTTGATCATATTATGCAGCATGGAGGGGTGTTAAATGCGTCAATTTTTAAGCAGATCGGGCAGGATCTCATCGAAAAGCGTGGAAAAGCAGCAGTCAGGAAAAAAGATCTAAAAAACGCTTGTGCTAAAAACTGGGATCCCTATAATGCGCCTCCATCGACACGGCAGATGTGAATCACTTCACACAAACAGCCGGTTCGGTTGAAGAGAAAAAATCCTGAAATTCAGGGTTGACTCTGAAAGAGGAAAGCGTAATATACGCCACCTCGCAACGGTGAGCGAAAGCCGCGTTGCACTGCTCTTTAACAATTTATCAGACAATCTGTGTGGGCACTCAAAGTGACATGGATTCTAAACGTCGAAAGACGCTAAATGAATACCAAAGTCTCTGAGTGAACATACGTAATTCATTACGAAGTTTAATTCACGAGCATCAAACTTAAATTGAAGAGTTTGATCATGGCTCAGATTGAACGCTGGCGGCAGGCC
>NZ_PKFT01000014.1:0-67878 GCF_002870005.1 Lelliottia sp. F153 | reverse complement strand
GAGCTGGCTCTGCCCGGCGCGCATTCCGATATTGGCGGCGGCTACCTGCCTGCGACACGGGAAAACATCTACCTGACCCGACCGGAAGCAGCAACCGTGCCGCTGGATACCCCGCTGGCGGATACGCGAACTTACAGACATGCCATGAAACAGCTACCGATACTCGAATCCTCTGCGGTCGCGGCACCGCTCATTCGCACTAATGACATTACAGCTGACGCCTGGGAGGACACGAGAATGCCAGTCCATCCAAGAGACGGGATGCAGAAGCGCGCATTTGCTGCTCTGACAATGAAAAAACGGATCGTGAAGAACGACTGGTCGAAGGTGGTGCTGCGGGTGATGATCGATGCTGCGCAGGATGCGGGTGTGGTGTTTAAAGAGATTCAAAAAGAGGATGGCTTTAATCTTAGTCCAGACCTTTTAAAACTGTCTGAAAAATCGATGTTAATGGGCCAAGAAAGTCGTTCAGGGGAAATATCATCAAAATTTAATCAGCAAGAAATTGACTATATTGCTAAAGCTTTCATCCACTGTTCAGCAAACTGGAACAGCATCAAACTGAATGAAAAAGGAAAAAACTATGGAGGAACCTCGGTTTCAGAAGTAATTAGCTTTGTAAATCGTCCAGATGAAAACTGGCAACGGACAATATACAACATGGATGGGGTTAAAAAATGAATTATGGAAAACAGTCTTTACTCGCTTTAGCGCTGGTTATATTAGGTTGCCATTCCGGTAAAATGATAACACCTGAAGAAACAGGTGAAATGCCCTATGGGATGGTTGAGTTCGCATTTTTTACGCCAAAGGCATTGCCCGCTGATGTTACCTATGTTGCCATTATTGATGACATGAAAATAGTTTACTCATTCAAAAGCCTGGATAGCATTGAGGATAATTGGGCAACAGTAGGTACATGGAATAATAAAGTCAGACGACACGCACAGTTCAATAAAATCAGGCACCCGCCCGTTACAATGCTGTTTTGTTGGGATTCTGTTATTGATAAAAAGACCTATGAAACATATGTGATTTTTCCTGAATCCGTCAGGCAAAAGATGAGTGTATCAACAGGGATAGACAATCATGGGGAAAAAGCTTGGTTTAATACCTTACTGTTTGGTTTAGCTCCTGAGGGTAAAGTAAAAATTTGGCTCCAGAACACTGCCAGCGGAAATGGTAGCAGCCCGGTAGAACCCGTAAAGATAACGACATTTTCCGGCGATAAATTGGAGGGTTGTAAAGGGATAACTCAGCATTCGCAAGGTTACGAATATTCCAAAGAGACCGAAAAATTTATTAATGGGAAAGTTTACCCTTATGGTAAGTGGTGAGATTTCTACGGGTAACGTATTAAACATGGACGGAATAAGAAATGAATTACGGAAAACGGTCTTTACTCATAATGCTTCTTATTTTATCAGGCTGTCATACTGGCGAACCCGCATTGCCAGAAGAAACTGGCGCAATGCCATATGGGATGTGGGAGTTTGCTTTTTTTACTCCTAAAGCACTTCCCGCCCGAGTGACCTATGTCGGTATCATTGATGATAAAAAGATCCTGTATTCCTTCAGAACGCTCGACAGTACTGAGGATAATTGGGCAACCGTGGGTACCTGGAATAACAAAGTAAGACGGCATGCCCAGTTCAATAAAGCTCGGCACCCTCCGGTCACAATGCTTTTTTGTTGGGATTCAATCATCGATAAAAAAACCTACGAAACGCGAGTCACGTTTCCTCAACGTATCAGGGAAAAGATGAGTGTTTCATTTGGGTTAGATCATCATGGTGAAAAAGCCTGGTACAACACGTTGGTGGTTGGTCTGGCTCCTGGAGGTAAGGTGAGGATTTGGTTACAGGATACCGTTGGGGGGAATGGGAACTTGCCCGTAGAACCAAAAAAATCACCACACTTTCCGGCGATAAGTTGGAGGGGTGTAAAGGCATTACCCTCGCCAATTTCGATTACAGCATCCCCGATGGATACGACCAAAATATAAAAGACTTTATCAAAGGCAAAACCTATCCGTACGGCGAATGGTGAGGTTTAGATGAGTAACGCATTCAACATGGAAAGAATTAGAAATGAATTACGGAAAACGGTCTTTACTCGCAGTGTTACTTGTTTTATCAGCCTGTCATTCTGATGAGTATGCAACACCGGAAGAAACCGGGGAAATGCCGTATGGACTTTGGGAATTCGCCTTCTTTACGCCGAAAGATCTTCCGGCATTTGTAAACTACGTAGGTATTATTGATGACAAAAAGGTCGTCTACTCTTTCAGATCTCTCGACAGTGTAGATGATAGCTGGGCAACCGTAGGTACATGGAATAATAAAGTAAGACGGCATGCGCAGTTCAATAAAGCCCGTCATCCACCAGTTACTATGCTTTTCTGCTGGGACTCAATTATCGATAAAAAAACGTATGAAACGCGGATAACCTTCCCAGAGTCCCTTGGAGACCAAATGAGTGTTTCAACCGGATTAGATCATTATGGTGAAAAGGCGTGGAATAACACGCTGCTCTTTGGGCTTGCTCCTGGAGGCAAGGTGAGGATCTGGCTTCAAAATTCTTCAGGAGGTAATGGGAGCATACCTGTGGAGCCGAAAAGAATAACAACTGTATATGGGGATAAACTGGAGGGATGTAAGGGGATAAGCAACCTTGATATGTCTTATGAAATCCCTGATGGCTACGACCAAAATATAAAAGACTTTATCAAAGGCAAAATCTATCCGTACGGCGAATGGTGAGATTCAGGCAAGTAATAGATTAAGCATGGAAGGAATTAGAAATGAATTATGGAAAACGGTCTTTACTCACAATGCTGCTTGTTTTATCAGGCTGTCATACTGGCGAACCCGCATTGCCAGAAGATACTGGTTCAATGCCATATGGGATGTGGGGGTTTGTTTTTTTCACGCCTAAGGAACTCCCCGCTTTCGTCAATTATGTTGGCATTATCGACGAAAAGAACATCCTCTATTCATTCAGGAATCTGGATAGTATAGATGAGGATGACTCAAGCGTTTCTACGTGGGATAAGCAGTACATGCGTTTTGCAACGTTTAACAAAGCACGGCATCCCCCTGTAAATATGCTGTTTTGCTGGGATTCCATTATTGATAAAAAAACCTACGAAACGAGAATCACATTTCCGGATTCTGTGCGGACGCGAATGAGTTTGTCCACAGGGGTAGATATGTTCGGAGAAAAGGCATGGTACAGCACGATGTTGTTTGGCCTGGCGCCTGGGGGAAAGGTCCGAGTCTGGCTTCAAAATAGTGGCGGTGGTGACAACCTCCCTGTAGAACCTGTAAAAATATCCACGCTCTCAGGGGAAAAACTCGAAGGCTGTATGGGGATAAGCAACCTTGAAATGTCTTATGAAATTCCTGATGGATACGACCAGAGCATAAAAGACTTCATCAAAGGCAAAACCTATCCGTACGGCGAATGGTGAAGCGGGTGGCGGCGGCCACCCTGCTTACTTCTTCAATGGATACAAAAATATCGCCCCACTTTGCCCCACCACCAGCTGCTGATTGCCGACAAACAGCGGCTGCATCCAGATATCAATGTGCAGCAGCATATCCACCAGACCATCAATCATCAGCCCTTTTTGCGCGGTGCTGTAGTAGATGGGGGTATAGGCGAAAAACTGTCTGCCGTTCTGTTCGTTGATGCCGGTGAACTTTCCTTTCAGCACGAAACGGTTGTCGTTCGGGCTGGTGATGGTCGTTAAAATCGAACCATTCACCGTCTGCATGTGCGAATCGTAAATCTCTTTTCGCATCGACATCAAATCGTAGAATCCCAGCTGTAAAAAACCCTCGACGTTAGACTGCGGGACGTTTGCGGTTTGCATAACTCGCAGCCCCGCAAAAGCGAGCGCCACAAGCAGAAAGCAGGACAGGGCCAGTTTCCAGTTAAGCGCAGGTTTCCATCTCACTGATTTTTCTCCTCGTCTCACGCAGTATCAGGTTGTTCAGTTGGGTCGGGTCGATGCGCCAGTGATAGATGGCCATCACCAGCTGTTTTTTGTCGCAGCGGCTATTCAGCGCAAAGGTGTAGTTCAGCGTTTGATCGATACTCTGGTAATAGACCGTCATGGTCATGGACTGGGTTTTGATCTGCTGGTTAATGGTATACAGCGTGTCTTTGATTTTGCTGTAAAAATCTTCTTTACTCATCTCCAGGCGGTTGGACTCGGACAGCTCGTAAATATGAATGTTGCTGTAAACCGCGACTTCCTGCTCTGCCGCGACGATTTTTGGCCCCTGATTACCGGCATAGTGCCAGCCAAAGATCGCGCCAATCATGACGGTGACCAGCAGGGCTGCCAGGGTGATGAACGGATGCTGAAACCGGGATTTGGCCGGTACAATAACGGGGCGTTCAGCGGGAACCGCGATCTCAATGGAGGGCGTTTCAATTACCTTAACGGGTTCAGAAACGATGTCCGGCTCGTCGGCAGCGTTGTGCTCAACGGTTGGGCTGAGGGTGGGCAACACAAAGCCATCGATCTCCGTGTCCGGCAGATCAATCTCGTCACTCTCTTTCTCAACGAAACGGCACCACGCCTGCTCAAGCAAATACCCCTTTTTGGGGATTGTTTTGATAATTTTTTGTTGTTTGCCGTCGTCTTCTAAAGCGGAGCGTAAAGCATGGATGGCATTGGGAAGACTATTATTACCAATAACCCGACGTTCCCAGACCAGCGTCGTCAATTCTTCGCGAGTGAGAATTTTTCCTGCATTTTCAAGAAGTACATCTAATAGTTTTAATTGATATTCCCCCAGGCGTTTTCTTTCGCCCGTGACCATGCTTATGAGGGAGCCGGAGGGTAGATCAACTAACCAGTTATTAACGGTGGAATATTTTTTTCTCATGGCGACAGGTGACAAAAAGCCACTCCTGAATCAATTATTCATCTCCGCACCGAGCGAAAAAGTCGCGCAATGCTTAATGTAAATTAATCATTAATTCCGTTTAAAATTCATTTGAGAATTGCCGCGTGCCTGCGGAGATTATGCAAAAACGAGCGGTTTTACGACGTAAACAGGGATTTCGCTCTGCGGAACGGCATGTGCGTGCCGGTCATTTTCCGCCTTTTCCAGTATGAGATTAGGAAGTTTCTCTTCCTTGACACATTTTTACGCGATAAAACTGTGATGTGCAACAAATTATTAAGTTAATTCTCTAAACAACCATTAATGAGAATCGTTAAACGTTAATAGTGATCTGTGGATGTTTTTTATATTAATAGATTGTTCTTTTATGTGAATTTGGTGTTTTATTTTTTCCCGCCGATAAAATATTGTTACATTTGGATAAATGAATACATTAAATATTTTTAAGTTGCGTTTAAGTTAAGGAGAGAGTGTGTCGCATTGGTTTTTAATTTACCTTTCGCAATTTATGCGGTTATTACTCAGACCAGGCTTTTTCTTATAGACGTAATTTTTAATTTTTTTTCATCGCCGATTTAATTCTCCCTTTCAGTGTGTCGTTTTACTTGAGTACCAGAGAGAAGAGCCTGACAGACAGGTTCACAAGGAGATTACTAACATGGCACTTTCTATTTTCACTAACGCGTCTTCCATGGCTTCTACTAACGCACTGAATAAATCCAACAGCATGCTGTCTACTGCAATGGAACGTCTGGGTACCGGTAAACGTATCAACTCCGCAGCGGACGATGCAGCTGGCCTGCAAATCGCAACCCGCCTGCAGGGTCAGAGCAATGGTATGGCTGTTGCACAGCGCAACATCTCTGACGCGACTGCGCTGCTGCAGACCGCAGAAGGTGCTTTTGATGAAGTGAGCAACATCATGTACCGCATGAAAGACCTCGCAACACAGGCAGCGAACGACACGAACGGTACTGAAGATCGCGCTGCGCTGCAGTCTGAAATGGACGAACTGAACGCTGAACTGACCAACATTATGGACAACACCAAATACGCAGGCGAAAACCTGTTCGGTGCGAGCGGTAAATTCGCTTCTGCAATGAACTTCCAGATCGGTGCATCTGAAGGCGAGAAACTGACTGTAAACGTGAGCACAGAACTGACCACCGTGACCGGTTCCGGCGGTATGGGCGCACTGACTGCTTCTGGCGCGCTGACCACTGTTTCTGGCGCACAGGCGATGATCACAAGCGTAGAAGGCGCTATCTCTGAAGTGGGTACCCTGCGTTCTAAACTGGGTGCAAACATCAACCGTCTTGGCCACACCGCGGCTAACCTGGCGAACATGAAAGACAACACCGATCTGGCGCTGGGTAACATCCGTGATGCTGACTTCGCGTCTGAAGCCTCCAGCATGACCCGTAACCAGATGCTGGCCCAAACCAGCATGTCCATGCTGAAGCAGTCCAACAGCATGTCCGGAATGGTGATGTCCCTGCTGGGCTAATCCCAATCCGTTCGATGAAAACACCGCTGTAAGGCGGTGTTTTTGTTTGCGGCCTTTCCCCTTCCTGTCTTTTCCCATTCGGGGAAAGTTGCCTTCCCGGTAAATCGTAACTAACTGAATTAACTAAATTTAAAAATTGGCACGATGGTTGCATTAACTGAGCATGGTTTAGCAACAGGTGCGAATGGAGACAACTACTATGGCAGATTTCAGCAGCATAGATCCGACGACGCTGGCGCAGTCGCTGGCGTCCTACGACATCATGTCGATCCAGAATCAGCTGAAGACCAAAACAGCCACGATGACGTCGCAGAAAAAAGCGCTGGACGCGCTTCGCACCGCATTAACCGATTTTCGCAGCGCCATTAAAGGGCTGAACAGCACCAATGACGGGATGTTGCAAAACAGCGCCACCGTCAACCGCGAAGGGATTGCGACCGTCACGGCCAACTCCTCGGCGCAGAAGGGCACATACAACATCGAAGTCGATCAGCTGGCGTCCGCCCATCAGATCGGTTTCGGCGATCTGACGGATGATGCCATCAAAGATGCCACCGGCATGATGGAGATCACCCTCGGCGAAGGGGCGGATGCGAAAACCATCAACGTTGATATGGACAGTATCAACAGCCTGAGCGATCTCACCAAAGCCATTAATGGCGATGAAAATAACCCCGGCGTCACCGCTTCGCTGATCCGCACCGACGGTAAAGTGACGCTGATGCTGAGCAGCGACGAAAGCGGCGCAGCCAATAAGGTAACCGTCGGCGGGACGGCAGGTTTTAACTCGGCGAACGCCAAAGAGATCTCGAAAGCGCAAGACGCCAAATTCCGTATGGGCGAAATGGAATTTTCCAACAGCAGCAACACGCTGGATAAGCTCATCGACGGCGTGACCATCGAACTGACGTCTAAGACCGAAGCCGACAAGCCGCTGACCATCACCATCGGCACAGATACGGCGGGCACCAAAGAGCAGCTGCAGACCTTCATTACCTCATACAACACCCTGCAGGACACGCTGCAAAAACTGACCAAAAGCGGCAGCGGCGACGGTGAAGAGCGCGGCGCGTTTGCGGGCGATGCCACCATGGCCTCCCTCGATCGCGAGCTGAACGACGTGCTGCGCACCCAGTTTGGCGGCAAGCGGATGTCCGATTTCGGCATCACAGCGGATAAAGACGGCAAGCTGGAGATCGACAGCAAAAAGCTCGACGCCGCGCTGACCGCCGATCCGCAGGCGCTGACGGGCCTGTTCAACGGCAAAGACGGGCTGATCGCGGCGGTGGATAAATCCCTCGACCGTTACCTCAATTCGACCACCGGCCTGCTGAAAGGTCGCCAGGAAGTGCTCGACCGCCAGCAGAGCGATATCGACACCAAAACCGAAGCCATGAATTCGCGTTATGACTCCTCGTATAACCGCTATCTGAAGCAATTTACTCAGTTGCAGCAGGCCATGGCCCAGATGGAAAACACCAAGAGTATGTTTGGTTTAGAGTAAGGAAAACAGAGCTTTTATGTACGGGAACGAACAGCAGGGCTTCGGCCATTACCAGCAGTCCGACTTAGCAATTCAGGCGGCGGCAGCGAATCCGCATCAACTGGTTTTGATGCTGTTTAACGGCCTGATGGATGAACTGGTGCGGGCAAAAAGCCACATCGCGGCGCGTCGCTATGACCGTAAGGTCCAGAGCATTAACAAATGCATCGACATCCTTAATGCCCTGACCAGCTCGCTGGATTTCGACAAAGGGGGCGAGCTGGCGCTGAGCCTGGCGAACCTCTATGACTACTGCGTTTATCGTCTGTATGACGCCAGCCATAAGCTCTCCGTTGAGCACGTTGAAGAGGTGGAAGTGATCCTCCGCAACCTGCAGGACGGCTGGGAAAAAATGGGGCAGCAGAATGGATGATCTACAGGTTATGCGTTTTCTGGCGCGTTCCCTGGAGCAGGCGGCCAGTCAGCACGACTGGCCGAAAATGCAGGAGGTCGACGCGCAGATCGCCGGGCTGTTGATCTCCCTGCAAGGGCAGACGCTGACGGCGGAAAAACGTGAGGCGCTGACGGCACTGCGCACGGTGCATCAGCAGGTGAGCCAGTACAGCCAGCAGCAAAGCGATGAGCTGGCGCAGCAGATGGCCCGCGCGCGTCGCAACCGTGAAGGCGCAAGCGCCTACGCGCAGTTTGCCGATGTGGGAGAGAAAGGCTGATGAATCTGCTGCTCACGCCACTGACGTTAACGCCTGCCACCCCGGAGCCGGGAGCCATTGCCCCGGCGCTGCCCGCGACGGACACAGCATCGGCGACGCTGCCGGGTGCGCCTGTCGGCGAGCCCGCGCCTGCGGAGTTCAACGACGCGCTGCTCAATATCATCAATAACCTGTTGGGCGGTGAGAAAACGCGCGACACCACCATGGTGCTGGCGGGGCTTAAGACGGATGACGAAGACGACGACGCGACGACGGACACCGCCGACAGCGCACAACCGGCGCCGGATACGCTAACGCCGCCGCAGGCGCTGCTGGACACCTTGCTGATGGCAAGCCAGATGCCGGTCAAAACGCTGAATGCCGCCCCGGCCGCACCGCAAAGTGGCGAAGCGCTAAAAATGCAGACGCTGTCGGCGGGGCTTATGCCGCAGGCCCACTCGTCACAACCGACGCCTGTGCCCGCACCATTACCTGTGACGCAGGCGCAGGCAGTCGAGCATACCAAACCGCTCGCCGCCGAGGTGGTGAAAACCCTGGCTGACGTGCTGCCTGCCGCAGGGCAGCCGGTCGCCAGCGGGCAGACATTCTCGACGGCGATGGAGAAGCAAACCGTGCATTTGCCGCCGGTCAAACTGGACGCAGACGAAACCAAATGGGCGCAGCAGTTGCACAGCGCGCTTAACGATCGGCTGCAGATTCAGGTCAAAAACCAGGTGCAGCACGCCACCATCCGTCTCGATCCCCCAGAGATGGGCAAAGTGGATATCTCGCTGCAGATCGAAAATGGTCGGATGCAGGTACACATCAGCGCCAGCAACAGCGAGACGGTGCGCGCGCTCCAGCAGATCAGCAATGAACTGCGCCAGAGCCTGACAGAGCAAAACGTTGTCCAGGTGAACGTGCAGGTATCTACCCAGTCCGGACAGCAGCAAGGACGCGGACAGCAACTGCCATCCCAGGCAGACAGGCCTGAAGCAGGGGCAGAGATAGCCGCAGAGGACGCACACTCCACTGACGGTACAGACGATTCAGTATTACTTACGGTTTAACTTATGACTTTGAAGACTTTTTCTTTAGGGCTGGTGATTGCCCTGATAGCAGCCACTTTTGCCGCCGTACTGACCGTCATGGGCACGCATTTGCTCAGCCAGGACGAGCATAAACGCTCCATCATTTCTGATTTCTTCAGCTCGTCGAAAGAGAGCGTGGTGGAGTTTGTCGAAATCAAAAACGTGGTCGTGACATTAAAAAGCCCCGGCGATTCCGAGCGCTATCTGCTGCTGGAGCTGGCCCTGACCACTGATTCCGCCGCCGACACCAGCCGCGCGGAGGAGATGTCTCCGGCCATTCGCGGCGCGACGGTCAATGCCCTCTCAGCGATGGACTACGACGCGGTGCGTGAAATGAGCGTGGAAGCCCTGCGCGATAAGCTGATGAATGCGTACACGGCACGCTTTGAGAGCCTCAATACGCGTATGCCGTTTAAAGACGTCATCATCAGCAAAATGGTTTTCCAGTAAGAAACGGTAGTCGACTGACATGATGGATTTTATTGCGGATGACGCGCTGACCCCGGCTGACGAAGCGAAGTACATCAACGCGTACTTACCGCTTGTGCACCGGGTGGTGAAGCAGCTCTCCTGGCAAACCAGCAGCGTAATGGACAAAGAGGACATGGAGCAGATCGCCCTGATGGGTCTGCTGACCTCCCTGCGCCGCTACGGCCACCCCGATGAGCAGTTTGGCGCTTATGCGGCTGCGCGCGTGCGTGGCGCGGTGCTGGATGAGCTGCGCGAGCTGGACTGGCGTCCGCGTCGGCTTCGACAGAAGAGCCACAAAATCAACGATGCGATCCGCGACATCACGCGCAAGCTGGGGCGCACGCCGACGTTTGAGGATCTCAGCGAGCATCTCTCCATCACCGCTGACGAATACCACGAGTATTTACTGCTGGATTGCGCCAGGACGCTGGAAAGTCTCGATGAATTATTAGGTGAGGATGCGCTGCACGGCACCCTCAACACCCGCTCGCTGGAGGACGAAATGGTCACCAGCGGCACGTTAAAGGCTGCGCTGGCGAGCCTTGATGAGCGTGAACAACTGATTCTGACGCTCTATTACCAGCAGGAAATGAGTCTGAAAGAAATCGCGCTGGTTCTCGATCTGACCGAGGCGCGCGTCTGCCAGCTTAATAAAAAGATCGCTCAAAAGATCCAGTGTTTTTTCCAGAAGTGAAAGGTATATGCAAAAGTTTCTCGGTATTTTCATTATTTTTGCCTGCGTTGTCGGCGGGTTTCTGATGTCCGGCGGCCGTCTCGCCTCGTTCTGGCAGCCCGGCGAAATCATCATCATTTTAGGGGCCGGTCTGGGGGCGATGGTGCTCGCGAATCCGCGTCCGGTTCTGGCAGAGATGTATCGTCAGTTTCGCGGCATTATGCGCAAAAACGAGTACACGGATGAGTATCAACGCCAGCTGCTGATGCTGCTGTTTGAACTGCTGGAGCTGGTGCAGGACGGTGGTCTGAAGGTGCTGGATGCACACATCGAAGTGCCGGAAAGCAGCCCGCTGTTCCAGAAATATCCGCTGATCCTGCAGAACAAAGCGCTGATCACCTTTATCTCTGACAACTTCCGCCTGATGGCGATGGGCAAGATCAACGAGCACGAGCTGGAAGGGATTCTGGAGCAGGAGCTGGTGGCGATGGAAGAGAACCTGCTGCAACCGTCCCGCTCGCTGCAACGTACCGCAGAAGCGATGCCGGGCTTCGGTATCTGTGCGGCGGTACTGGGGATCATCATCACCATGCAATCCATCGACGGCTCCATTGCGGTGATCGGCGTGAAAGTGGCGGCGGCGCTGGTCGGGACCTTCCTCGGCGTCTTCTTCTGCTACTGCCTGATGGACCCGGTGGCGAACGCCATGGAGCAGAACACCAAAAAACAGCTCGCGGTGATCGAGTGCGTGCGTACCGTGCTGGTGAATCACGTGGCGGGCAAGCCCACGCTGCTGGCGGTGGATGCCGGACGTAAAATGCTGCCGCTCGATTCGAAACCGACCTTCGCCACGCTCGACGGCTGGGTGAACCAGATGACGGGTGAATCCTGATGCGCGGCACACGCGGAAAAGAACATACCACCATCATCAAACGCTCCTCGCGCAAAAGCCACGACACCTTTCATGGCGGGGCGTGGAAGGTGGCCTTCGCCGACTTTACCCTCGCGATGATGGCGCTGTTTATGGTGCTGTGGATCATGGGCTCGGTGACGGAAGAGGAGCGCAAAGAGATCGTCTCTCAGCTCAACGGCGAGTCGATTTTTGAAGGCAACTCCCTGACGCCAATCACCCAGCCGCACGGCAGCGGCGGTAAAATTGCGGTCACGGAAAAACGCGATCGCGAAGCGAAAAAATCATCCGCAGAAAAACCGATGACTATTCAGGCGGGGCTGAAAGGCGAAAGCCTGGAGGACGTGAATAAGCGTTCCCAAAGGGAGATCGAAGATCTGGCGCGGATCATCATGAAGATCACCTCGGCCTACGATGCCCAGTCGAACCTGAAAATGGAGATCGTCCCGCAGGGGCTGCGGATCCTGATCACCGACGATCAGAAGCGCGAGATGTTCCAGCGCAGCAGCGCGATCCTGACGCCGTTCTTTACTCGTCTGCTGACGGAGTTCTCCCCGGCGCTCAACAAGATCGACAACAAAATCATTATCACCGGCCACACGGACGCTACCCGTTTCCGCGACCAGGATCTCTACAACAACTGGAACCTGTCCGGCGAGCGAGCCATGCAGGCGCGTAAAGTCCTGACCAGAGCCGGGTTAGCGCCAGGGAAAATTTTGCAGGTGAGTGGAATGGCCGATCAGATGCTGCTCGACCCGGAAAATCCGCTCAGTTCCTCGAACCGCCGCATTGAAATCATGGTGCTGACCCACTCGGCGAGCGAGTCGCTATACCAGTTCTTTGGTCAGCACGGCGAGAAAGTGATCAAGCCGATCATTGATAAACTCTCGCAGAAACAATAGACGATTGAGTGATGTTGACCTTTATCCCTTTCCCGATCCTGCGCTGTATGGCGCTGGCTGCCGCGCTGATGGTGGCCGGGACTTTTCATGCCGACGCCGCGCCGCGGCGTGAGACGGTCTCCGAAGAAGAGGCCGCCGCCAACGCGCGGATGCGCAATCGCGCGGCGCTGCTGAAAAAAGCCCGCACCCGCATCGCCGTGGTGCCGGTGACGCCGGAGCAAAAGCGCAAGCTGAGCGAGGCAAAACGCCTTGAGCGGGTACAAAACCGCGAACAGCTGGCGATGCATAAACGCTGGCAGCCTGGAAAGCTCTCGACGGACATGATCTGGGAGCCGCTCCCCGGCGAGAAGATGAGCCCGCGCCTGCAGGCGTCGCTGAAAAAAGTGATTCATTTGCTGCAAGAGCAGATTGGCAAACCCTACGTCTGGGGCGGCCAGACGCCGGAGCAGGGCTTTGATTGCAGCGGCCTGGTGTTCTACGCATTCACGCCGGTGCTGAGCCGCAATCTGCCGCGCACCGCCAACGGTATGTATCAGGACCGCACGCTGAGACAGATAAAACAGGACAAATTGCGACGCGGCGATCTGGTGTTCTTCAACATCAACCAGCGCCCCGGCGCGGATCACGTCGGCGTCTATCTCGGGGACGGCAAATTTATCGAAGCCCCGCGCACCGGCCTGAATATTCGCATCAGCCAGCTTTCCGATAACTTCTGGCAGGACCACTATCTCGGTGCCCGCCGCATTTTAACTGACGAGGCTGTGCTCTGACGCGGCCCCCTTTTTCAGAACGATTGAGACATTTTCCATGACCCAGACTTGCAAAAAATTCGCCATCGACGACGGTTCCACTAACGTCAAAATCAGCTGGATTGAAAACGGCACCCTGAAGACCGTGGTCTCGCCAAACTCCTTCCGCAAAGACTGGAAGAGCGCGGCGCTGCTGCGCGGCCAGGCGGTGCACAACTACACCATCGGCACCACCAAATACACCTACGATGCCACGTCCGATAAGGCGCTCTCCACCACCCATATCGACTATCAGTACGACGATTTAAACCTGCTGGCGGTGCATCACGCCCTGCTACAGACCGGGGTAACGCCGTGCGACGTAGAGGTGATTGTGACCTTACCGATCACCCAGTTCTACAAGCCGGACGACTGTCAGCGTAACGAAGAGCGCATCGAAGCGAAGCGCCAGAATCTGATGCGCGATATCTCCCTGAACAAAGGCGAGCTGTTCCGCATTGTGGATGTGCAGGTGATGCCGGAGAGCCTGCCTGCGGCGCTGTCTCACCTGCTCAACTCGAACGTTAATGAATTTACCAAATCGCTGGTGATCGACTGCGGCGGCACCACCCTGGATATGGGCGTGGTGATTGGCGAATTCGACGATGTGTCGGCCATCTACGGCAACAACGAAATCGGCGTGGCGATGGTGACGGACGCGACGCGCAAACTGCTGGCCGCTGCCGACAGCGACTCCAGCTATCTGGTGGCGAATGAGCTGATCAAGCGCCGCCACGATCTTAACTTTGTAAAAAGCGTGATTAACGACGAATCGCGCATCGATGACATTCTCGAAAAGATTGAGATTAAAATTCAGGAGCTGGGCGATCAGGTCGCTTACGAAGCGAAAAAATTCGCCAAAAACCCGAACCGCGTTTACCTGGTCGGCGGCGGTGCGCACCTGATCGAAGGGGCGATTCGCGACGTTTACGCGACCCTCGGCGATCGCGTGGTGAGTATTGAAAACCCGCAGAGCGCGCTGTCGCGCGAAATCTGCCTGTATCACTCTGACGCCGGTGCGCAGACGGTCGAGGAGCCGTTAATGGCCGAGGTGGGTGACGATGCGTAAGGGACAGATTCGCCGCGTCAATCTGTCCCTGCACCTGACGCCAGACCAGTCGCGCGCGGATCTGCGCGCGATGCAGCAGCTGCAAAAGTGGCATCAGTCCATGGACAAGTCTGCCAGCATTGACGACACGAATATGGAGATCCGCGCGTTCCACCGTGACGTCTACCTGGCGGGCCTGCAGCTGCACCTGATGGACCCGTCCCTGTGCCACCATGTGGCGGAATCGCTGGGGCGCGAAACGCTAACGCTCGCGCAGCTGCTGGAGGAATTGACGCCGCAGGAGTCTGTGCCGGAAAAAGCGGTGGATACTTCCGCAGAGCAGCTGGCGCAGTTGCAGATGATTCGTGACGAAGTTGCAGCCCTGAAGCCGCTGCTGGAGCAGCAGAAGCTGGCGTTACAGCAGTTAAGAATGGCCGGGAAAACGGCGTCGGAACCTGAGCGCGCGGCGAGTGGCAAAGAAGAACTGGATTTGAGTCAGGTGGATGCGCCGACGGAGAAGATGAAGAAGGTGCGGCAGAAGGGCATTTTCTAGCGGCTGGTGCCTGCTATCCTGACCCTCTCTCTGTGTGAGAGGGCCGGGATGTGAGAACTAAACACAGCGATCAGGTAATGACCATCGGCCAGTCAGGCGGGGTATGGCTCATCGCTTCGATCATCACCTCTTTCATGTTGCCCCAGATCGTCGCCACGTCCACCATGGTGATACCCAGTAATCCCGTCGCGAACCAGCATGCAGCGCCTACGCCCAGTAAGGTGCTAATCACCGCCAGCCCCGCAAGGTCAGATTTACGAAATTGAATGTTCAGCGTGCTGGCTAAAAACATCAAAACCGCACTCAACAACGGCCAGCGCAGTAAAACCATGCTGGTGGTAATGGTCGCCATAAAACCAAATCCTCGAAAAGCGTGTGAACAACAATGAAACAGTGTTTCGCGTTACAGAATATGTGTGAACTATATCACATTTGTTCTTTTATTCGCCAGTCTCGTTGCGGCAAAAATGTGCGCTTTTTAACCCTTCTCAGTAAAAGAAGGGGTACGCAAAATATATCTTTGCAGACTAATCGTGATTTCATGCACGTCTTTATAACGAATTCATTGAGATACAAAAGTCTCTACAGCCAGGAGGGGTCTGTACAATATTTACAGTATTAGACCTATGGCTTATGCTTGAACGGACAATAAAATATACACAATTAATAATTCAGGTTACTGAATTCATTGCTTTTTATTCTCTGGTGTCACTTATTATTCACACACACATGCAATTTTTCACATATTTATGCGTTGCCTGGAATAAAAGCTCTCAATGAGATTATTCGAATCCTGAGTTATTCGTTGCGCCTGTTTTCTATGTTTCAACGACCTGCGAATAAACATGATGAAAGAGACATGCCGCGAAATTGTTAACGACAGCATGCAGGCTTTGCATGCTTTAGCAAAATTGATGCCGCTGTTAACGTCCCAGTGTTCGCTGACTGAGATGCTGGAAACGATCAACCGCTCGCTGGGTTCGGCGCTGGCGTGGGTGAGTGTGGATGATGATAGCGGCTTGCCGCGCGTGGTTTGCGCGGGTGATGTCACCTGCCACTCTTTTGAAGTAACCGATTTTCTTGCCAGCACTCTGATGAAGCGTCATCACCGCTCGTGGCGCGCGATTTACTGGAAAGAAAATATTGGCCGCTCGCTTTTTAACGCCCAGCATCCTGGTTATGTGCAATTACAAAGCGGCGTGTTATGTAAACTCTCTTCCCGGGATGGCAGCTGCAACGGCTATTTCTTCCTGGGTTTTTCGCAACGATTGTGTGCATTACCGACGCTGAAAAATGTGGTGGTCGTGCTGGTCGAGAAATTAAAAGATTATTTTGCCGATATGATTTCCCGCGAGCGAACGGCAAAAGAGATGCAGCTGGTGGTGACGCAATATAAAACGTTATTTGAACGCGCGCCGGTATTAATGAACTCTTTTGATCGGCGTAATCGCTGCGTACTGTGGAATATGGAGTGTGAAAAGATATTTGGCTGGACGATGGCGGAGATCAATATGTATCCCGATCCGCTGGCGCTCTTTTATCCCGATCCGGAAGTGCGGCAGCGGGTCCGCGAATCGGTCCATGTGTCGCCTCTGAAAGATATGTACGAGTGGCATCCGATCCGTAAAGACGGGGAAGAACTCACCATTCTGTGGTCGAACATTCTGCTGCCGGACGGCTCTATTCTGAATATTGGTCTGGATATCACCGAGCGTAAAAAAGCCGAGCAGCAGCTGGCGCTGAAAGCCACCACCGACGACCTGACCGGCTGCTTGAATCGTTCGGCGATTTTACAGGCGCTGCAGAGCGCTCTTGAACACAATCAAACGCGCGACAGCCCTTTCTGCGTGCTGATGTTTGACCTGGATTATTTCAAGCAGATCAACGACGAGTGGGGCCATCAGGTGGGTGATGCCGCGTTGATCCACTTCTGCGATCGCCTGCGCGAGTTAAGCCCTGCACATTCCGCACTGGGGCGGGTTGGCGGAGAAGAGTTTTTACTTCTACTCTCAGAGGCGGACTGTGAAGCGGCTATAGCCCTCTCGACAAAGCTGCGTGCAGCGCTGCTGGAGCGGCCGATGTGGGTGGGCGATAAATCTCTGCTCCTCACCTTTAGCGCCGGAGTGGTGGAGGTCGGACGTGGACAGCGCGATACCTCGTCGCTGCTTACCCGCGCCGACAAAGCTTTATATGATGCAAAACGAAGCGGCAGAGGGAAAACGGTGATTGCCATTGATTATTTATAAATCAATATCGGGGTAAGCCGTATCCAGTAAGTCTGAAAATTGATGATCACGCTGAGCTTTTTTCATGCTGTCGTGAGTTTGGCTTAATCAATGATCCTCTGTTGTGTTATCTTAAAACTCACCGTTAAGTCTTGATATTTATTTTCCTTAATAAAAACGGCACGCATTCTTTAAGTTTGGCTTACGGACAAATAATATCGTCATAACCAAATATTGGGTTTCTGATGATAAAAGTCAGTTGCTAACTTCGCATGATTCATGCAACGTAATCACCTGTTTATCAAAGCATCCGGCCTTCATTACTACAGGCACACATATTGCAGGGATATAGGGCGGAAATGAATCGTAGCGCACGGCGCAAGGTGCTGAGGGTAGTCGGGATCATCATGGTAGTTTTGCTACCGGTGATGCTGGCGCTATGGTTTGCCCAGCTAAGAGCCGTCACCGAAACAAGCAGTCAGCTACGCTCCTTTGCGCAACTCGCTTTAGATAAAACTGAACTGGTAATTGAACAGGTTGATTTAGCCCGCGACGCCGCCGAAAAATATCAGGGAGAGATTTGTTCCCCCGCTCATCGGCAATATATGTTGAACGTTGTGCGTGGCCGTCTGTATGTGTCCGATTTAATTTATGCCGAAGGCCAGCAGTTTCTCTGCTCCACGGTAATGACTCCCGATAAGCCGTATCTGATACCTGACGCAAATTACAAACGAAAACCTGACGTCTCTATCTATTATTTCCGCGATACGCCCTTTTTTGCTGGTTATAAAATGACTTATATGCAGCGCGGGAATTATGTCGTCGTGGTCAATCCGCTCTCATACAGTGAAGTGATGTCGACAGATCACTCTCTGGCGTGGGGCGTATTTGATACGGTGACCAATGCCTTCTTTTCCGTCAGTCCACGGGCCAATATTTCTTTATTACACACGCTCGTCGGAAATGTGAGCGCGCCATTTCAAAAAGACGATCGTTTTTACACCATCGTCAGCTCAGCGAAGCGGCCTATTGCCGCGATCGTCTCAACATCCAATACCCGTTTTTATGAAATTCTTTACCACCAGGCCACATTGACCCTGCCGCTGGGGATGATTTGCAGCATTATTATTTTGCTGGTCTGGTCGCGCACGCACCGTGAATTTAATTCGCCAGGACGGTTATTGCACCGCGCGCTCAATAAGCGCCAGCTGTGCGTTCATTATCAGCCGATCATTGATATTAAAAATAACCGCTGCGTCGGCGCCGAAGCGCTGCTGCGCTGGCCGGGGTTTAATGGCCCGGTGATGAGCCCGGCAGAGTTTATTCCGCTGGCGGAAAAAGAGGGGATGATTGAGCGCATTACCGATTATGTCGTCGAAGAGGTGTTTAACGATCTCGGAGATTTCCTCGGCAACAATCCGCACCTCTATATTTCGATTAACCTGTCGGCGTCGGATTTCCACTCGTCGCGCCTGATTGCCCTGATCTCGGATAAAGCACGGCATTACTCCGTGCGGGCGCAGCAAATTAAGATTGAGGTAACGGAGCGCGGATTTATTGATGTGCCGAAAACCACGCCGGTGATTCAGGCGTTTCGCCAGGCGGGTTATGAGGTGGCGATCGATGATTTTGGCACCGGGTATTCGAACCTGCATAACCTCTATTCGCTCAACGTCGATATCCTGAAAATCGATAAGTCGTTTATCGATACCCTGACCACCAATAGCACCAGCCACCTGATTGCGGAACACATCATTGAGATGGCCCAGAGTCTGCGGCTGAAAACCATTGCGGAAGGGGTGGAAACGGCGGAGCAGGTGACCTGGCTCCTCAAGCGCGGCGTGCAGTATTGTCAGGGCTGGCACTTTGCGAAGGCGATGCCGCCGCAGGAATTTATGACCTGGCAGCAACAGCCTGTCGGCGTGCTGATCCCGCGCACGAGTTAATTCAGCTGGTGGCGGTAGTCGCTCGGCGTGCGGTCGAATTCGCGACGAAACACCCTGGAGAATGTCTGCTGCGACACATATCCCAAATCCATCGCAATATCAAAAATCGGACGCTTGGTCGTGCGCAGAGCCTGTGCGGCCAGCAGTAACCGACGCTGACGGATGTAATCCCCCAGAGTCTGATGCATAACGGTGCGGAACATCCGCTGCAGATACCACTTCGAATAGCCCGACTTTTTAGCGACAGCGTCAATATTTAACGGTTGGTCGATATGTTCATCAATCCATTCAATCAATGTCTGAATAATTTGCTGATGCGACATAAGGTTGCCCCTCTTTAGATACAACTTTCTCTGTTGATTCGTCGTTTTCTCTGCGGGGGAGTATAATTCCTCAAGTTAACTTGAGGTAAAGAGGTTTTATGGAAAAGAGATTACCCAGAATTAAGGCGCTGCTGACGCCGGGGGAAGTCGCAAAGCGTAGCGGGGTGGCGGTCTCAGCGCTGCATTTCTATGAAAGCAAAGGCTTAATTAAAAGTATCCGCAACGGGGGCAATCAGCGCCGCTACACCCGCGATGTGTTGCGCTACGTGGCGATTATCAAAATTGCGCAACGGATCGGCATTCCGCTGGCGACCATCGGCGATGCGTTTGGCGTGCTGCCGGAGGGGCACTCCCTGAGTACGAAAGAGTGGAAGCAGCTATCCTCCCAGTGGCGTGAGGAGCTGGATCGGCGCATTCATACGCTCGTGGCGTTGCGCGATGAACTGGACGGATGTATCGGCTGCGGGTGCCTGTCGCGCAGCGACTGCCCGCTGCGAAATCCGGGGGATACGCTGGGTGCGCAGGGGACCGGCGCGCGGCTGCTGGAAGAAGATTGAATTCGCAGGGTTTATATGCCGGATGGCGCAATGCATATCCGGCCAACAAAAAACGCACAATCCTGTGGGCGGACTAAAATGTCATAGCTACCCAACGCAGAAAAAACTAAAGCGCCAGACTAAGGCGCTTTAGTTTATTCCCGGTCTTTGTCTTTCTCTCTATCCCGTTGGTACACGGGAGGGTTTCCCCCGACATCAACACCCCTCATGTCGAGCACGTTGGGGAGGTTCCGGTTTGTGTTGACACTTTAATTGTATGCAAAACCCGGTTGTTCGCCAGTGGCTTTGGTCAGAATCTCGCCAAAACTTTTTCGCCATGTTGTGCAATTTTCTATAGTTAGTTTGTATGAATCATAGGAGAAAAACCATGCTGACGCTCCACCACCTGAACCAGTCCCGCTCCCAGCGCGTCATCTGGGCGCTTGAAGAGCTATCTGTGCCGTATCAGATTGTCCGCTATCAGCGTGAAAAAACGATGATGGCGCCCCCGTCGCTCAAAAAAGTGCATCCCCTGGGGAAATCGCCGGTAATCGAGGATGACGGCCTGATCCTCGCAGAGTCCGGTGCCATTCTGGAATATCTGCAGGAGACCTATGATACCCAGTCGCAGCTCAAGCCCGAGGGCGCGGCGGACAAAAATCAGTACCGCTTCTGGCTGCACTATGCGGAAGGTTCCCTGATGCCGCTCCTGCTGATGAAGCTGGTGTTTGCCAGCCTCGGTAAGCCGCCGATTCCGTTTGGTATGCGCTCGCTTGGCAAAGTGCTGGGTGGGGGCGTGCAAAAAGCCTGGCTCAATCCGCAGCTCGAAACCCACGCGCGCTACATCGAATCTCATCTCAGCGAACACCCCTGGTTTGCCGGTGAGCAGCTGAGCATGGCCGATATCCAGATGACTTATCCGATCTTCGCACTGCTGACACGCGGTGGGATCGACAATCTTCCGCACACCCAGGCGTGGAAAAAAAGAGTGGAAATGCGTCCTGCCTGGCAACGCGCCATTCAGCAGGGCGGGCCTTTTGAGATCCCTGGCGGGTGACAGATTGTTATCAAATTGCGCATTCACGATAACGTTTGCGCATCCTCTGGTTATTTCTTCAGCGTCATAAGGGAATTTTAGCGAAAAACGATAAAGTTCAGTTGAAAAGGGCGTGGATTACGCTAGATAATCGTTTGCCTTCAATTCACCACCCGTTTTGTCAGCGCGGAGCTAAACGTTTGCTTTTTTTGTGACGGCCCCTTTTCGTCGCAAACGCAGCACAAGGATTTGACGTTTCGCTGGCAGTGGAGTTGTCCACCACGCTGACAGGCGAATGATAAAAATTTCTCAGGGGATGTTTTCTATGTCTACGCCATCAGCGCGTACCGGCGGTTCACTCGACGCCTTGTTTAAAATTTCTGCTCGCGGCAGCACCGTGCGTCAGGAAGTTGTTGCAGGTCTGACGACGTTTCTGGCGATGGTTTACTCCGTCATCGTGGTGCCTGGCATGCTGGGTAAAGCGGGCTTCCCACCGGCGGCCGTTTTCGTTGCCACCTGTCTGGTTGCGGGCGTCGGCTCCATCGTCATGGGCCTGTGGGCAAACCTGCCGCTGGCGATTGGCTGTGCGATCTCGCTGACCGCCTTTACCGCGTTTAGCCTAGTGCTGGGTCAGCACATCAGCGTGCCGGTCGCGCTGGGTGCGGTATTCCTGATGGGTGTGTTGTTCACCATCATCTCCGCCACCGGGATTCGTAGCTGGATCTTGCGCAACCTGCCGCAGGGCGTGGCGCACGGCACCGGTATCGGTATCGGCCTGTTCCTGCTGCTGATTGCGGCGAACGGCGTCGGTCTGGTGATCAAAAACCCACTGGACGGCCTGCCAGTGACCATGGGCCATTTCGCCAGCTTCCCGGTGATTATGTCCCTGATTGGTCTGGCGGTGATTATCGGCCTGGAAAAACTGAAGGTGCCGGGCGGTATTCTGCTGACCATCATCGGTGTTTCGATTGTCGGTTTGATTTTCGATCCGACCGTTCACTTCTCCGGCGTTTTCGCCATGCCGTCTCTGAGCGACGACCAGGGTAACTCCCTGATTGGCAGCCTGGATATCGTCGGTGCGCTGAACCCAATTGTTCTACCAAGCGTGCTGGCTCTGGTGATGACCGCGGTGTTTGATGCCACTGGCACCATCCGCGCTGTCGCGGGGCAAGCGAACCTGCTGGATAAAGACGGGCAGATTATCGATGGCGGCAAAGCGCTGACCACCGACTCCCTGAGCAGCGTCTTCTCCGGCCTGGTCGGTGCGGCACCGGCAGCGGTGTACATCGAGTCCGCAGCGGGTACGGCGGCAGGCGGTAAAACCGGTCTGACGGCGATCACCGTGGGCGTGCTGTTCCTGCTGATCCTGTTCCTCTCTCCGCTCTCCTATCTGGTTCCGGCCTACGCGACCGCGCCTGCGCTTATGTACGTGGGTCTGCTGATGCTGAGCAACGTGGCGAAAATTGATTTCGCGGATTTCGTCGATGCGATGTCCGGCCTGATTACCGCCGTGTTTATCGTACTGACCTGTAACATCGTGACCGGCATCATGATCGGTTTCGCCTCGCTGGTGATTGGTCGTCTGGTCTCCGGTGAGTGGCGCAAGCTGAACATCGGCACCGTGGTGATTGCCATTGCGCTGGTGGCATTCTATGCGGGCGGCTGGGCGATTTAAGCCCGTCCGACGCCTTAAAACGGGTGGCTTAGGCCGCCCGTTTTCATTTTCAGACCCATTTCGTTGTCTTTTGCGTTACTCTGGAAGCGGTAGAATAGAAGCACGACGCTTCATGCTTATGCCTGTCATACGTCTGGTTGCACGTGCGTTGGCTGCGGTCATTCTCCCTCATCACTTACTTGAGTAAGCTCATGGAGATGCACTTACTGCCACCTTCTTTCAACTCGACTTATTTAGGGCATACACAATAAGAAACACGCAAACAGGGAACGCATGGAAATCTTCTTCACAATACTCATCATGACCCTTGTGGTCTCACTTTCCGGGGTAGTTACCCGCGTACTACCCTTCCAGTTACCCCTCCCGCTGATGCAAATCGCCATTGGTGCGCTGCTGGCGTGGCCGACGTTTGGCCTGCACGTTGAGTTCGACCCCGAGCTGTTCCTCGTGCTGTTCATTCCGCCGCTGCTGTTTGCCGACGGCTGGAAAACGCCGACGCGTGAATTTCTTGAACACGGGCGAGAGATATTTGGTCTGGCGCTGGCGCTGGTTGTCGTCACGGTTGTCGGGATAGGGTTCCTGATTTACTGGATGGTACCGGGCATTCCGCTGATACCGGCCTTTGCACTCGCCGCCGTCCTGTCGCCAACGGATGCCGTGGCCCTTTCCGGTATCGTCGGCGAAGGCCGGATACCGAAGAAAATCATGGGCATCCTGCAGGGCGAAGCGCTGATGAACGACGCTTCCGGTCTGGTGGCGCTGAAATTTGCCGTCGCAGTGGCGATGGGAACCATGATTTTTACTATCGGTGGCGCGACCGTTGAATTCTTTAAGGTGGCGATTGGCGGCATCCTGGCCGGTTTTGTGGTGAGCTGGCTGTACGGTCGCTCGCTCGGGTTCCTCAGCCGCTGGGGCGGTGACGAACCCGCCACGCAGATCGTCCTGCTGTTCCTGCTGCCGTTTGCCTCTTACCTGATTGCCGAACATATCGGCGTATCGGGCATCCTGGCAGCCGTCGCGGCGGGGATGACCATCACCCGTGCGGGTGTGATGCGCCGCGCACCGCTGGCGATGCGTCTGCGCGCCAACAGCACCTGGGCGATGCTGGAGTTTGTCTTTAACGGCATGGTGTTCCTGCTGTTGGGCCTGCAGCTGCCGGGCATTCTGGAGTCCTCGCTGGTGGCGGCAGAAGCCGATCCGAACGTGGAAACCTGGATGCTGTTTACCGATATCGTGCTGATTTACCTGGCGCTGATGCTGGTGCGTTTCGGCTGGCTGTGGACGATGAAAAAATTCAGCCTGCGTTTTCTGCACAAGAAGCCGATGGAGTTTGGCTCTTGGACCACGCGCGAGCTGCTGATTGCCTCGTTTGCGGGCGTTCGCGGGGCGATTACCCTCGCCGGTGTGCTCTCGATTCCCCTGCTGCTGCCGGATGGCAACGTCTTCCCGGCGCGTTACGAACTGGTGTTCCTGGCGGCTGGCGTGATCCTGTTCTCGCTGTTTATCGGCGTGGTGATGCTGCCGATTCTGCTGCAACACCTGGAGGTGGCCGACCACTCCCAGCAGCATAAAGAGGAGCGTATCGCGCGCGCGGCGACCGCCGAAGTGGCGATTGTGGCGATTGAGAAGATGGAAGAGCGTCTGGCGTCCGATGCGGAAGAGAACATAGATAATCAGCTGCTGAAAGAGGTGAGCTCGCGGGTGATTGGTAACCTGCGCCGCCGCGCCGATGGGCGTAACGACGTAGAAAGTTCGATGCAGGAAGAGAATCTGGAGCGCCGCTTCCGTCTGGCCGCGCTGCGTTCAGAGCGAGCCGAACTTTACCACCTGCGTGCTACGCGCCAGATCAGCAATGAGACGCTGCAAAAACTGCTGCACGATCTGGATTTGCTGGAAGCCTTGTTGATAGAACAGTAGGGCGCGCGGCCTGATGGCGGCATCCATTCCCTCTCCCTTTCGGGGGAGGGGGAACACCCGCCGCAGGACTTACTCCGCTGCGACCCAAAACCCCTCGCAGCACGTCAGCCACGCCTGGGCGCTGTGCGACAAATAAACCCCTTCGCGCCAAATCATCCCCAGCTGCCAGTGCAGATCGCTCTCAAGCGGTATCCAGCGCAGCGTGTTCTTATCCAGACGCTCGCAAATCGGCTGCGGCAAAATCGCAATCCCGACGCCCGCCTGCACCATGGCGGCAAGAAAATCCCACTGGCCGCTGCGCACGGCGATGCGCGGTTTGACGTCGTGCTGATGGAAAAGCTGCATAAGCTGGCGGCTCAGGGCGAAATCCTCGTTATAAATCAGCAGAGGATGCTCTGCCAGCAGCTCGGGTTTTACCGTATCAATCTGCAGCCAATCGCCGGAGCGCGGGACCAGCACGCACAGGGGGTGGCTAAACAGCGGAAGCGTCGCCAGGCCGCTGTCCTCTTCGACGGGCAGGGCCGTCATCGCCAGATCCAGTTCGCCGTTCATTACCGCCTGTTGGACGGTCAGCCCGCCGAACTCGGAGATCTTCAGCTCGACGCCGGGATAGCGCTGGCGATAGAGGCTGATCGGTCCGGCCATCATCATGCCGACCATCGGCGGAATGCCTAAGCGCAGCAGGCCCTTGTTCAGGTGGTTAATATCGCCAAGCTCGGCTTCCAGCTGGCGGAACTCGGCCAGAATCGCCAGACCGCGCTCAAACACGACGCGCCCGGTGTCTGTCAGCAACAGCTTGCGGCCATCGCGAATCAGCAGGGTACAGTTCAGTTCATCTTCGAGATTTTTCAGCATTTTGCTGATGGTGGGCTGGGTGACAAATAACTTCTCCGCTGCGCGGGTAAAACTCTGCTGGCGAACCACTTCGACAAAATAGCGCAGCGTTCTTATGTCCATGATTATTCCTCGAAACTATACCTTTGATGATTTTAATTCATTTCTGTCCACTCCGTGTGGTCACTATACTGGCGCCTTGTCTCATTTCTGAGGAATTCCCCCATGGCCGTGGCGTTAGGTCGTATTACGCCTGCTGTTGTGCAACGGCTCCAGGTACCGGTTCAGGTACTGCTTTATGCCGCGCTGTTTGTTTTCGCTGAATATCTCGTTACCTGGCTGCATCTGCCGCTGCCCGCCAATCTGGTGGGAATGGTACTGATGCTGACGCTCATTCTGTGCCGCGTCATCCCTCTGAACTGGATCCGCGCGGGCTCTCGCTGGCTGCTGGCGGAAATGCTGCTGTTCTTTGTTCCGGCGGTGGTGGCGGTAGTGAACTATGCGCAACTGCTGATGGTCGACGGCTGGCGGATTTTTGCCGTCATCGCCCTGAGCACGCTGATGGTGCTCGGCGCGACGGGATGGGTGGTGGATAAAGTCTATCACTATGAGATAAGCAGGCAGAAGCATGACTAACTTTCACATCAGCGTGCTGTGCCTGGTGGTCACGCTGGTGATCTATTTTGCCAACAAACGCCTCTATCGCCGCTTTCACGCCCTGCCGCTGATGCCGCTGGTCTTTACCCCGTTGTTACTGGTGCTGATGCTGATCTTCGGCCACATCTCCTGGCAAAACTACATCGGTGAATCCCACTGGCTGCTGTGGCTGCTCGGCCCGGCGACTATCGCCTTTGCCGTGCCGGTTTATGACAATCTGGCGGTGATCCGACGCCACTGGATGTCCCTCACGGCGGGAGTTGTGACGGCAACGGTCGTGGCAGTGACCAGCTCTGTGTGGCTGGCACGCTTGTTCACGCTGTCGGATGAGATCCAGCGCAGCCTGGCGGTGCGTTCCGTCACCACACCCTTTGCGCTTGCGGCGGCGAAACCTCTCGGCGGCCAGCCGGATCTGGTGGCGCTGTTTGTGGTCGTAACCGGCGTGTTTGGGATGGCGGTGGGCGATATGCTGTTTTTACGCCTGTCGATCCGCGAAGGGATGGCAAAAGGCGCCGGATTTGGCGCGGCGTCGCACGGTGCGGGGACGGCGCGTTCTTATGAGATGGGTCAGCAGGAGGGCGTGGTCGCCAGTCTGGTGATGATGCTGTCCGGTGTGGTGATGGTGCTGGTTGCCCCGCTGGTGGCGTGGGTGATGTTCTGAAGACTCCCCGGCCGCGTGACCGGGGAGAGTTAGCACTTAATGCGCGCGGCCCTGATCGATCCCAAGACCCGTTTGTGAGCGAATAAACTGGGCGCGGAATTTGTCGCGTTCCAGATTTCCTTCCGGTGAATTATCGGTGGCCGAGAAGAACCAAATTCCGATAAACGCCACGGCAATGGAGAACAGCGCCGGGTATTCGTACGGGAAGATGGCTTTTTCGTGACCGAGGATCTGCACCCAAATAGTCGGGCCGAGGATCATCAGAATCACCGCCGTCAGCAGGCCCAGCCAGCCGCCAATCATCGCGCCACGGGTGGTCAATTTTGACCAGTACATGGAGAGCAGAATGATCGGGAAGTTGCAGCTTGCGGCAATCGAGAACGCCAGGCCGACCATGAAGGCGATGTTCTGTTTCTCGAACAGAATGCCCAGCAGAATCGCCACCACGCCCAGGATCAGCACGGTGATTTTAGAGACTTTCAGCTCCTGACGCTCCGTTGCCCCTTTACGCCACACGTTCGCATAGAGGTCATGAGAGACCGCCGATGCGCCCGCCAGGGTCAGGCCAGCAACTACCGCCAGAATCGTAGCGAACGCCACGGCGGAGATAAAGCCGAGGAACAGGTTGCCGCCCACGGCATCGGCCAGATGTACCGCCGCCATGTTATTGCCGCCAATCAGCTGCCCCGCCGCATCTTTAAACGCCGGATTCGCCCCAACCAGCATGATCGCACCAAAGCCGATGATAAAGGTCAGGATGTAGAAATAGCCCATAAAACCGGTGGCATAGAAGACGCTTTTACGCGCTTCGCGAGCGTCGCTGACGGTAAAGAAGCGCATCAGGATGTGCGGCAGACCGGCCGTACCAAACATCAGACCGAGACCGAGCGACAGCGCGGATATCGGGTCTTTCACCAGCCCCCCTGGGCTCATGATCGCTTCCCCTTTCGGGTGAACCGCCATTGCTTCGGTGAACAGGTTGTTGAAGCTAAAGCCGACGTGTTTCATCACCATAAAGGCCATGAAACTTGCGCCGAACAGCAGCAGCACGGCTTTGATGATCTGCACCCAGGTGGTGGCGAGCATCCCGCCGAACAGAACGTACATCACCATCAGCACGCCAACCAGCACCACGGCGACATGGTAGTTCAGGCCAAACAGCAGTTCGATCAATTTACCTGCGCCCACCATCTGGGCAATCAGGTACAGCGCCACCACCACCAGCGAACCGCAGGCGGAGAGGGTGCGGATCGGGCCTTGCTTCAGGCGATACGAGGCCACGTCAGCAAAGGTATAACGCCCGAGGTTACGCAGACGCTCAGCGATCAGGAACAGAATAATCGGCCAGCCGACGAGGAAGCCGAGAGAGTAAATCAGACCGTCGTAGCCGGAGGTGTAAACCAGCGCGGAGATCCCGAGGAACGACGCGGCTGACATAAAATCGCCCGCAATCGCCAGTCCGTTCTGGAAGCCGGTAATGTTGCCACCCGCCGTGTAGTAGTCATTACGCGAGCGCACGCGTTTTGACGCCCAGTAGGTGATGTAGAGGGTCAGCAGCACGAAAATCAGGAACATGATAATCGCCTGCCAGTTGGTCGGCTGGCGTTGGACGTCACCGGTCAGGGCATCGGCCGCATGCGCCGCAAAAGGCAGTGTGGCGGCTAGCGCCGTCAGAACTCGCTTCATGATGCTTTTACCTCACGCAGTACTGCTTTATTGAGACGATCAAATTCACCGTTCGCGCGCCAGACGTAGACGCCGGTCAGCACGAAGGAGATGACAATCACACCGATGCCGATGGGGATCCCGCGCGTGACGCTGGTTCCGGCGTGCAGGGGCGTGCCCAGCCAGTGCGGGGCAAAGGCGATCAGCAGAATAAAGCCGACGTAGATAATCAGCATGATGATGGAAAGGATGAAGGCAAACCGTTGCCGTTTTTCGACGAGCTCCCTGAAATGCGCACTATTTTCTATCTGCTGATAAATATCAGTATTCATCACAGAACTCTCCAGAGTATTGGTGTAGGGAAGGGCGTTTTTATTATTCCCTCTCCCTGTCTGGGAGAGGGTTAGGTTGAGGGGAACTCAGTTACGAAGGCATTGCGATGGCCTGCTTCTCTTCGAGCAGTTTGTCCACCACGCCAGGATCGGCGAGCGTTGAGGTATCACCGAGGTTACTGGTGTCGCCCGCAGCGATTTTGCGCAGAATGCGGCGCATGATCTTGCCGGAGCGGGTTTTCGGCAGCGAGTCGGTCCAGTGCAGCACATCCGGCGTGGCGAGTGGGCCGATCTCTTTGCGCACCCAGTTACGCACTTCGGTGTACAGCTCAGGCGTCGGCTCTTCGCCATGGTTCAAGGTGACGTAGGCGTAAATCGCCTGGCCTTTGATGTTGTGTGGGATCCCAACCACCGCCGCTTCGGCGATTTTCGGATGTGAAACCAGCGCCGACTCAATCTCAGCGGTGCCCAGACGGTGGCCGGAGACGTTCAGGACATCGTCCACGCGCCCGGTGATCCAGTAGTAGCCGTCTTCGTCACGGCGTGCGCCGTCGCCGCTGAAATACATGTTTTTAAAGGTCGAGAAGTAGGTCTGCTCAAAGCGATCGTGATCGCCAAACAGGGTACGCGCCTGGCCCGGCCAGGAGTCGGTGATCACCAGGTTGCCTTCGGTCGCGCCGTCGAGCGGGTTACCTTCGTTATCCACCAGCGCTGGCTGCACGCCGAAGAACGGACGAGTCGCGGAACCGGCTTTCAGCGGGATTGCGCCCGGCAGCGGAGTGATCATGAAGCCGCCCGTTTCGGTCTGCCACCAGGTGTCCATCACCGGGCATTTTTCGTTACCGATCTTCTTCCAGTACCACTCCCAGGCTTCCGGGTTAATCGGCTCGCCGACGGAGCCAAGAATGCGCAGGGAGAAGCGGTCGGTGCCTTCGATGGCTTTATCGCCTTCGGCCATCAGCGCGCGGATCGCCGTCGGCGCGGTGTAGAGAATGTTGACCTTATGCTTATCAACCACCTGACACATACGGGCAGGTGTCGGCCAGTTCGGAACGCCTTCGAACATCAGCGTAGTCGCGCCGCAGGCCAGCGGGCCATACAGCAGGTAGCTGTGGCCGGTGACCCAGCCCACGTCGGCGGTACACCAGTAAACATCGCCCTGATGGTAGTCGAAGACATATTTAAAGGTCGTGGCCGCGTAAACCAGATAGCCGCCGGTGGTGTGCAGCACACCTTTCGGCTTGCCGGTCGAGCCGGAGGTATAGAGGATAAACAGCGGATCTTCCGCGTTCATCGCTTCGGGCTGATGCTGATCGCTGGCTTTTTCAATCAGGTCGCTCCACCACAGGTCACGCCCCTCTTTCCACTCGACGTTGCCGCCGGTGCGCTTAAGGACGATGACGTTGCTGATGGTTTTGACGTTCGGGTTTTTCAGCGCTTCGTCGACGTTTTTCTTCAATGGAATGCCGCGACCGGCGCGCACGCCTTCGTCGGCGGTGATCACCAGTTTTGAACTGGAATCAATGATGCGCCCGGCGACGGCTTCCGGCGAGAAACCGCCGAAAATCACCGAATGCACGGCACCGATGCGCGCACAGGCGAGCATCGCCACGGCCGCTTCCGGCACCATGGGCATATAGATGGCAACCACATCGCCTTTTTTGATGCCCTGCGCTAACAGCACGTTGGCAAAGCGGCAGACGTCGCGGTGAAGTTCTTTATAGGTGATGTGTTTGCTCTGCGAGGCGTCGTCGCCTTCCCAGATAATGGCGGTCTGATCGCCGCGCTCGGCCAGATGGCGGTCCAGGCAGTTCGCGGCCAGGTTCAGGGTGCCGTCTTCGTACCATTTAATCGAGATATTGCCTGGCGCGAAGGAGGTGTTCTTCACCTTCTGGTAGGGGGTGATCCAGTCAAGAATTTTGCCCTGCTCGCCCCAGAAGGCATCAGGGTCGGTGAGAGATTGTTGATACTTTTGCTGGTACTGCTCCGGATTTATCAGGCAACGGTCCGCAATATTTGCGGGAATGTCATGTTTGTGAATTTCGCTCATGGCTTTTGTTCTCCTTTTAGGATGTTAATAATATGTCGCAAAAACGTTAATTGTAGGGGCTTTGGTAGCTTTGTTTGTTATTTGGGCGACAGATCACGCAATAAATGAACAGGTGAAAAAAGCAGCAAATGAAACTTTGAAGGAAAATAATTTACACTGTCGATTATTCACAATTAGTTGAAAAAAACCGTTTTTATAACAAAAGGTTATTTATAAGAATTATTACAAATTAGCGTCCTATGACCTTTTTGCAGTGGAAAGCCTTGTTCTTTAAGGCTTGCGCAGCAGGCCATGCAAATGATACTGATACGGCGCGTTAAAAAACCCCATAAACCAACGCAACACAATTCATACCCTTTCAGTATGTGTCATTCCTGCCAGTGATGGGGGAAGGGCGCTTCATTGAGGAAGTCTGTTTTTATGAAAAACTTGAAAATCAGCCTCGCCTGGCAAATTTTGCTGGCCATGGTGCTGGGCATCTTGCTGGGCAGTTATCTGCATTATCACAGTGACGACCGCGAGTGGCTGGTGGCGAATATGCTGTCACCAGCGGGCGATATCTTTATTCACCTGATCAAAATGATTGTCGTCCCGATTGTGATCTCAACGCTTATCGTCGGTATTGCCGGTGTCGGTGATGCGAAGCAGCTCGGGCGTATCGGTGCGAAAACCATCATCTATTTCGAAGTGATCACTACGGTTGCTATCATTCTGGGTATTACGCTGGCGAATGTGTTCCAGCCGGGTGCCGGGATTGATATGTCGCAGCTGGCAACGGTGGATATTTCGAAATACCAAAGCACAACCGCAGACGTGCAAAGCCATGCGCATGGCCTGATGGGAACCATCCTGTCGCTGGTGCCGACCAATATCGTGGCGTCGATGGCGAAGGGCGAAATGCTGCCGATTATCTTCTTCTCGGTGCTGTTTGGTCTGGGCCTCTCGTCCCTGCCTGCCACGCACCGCGAACCGCTGGTGACCGTGTTCCGTTCTATCTCCGAAACCATGTTTAAAGTGACACACATGGTGATGCGCTACGCCCCTGTGGGTGTGTTCGCGCTGATTGCCGTGACCGTTGCGAACTTCGGCTTTGCCTCCCTGTGGCCGCTGGCGAAGCTGGTGATTCTGGTTCACTTCGCGATTCTGTTCTTTGCGCTGGTCGTGCTGGGGCTGGTTGCGCGTCTGTGCGGCCTGAGCATCTGGATCCTGATTCGCATCCTGAAAGACGAGCTGATTCTGGCGTACTCTACCGCCAGCTCCGAGAGCGTGCTGCCGCGTATTATTGAGAAGATGGAAGCCTACGGCGCGCCGGCGTCGATCACCAGTTTCGTGGTGCCGACGGGCTACTCCTTTAACCTCGATGGCTCAACCCTGTACCAGAGTATCGCGGCAATTTTCATCGCGCAGCTGTACGGTATCGATCTCTCCCTGTGGCAGGAGATCGTCCTGGTGCTGACCCTGATGGTGACCTCGAAAGGGATCGCAGGCGTGCCGGGTGTCTCCTTCGTGGTGCTGCTGGCAACGCTTGGTAGCGTCGGTATTCCGCTGGAAGGCCTGGCGTTTATCGCCGGTGTTGACCGTATTCTCGACATGGCGCGTACCGCGCTGAATGTGGTGGGGAATGCGCTGGCGGTGCTGGTGATCGCCAAGTGGGAACATCAGTTCGACCGCAAAAAGGCACTGGCGTACGAACGCGACGTGCTGGGTCGTTTTGATAAGACTGCCGATCAGTAATATAAAAAGCCGGGGGGCGGTTTCGCCTGACCCGGCTGACTTTTTTAAGCGTGGGGAGATTACTCCCCGCTCAAGGCATCAAACTCTTCGCATCCGGTATCAAACCCTTCGCTACAGCTCAGATTGAACCAGTACAGCGCCTTCTGTTTGTTCGGGGTAATAAACCCTTTTTCGCCCTGCTGAAAAACCATTCCTGCCCAATATTCCGCGTAACCAGTACGCGAAAGCGCTGAGCTGCGTTTGAACCACATTTGCGCCTGAGCATCGTCCTGAGCCATCGATACGCCGTTGGCGTAGATCAGCCCCAGCAGCATCTGGGCATCGACTGCAGAGTCGTTGTCGATATCATCCGTGGCGGTTTGCAGCAGTTTGATTGCCTGCGGATAGTCCGTTTTACCGGCCTGCGTATTTACCAGCAGGCGCGCCAGCATGATCGCCCCGCGTTTGCTGCCAGCAATGGTCGCCTGTTGCGCCAGGGTTTTGGACTGGGCGTAATCGGCATGCTTAAAGTGGATTTGCGACAGCAGCGCCACGGCATCGACATCGCCGCCTTTTGCCGCTTTCTCCGCCCACAGCGCAGCCTGCTTATCATCACCTGCGCTGAAGTAGGTATCGGCCAGATAGTACTGAGCGCGCGCGTCGCCCGCTTCGGCCTGTTCTTTATATTGGCTACCGGGTTCGTCAGCGTGAGCAAACGCGGTAAAAAGGAAGAGCAACATCAAAAGGGTTTTCATGAGTTCTTATCATCCGGGTACATAGCGCGCAGTATAAGCGCGGTCAATGAAGAATAAAAAGGGTGCGTTAAGACCTCAACATCCAGACAAGCCGGGCGGGTTTCCCCGCCCGCAAAATCATCCTGATATACAGGCTAATTTTGCCGCCACTTCCTGATGTTCACTCTTTATTGTCAGCTCACAAAGTTTGCCGCGATTAATAAAGGTAAAAATCACGATGGTCAGGCAAATAATAAAAACAATGCCTAACACAGTTTTTAATGGCGTCATGCCTTTTACTCCTTGCATTTATAAGAATAAGAGGCTAACTTCAACTTGTTGGAGTTGATGTTGTTTGGTAGCCTCGGGTGAGTTTAACTTTCCCGGGGCTTTCAACTTTCTGCTCCTCACACATGCTCAAAACAGAAAGTCTTAAGCACCCGCCGCCATCTTATCCTTCTGAATTAAAATGCAAAGATGTAATTCCTGCATTTAAAAGTTGCATTGATTTCTGCGAGCTACATTCCAGAATAATATTGATAAAATTAATGCTAAATATACAAATAAAAATGGGGTGAATATCTCACCCCATTTATTCATTGAACATCTACTTATTTAACCCATTGCGCTTTCGCGTAGGCGGGCTTTCAGTTTCGTGTATTCATCAATCACATATTGCTCGGCGCTTTGCTGATCGGCAATTGGCTCCACGCGCACGGCGCAATATTTATACTCAGGTGTTTTGGTTATTGGGCTGAGGTTTTCCGTCACCAGCTCGTTACAGGCACCAATCCACCACTGGTAGGTCATATAAACCGCCCCTTTGTTCGGGCGATCGCTGACCTGTGCGCGGGTGATGATGCGGCCTTTGCGCGAATTCACCCACACCAGCGCTTCATCCTCAATGCCCAGACGGGCGGCATCGGCGGTGTTGAGCTGCGCGTAGCCCGGCTCGTCTGCCAGTGCAGCCAGCGCGGCACAGTTCCCGGTCATCGAGCGACAGGAGTAGTGGCCCACTTCACGCACCGTCGAGAGCACCATGGGGTACTCGTCGGTGAGTTTGTCGATAGGTGCCACCCAGTCGCAGGTGAAGAACTGCGCCAGCCCGTTCGGGGTATCGAACTTCTCGGCGAAGAGGTATGACGTCCCCTGATCCGCCTCGGACTCGTCCCGGCAGGGCCACTGAATATACCCCAGCTCGCCCATCTTCTCGTAGGTCGCCCCGGTGAAATCCGGACACAGTTTACGCAACTCATCCCAGATCTCCTGGGTGTTGTTGTAGTGCATCGGATAGCCCATTCGGGTGGCGATTTCGCTGATAATCTGCCAGTCCGTTTTCAGATCCCACTTCGGCTCGACCGCTTTAAAGAAGCGCTGGAAACCGCGATCCGCTGCCGTATAGACGCCTTCGTGCTCACCCCACGACGTTGACGGTAAAATCACATCCGCCGCCGCCGCCGTTTTGGTCATGAAGATGTCCTGCACAATCACCAGTTCGAGATCCTCAAAACCTTTGCGCACCGCCGACAGTTCAGCGTCGGTTTGCAGCGGATCTTCGCCCATGATGTAAGCGGCACGCACTTCACCGTGCGCCGCGCGGTGCGGCAGCTCGCTGATGCGATAGCCCGTGTGCTCCGGCAGGCTTTCAACGCCCCAGGCCCTGGCGAATTTCGCCCGGTTTTCCGGGTACTTGACGTACTGATAGCCCGGATAGGTATCCGGCAGTGCGCCCATGTCGCAGGCACCCTGAACGTTGTTTTGCCCGCGCACCGGGTTTACGCCCACATGCGGTTTGCCGAGGTTGCCCGTCAGCATTGCGAGGCTGGTCAGTGACCGCACGGTTTCCACCCCCTGATAGAACTGGGTTACACCCATGCCCCACAGAATCGACGCGGTTTTCGCGGCGGCGTACATGCGCGCAGCCTGGCGAATCTCTTGTGCGCTGACGCCTGTAATCTCTTCGACCGACTCCGGCGTATAGCCTTCGACAATCTTGCGATACTCCTCGAAACCTTCCGTACGTGTGGCCACAAAGGTCTGGTCATAGAGGTTTTCTTCAATGATCACGTGCCCGATGGCGTTAAGCAGCGCGATATTTGAGCCGTTGCGTAAGGCGATATGCATATCCGCAATGCGCGCGGTTTCGATTTTACGCGGATCGCAGACGATGATTTTCGCCCCGTTGCGTTTCGCGTTAATGACGTGATTTGCCACGATAGGGTGGGAATCCGCCGGGTTATAGCCGAAAACAAACACCAGATCGGTGTTATCGATTTCGTTGATAGCGTTACTCATTGCGCCGTTACCGACCGACTGGTGCAGACCTGCAACCGATGGGCCGTGTCAGACGCGAGCGCAGCAGTCGACGTTATTGGTACCAATAACGGCGCGCGCGAATTTTTGCATTACATAGTTGGTTTCATTCCCCGTCCCGCGTGAAGAGCCGGTGGTCTGGATCGCGTCCGGGCCGTATTTGGCTTTGATCTCGCTCAGACGGCGGGCGACATAGTCCAGCGCTTCCGTCCAGGAGACGGACTCCAGCTTGCCGCCGCGCTCACGGCGAATCATAGGGGTTTTCAGACGGGGGGTGAGGATCTGGGTATCGTTAATAAAATCCCAGCCATAGTAGCCTTTCAGGCACAGCGTACCCTGATTGGTCTTACCCTGTGCAGCCTCCGCCCGGACGATTTTGCCGTTATCGACCACCAGGTTTATCTTGCAACCTGAGGCACAATAGGGGCAAACCGTGACGACTTTTTTCATCGGTCTCGCTCCAGTTAATCAATGCTTTCCCACCCTATTATGCAGCTTCTATGCCATGTTTTTATTGTGGGTATCCCCTGACTTTACGGCCAAAGTTTGGTCAAAACCCTGACGAGAAGCAGGCAATCGTCAAAATTGACGTGTCGAAAGGGCAATGGATGTGACATGGGTTGAAATTCCATCACGCAACAATGGATTTGGCTGGAGCCGTTTGCAGAATAGGTCAGACTTAACATAATCCCCTGACGGAAGCATACGATGAAACCGGCGATTCTGGTGGTTGATGACGATACGGCGGTCTGCGAACTGCTGCAGGATGTGCTTAACGAGCACGTCTTTACGGTGCACGTCTGTCACAACGGGCTGGACGCGCTGGCGCTGGCTCAACGAGAACCGGGCATTGCGCTGGTATTGCTGGATATGATGCTGCCGGATATCAATGGGTTACAGGTTTTACAGCAGCTACAAAAGCAGCGCGCCGAGCTGCCGGTGATTATGCTCACCGGCCTTGGCAGCGAATCGGACGTCGTGGTGGGGCTGGAGATGGGCGCGGATGATTACATCGGCAAGCCGTTTAATCCGCGTGTCGTGGTCGCCCGCGTAAAAGCGGTACTGCGCCGCACGGGCGTGCTGGCGGCGGAACCCACCGCACCGCGCACGTCGGGCATGGGCTTCAACGGCTGGACCCTCGACACCACCCGCTGCGAGTTAAGCGATCCGAAGCAGGTGACGGTGCCGTTAACTCAGGGGGAGTACGGTTTACTGCTGGCCCTCGCGCAGAATGCCCGGCGGGTTTTGAGCCGCGAACAGCTGCTGGAGCTGACCCACAGCGAAAGCGCCGAAGTCTTTGACCGCACCATCGACGTGCTGATCATGCGCCTGCGGCGAAAAATCGAAATTAACCCTCATCAGCCGCTGCTGATCAAAACCATTCGCGGCCTCGGCTACGTATTTGCCGCGGACGTGTCTCACCACGACAAAGCCGCTTAAAGATTCAACTTCAGTTCGTCCAGTGTTTTCGCCCCGTCGATAGCATTGGCCGCCAGCAGGCTGGCTCGCGCGCAGGCGTGCGCCAGGGCAATGCTCTCGGGCAGTGGCCACGCCTCGTGGCAGCCGTACAAAAAGCCCGCGCAAAACGCATCGCCCGCGCCGACGCTGCCGATAATCTCATCCTTTTCAAGCTGCCGTGACGGCACCCACTGGCCTGGCTCACCCGGCGCTTCGCCCCAGGCGCCTTCCGGACAATGAATGACCACGCGCTGACGCACTCCGGCCGCCAGCAGTTGCGACGCGGCTTCGGCGATATGCAGAATGTTCGGCGCATCAAACTCGTCGCGCATCTCCAGCCCGCTAAACTCACCGGCCTCCAGCTCGTTGATCACCAGATAATCCACATAGCGCAGGGCAGGGAGCACCAGCGGTTGATAGCGCGGATCGCCTTTGCGCGACACCAAATCCAGTGACGTTTCATACCCCAGATCGCGCATCTGAGACAGCAGGCGTGCGCTGCGGGTGCCAAACTCGTCGTCCGGCATATCCAGGCTGTCGAGAAGCAGCAAATAGCCGAGATGGAAAATTTTCATCTTCGGGTCGAGGCGGTCGAAGGCCGGAAGATCCAGCAGCCGGTTGGCCGCCGGGGAGTGGAAAAAGGTACGCTGCCCGCTGGGATCGGTCATCACTTGCGACATGGAGGTCGGCGCAAACGTGGTGCGCTGCACCCGCTGGCGGTTGACGTGGTACTGATCGAGCATGGCCAGAATGTAGTCCCCGTCGCTGTCGTCGCCAATCAGCCCCACCGCCTGCAGCGGCAGGCCGACGTGCATTTTGGCGAGCGTCAGCAGGACGTTCAGCGGCGCGCCGCCGGTGGCCCGTTCGCTGTGAATAATTTCCGCCAGCCAGCCGCGCTCCGGCCACTGCACAATCTGATGCACGTGGTCGACGAGCATATTCCCTGCGGCGATAACGCCCCGGCGTACCATCAGGCTCTCCCCGCGCTACCGAAGATGCGCATTTGTTCCGATACGGTGTCGGTAATCGCCGCTTCAATGCCCAGCAGCAGTTCGGCGAACTCGTCGTAAATAGGCTGACGATGGGTGATCCGCTGCTCGACGGAGGCCAGCGCCGCCTGCGACATCCCGGTGTAGAAATTGATTTTATGTATGCCCAGCTCAATCGCGCGGCGGAAATCGGCGTCGCTGATCCCGGAACCCCCGTGCAGCACCAGCGGCAGGCCGGTTTGCAGGCGGATCGCATCAAGCCGCGCGAAATCGAGCTTCGGCTCGCCTTTGTATTTGCCGTGCGCATTGCCGATGGCGACGGCGAGCGCGTCAATGCCGGTCTGATCGACAAAATCGCGCGCCAGGGCCGGATCGGTGAAAAAGGCTTCATCGGCATGGCCGTACAGCGCACCGCCCTCGTCACCGCCCACGGCGCCCAGTTCGGCCTCCACCGACACTCCCACGGCGTGACACATTTTCACGACTTCCCTGGTCTGGCGAATATTCTCTTCGTAACTCAGGGTGGAGCCATCAAACATCACGGAGCTGAAGCCTAAGCGCAGCGCCCGCACCACCGCCTCAAAATGCAGGCCGTGATCGAGATTGAGAACCACCGGAATATCGTGTCGCGCGGCCTCGAACCGGACCGCTTCAACTAATGAATCGAGCGATAAATACTTAAAATGCACTTCGGCGATGTTGATGATAAAGGGCGAGCGCTCCTGTTTTGCCGCGGCGAACAGGGCGCGCAAAAAGTGGGAGTCGAGAACGTTAAATGCGCCGAGGGCGTAGCGATGTTCACGGGCGTGTTCCAGCCCGGCGGCGAGAGAAATTAGCGGCATCATTCACTCCTTAGTTTCGAAACAGGCTGTACTCGTTACAGAGCACCAGCACCGCCGTTTCGTCTTCTTCAATATTGTTATAGCGCGCGAGCGGCTGTAAAAAGTGGTTGTCGTGCTCGTCGTCATTCACGGATGACACTTCGCCGACCAGCACATCGCCAAAGCCGCGCTCCCCCCAGAAACTGTGGTACAGGCCGGGCGTGAGACAGATGCTTTCCCCTGGTGTGAGGCGCAGCTGGCTGCCGGGAGCGTGAGTCTGAATGCAGCCGTCGACCACCACCGTAACGTCGGTGTTTTCCGTCTCTTCATGCCCGCCCGCGTTCCACAGCTCAATAATCAGATTTCCTCCGCCGCGATTAATGATGTCCTCGCGTTTACGCCAGTGGAAATGCATCGGTGTGACCTGCCCGTCGCGGACGTGCATGATCTTCTCCGCGTAGCATTTTTCGTAAGGTACGCCGTTCGGCGAGCCGTTGCGCAGAGTGAAAAGGGTGAGTCCCTGTGCGGCAAAATGGTTCCCGCCGAAGGCGGTGACGTCCCAGCCGAGTTTGAGATCGAAGACTTCGCGCCAGGCGTGGCGATCGAGCTGCCGCCACTGGGTCGGCGGGAAACTGGCAAACGGTGGCAGGTGTACGTCATGCATCGAAAAGAACTGCCGCGTATGGCCGAGGATTTCGTTGATTTCGGAGCGTTTCATGGGAACTCCTTTAGTGGTGCGCTGCGCTGACTCCTCACCCTCTTTGCGGGAGAGGTGAGGGCATCAACGCGCACAAACCTTATTTAACCGTCCACCCCTTGTACGTCCCGACGCTCTTCTTATCGATCATCGTCACCGGGATCAGCACCGGCTCTTTGGGTGCCGGTTTGCCCTGCAGAATGTCATAGCCGATCTCTACCGCTTTGGCCGCCATAACCTGCGGGTCCTGCGCAGGCGTTGCCACAAACAGAGAGTTTTCGCGCTTCAGCGCCTCTTCACCGTCCGGGCTACCGTCCACGCCAACGATAAAGAACTCGCTGCGCTGCGCCTGTTTCGCCGCCAGATCGGCACCGATCGCTGTCGGATCGTTAATCGCGAAGACACCGTCGATCTTCGGATTCGCGGCCAGCAGCGCGGTCATCACTTCCAGGCCGCCTTCGCGACTGCCTTTGGCGTTCTGGTTATCCGACAGCACTTTGATATCCGGGTGGCGCTTGAACTCGGTCTGACAGCCTTCCACACGGTTCTGTACCGCGGAGACCGGCGGTCCGTTGATGATCACCACGTTGCCTTTGCCTTTCAGGCGATCGGTGATGTATTTACAGGCCATTTCGCCCGCCTGGGTGTTATCCGAGGTGATAGTGGCGTCGGCCCCTTCGGCCGCCACGTCAACGGCGACCACCACAATCCCCGCTTCTTTCGCCCGCTTCACCGCCGGGCCAATCCCTTTCGAATCAGCGGCGTTGAGAATGATCATATCGACCTTCGCGGCGATAAAATTATCAATCTGGGAAACCTGTTGGCCCAGATCGTAGCCGCTGGAGACCAGCGTCACTTTTACGTTATCCCCCGCCAGTTTACGGGCTTCAAGCTCCGCACCTTTGGTGATCTGCACGAAGAACGGGTTGGCGAGATCGCCCACCGTCACGCCGATGGATTTCAGATCTTTCGCCTGCGCAAACGGGGCTGCGGCAAGCAGTGCGCCAGCACAGAGCGCGGTGACCAATGGCTTCAATCTCATGCTGTTTTCCTCATTATCGTAGGGTGTTGTTGTTATGCACTTTGATGGTGTCGGGTACGGTATTTGTCGATCAGTACCGCAATGATGATCACCGCCCCTTTGATCACCAGTTGCCAGAAGTAAGAAACGCCCATTAACGTCATGCCGTTATTCAGGGTGGCGATAATCAGTGCGCCCACCAGCGTGCCGGTGATCGTGCCGATCCCGCCGACAAAACTGGTCCCGCCGAGGATCACCGCCGCGATGGCGTCCAGCTCGTAGCCGGTGCCTAAGTTGCCGTTGGCGCTGTAAAGCCGCGAAGCGCTCATCACCCCGCCAAGACCGGACAGCAGGCCGCTCATGCCGTAGACAAACAGCAGCACCAGCCAGACTTTGATCCCCGTGAGACGCGCAGCCTGCATGTTGCCGCCAACCGCGTAGATATGAACGCCGAGCGTGGTGCGGCGCAAAATGAACCAGCACACCACGATCACCGCCAGGGCGATCACCACCAGCCACGGCACCGGGCCGAGATAGTTATTGCCGATCCATTCAAAATTAATGTTCGAGTTAATCACCGTGGTGCCGTCGGCCAGCAAATAGGCTGCGCCGCGCAGGGCGGTATAGGTGCCGAGGGTGACAATAAACGGCGGGAGTCCGGCAAAGGCCACCAGTGCGCCGTTGAAGAGACCCAGCACCATGCCGAGCATCAGCGCCGCCGGAATCGACAGCATCGCCAGTTCAGGCATCAGGGAGACCACCATCGCCGCCACTGCCGTGGTGCCGAGAATCGACCCCACCGACAGGTCGATCCCGCCGGTCAAAATGATGAAGGTCATCCCGGCGGCTAGCACGATGTTGATCGACGCCTGACGGGTAATATTGAGCAGATTGCTCTCGGTGAAGAAGTTCGGCGCGATAAAGCCAAAGACCGCCACGATCAGAATCAAAATCGGCAAGATCCCGACCGTTTGCATCAGATCGCTCATCAGCATTTTTTTGGCGGAGGCGGATTTCGCCACCTGCTGCGGGTTAGTTGAATGTGTCATGATTGCACCGCCTGATGAGTGTCGTTCACGCCAGTTGCCAGCGTCATAATATTTTCCTGAGTGATGGTTGGGCCGTGTAACTCCCCGGCAATGCTCCCTTCACGCATCACATAGACCCGGTCGCTCATGCCCACCACTTCCGGCAGCTCGCTGGAGATCATCAGGATCGCCACACCTTTACGCGCCATCTGGTTCATGATGCGATAGATCTCGCTTTTCGCCCCGACGTCCACGCCGCGCGTTGGTTCATCGAGGATCAGAATGCGCGGGCCGATCGCTACCCAGCGGGAGATCAGCAGCTTTTGCTGATTTCCGCCCGATAGCCCACCCGCGCGCACCTGCGAATGCGGCACGCGAATATTGAGCAGGGCGATGGCGTCATCGGAGATCGACTGCGCTTTTTTGCGGTCCAGCATGCCCCAGGTGGCGTCGCGCTCCAGCGTCGCCATGGTGATGTTCTCCTGCGCCGCCAGCTCCAAAAACAGCCCCTGTTCTTTGCGGTTCTCGGTTAAAAAACCGATGCCGTGGTCGATGGCGGCGCGCGGGGAGTGGATCACCACCGGCTCGCCGTCGACTTCAATCATCCCGCCCGTCGCTTTGCGCACACCGAAGATCAGCTGTGCCAGCTCCGAACGTCCGGCCCCTACCAGCCCGGCGAGACCGACGATCTCCCCGGAACGCACCTGCAGGCTGCACGGCTGCACTTTTTTGCCGTCGGTGAGGTGATGGACGTTGAGCCGCGCGCTGCCAAGAGGGATATCGCGCTCTTTGTTAAACAGGTCGCTTAAGGGGCGGCCCACCATCATCCTGACCAGCTCCGAGGCGTTGAGTTTGTCGCGGGTCAAACTACCGACATACTGACCGTCGCGCAGCACGCTGACGCGGTCGGAAAGCTCGTACACCTCCGCCATGCGGTGGCTGATATAGATAATCGCCATCCCCTCATCGCGCAGGCGCAAAATCAGTTCAAATAGGCGATGGGTTTCGCGCGAGGAGAGGGCGGCGGTGGGTTCATCCATCACCAGCACGCGGCTGTTGCGGTGCAGCGCGCGGGCGATTTCTACCTGCTGTTGTTCGGCAATGGTCAGTTTCATCACCAGATCGGTGGCGCTGAAATGGGCGCCGAGACGGTCAATTACCGTCTGGGCCTGCGCGGCCATCTCTTTCCGCTTCACCAGCCCGCCACGCGACAGTTCGCTGCCGAGGAAGATGTTTTCCGCCACCGTGAGGTTTGGCGCTAGCTGCATCTCCTGATAAATCAGGGTAATACCTGCGGCCAGCGCGTCTTTCGGCCCTTTGATGTGGTACGGCTGGCCGTCAATCAATATCTCGCCGCTGGTGGCGATGTACGCCCCGGCGAGGATTTTCATCAGGGTGCTTTTGCCTGCGCCGTTTTCGCCCATTAACGCGTGGATTTCGCCGGGCCAGACCGTCAGATCCACACCCTTGAGCGCGTGAAAGTTGCCAAAGGTTTTGGCAATGTTGCGCATCTCTAATACCGGGGTCCTGCTCATGGCGGATCTCCTGTGAAGGTCGATATCAGCAGTGCATCACATCCCGGTAAATGCAAAATGTCAGAAGCCGTTCATATTTGTCATAGTTATGAATAGTTAACGGGCGTCACAATTCTGAGCCTTTTTCCTCTCACCGGAGCCACCATGCCATCACGCCGCCCTCCCTTTTTTGCCAGCGCCCGTGGCCGCCTGCTGATCTTCAATCTGCTGGTGGTGGCGGTGACATTGATGGTCAGCGGCGTGGCGGTGCTGGGCTTTCGGCATGCCAGCCAGATTCAGGAGCAGGTGCAGCAGCAGACCTTAAACGACATGACCGGCAGCATGAATCTGGCGCGCGACACCGCCAATGTGGCCACGGCGGCGGTGCGTCTTTCGCAGGTGGTGGGGGCGCTGGAGTACAAAAGCGAAGCGGATCGCCTGAAGCAGACGCAGACGGCACTGCGTCACTCCCTTGAGCAGCTCGCCGATGCACCGCTGGCGCAGCAAGAACCGGCGCTGGTGGCGCGAATCATTCGCCGCAGTAATGAGTTACAGCAAAGCGTCACCGGGATGCTGGAACGCGGTCAGCGACGTCATCTGGAGCGCAACGCGCTGCTCAGTTCGCTTTATCAAAGCCAAAGTTTTTTACGCCATTTGCAGGATATTAACCGTCGCTTCGGCGACAACGTGCCGGACGCTCGCCAGTTGGCTGAAATGGACCGCCTGATTATGGCGGCTATCGAAACGCCGTCTCCGCGCGCCACCATTCAGCAGCTGAATACCGTAACCACCACGCTGCCACAGACCGCCAGCCAGCCGGTGATCGACTTTGTGCTGCCCGATTTCAACGCCGAGCTGCAAAAGCTCGCGCCGCTTTCGAAGCAGCTTGAAGAGAGCGATCTGACGATCAACTGGTACATGTTCCACATCAAAGCGCTGGTGGCGATTTTAAACAGCGATATCAACCAGTACGTGGCGCAGGTGGCGCAGGCGTCGGAGCTGCGCACCGCCCAGAGTCATCAGGAGTTGCGCTCTATCAGCGTCTTTATCAGCGTGTTCGCCGTACTGGCGCTGATGATCACCGGCTGCGCCTGCTGGTATATCTACCGCAATTTAGGCTCCAACCTGACGGCCATCTCCAGAGCGATGTCGCGCCTGGCCCACGGCGAGCCGGACGTGTCGGTACCGGCCCTCCAGCGCCGCGACGAGCTTGGCGAGCTGGCGCGCGCGTTCAACGTGTTTGCGCGTAACACCGCGTCGCTTGAGCACACCACCCGCCTGCTGAAAGAGAAAACGACGCAGATGGAGATCGACCGGCTCGAACGCGTGGGGCTGGAAGAGGCGCTGCTGCACAGCCAAAAAATGAAGGCGGTCGGGCAGTTGACGGGCGGGCTGGCGCACGATTTTAACAATCTGCTGGCGGTCATTATCGGCAGCCTGGAGCTGGTTGATCCCGAGTCGCCGGATGCGCCGCGCATCACCCGCGCGCTGAAAGCCGCCGAGCGTGGCGCGCTCCTGACCCAGCGGCTGCTGGCCTTCTCGCGTAAACAGTCTCTGCATCCGCATGCGGTGGAAATGAAACCGCTGCTGGAAAACCTCGGCGAGCTGATGTGCCACTCGCTCCCGGCCACCCTGACGCTGGATATCGAAGCGCAGCACCCGGCGTGGCCCGCGTGGATTGACGTCAGCCAGCTGGAAAACGCGATTATCAATCTGGTCATGAACGCCCGCGACGCGATGGAGGGGCAGAGCGGTGTGATCCGCATTCGCACCTGGAATCAGCGTGTCACCCGCAGCGACGGGCGCAGGCAGGATATGGTGGCGCTGGAGGTGATCGACCATGGCTGTGGGATGTCCCAGGAGGTGAAATCTCAGGTCTTCGAGCCGTTCTTCACCACCAAACAGACCGGCAGCGGCAGCGGGCTGGGTTTGTCGATGGTCTACGGTTTTGTGCGCCAGTCCGGTGGGCGTGTTGAAATTGAAAGCGCACCGGGGCAGGGCACCACCGTGCGCCTGCAGCTTCCGCGCTCCGCGCAGGCGGTGGTGGAGCATGATGAAGGGCTGGCGGCAACGGAGTCAGAGCAGAGCGACCGGCTGGTGCTGGTGCTTGAAGATGAAAGCGACGTGCGTCAGACGTTATGCGAACAGCTGCATCAGCTCGGCTATCTGACGCTCGAAGCTGAAACGGGCGAGCAGGCGTTGAAGATGCTGGAGGCCTCGGCCGATATCGAACTCTTTATCAGCGACCTGATGCTGCCGGGAGCGTTAAGTGGCGCAGAGGTGATCCACCACGTCCGCACCCATTTCCCGCATCTGCCGGTGCTGCTGGTGAGCGGGCAGGATTTACGGCCCACCCACAATCCGCAGCTGCCGGACGTGGAGTTGCTACGAAAACCCTTCACCCGAGCGCAGCTGGCGCAGGCGCTCCGTAAGGCGTCGGCATAACGCGTACCGCCTGTACGAAAGGCGCGTTTTGAGATTCCTCCGCTACTCCGTCTGAGCGCCGATGATTAACGTAAAGCCAGCTCACCTGCTGCGAGACTGGCTCTATGAAACGCTCTACCACCGCTCTGTTATTTGGCCTGCTGTCATTAACCAGCCAGCTTGCCCACGCTGATATCATTGACGACGCCATTGGGAATATCCAGCAGGCGATCGGCGAAGCGTACAACCCCACCAGCAGCCGTCAGAATGACGACGATAACCGCTATGAAGAGAGCCGTCGTACCGACAGTCGCCAGTACGATGATCGTCGTCGACAGCTTGAGGATCGTCGCCGTCAGTTAGACGACAGGCAGCGCCAGCTCGATCAGGACCGGCGTCAGCTGGAGGACGATGAGCGCAGGCTGGAAGATGATTACGACCGGTGAGGAAATCCGTGAGATGCGTGCAGCCTGACGCCCGGCTTACCGCTCAGTCCAGCACGATTCTCATCCCGTCATACCCCGCCTCAAACCCTTCTGGCAGCGGGTTATCCATCATCCATACGTCGAACTGATGGCTGATGTGCGTCAAAATGACCTGCGGACAGCCAATGACTTTGTTGAGCGCGATGACGGTGTTTAAATCACAATGGTTGCGCGGCGTCTGCTCGCGCGGTTCGTGGCTGCAATCGATCACCATCACCTGCGGATGATTATTGAGTAAAAATTTCAGCGTTTTGTCCGGCAACCCGGCAGTGTCCGACAGCCACGCCACGCGGCTGTGGGCGCTCTCCAGCAGATAGCCGAAGGTCAGCTTCGAGTGATTGAGCGGCAGCGGTGTCACGCGCAGCCCCTGCAGCTCAAACACCACAAAGGGCTGGACGGTATGGCTGAAATCGAGAAGACCGGGATGTTTGAACAGATCGTCGCAGCCCGTCTCGTCCGGCGGGCCGTACACCGGAATCGTTGCCCCCACGCCCCAGCGCAGCGGGAACAGGCCCTGGACATGATCCATATGATAGTGGGTCAGTAAAAACTGCTGGAAACTGCCCGCGGGCCACTCGTCCATCAGGTGCGGAATGCCCGCGTCCAGCAGCGTCACCGCGTCGTTGAAGGTCACGACCGCGCTGCACGGGCGACGGCGATGCGCCTCCTGCAAACGCGCCCGGCGGCAGGCCGCGCAGTCGCAGCCGAAGACAGGTACCAGCTGCGCACCGCCGGTGCCGGTCAGTTGGAGAGTTAGGGCCATGGTTTCCCCCTTTAACGACATTGCCAGGCGGCGCTGTGCTTAGGTTTTACAGCGCTTTGGTAAAACGAAAATGGCTCTGGGCATACCCTTCGCGAAGATAAAACCGGTGCGCATCCACGCGCTTTACGCTGGTCGACAGCTCGGTCATCTCAGCACCTGCATGTCGCGCCTGCGCTTCGGCCCAGGCCAGCAGCTGACTGCCGACTTTCAGGCCACGGGCCTGCGGCAGCACCACCAGCTCCTGAATCTCACCGATCCAGTTGGCGTGATGCAGATGAAACTGCAAATGCAGGCCAATCATCCCGACGACGTTCCCGTCCAGCTCCGCAAGATGGTAGTGTATGTTGCGATCCTGAAGATTCGCGAGATACCCGGCGTGAAAGGCTTTCTGGTCGAATTCCGCCTGTTTTAACTCACAGATCAGACCGTAAACGGCCTGCGCATCGTCCGCAGTGGCGGGGCGCAGCTGGCAGTCAGGCATGTTGTTTCTCCTTCTGACGGATAAGCGATAACAGATTCTCGACTGACTGTAGCAAACTTCCGTCGTTATTGAGCAGATGGCAGTCCGACGGCGTGTAGCGCGCTGCACGCGCCAGGCGCAGGTCGATCTCCCGCGCGCTTTCGCGCCCGCGCTGCTGCAAACGCTGGCGCAGCACTTCCGGCGAAACCTGCAAACAGACCGGCATCAGCGCCTGGGCGTAGCGCGCGCGGGCCTGTTGCAGATGAGCGCGCGAGCCGTTCACCAGCACGTCGAAACCGGCGTGCAGCCACAGGTCGATCTCAATGCCCACACCGTAGTACAAGCCGTTCGCGTGCCAGCTCAGTGCCAGTAAGTTCTGCCCGGCACGGGTAAAAAACTCCTGCTCGCTCAGGGCGATATGATTCTCGCTGCCCGCATTCGCCGCGCGCGTGATGTAGCGATGCGCCACCAGTAATTGCGTGTGCTCCTGCTGGCGCAGCGCCGACAGCAGGCTGTCTTTTCCGGAGCCGGACGGCCCCATGAGCCAGATCAGTTTTCCCATCAGAACACCCGTTTTCCCTGACGCCAGACGTGGTCGATATGGATGTGCTCGCCCTTGCGATGCGCCAGCACCAGATCCGCCCGTTTGCCTTCGCCAATCACCCCGCGATCGCTCAGGTTCAGCGCGTCAGCCGGGTTTTTGGTCACCAGACGAATGGCCTGCGGCAGGGTGAAAGGGTTGCCCGTGTCATCGGCGACGCGGAAGGCCGCATCCAGCAGGCTCGCCGGATAGTAATCTGAGGAGAGAATATCCAGCAGGCCGAGCGCCGCCAGCTGGCTGGCCGCCACGTTGCCGGAGTGGGAGCCGCCGCGCACGATGTTGGGCGCGCCCATCAGGACGTTCATTCCGTGCTGGCGGGAGGCTTCTGCCGCTTCAAACGTGGTAGGAAATTCGGCGATCACGCTGCCAAGCTGATGGGATTCCCGCACATGGTCGTGCGTGGCGTCGTCGTGACTTGCCAGCGCAATGTTACGCTCCCGGCACATCGCCGCAATCGACAGGCGGTTCGGCTGGGACCATTGGGCCGCCAGCGCCAGCTGCTCCTCTTCGTAGCGCGCCATTTCCGCGTCATTCAGGGCGTATTTGCCCTGATAATATTCACGGTACTTCTCGATATTGGCGAACTGACGCTGGCCCGGTGAGTGGTCCATCAGCGACACCAGAGAGACAGGCTCGCGGCCAACCAGCTTTTCAAACAGCGGCAGTGTGGTGTGGTGCGGCAGTTCGCAGCGCAGATGCAGGCGATGCTCGGCGCGGTTCAGGCCGCGCTTTTGCGTCTCTTCCACCGCGTTGATCATCTTTTCAAGATTCTCCAGACGGTCGCCGCCGTCGCGCACATCCCCAATCGCCACGGCATCGAGTACCGTGGTGATACCGCTGGCGACCATCAGCGCGTCGTGGCTGCTCATCGCCGAGTGGGCCGGCCAGTCCACCTTTGGGCGCGGGGTGAAGAATTTATCCAGATTATCCGTATGCAGTTCGATAAGCCCCGGCAGCAGCCAGCCGCCGTCGCCATCCATCGCCTCCGGCAAGCGGCTCTGGGTTTCGGCGTAGGTGCGAATCACGCCGTCCTGAATGTCGATCGATCCCGCGATCACGTCGTTTTCCAGTACCAGTTTGACGTTATTGATGATCATGCTGCGGCTCCCATCGGATGAAGACGATCCGCCACGCGATCGCGGACTGCGGCGTCATGGAAGATCCCCACGATCGCCGCCCCGCGCGCTTTGGCCTGTTCGATCAGCTCGACGACGGCGTCGCTGTTTTTGGCATCCAGCGAGGCGGTCGGTTCATCGAGCAGTAAAATCGGGTAATCGACGATAAAGCCGCGGGCGATATTCACGCGCTGCTGCTCGCCGCCAGAGAACGTCGACGGTGCCAGGTGCCACAGGTGTTCCGGGACGTTGAGGCGCGTCAGCAACCGAGCGGCTTTCGCCGCGCATTCCTCGCGGGAGACGCCCAAATCCAGCAGGGGCTGCATGACCACGTCCAGCGCGGAGATCCTCGGGATCACCCGCAGAAACTGGCTCACCCAGCCGATTGTCGCCCGGCGGACTTCCAGCACTTTGCGCGCCGGGGCCTGCACCAGATCCACCCACTCGTCACCATGACAGATATGAATGTGGCCCTGGTCGGGCAGATAGTTGGCGTAAAGGGAGCGCAGCAGCGTCGATTTCCCGCTGCCCGAATGGCCATGCAGCACCACGCATTCCCCCTTTTTGACCTCAAGAGAGGCATTTTGCAGCACCGGCAGTCGCACGCCGTTTTGCTGGTGGAGCACAAACGTCTTACTCACATTTTCTACGCGGATCATGTTGGCCTCTTAGTTCTGCAATACCGATGAAACCAGCAGCTGGGTGTACGGATGATGCGGATCGTCGAGCACGCGGTCGGTTAATCCACTTTCCACCACCTGGCCCTCCTTCATCACCATCAGGCGGTCTGCCAGCAGGCGGGCCACGCCCAGATCGTGGGTAACAATCACCACCGCCAGATCCAGCTCTACCACCAGGCCGCGCAGCAGGTCGAGCAAACGCGCCTGAACGGAGACATCCAGCCCGCCCGTCGGCTCATCCATGAACACCAGCTTCGGATGGGTGACGAGGTTGCGGGCGATTTGCAGGCGCTGCTGCATTCCGCCGGAAAAGGTGGTTGGCAGGTCGTCGATACGCGACGCCGGGATTTCGACATCGGTCAGCCACTGCTGGGCGGTCGCACGGATATTGCCGTAGTGGCGCGCGCCCGTTGCCATCAGCCGTTCGCCAATGTTTCCGCCCGCCGAGACCTGGCGGCGCAGGCCGTCCATGGGATGCTGATGCACCACGCCCCACTCGGTGCGCAGCAGGCGACGGCGCTCGGCTTCGCTCATGTCGTACAGGGACTGATTCTGATAACGGATCTCGCCGGTTTGCGGCGTCAGGCGTGCGGAGATGGACTTGAGCAGGGTGGTTTTGCCGGAGCCGGACTCGCCGACAATCCCCAGCACTTCACCAGGCCACAGCTCAAACGACACGTCGCTAAAGCCTTTGCCGGGCGCATACAAATGGGTCAGGTTGTTCACCGAAAGCAGCGGTTTCATTGGCCGTTCGCCTCACTCTGTTGGCGGCAGAAATCGGTGTCGGAGCAGACAAACATGCGTTTGCCCGTATCGTCGAGCACCACTTCGTCGAGATAGCTGTGTTTTGAACCGCAGATGGCACACGGCTCGTCCCACTCCTGCACCCGGAACGGGTGATCGTCGAAATCGAGACTTTCGACGCTGGTGTAGGGCGGCACGGCATAAATGCGTTTTTCGCGTCCGGCGCCGAACAGTTGCAGTGCGGGCATCATGTCCATTTTCGGGTTATCGAATTTCGGGATTGGCGACGGGTCCATCACGTAGCGCCCGTTCACCTTCACCGGGTAGGCGTAGGTGGTGGCGATATGGCCAAAGCGGGCGATATCTTCGTACAGTTTCACCTGCATCACGCCGTACTCTTCGAGGGCGTGCATGGTGCGGGTTTCCGTTTCGCGCGGCTCGATAAAGCGCAGCGGCTCAGGGATGGGCACCTGGAAAATCAGAATCTGATCTTCCGTCAGCGGCGTTTCCGGGATGCGGTGGCGGGTCTGAATCAGGGTGGCATCTTCCGTGCGCTCGGTGGTGTTCACGCCGGTGACGCGCTTGAAGAAGTTGCGAATCGACACGGCATTGGTGGTGTCATCCGCCCCCTGGTCGATGACTTTCAGCACGTCCGCTTCGCCAATCACGCTGGCGGTCAGCTGAATGCCGCCGGTGCCCCAGCCGTAGGGCATCGGCATTTCGCGGCCGCCAAACGGGACCTGATAGCCAGGGATGGCCACGGCTTTTAAAATCGCGCGGCGGATCATGCGCTTGGTTTGTTCGTCCAGATAGGCAAAGTTATAGCCGCTGAGGTTAGCCATGATTGCGCTCCCGTTGCAGACGTTTCAGCAGTTCCAGTTCCGCCTGGAAATCGACGTAATGCGGCAGTTTGAGGTGCGATACAAAGCCCGCCGCTTCAACGTTATCCGCGTGGGCCAGCACGAACTCTTCGTCCTGCGCCGGGCCGGAAATCGTCTCGTCATAGTCCGGGGCCTGGAGCGCGCGATCGACCAGCGCCATCGCCATCGCCTTGCGCTCGCTCATGCCGAACACTAAGCCGTAGCCGCGCGTAAAGTGCGGCGCGTCGTTTTCGGGGGCGACGAAGCCGTTCACCATTTCACACTCCGTCATCAGCAGTTCGCCGACGTTGACCGCAAATCCCAGCTCTTCTGGCACGATATCGATTTCAACGAACCCGCTGCGGATTTCGGCAGCAAACGGGTGGTTGCGCCCGTAACCGCGTTGGGTGGAGTAGGCCAGCGCCAGCAAATAGCCTTCGTCCCCGCGCATCAGCTGTTGCAGGCGCGAGGCGCGCGAGCACGGATAGACCGGCGGTGTACGGGTGACGTCGTCCGGCACGCGGCCCGTGTCCTCTTCGGCTTTCGCCAGCCCCTGGTTCGCCAGCAGGCTAAAAACGTGGGGAGCGGATTCCTGCTCTGCGTCTGAGGTGTTCAGCCTCGGGGCCTCACCGTTCGCCAGCAGGGTGAAATCGAGCAGGCGGTGGGTGTAGTCGTAGGTGGGGCCGAGCAGCTGGCCGCCGGAAATGTCTTTGTAGACGGCGGAAATGCGGCGCTCCAGTCGCATCTTCGCGCTGTCCAGCGGCTCGCTGACCGCCAGTTTGGCCAGCGTGGTGCGGTAGGCGCGCAGCAGGAAGATAGCTTCGACGTTATCGCCGCTGGCCTGTTTCAGCGCCAGGGCCGCCAGCTCGCGGTCGGCAATTCCGCCTTCGGTCATCACCCGGTCAACTGCCAGGTTTAGCTGCTGTTCGATTTGCGCGACGCTCAGCTCGCTAAGCGCTTCATCGCCGCGTCTTCTGTGCTCTTGCAGCGCATGGGCGGCGGCTATCGCCTTCTCGCCCCCTTTAACGGCAACGTACATCAGCACACCTCGACATGTGTGGTCCGTGGGATTGCCAGCAGGCGTTCGCCGCAGGTGAGGATCAGGTCGATCCCCAGTGGGAACGGATGCGGACGTTCAGTGAGTTCGTGAATGATGCATTCGGGCAGCTGTGGCGCGACCATGCGCTCGTCGGCGATCCCGGCCCCGGTCAGGCGCAACATGCGCCCACCGCTGAGGCTTGCGACCTGCAGAATCAGCGTGGCGCTGGTCTCCGGGGCGACGGCGCTGCCGGACGATAGCGCGTTCAACTGCTCGTGGCTAATCAGCTCGTCGGCCACGGCAAACACCGCCTGCTGCGGCTGATCCACCCGTGGGGCGCTGGTGTGAAAGCGCAGGTTCTGGCTGGCAATGTCGTTGGCCATGCTGGCCGACAGCCAGACCGGCGTGTCGTTATCCGCCAATGTCAGCAGTACGCTGGTGGTGGCGAGATTCAGCGGCTGCCAGCCGTGGGTGAGCTGATGCAGCGAGACAATTACGCCCGGCTCGCTCATGGCTTTCAGGAGGCGACGAAAACTGTGCTGGGCATCCTGCACGGCGTGGGTAAAAGCGGGTTGAAGCGTCATGCGTTATCTCCGCGAACGAGCGTAAAGAAGTCGACCCGGCTGGTGTTGATTTCGGCCTGACGGGCGGCGATGCGCGCGGCACGGTCGGCTTCCAGCGGGGCAATTAAGGTTTCCATTAACGACTGAAAATGGGTCGGTTCTTGCAGCAGCGCGTCGACGACGGCGCACTGCTCGGCGTGCTGTTTATCGCGCCCCAGCAGGTAGCCGTAGCCCGTGGTGCCGCTCTTAAGGCGAATCACCGCACGGGTCAGGGTGGCGTCTCCGGCAAAAAAACGGTCGCCGGTGCCGCCCATCCGCGCCTGTATCTGCACCAGGCCGATCTCGGGGGCGCGCAGGGTGTCGTATTCTGGAGCGAGGTTCAGCTGGCGCAGACGCTCGCGCAGGGCGGCGGGCTGGCTGTGGGCCAGGGCGCTCATCCAGCGCTGGCGAGTGGGAGTATCGAAGTGCATTCAGTGCTCCATGGTGAATTCAATCATGTCGGCGCGGGTCAGGCTGACGGAGTATTCCGTCGCGTTGACCTCGCCGTCACGGTGGTTGAGGGTGCGCACGCAGAGCAGCGGTGCCATATTCGGGATCTCCAGCACCTTGCTCTCTTTGGCCTGCGCGCGACGGGCGCTGATCCGCGTCTGGGTTCGCCTGAGGGCGATGCCGGTGGCGTCGAAGAGAAAGTCATGCAGCGAGCCGCTGGAAAAATGTTGCAGCGTCGGCCAGAGGGTGAGGTCGGCGAAGTAGTGGTCGATCTGGCAGACCGCCACGCCGTTGACGCGTCTTAAGGTGCGCAGATGCACGACGCTGTCGCCCTCCTGAATCCCCAGCGCATCAGCGATGTGGCTGGAGGCCGGGCGCAGCACCGAGAGCAGTTTTTCGCTGGTCGGGTGGCTGCCCTGATCGAGCAGGTTCTGGCTGAAACGCGCCTGGGAGTTCAGCGGATAGTCGAAGGGGCGCATCAGCACCAGTACGCCAATCCCCTGGCGGCGCTGGACCCAGCCGCGTTCCACCAGCTGGTCAATGGCGCGGCGCAGGGTGTGGCGGTTGACTTCGTAGCGGTCGGCGAGTTGCTGCTCGGCGGGCAAATAGTCGCCGCAGCGGTAGTGGGTGCGCAGCTCAATTTCGAGCCTGGCGGCGATCTCTTGCCAGCGTGTGGGGTAACTGGTCGGATGTCTGGATAAGTGCATAGAAATCAAAGCCTCGCTTCTCAGATGAAGTGCTTACGCAAACGTTGAGAGAGGAAATCCAGCAGGCTGACGGTGATGATGATGAGGACCATCAGGGCGCAGGTTTGCTGAAACTGGAAGCCGCGAATCGCTTCCCACAGGGTGACGCCAATCCCGCCCGCGCCGACCATGCCGACCACCGTCGCTGAGCGAACGTTGGATTCGAAACGGTAGAGGGAGTAGGAGATCAGCAGCGGCATGACCTGCGGCAGGACGCCGTAGAGAATTTCTTCGATTTTGTTGGCCCCCGTGGCGCGGATGCCTTCCACCGGGCCGGGTTCGATGGCTTCGACCGCCTCAGACAGCAGTTTGGAGAGCACGCCGGTGGTGTGGATGAACAGCGCCATGACGCCAGCAAACGGGCCGAGACCGACGGCGACCACAAAGAGCATCGCGAAGACCATTTCGTTGATGGCGCGACAGGCGTCCATCAGGCGGCGCATCGGCTGGTAAATCCACCAGGGGACGATGTTTTCGGCGCTCATCAGGCCAAACGGAATGGAGAGAATGACCGCCAGCGCGGTGCCCCAGACGGCGATTTGCATGGTGACGGCCATTTCGCCGAGGTAGTCCTGCCACTGGCTGAAGTCTGGCGGGAAGAAGTCTGCCGCGAAGGTCGCCATGTTGCCGGAGTCTTTGACCAGCATCAGCGGGTCCATTTCCGCACCTTTCCAGGAGATGACGAGCACCGCCAGCAGAATGGCCCAGCTTATCAACGAGAACCAGCTGCGTTTCGGAGGTGGGACGGTGATGGTTTGCATGAGTTCTCCTAATGTTCTCTCCCTCTTCGTGTGGAAGAGGGAGAGGGACGGTTACTGCACCGCTTTATTCACTGACGTCATCGCGCTCAGCGCGGCGGTGAGGCGGTCCAGATCTTCCAGCTGCGCCTGAATCACAGAGACTTTGCTGGTCTTCTCTTCGGCGTTCAGCCCTTTGTTGTCCTTGACGCCCTGCATCTCTTTAAACAGGGCCAACTGACGGATAGGCACCAGCTGCAGATCGCTTGAGGCGCGGAACGGCGCCCAGCCCAGACGTTCGAGAACCGTTTTCTCTTCCGCCGTTTTGCCGTAATTCATAAAGAAGTCGTAGATCTTGTCTTTGGTGCTCTCAGAGAGGTTTTTGCGCCAGACAATCGGGTCGCCCGGAATGAGAGGCGATTTCCAGATCACCTTCAGCTGTTTCAGTTTTTCAGGCGCGGAGGTTTTCAGTTTGTCGAGGTTTTCGGTGTTGTTGGTGGCGACGTCGACCTGCTTGTTGGCAACGGCCAGCGCGTTGGTTTCGTGTCCGGCGTTAACCGTGCGTTTGAACTCGCTGGTGGAGACGTTGTTTTTGGCGAAGACGTAATAGCCCGGGACCAGGAAGCCGGAGGTGGAGTTTGGATCGCCGTTACCGAACGTGAGATCTTTGCGTTTGGCGAGCATATCGTTGAGGTTGTTGATCGGACTGTCTTTGTTGACGATCAGCACGCTCCAGTAGCCCGGGGAGCCGTCTGCGGCGACGGTCTGGGCGAAGACCTGACCGTTGGCGCGGTCCACTGCTTCCATGGCGGAGAGATTGCCGTACCAGGCGATGTCGACTTTGTTAAAACGCATCCCCTGGATGATGCCCGCGTAATCCGGGGCGAAGAAGGCGTTCACTTTGATGCCCAGTTTGGTTTCCATATCTTTCAGGAAGGGTTCCCACTGGGGTTTCAGGTTTTGCTGTGATTCTGTCGAAATAATGCCGAAGTTCAGGGCTTTTTCCTGTTCCTGCTCCTGCGCATAGGCCGGGCTTAACAGGGTGCTGATGCTGAACATGCTGGTGAAGGCCAGCGCGGCAACGGCTTTATAGCTCATCTATCATCCTCTTTTGGCATTGTTCCAGGCCAGTTCATTTGCCAGCCTGAACGCTTCGTGAAATTACGCAGCCTGCGCGTTCTCTTCGACGCGGTTAATGCTGCGGTACAGGTGGTCAAAACGTTCGTTATCAAAGTGTTGGCTTGCGCCGTCGTAGAACACATGGCCCTGACGCAGGGCGACGATGCGCTCGCAGTAACGCAGGGCGTAATCCACCTGATGCAGCGTGACCACGACGGTGATGCCGTCGTTCTGGTTAATGTCGCGCAGGGTTTCCATCACGATGCGGGCCGATTCCGGGTCCAGCGAGGCGATGGGTTCATCGGCGAGGATCACTTTGGCTTTTTGCATTAGCGCTCTGGCGATGGCCACGCGCTGCTGCTGGCCGCCGGAAAGGGTGGAGACGCGCTGGTGGGCGAAGTGGGCCATCCCGACGCGGGTCAGGGCCTGGAGTGCCTGCTGTTTTTGTGCCGGGGAGAACCAGCGCAGGCAGGTGCGCCAGAAGGGGGTACTGCCGAGGGCGCCGATCAGGACGTTCTCCAGCACCGTCAGGCGATTCACCAGGTTAAATTGCTGGAAGATGCAGCCCGTTTGCGTACGGCTTTTACGAATATCGCTCGCCAGACGGCCCGCGCGCTGCACGGTCTTCCCCAGCAGCTCGACGTGACTTTCCGGCGTTTTATCGCCGGTGATGAGACCGCTGAGATGGCGCAGGAGGGTGGATTTTCCGGAGCCGGAAGGCCCGAGCAGCGCTACCATGTCGCCCTGCTGGACAGTCAGATCAACGGCATGCAGAGCCTTGTTGTGATGAAAGGTCTTGCTCAGTTTCTCGACGCGGATGACAGTTTGCATGTTCAGGCCTCACGATAAATGTGGCCTCATGCTGGCGGATTAATGTGACATTTAGGTTAAGTATTGGTTGCGGGATTTTGAAGAGTTGAAGTGAATGGGATGACAGGCGGAGGGGGCGCCTCCGCCAGACGATCACTGCTGTTTAACGACGTTGATCATCCATGGCACGCCATATTTATCGGTCACTTTGCCGAAACCGTGTGCCCAGAAGGTCTCCTGCCAGGCCATTTCAACGTTACCGCCCGCGGCGAGCTTGTCGAACCAGCCTTTGCCTTCGGCGACGTCCTGGGTGTCGAGCACCAGCGTGAAACCCGCGTACTGGGCGTTACCGCCGGGCACGCCGTCGCTCATCATGATTTCGCTGCCAGCGATACGAACGTTGGAGTGGGCAATCGCGGTGTCCGGGAATGTCATGCCAGACGGGCAGCCTTCTTCGCTGTTTTCGTCTTTGGGCATTTCGCCGTAGGTGATTTTATAGGTGAGTTCTGCGCCGACTGCTTGCTGGTAGAAGGCGATGGCTTCTGCACAGTTTCCGGCGAATGAGATGTAGGGACTTAACGACATAATCATTACCTCAGGTAAGAGAAGCTCGTTAAGTGTAGTACGAATTTTGTACAATATTCTGTCGGCCCGGTCAGCGCAGCGCCGCCGGGCACCTGGCCGGATGCGTTGCGCTTATCCGGCCTACAAAACAATAAAAGCTTATATATCAGTTCTTTTTCACGAACTCAGATTTGAGCTTCATCGGGCCAAAGCCGTCAATTTTGCAGTCAATATTATGATCGCCTTCAACCAGACGAATATTCTTCACTTTGGTGCCGATTTTCAGCATCGAAGAGGCGCCTTTAACTTTCAGGTCTTTTACCACGGTGACGCTATCGCCGTCGGCCAGCAGATTTCCGTTGGCATCTTTCACAATCAGCGTATCGCTGTCTTGCGCTGGCTCTGCATCATTCCATTCATGGGCGCATTCAGGACAAATGAACATCCCGTTATCTTCGTAGGTGTATTCGGAATTACATTTTGGGCAGTGTGGAAGTGACATATTGAGTTCCTCAAAAGTGCTAACGGGGCTGGAAAGCGCCAGCCAAAAGATGGCAGTTTGCCGAAAAAGGCGTCAAGTATAGCGTAAGTCCACACCGTTGTCGGTGATATTATTTTTTTTGCGAAGAGTGAAATCGTCGTGTCTGGAGTGACACTTTCTGTCAGTCACTTAAGCGATGCTAACAGCGTACTTAAGATTTAAACGGCGCGATGAAATATATCGAATATTTTATTGCGTAAATTGCCAGGTACTGTCATTTCGGATAAGGTGAGGTGAGCAGTTGTTATTTATCAACGGCACCCGCGATTGCCATTCCTCCTTAGGCGTGCGGGAATTACCTCTCATTTTGGGTGGGTAAATTACTTTGATATATCCTATAGCTTCATAAGAAATGGTCTACGCTCATTATCTTTCGGCTTTCTTTGTCGAGAGGAGCGTACGAGCGCTCTACGCTTCAGGCCGAATATATTCCGGTTTGTCATCAGGCGCTTATATTCATTGAACATATTTTCCACGCGTAATCTAAAAAGCCGAAATTTCATTATTAAAACTATCCGGCTAAATAAAAGTAATAAATTTGCGTTAAGGAAAGGCTTTTATCATGCATACACAAACAATTTTTGAATTAAGCCAGGAAGCGGAAAGGCTTCTGCAACTTGCTTTGCAGAATCTTGACGCCCTGAAATCAATGCCGATTGCGGTGCTGGATAGCACCACCGCTGCGATGACCGGGGAGACGAATAATGTTCTGCCTCTGCATTTCAGCACCCGTGGCGTTGAAACGCAGCTTTCTATGCTTAATAACGAATTACGCAAAATTACCCGTCTGGAGATGGTGCTGGCGATTGTCGGGACCATGAAAGCCGGGAAATCGACCACTATAAATGCCATCGTCGGGACCGAGGTGTTGCCAAACCGCAACCGCCCGATGACCGCGCTGCCGACCCTGATCCGCCATACGCCGGGCCAGACCGAGCCGGTGCTGCATTTCGCCCATGTGTCGCCAATTGATACGCTGATCAAGCAGTTGCAGGAGAAACTCTGCAATCACGATCGCGGAAAACTGACTCAGCGCCTTGAGATCGATAAAGACATGAACGCGCTGCTCGGGCGTATTGAGCAGGGCGAAGCGTTTGAAAAACATTATCTGGGCGCGCAGCCGATTTTCCAGTGTCTGAAAAACCTCAACGATCTGGTGCGTCTGTCGAAAGCGCTTGGCGTCGATTTTCCGTTCTCGGAATATGCGGCGATTGAACATATTCCGGTTATTGAGGTGGAATTTGTCCATCTGGCCGGGCTGGATTCCCATCTGGGCCAGCTGACGCTGCTCGACACCCCAGGGCCGAACGAAGCCGGACAGCCGCATCTTCAAAAAATGCTCAGTGAACAGCTGGCGCGCTCGTCGGCGGTGCTGGCGGTGATGGACTACACCCAGCTGAAATCGATCTCCGATGAAGAGGTGCGACAGGCTATTTCCGCGGTCGGAAAATCGGTGCCGCTGTATGCGCTGGTGAATAAGTTTGATCAGAAAGATCGCAACAGCGATGACGAAGAGCAGGTGCGGGCGATGATCTCCGGCACGCTGATGAAAGGCAATATTTCGCCGGGGCAGATTTATCCTGTGTCGTCGATGTGGGCCTATCTCGCCAACCGCACGCGCTATGAAATTGCCAGCCATGGCCGCTTGCCAAACCCTCAGGAGCAGCGCTGGGTGCAGGATTTTGCCGAAGCGGCGCTCGGGCGTCGCTGGCGGACGGCGGATCTGGATGATGTTGAGCATATTCGCCATGCCGCCGATCTGCTGTGGGAAGATTCGTTATTCGAACAGCCGATCCGTAAACTGATCTACGCCGCTTACGCCAACGCGTCGCTCTATGCCCTGCGATCGGCTTCCCATAAGCTGCTGAATTACGCGCAAAATGCCCGCGAGTACCTGGATTTTCGCTACCAGGGGCTGACGGTGGCCTTCGAGGAGCTGCAGGTAAATATCACGCGTCTGGAAGAGGATATGGCGCTGTTGCAGATGCGTCAGGAGGTCGTCAGCGACGAAGTGGGGCATGAAGTGGAGCAGGCGCTGGATGCGGCGAATGCGTTTATTTCGCAGCAGAAAAGCCAGATTCAGCAGGCCATCGGCCACATCTTTAACAGAGATAATATTCTCGATTTAGCGGGCATCCAGCCCATGAGCCTGAGAAATAGCTCCCCGGAAGAGATGGGGCAGCTGGTGCTGGATGATGAAGGGCAGGCGCAGATTGTGTTGAGCAAAATCCGCTCTTCCTGCGAGCTGATCATGCTCGATGCGCAGGGAAAAATCAGCCGCGAGCTGGCGCTGCGCTTTGACCAGCTTGAGTCCACGCTGGCGCGTTCCCTTAACGAAGCGATGCGCCCCATTGAGAAACGCATTAAAGAAGAGCTGAGCCATGCCGGTTTCCGGGCGCGGATCAGCTTCCCGGCATTCCAGGCGAGTCAGCTTAATTTCAACACGCGTGGGCTGTTTACTGACGCCATTGCGTCGGAAAATCGTCCGGCGGGTGATGTGTCGGCGTCCGGCAGCGTGCGTGAAACGGTGTCGCGCTGGCTGAACAATCCGGGCTGGGGCTTTGAAGATTACGTGATGACACGCACCCGATATGTTATTGACATCGCGCAGCTTCATGAGCGATTTAAACAGCATATTGATCAATTTTGTCAACAAATCTGTAAAGCTTTGGTGGCGCAGGTCGATGTCTCTGTTACGGCAGGAATGGCGACGTTTTTCGCAGAATTCTCGTTATGTCTGACCGGGTTACAGGAAAGCTTGCGTGATAGCCTCGCAGTGCGCCAGCAAAACGAGCACTCCACCCGAGCGCTCAGCCAGCTGTTGCAGCAAAGTATTACCACTGCGACGTGGATTCAGGAAGATACCCGACTGTTACGCGATGATATTCAAACCTTATTCGCGGCTGAGCAACTATGACAACACAACTACTGGACGGTCCCGGGCGGACGCTGGAGTGTATTCATCCGAAGTTTATGGTCGATCTGGTACAAGGGGTGGACGCGGTGCGTCTTCCCCCTCTCGCCCCTCAGCAGCAGCAATTTCGTGAGCGTTTAACTCAGGAGATCATGACCCAGACGAAGCTTCGGCCCTGGGCGATGACGGGAATGTTCAGCGAAAATGCTGCCCTGCGGCTGGGGCTTGCGGAAAAACTGGCGGGGATGTTCGATCCCGGCCATCTGGCGCTGACGCGCATGACGGAAAAACTCACCACGCTGCGCCAGCAGACCAGCCGCCAGGGGCAACAGTCTCCGGGCCTGATGCAGCAGTACGACGATCTCTCTGCCCATTTTTCCCAGCGTGCAGCCTATAAAGAGAAAGCACTTTCCCAGCGTGGCCTGACGGTGCAGGCGGGCGAACATAGCGAGCAAATTTTTACCCACTGGCGGGCCGGGCAATACGATGGCTGGTCGCTGGCCGGGCGCTGTTACCTCGCGCTGGAAGAGCTGCGTTGGGGGGCGTTTGGCGATGCCTGTCGCCTGGCAAACGAAGACGTTGGCGCGATGCTGAAAGACAATTTACGCAGCCTGGCGGCAAATTATCTGGCGCAGGGGATCAACGCTTCTCCCGCCACTCGCCATTTCTATCACCAGTGGCTTGCCACACCGATTTCAACGGGCTTAATGGACCATAAGGATATGCTGGGCTGGCTGGGGGACTGGTGTCATCCTGACCGTCATCCGGTGAGCTGGTCTGTGACGCAGAGCTGGCAGACGGTGGCACTGGGAATGCCGAGACTCTGCTCAGCGAAAAGGCTGGCGGATGCGATGGTGAGTGAAGTGTTTGGCGAGGGATAACTAAAACCCTCTCCGAAGAGAGGGCGTAGAAATCTTAGTGATGTAAGGATTCAACCGGCTGCGGCTCTGACTCGGCCTGCGGGATATTGCCGTAGCGTTTGGCGTACAGCGCCGTAATAATCGGTACCAGAATCGCGGTCACAATCACTGCCGCTGCAACCAGCGCGGTTGCGGAGGCGGCCACAGGTTCGAAGGCCGGGTTAATCTGCGCGATAATCACCGGGTTCGCCACGGCTGCACCTGCAGCAGATGACGCAGCGACACCTGCGGTCCCATTCCCTCCTCCAATCACGCGGTCTGCGATAATCAGCGGAATACCGGTGATGATGATAACCGCGACGCCCAGGGCGATGCCCAGCAGACCGGTATCCATAATCACGCCCAGGTTGATGGTGTTACCCAGTGCGAAGCCGAAAAACGGAATCAGCACCGGCGTGGCTTTGCTGAAGAAATCGCGCAGATCGGTGTCCAGGTTACCCAGTGCGAAACCGATCAGGAACGGCAGAATCGCGCCGACGAAGTGGTGCGGTTCAAACGAGGCCAGACCGGCGGAGCCTAGGATCAGCATGGTCATCAGCGGACCGGATTCCAGCGACATTAAAACGAAGGCGCCAGACTCTTCTTTGGTGCCGTACTGGTTCATCAGGCTGGCGTAGAGACCGCCGTTGGTCATATCCATTGCCGAAACAATCGCCAGAATGGACAATCCGGCGAAGAATCCGGTCTGAATTCCGTTCTCAGGAATAAACATGGCGCAGACCATTGCGACGACCCAGGCGACCGCAATTTTGGTAATGACCAGCGTACCTGATTTACGCAGAACGGTACCTGTAGCCCGTAAATTAATAGAGGCGCCAATACAAAAGAACCAGACCGCCAGAATGGGAACGGTGCCGGTGATCATCCCTTTTGTGAACCCGCCAAAATAAGCGCCGGTATTTGGCGCAAGGGTATTTAATATTGCGCCAAGGACCAGGGGAACCAGCATCATCCCGCCAGGGATGCGTTCAATTGTGGCTTTAATCTTCATGATAAATCCTCACATCTCATCTCGCGTTTCTGGCGGACAAGTCAGGTAATATTAATGATTACATTCAAATGATTACGAAAATTTAACTGTCTGAAGTTCCGTCTGGTAATGCACAAACCGCAGCCCGTTAACACGTGTTAAACGGTTGGTGAGTTGCAGCCATCGCGGCGTGTTCGGGCTTATCATGCGATCATTGGAATTGCGATTCAATGAAAATAAAACAGTGTTTTAGTTATCTTGATCACATATTTGCGTAAACGAAGACATTGACCGCTTGTAATTAAAAAAGCTGTGAAATGGTTGTAAATGAATGTCAGTGTTTTATTTAATTGCGAGAGGAATAATAACCAGCGGAAGAATCGTCTGAATGCGATTAAAACGTAACGAAAGAGAGAGGGGGGTTTACGTTTTCTGACAACTTCTGACGCCATACGTAAGTTTTTGTGAAGTTGATCACTAATTTAAACGCTGGTAGGGTAAAGAGGTCACTAACTGCCCAGACAGGCGTCAACAGGTTCGGTTGTATCGACAGTAAATGTCAATGTAAGTAAACCTGCTACGCTTGAAGAAGAAGATTCGCATGAGGCGAATCTCACTTTACAGACCGCATGAGTTTCTGTGGTATGGACAGGGCTGAGTCTACGAGGATAGCAATGCTTAAAAGGAAAAAAGTAAAACCCATTACGCTCGGCGATGTCACCATTATTGATGACAGCAAGCTGCGCAAGGCCATCACTGCCGCATCGCTGGGTAACGCGATGGAATGGTTTGACTTCGGTGTTTACGGCTTCGTTGCCTATGCACTCGGTAAGGTCTTCTTCCCCGGCGCCGATCCCAGCCTGCAGATGATTGCAGCGCTAGGTACCTTCTCTGTACCCTTCCTGATTCGCCCGCTCGGTGGGTTGTTCTTCGGGATGCTGGGCGATAAATATGGTCGCCAGAAAATTCTCGCCATCACAATCGTGATTATGTCGATAAGTACCTTCTGTATCGGCCTGATCCCGTCTTACGCCACCATTGGCATCTGGGCACCAATATTGCTGCTGCTGTGTAAAATGGCGCAGGGCTTCTCCGTCGGCGGTGAGTATACGGGCGCATCGATCTTCGTTGCCGAATACTCCCCGGACCGTAAACGCGGCTTTATGGGAAGCTGGCTGGACTTTGGATCGATTGCCGGGTTTGTGCTGGGTGCGGGCGTGGTGGTATTGATTTCCACCGTCGTCGGGGAAGAGAACTTCCTCGAGTGGGGCTGGCGTATTCCGTTCTTCCTGGCGCTGCCGCTGGGTATTATCGGCCTTTATTTGCGTCATGCATTAGAAGAGACCCCGGCGTTCCAGCAGCACGTTGAGAAACTGGAGCAGGGCGATCGCGAAGGCCTGCAGGATGGACCGAAAGTTTCGTTCCGCGAAATTGCGACCAAACACTGGCGTAGTCTGCTGACCTGTATCGGTCTGGTGATTTCGACCAACGTGACCTACTACATGTTGCTCACGTATATGCCGAGCTACCTGTCGCATAACCTGCACTATTCAGAAGATCACGGCGTGCTGATTATCATCGCCATCATGGTTGGTATGCTGTTTGTGCAGCCGATTATGGGTCTGATGAGTGACCGCTTCGGTCGCCGTCCGTTCATTATTCTGGGTAGCGTCGCGTTGTTCGCTCTGGCGATTCCTGCCTTTATCCTTATTAACAGTAATGTGCTGGGGCTGATTTTTGCCGGTCTGCTGATGCTGGCGGTGATCCTGAACTGCTTCATCGGGGTGATGGCGTCCACGCTCCCGGCGATGTTCCCAACGCACATTCGTTACAGTGCGCTGGCGGCAGCATTTAATATCTCGGTACTGATTGCGGGTCTGACGCCGACACTGGCGGCCTCGCTGGTCGAAAGCACCCAGGACCTGATGATGCCGGCTTATTATCTGATGGTTATCGCGGTTATCGGTTTAGCGACCGGTCTGACGATGAAAGAGACGGCCAACCGACCGCTGAAAGGGGCGACGCCAGCGGCATCGGATATTCAGGAAGCGAAAGATATCCTGCGCGAGCACTACGATAATGTTGAACAGAAAATTGATGACATTGACGTAGAGATTGAAGAGCTGCAGAAGAAACGTTCTCGTCTGGTGGATCAGCATCCACGGATTAACGAGTAACAAACGAAAAACCCGCCGCTGGCGGGTTTTTTATTAGCAGCCTGCGGCAATGTAGTCGCCGTTAGCGCTGATGGGAATGACCGTTAAGAACAGCACCGTCGCGAACAGAATCAGCACAATCCCGCCGGCAATTTTTGCCACCGGCACCAGCCAGCTCAGGTGTGTTCCTCCGCCGAAGAGCGCCACCGTGCGTTCTCGCGCATAGCGCACCGCCAGCGACAGTCCCATGATCGACAGGGCCGTGCCGAGGGACATGGTCATCACCGCCGCAATTCCCCAGGTCACAATACCCAGCGCGTTCGAGAACATCAGAATCATGATCGCCCCACTGCATGGGCGCGCGCCAATGGCCAGGATTACCCCCAGACGTATTTTCCAGTTTTCCCCGTTCAGCGCGGCACCCACACCGTGGTGACCGCAGCCGCAGCTTTCATTATGTTGATGAAGAGGTTTAAGGGCGTGAACCGTCATCCTGCGAGGGCGCAGGCTTTTCAGCGCCTGGTAAATGACAAACGCGCCGAACGCACCAATCATGACCGCGCTGATTTTTTCCACATACCAGCGGCTGGCGCTGAGATCGCCGGAGGCGAGATTAAACCCCACGGCCAGAATAAAGACGAAAAGAATGGCGCTTACACCCTGCATCAGGCTGCCGAGGAAAGGCACCACGCGTGCGGCGAGCTGGCTTTCTTTATTAGTAGAGAGATAGGTGGTGACGATAAATTTGCCGTGGCCTGGCCCAATGGCGTGAAGCACACCATAAAAAAACGCGCCCGTCAGCAGCCACAGCCCACCGGCGTACTGGTGATTATTGAGTTGCAGAAGGTACATCACCAGATAGCGGTGCAGGGTGATTTGCGTTGCGAGGCACCACTGAATAAAGGCGTTCCAGTGGGCGTGTAGCGTAAAGGCTGCCAGCAGAATGCCCAGCGCCATCAGCCCGGCAGTGGTGAGGCGCCAGTCACGTGCGAGACGTTGTGTGGTCATGGTATGGCCTGCGGGAGAGGATTTTTGGCAAGTATAGCGTTTATGATCGCGAGCGCGCTGAGGTTTACTCTTCCGTCATCCCTTCGCCGCTTTTTCCGTTCACCCATGCGACCCGGCGATGGAACATTTTTTTCAGCGCCCGGCCCAGGGTATTAAACCAGCCCGTCGGGCGTGGATCGGCAAGCATGCTCAGGGCGCGGGCGTAGTCCAGCACCAGCCCTGGCGTCCAGGCCATGGTCTCGGCGCGTTTACGCAGCTGGAGTGCGACCCAAAGTTCCGGCGTGGACATCAGCTTTCCAATCGCCAGCCAGAACCCGCGCGTTTGCCAGAGTCTTCCGACGGATCCCTCCAGCGCGGCTTCCAGCGCTCGCGCCACGCTGCTGGAGCAGTTACGGTGGGTCAAATTGTAGGATGCATTCTGACGGTAGTTTTCCCAGAAGGCGCTCAGGCGGGTTTCACTATAATTGCGGATGCGTACTTTTCGCGTTGAGGGGCACCATTGCGCTGATTCTGTTGCATAGTCGGGCTGGAACAGCCCTTGCACATTATTCTCCGGCGTCGCCCGCAACAGTCGGGCGAAGGCATCCGGCGAGCGGTCGATGAGTTCCGCAGGGTACAGGCTGATATAGATCCCGCCAGGAGATTCCAGCGCAGCGTGGCCGGTGGAGATAATGCCGTTTTGATCCACGGCGGCGATATAGCGGTTGATGACCGGGCGGGGGATGGTTTCACCCGGCGCGGAACCTACGGGAGTCCAGACGTGAACCGTCAGCGCTTTTTCGTCATCTTCCGGCGGACCATCCCACTCCACAGTGGCGGGCGGGAGCGTATCTGCTTCTTCCATATACTCTTCGCCTTTAAGACCCGGGTTGGCGGCGGCCACTTTGACGCGGTTGGCGAGGATAAACATGTTCCATCCCGCGAAGGCGAGGCCCAGGCCCAGACAGTAAGGAACGGTGCCGGCATAATTTGACGGCCAGGGCTGATAGAAGAAGATGGCCAGCGCGATCTCGACGCTCCCGCCTGCCAGGGCGGAGCGCCAGCGTTGATAGCGAACGACCAGGGCGGAGGCAATTTGTAGCGCACCATCGAGCAAGAACAGCGTGCCGAAAATGATCGCCAGTACAATATCGCCATCGTGGTTCCCCGCCAGGATCAGAACCGCGGCGAGTGAAAAGGTGGCACCTTTGACATAGCGTAAGATGCGCTGCCCGCCCATGCCGCTGTGCGCCACCATTAATGTAAGGGCACCTTCGAATAATAGCAGGCAGGCGAAAGGTTCAATCGGGAAGAACAGCGACCCGTCCATGGCGTCGATGAAGATGACGGTGCCGGCGATCAGAGTGATCCAGCCAAAGCGGCGAAGCCCGCGCCAGTGTGAACGCAGGAAATCGATACCCAGCAGGATCAAGATCAGTCGCATCATAGGAAAACGTCCGGAAATAGCCTTCCACATATATAGCTTATTGGATCGTTTAGTGCGTGATGAGTGAGAAACGTGTCGGTAATACTGGCCGGGTTGTGGATAAGTCTGTGTGCAAAAGGGTATAAGGCGGGGTTTTGCTGTGGAATGCAGCAGTCAGTCATTTTTCTGTCATTTAGCGGTTGCGGGCTGACGAGAACTCCCTATAATGCGCCTCCATCGACACGGCAGATGTGAATCACTTCACACAAACAGCCGGTTCGGTTGAAGAGAAAAAATCCTGAGATTCAGGGTTGACTCTGAAAGAGGAAAGCGTAATATACGCCACCTCGCAACGGTGAGCGAAAGCCGCGTTGCACTGCTCTTTAACAATTTATCAGACAATCTGTGTGGGCACTCAAAGTGACATGGATTCTAAACGTCGCAAGACGCTAAATGAATACCAAAGTCTCTGAGTGAACATACGTAATTCATTACGAAGTTTAATTCACGAGCATCAAACTTAAATTGAAGAGTTTGATCATGGCTCAGATTGAACGCTGGC
>NZ_PKFT01000013.1:0-82818 GCF_002870005.1 Lelliottia sp. F153 | reverse complement strand
TCATGGTTAAATCCTTATCAGTTATGGGGATAACAGATTCGGATTTTCCCATGAGTAGCATTATTGGCAGAGCCAACTTATTGCTGACCACCTCCATAGGAGGTGGTGTTCATGCAGGGATAAAAAAAATCCCCGCCAGAGCGGGGATTTTCATCTGTACAGAATTACAGCAGGTCGAAACGGTCCAGATTCATCACTTTCACCCAGGCGGCGACAAAGTCCTTCACGAACTTCTCACCGGCATCCTGGCTGGCATACACTTCTGCCAGTGCACGCAGAACCGCGTTGGAACCGAACACCAGATCGGCACGCGTTGCGGTGTATTTCACCTCTCCGCTTTGACGATCGCTGCCAGCGAACAGCTCATTTGAGTCATCGGTGGCTTTCCATTGGGTGTTCATATCCAGCAGATTGACGAAGAAATCGTTGCTGAGCACACCCACGCGATCGGTGAAGACACCGTTCTGACTGCCGTCAAAGTTGGCCCCCAGAACACGCATCCCACCCACCAGCGCAGTCATTTCTGGCGCAGTGAGCGTCAGCTGTTGGGCTTTGTCGATCAGCAGAGATTCTGTCGTCGCACTGTCCTGCTGAGCGCGATAGTTACGGAAACCATCGGCAACCGGCTTGAGCAGCTCAAACATTTCAATATCCGTCTGATCCTGACGCGCATCCACGCGGCCTGGCGTGAACGGTACGGTGATGTAAACCCCTGCCGCTTTCGCAGCCTGTTCAACACCCACCACACCGGCCAGCACGATGATGTCGGCCAGCGACGCTTTATGGGCAGACTTATAGATGCCCTCGAGGGTTGGCAACGCGCGCGCTGCAGCGGCGTTAACATCCCAGTCGCGCTGCGGTGCCAGCGCCAGACGCGCCCCGTTGGCACCTCCGCGTTTATCGCCACCACGGAAGGTGGAAGCCGACGCCCAGGCAACCGACACCAGTTCGCTAACGGACAGCCCGGAAGCTGCAATTTCTGCTTTCAGGCTTTCAATGTCCGCAGCCGTCGGCTGGAAGAATGCCTGCGGCAGCGGGTCCTGCCAGATGAGATCTTCTTTCGGGACTTCCGGACCGATGTACCGCGCTTTTGGCCCCATATCACGGTGCGTCAGTTTGAACCACGCGCGGGCAAAGGCTTCGTTGAACGCCTGCGGATCGTTGAGGAAACGACGAGAAATCTTCTCGAATTCCGGGTCCATACGCAGGGTCAGGTCGGTGACCAGCATGGTTGGCTTACGTTTTTTCGACGGGTCGAACGGATCAGGAATCATCTCTGGCGCGTCGACAGCTTCGAATTGAATTGCGCCTGCCGGACTGCGCGTCTGCACCCATTCGAATTTGAACAGGTTCTCGAAGAAGTAGTTGCTCCACTGAGTTGGGGTTTGCGTCCAGACCACTTCCAGACCGGAAGTGATAGCGTCTGCGCCCACGCCGCTGCCGTGAGTGCTCGCCCAGCCTAAACCTTGGGATTCAATCGGTGCGGCTTCTGGATCAACGCCAACATGCGTCGCTTCTGCGGCGCCGTGGGTTTTACCCAGCGTGTGACCGCCCGCGATCAGGGCCACGGTCTCTTCGTCGTTCATACCCATGTTGCCGAAGGTGGCGCGAATAGCCGCCGCCGCAGACAGTGGTTCACCGCTGGCATTTGGCCCTTCCGGGTTGACGTAAATCAGCCCCATTTCAGTCGCGGCTAACGGACGTTTCGCCAGCGCTTCCGGATCACGATGAGCCAGCCAGGTTTTTTCATCACCCCAGTTCACATCCAGATCCGGTTCCCAGACATCTTCACGCCCGGCACCAAAACCAAAGGTACGGAAGCCGGAGTTTTCCAGCGCCACGTTACCGGCCAGGATAAACAGGTCGGCCCAGGAGATTTTCTGTCCGTATTTTTGCTTAATCGGCCATAACAGACGGCGCGCTTTATCAAGGCTGACGTTGTCCGGCCAGGAGTTTAAAGGTGCAAAACGCTGTTGACCGCGCCCTGCACCGCCGCGACCGTCAACGGAACGGTAGGTGCCTGCGCCATGCCATGCCATACGAATAAACAGGCCCGCGTAGCTGCCCCAGTCGGCAGGCCACCACGGTTGAGAATCGGTCAGAAGGGCTTTGAGATCGCCTTTGAGGGCGGAGTAATCAAGTTTGCTGAATTCTTTGCGGTAGTCGAAGTCTTCACCCAGCGGGTTAGAACGGTTGGAATGTTGATTCAAAAGATCGACGCGAAGTTGCTTGGGCCACCAGTCGCGGCTGTTCGTGCCAGCGCCCGCGCTTTGGTCAGGCCCGCCTTTATGAAAAGGGCACTGTCCGGTTGATAACGTGTTATGGGTATCGTCTGTGCTCATCTCTCATGCTCCCTCTACAGTATTTAGCTTAAAGATATACACCTCTGCTTAGAAGGTATAGTTGAGATAACGCACGGATTCGATAGTTATTTCCGTTTAATTGACCCTGGAAATTATCTGCCTATTGTGTGCAGGGGCGGTGGCGTTGATATGACAGGGAAAGCGGAGGGAGAAGAAAACAAAAAACCCTCCGAAGAGGGTTTGTCGATTACAGACCCGGGCGTACGCCGAGGGTGTGACAGATGGCGTAACTCATTTCGGCGCGATTCAGGGTGTAGAAGTGGAAGTCCTTGACCCCTTCGCGGCTTAAAATCTTCACCATGTCCATCGCGATATTGGCACCGACCAGCTTGCGCGTTTCGGCATCATCGTCCAGCCCTTCGTACATTTTTGACATCCACAGCGGGATACGCACGTTGGTCATGTCGGCGAATTTCTTCGCCTGCTTGAAGTTGGACACCGGCAGGATACCTGGAATGATCTCAACATCAATGCCCGCCGTGATGCAGCGGTCGCGGAAACGCAGATAACTTTCCACGTCGAAGAAGAACTGTGTGATCGCACGGTTTGCACCGGCATCCACTTTGCGTTTCAGGTTGAGCAGATCGGCCTGCGCGCTTTTCGCTTCCGGATGCACTTCCGGATACGCCGCCACAGAGATATCAAAATCGCCGACCTCTTTCAGTAACGCCACCAGGTCGGTTGCGTACATATCCGGTTTACCGCTGCCCGGTGGCAGGTCGCCGCGCAGGGCGACGATATGGCGAATACCGTTGTCCCAGTAGTCCTGGGCGATAGTGCGCAGTTCGTCGCGGGTCGCGTCGATACAGGTCAGATGCGGTGCCGCTTCCAGACCGGTGCGATCTTTAATGCCTTTAATAATGCTGTGCGTACGGTCGCGCTCACCGGAGTTGGCACCGTAAGTCACAGAGACGAACTTCGGCTTCAGACTGCTCAGGCGATCGATTGAGCTCCACAGGGTTTGCTCCATTTCACTGGTGCGCGGCGGAAAGAATTCAAAAGAGACGTTAATCTGGCCCTGCACTTCAGCCAGGCTCTGATTCAGGGCTTCCCGCTGGTTGGCGTGAAAAAAGCTCATACCTTACCTCATCAATCGCGTGATAATTATTGCTGTTTATAAACATCTATCCATTTAGACGTCTGGATGTAAAAATGACGGAAAAGCGGGATGACGTCAACAGAAATCATCGGCATTAACGGTGAGGAATGTTCAGGAAAGATGAAGAACGTTCATGATGGCGGGGAGAAGTGCAGGGTGAGCGCGGTCTGGCGCCCTCACCCTTGCCCTCTCCCGTCGGGAGAGGGAATCAAAAAGACTACAGCAGCTGCGCCAGGCGATTAATGTCTGACTGAATCGCCCCGGCGGTGACGTCGCGCCCCGCACCTGGCCCACGAATCACCAGCGGGTTATCACGGTACCAGCGGCTTTCGATGGCGAAGACGTTATCGCACGGCAGCAACGCCGCCAGAGGGTGCTCAGGGCGAACGGCCTCAACACCGACGCGGGCTTTGCCGTTGGCGTCAAAACGCGCCACATAGCGCAGAACCAGCCCCATTTCGCGTGCCGCTTCCAGGCGTGACACCATCTGTTCGTTCAGCTCCTCACCGTTCTCGAAGAAGTGATCGACCGACCCCTCTTCGCAACCGGCCGGAACCAGCGACTCCACACGCACCTGGCCTGGCTCAATGTCGTAACCCGCTTCACGCGCCAGAATGACCAGCTTGCGCATCACGTCTTTTCCGGCGAGATCCACACGCGGATCCGGCTCCGTCAGCCCCTGCTGCCACGCCTGGTCCACCAGGTCCGTAAACGGAACGGTGCCGTCAAACTGCAGGAACAGCCAGGAGAGGGTACCGGAGAAGATACCGCTGATTGCCAGAATGCTGTCACCGCTGTCGATCAGGTCGCGCACGGTGTGGTTCACCGGCAGACCGGCACCCACAGTGGCGTTATACAGCCAGTGACGACCGGTTTTTTCAAACGCGTCGTGGATTTGGCGGTATTTATCGGTGCTGCTTGCGCCGGCCAGTTTGTTCGCGCTGATAACGTGGAAACCGTGGCTGGCAAAATCGAGGTACTGATCGGCCAGCTGCTCGCTGGCAGTGACGTCCAGCACGACCAGATCGTCGTACGGGTGCGCGCGCATCCACAGGAACAGGGACTCTTCGTCCTGCTCGACGGCTTCATCGTTGAAAAATGCGAGCGCGCGGCTGGCGTCCAGCCCGTCGTAGTTCAGCAGGCTGCGGCGGCTGTCCACCACGCCTGCTAATACAAATTCAAAACCGGTGCGTGCAGAGAGCGTCGTTTGCTCGCGGGCAAACAGCTCCAGCCAGCGGGAACCGATATTCCCCTTACCGAACAACACCAGGCCGATACGTTTTTCCGCGCGGAACAGGGTGGTGTGCAGCCCTTGAATCAGGCTCTCGGTTGGGCCTTTACGCAGCACGGCGACCAGGCTGATGCCCTCTTCCGACTGCCAGGTGAACTCCACCGGCTGGCCTTTCAGCTGTTGCCAGAAACGGTGGCAATGGAGCGGGTTACGGGTGACACCCGCGCCGACCATCGCGACCAGCGCCAGCCCCTGACGCAGGCGAAGTTCGCCCGGTAATCCGGCTTCATCAAGGATTTTCAGCGCGCTGTCGGCCACTTCGGCGGTGTAGCAGAACTGCAGCAGCTGGCGGTCATTGTGCACGCCAACGGCCAGAGGACGCACCTGGGCGCGCTTGAGGATCAGGTCGATATCTTTGTGCGCCAGTTTGAAATCTTGTCCGGCAGGCACCTGGAATTCGATCAGGCAAATATCATCGTGACTGGTCACGATGCGTGCGCCTGTGCCCGAGGCCAGTACGCGTTCGATGCGGGTCGAACCTTTATCTGGGGTGTAACTACAGCGCAGCTGCAGGTCGATATCGCTGCCCGAAACAGGCTGTAAGGTACGGGCGTGCAGCACCGGTGCTGCCAGACGCGCCAGCTCACTGGCTTCGTCCAGACGCAGCAGCGGCAGCAGACAGGCGTCTTTTACTTTGCGCGGATCGGCGCTATACACCCCGGCCACATCGCTCCAGATAGTGACGCGCGACGCCCCCGCCAGCGCACCGATTTGCGTTGCCGAGTAGTCCGAGCCGTTACGGCCCAGCAGCACGGTTTCGCCCGCGTTGCTGCGGCTGATAAAGCCCGTCACGACGATGCGTTTGCCCGGATGCTGCACCAGAAGCTGTTGCAGCAGAGGATAAGAGAGGCCCTCGTCGACCTGCGGTTGCGCCGCACGCTCAGCGCGCAGGAAATCGCGCGCGTCCAGCCACGCGGCCTCCAGCCCTTGCTGCTCGAGGACTGCCGCCATTAGGCGCGCAGACCAGACTTCACCGTGGCCGACCACTTCAGCGTAAACTGCTTCGGTCACGCCGCTGTCCAGCAATCCGGCCAGGCGCTCCAGATCGTGAACAAATGCGCTGATGAGGCTGTCTGCCGCGTCCGCAGGCAGCAGGCCGGCGATCAGATCGCTCTGATAGCGGCGTAACGTTTGTTGAACCTGATGCGCAGAAAGGCGATCGGTCTGGCTTAATTTCAGCCAGCTAATCAACTGGTTGGTAGTGCTGCCTGCCGCCGAGACAACCATCATGTCACCCGGCATCGAATACTCCGCCATGATCCCTGCGACACGCAGGTAACATTTCACATCAGCAAGACTACTACCACCAAACTTGTGCAGCTGGCGACCCTTCGCCCCTGCCTGCGCTATCACACTCATGATTACCCCTTGGCTGCGACCCGGAAGGCATTTTCCAGATCGGCAATTAAATCTTCACAGTCTTCAATACCGGTTGAGATGCGTAACAGCGTCTCGGAAATTCCGGCGGCGGCACGCGCCTCTGGCGCCATGCCTGCGTGCGTCATTGTCGCGGCGTGGGAGATCAAGCTTTCGACTCCCCCTAAGGATTCCGCCAGCGTAAACAGTGACAACCCGCTCAGGAAGCGACGCAGCGTTTGCTCATCGCCATCCAGTTCAAAACTTAACATCGCGCCAAAACCTTTTTGCTGACGCGCGGCAATCTCGTGGCCCTGATTTTCCGGCAGCGACGGGTGATATAACTTTTTCACCAGCGGCTGCTTTTTCAGGAATTCGACAATCGCCTGGGCATTACGCTGTGCCACTTCCATGCGCGGCGACAGTGTACGCAGACCGCGCAACAGCAGATAGCTGTCGAACGCGCTGCCGGTGACGCCAATGTTATTGGCCCACCATGCCAGTTCGGTGACAACCTCCGGATCTTTTGCAATCACCACCCCGGCGACCACGTCCGAGTGGCCGTTCAAATATTTGGTGCATGAATGCAATACCAGATCCGCACCCAGCGAAAGTGGGTTCTGAAGCGCCGGACTGAGGAACGTATTATCCACTACACTTATCGCTCCCGCATCCCTTGCGAGCTGACAAATTTTCGCAATATCGACAACGCGCAGTAATGGATTGCTTGGACTTTCCACCAGAACCAGCTTTGGCTTTTGGGCCAGCGCCTGTTGTAGCGCTTTTTCGTCATTCTGATCGACGAATAAAACACGGTAACAGCCGCGTTTTTCCAGGCTGTCGAACAGACGGTAGCTGCCGCCGTAACAGTCGTGCGGAGCCACCAGCAGATCGCCAGGTTTCAGGAACACGGTCGTCACCAGGTGAATGGCTGACATGCCGGTATTGGTCAGTACCGCGCCTGCACCGCCTTCCAGCTCCGCCAGCGCGCGCTGGGTCACGTCACGCGTAGGGTTGCCACGACGCGAATAGTCATGCGCACGGGGTTCATTAAATCCGGTGAAATTGTATGTACTGGAAAGATGAATCGGCGGGACAACGCAGCCGTACTGCTCGTCATCATTTAATCCGCTACGCACTGCGATAGTGGCCTGTTTACGCGTCATGGTGAAGGCTTCCTGGCGAAAGAGGTGAAAAGTCAGGCACCAGAGTAAACACTGAAACTATAGACGTCAATACATCTGGACATCTAAACTTCTTTGCGTATAGATTGAGCAATGCGAGAATAGCCGTTAAAATTACATGCTTTAGGACACGCCGCCGACGCAATATCCGTGTCACGGTATCGTCCTTACGGTAAACTACGCGAGATTACGGTTAAAAGCCTTATAAAAGGTAAGGTTTTAGCCTTTATTAATGACAAAGAGGATTAAAGGTCTCATGGCTGAATGGAGCGGCGAATATATCAGCCCATACGCTGAGCACGGTAAGAAGAGTGAACAAGTAAAGAAAATTACGGTTTCCATTCCTCTGAAGGTGTTGAAGATCCTCACCGATGAACGCACGCGTCGTCAGGTGAACAACCTGCGTCACGCGACCAACAGCGAACTGCTGTGCGAAGCATTTCTGCATGCGTTTACTGGTCAGCCGTTGCCGAACGATGAAGACCTGCGCAAAGAGCGTAGCGATGAAATCCCGGAAGCGGCGAAAGTGATCATGCGTGAACTGGGTATCGACCCGGATACGTGGGAATACTAACTGCGGTGTGATCCCGCTGAGGTGACTCAGCGGGATGGTTTCCTAGAAGTTGTAGCCCAGGCCGACACGCAGACGCGTCTGGCGATCGTCGCTGGTGGCCGTGTTATAGCCTGAAGAGACGTTGCCCACTTCGATAAACGGGATCCATGAGTCGATGTTATAAGCCACGCGGAAGTTATATTCGTAATCTTCTTTTTTATTGTTATACAGATCTTCGTTGTCGGCGAACTTATAAATTCCGTTCAGCTCGAACATCCAGTTATCAATATTATAACCCAGCCACATTTCCGGGCGATAAACCATACGGTCGTCTTTACCATCCGCGTTACGGCGAGTGTATTCTGTACGATAACGGAAGGCCGTCCACCAGCTGTCATTAATATTATATTGCACGCGCAGATAAGGCTTATAAATGGTCATGTCGTCACCCATTTCTACAGCGACGCCCGGTTGCCAGATAAAATTTTGCCAGGTGAACTGATAGCTGGCGGTATATTCGTTGCTGTTACTTTCCATATTATTAAGCGCGTCGTTAGACTGCTTCTCATCGGAGCGAGATACCGCCTCCACAGCCACGCCAAACCCAGTGCCAAAGCGATGAGACATGTACACACGGTCGTAGTTACGCCCGTCGTCATAATACTCGTGTCGGTAATCAACGTATCCCGCTTGCGCTGCACAAGATAATAATGGCAGCACAAATAACAGTTGCTTCATTTTCATAACAGTTCCCTCGAAGTAAACGCGCCCTGAAAGCCATTGCAGATGAAATGGCAAATAAGAATTTATGTCGAGCGAAGTGTAATTTTACGCAATGAGGGAAACCTTTTATTTTTTGACACACAAAGAAAAACAATGGCAAAGAATTAAAGAATACGAAGATGCAGTTCACTAACCGTTAAAGAATACACCAGACGAATATATTAAATACAACAGTACCTGGTTATTTATTTTTAAGATAAATATTAAATGCGGATTTATTCAGGACGGATATTACAGGCACAAAAAAAGCGCCTTTCGGCGCTTTTTTTTCGGGGAGCTTATTTAGCGCCCGGGATGCTGAAACGCTTGTTGAAGCGGTCAACACGGCCACCGGTTGCAACATCACGCTGCTTACCAGTGTAGAACGGGTGGCATTGACCACAAACGTCCAGGTTCAGATCGTGACCCACTGTAGAGCGGATTTTGATCGCGTTACCGCAAGAGCAGTTTGCAGTAATAAAATCGTATTTCGGGTGAATATCTTTTTTCATGGGGAGAACCTCAGTTAAGGCCGCGTCGCTCTTCCAGCCCTAACGCCAGACACCACGCGATGTTAATAATTGCCCGTAGCCTTCCTCGCCGCTTCTGCGTTAGCTGCATTCCAGCAGCGCGAAATCTTCGGGTAATAGCTATTTTGATGCGGATAAACCTACACCAAAGGCGGCGAATCATACAGAATTCAACCAGTGTATGCAAACTGATCCGCACGCCTACAGCAACTAATGTGTATACTAACGCGCCACTTTTCAAGTCAGGAAGATTCGATGCCCGTCGCTCACGTTGCCCTGCCCGTTCCGCTTCCCCGCACCTTTGACTATCTGCTGCCCGACAGCATGAGCGTCAAAGCGGGCTGTCGCGTGAGCGTGCCCTTTGGTAAGCAGCAGCGCGTCGGGATCGTAGTATCAGTAAGCGATAAAAGCGAGCTGCCCCTCAACGAACTGAAAGCCGTGGTCGAAGTTCTGGACGACGAGCCGGTTTACTCGTCCAGTGTCTGGCGGCTGCTGCTGTGGGCCGCTGATTATTATCATCACCCGATTGGCGACGTGCTGTTCCACGCCCTGCCGATTCTGCTGCGTCAGGGCAAAAGCGCCAGCCATGCGCCGATGTGGTACTGGTTTGCCACCGAGCAGGGCCAGGCCGTGGATATCAACAGCCTTAAGCGCTCTCCTAAACAGCAGCAGGCGCTTGCCGCGCTGCGTCAGGGAAGGATTTGGCGTCATCAGGTGACTGACCTGGATTTTAACGACGCGGCGCTGCAAGGGTTACGCAAGAAAGGTCTTTGCGAGCTTGCCAGCGAATCTCCGGCGCTGGTGGACTGGCGCACCGGGTTCTCCGTGGCGGGCGATCGCCTGCGTCTTAACACCGAGCAGGCCACCGCCGTAGGGGCCATTCACAGCGCCTCCGACCGTTTCTCTGCCTGGTTACTCGCGGGCGTCACCGGGTCCGGTAAGACTGAAGTCTATCTGAGTATTCTCGAAAACGTGCTCGCTCAGGGCAAACAGGCGCTGGTGATGGTGCCGGAAATCGGCCTCACGCCACAAACTATCGCCCGTTTTCGCGAACGCTTTAACGCCCCGGTGGAGGTGCTGCACTCCGGTTTAAACGATACCGAGCGCCTCAGCGCCTGGCTGAAAGCCAAAAACGGTGAGGCCGCAATTGTGATTGGCACCCGTTCATCACTCTTTACACCCTTTAAAAATCTTGGCGTCATCGTGATCGACGAAGAGCATGACAGCTCCTATAAGCAGCAGGAAGGCTGGCGTTATCACGCTCGCGATCTGGCGGTGTATCGGGCGCACAGCGAGCAGATTCCGATTATTCTTGGCTCAGCAACGCCTGCGCTGGAAACGCTGCATAACGTGCGTCAGCGCAAATATCACATGCTGCGTCTGACGCGCCGCGCGGGAAATGCACGCCCGGCGACGCAGCACGTGCTGGATCTGAAAGGTCAGCCGGTGCAGGCGGGGCTGGCTCCCGCGCTCATCAGCCGTATGCGTCAGCACTTACAGGCCGACAATCAGGTGATTCTGTTCCTGAACCGCCGCGGGTTCGCGCCGACGCTGCTGTGCCACGACTGCGGCTGGATTGCCGAGTGCCCGCGCTGCGATCACTACTACACCCTGCACCAGGCGCAGCATCATCTGCGCTGCCACCATTGTGACAGCCAGCGCCCGGTGCCGCGCCAGTGCCCGTCGTGCGGCTCCACGCATATGGTGCCTGTGGGTCTGGGTACCGAGCAGCTTGAACAGGCGCTCGCGCCGTTCTTCCCCGGCGTACCGCTGTCGCGTATCGATCGCGATACCACCAGCCGTAAAGGGGCGCTTGAACAACAGCTAGCCGAAGTGCATCGCGGCAGTGCGCGTATTCTGATTGGTACGCAGATGCTGGCCAAAGGCCACCACTTCCCGGACGTGACGCTGGTGGCATTGCTGGATGTCGATGGCGCACTGTTCTCCGCCGATTTCCGTTCCGCCGAGCGCTTTGCCCAGCTCTATACCCAGGTTGCAGGCCGCGCCGGACGTGCCGGAAAACAGGGCGAAGTGGTGCTGCAAACCCATCATCCCGAACATCCGCTGCTGCAAACCTTGCTGCATAAAGGCTACGACGCGTTTGCCGAGCAGGCGCTGGCCGAGCGTCAGACCCTGCAGCTGCCGCCGTGGACCAGCCATGTGATTATCCGCGCTGAAGATCATAACAATCAGCAGGCCCCACTTTTCCTGCAGCAGCTTCGCAATCTGCTGCAGGCCAGCCCGCTGGTGGACAATCAGCTGTGGATATTAGGCCCGGTCCCGGCGCTGGCCCCTAAACGCGGTGGCCGCTATCGCTGGCAGATTCTGCTCCAGCACCCGTCGCGTGTACGTCTGCAACACGTCATCAGCGGCACGCTGGCGCTGATCAATACCCTGCCCGAGGCGCGCAAAGTGAAGTGGGTTCTCGACGTCGATCCGATTGAAGGTTAACGATTGCTGCGAGAGTGATCGAAAAATTTAACGCACCTCACACTTTTTATGAAAATTCTGTAACCGCTTCCACAAACTATCTGTAAAAATGGATGCGTCAGAAGTTCGGTGGTCCTGCGAGGAGAAGACGTTGAAGTCCAGGAAAGAGGTTGCTTCGGCGACCATGAAAGACGTTGCCCAGAGAGCCAAAGTATCCACGGCAACGGTGTCCCGCGCATTAATGAACCCGGATAAAGTCTCTCAGGCGACGCGTAATCGCGTCGAGCAGGCGGCGCTGGAAGTGGGCTATTTGCCGCAAGCCATGGGGCGTAATGTAAAGCGTAACGAATCGCGTACAATTCTGGTTATCGTGCCGGATATTTGCGATCCCTTCTTCAGCGAAATAATCCGTGGCATTGAAGTGACCGCTGCGGAACAAGGCTATCTGGTGCTGATCGGCGATTGTGCCCACCAGAATCAGCAAGAAAAAACCTTTATTGACCTGATTATCACCAAGCAGATCGACGGCATGCTGCTGCTCGGCTCGCGCCTGCCGTTTGATGCCAGTATCGAAGAGCAACGCAATCTGCCGCCGATGGTAATGGCGAATGAGTTCGCGCCAGAACTGGAGCTGCCGACCGTCCACATCGATAACCTCACCGCCGCCTTTAACGCCGTGAATTATCTTCAGGAACTTGGGCACAAGCGCATTGGCTGTATCGCCGGGCCGGAAGAGATGCCGCTGTGCCACTATCGCCTGCAGGGTTACGTTCAGGCGCTGCGTCGCGCGGGTGTGACGGTCGATCCACATTACATCGCCCGTGGCGATTTCACCCTCGAAGCCGGTGGCCTCGCACTGGAAAAATTACTCGCGCAACCAGAGCCGCCAACCGCCGTGTTCTGTCACAGCGATGTGATGGCGCTGGGCGCATTGTCCTACGCCAAACGTCGCGGTCTGCGGGTGCCAAAAGACTTGTCCATCATTGGCTTCGATAACATTTCGCTCTCCGAGTTTTGCGATCCGCCGCTCTCGACGGTCGCACAGCCGCGCTACGACATTGGCCGCGAAGCGATGCTCTTGCTTCTCGATCAGCTGCACGGTCAAACGGTCAGCAGCGGCTCGCGTTTACTCGATTGCGAGCTGATCATTCGAGGCTCCACACAGGCGCTTACTTAAAGTAAATGTCTTTCAGACTCCCTTATCTGGTCAAAGGCCCGCCGCTTAAGTAACATGGCGGGCTGACGAACGAATAAATACAGCGAAACGATAGTGGCACAACGAGATTATGTACGTCGCGGCCAGCCGGCACCTTCGCGACGCAAAAAGAGCACCTCACGGAGCAAGCAGCGTAGCCTGCCCTCTGTCTCGCCAGCAATGGTCGCGATTGCTGCCGCCGTTCTGGTGGCCTTCATCGGTGGTCTGTACTTTATTACTCACCACAAGAAAGAAGATGCTGAAGCCCTTCAGGGCAACAAGGTCGTAGGCAATGGTTTGCCGCCAAAACCGGAAGAGCGCTGGCGCTATATCAAAGAGCTGGAGAGCCGTCAGCCGGGTGTGCGTGCGCCCACTGAGCCTTCCGCCGGTGGTGAAGTGAAAAACGCCGATCAGCTGACCAACGAACAGCGCCAGCTGCTGGCCCAGATGCAGGCCGACATGCGCCAGCAGCCAACTCAGCTGAACGAAGTGCCGTGGAATGAACAGACGCCACAGCAGCGCCAGCAAACCCTGCAACGTCAGCGCCAGGTTCAGCAGCAAGTGCAACAGCAACAACAGCAGCAGTGGACGCAAACGCAGCCAGTGCAGCAGCCTCGTACGCAGCCGCGCGTGACGGAACAACCGTATCAGCAGCCGCAGCAACAAACGCGTACGGTGCAGACTCAGCCAGTTCAACAGCCGCCGAAAACGCAAACGCAAAAACCGGCGACGTCGACTCAGCCGTATCAGGATCTGCTGCAAACGCCTGCGCATACCGCCGCGCAGCAGCCTAAAGCGCAGCCACAGCAGAGCGCACCGGTGGCACAGGCAACCGAGGCGCCGAAGCAGACGGCAGAGAAAAAAGATGAGCGCCGCTGGATGGTTCAGTGCGGTTCGTTTAAAGGCGCAGAGCAGGCCGAAACCGTGCGCGCCCAGCTCGCGTTCGAAGGATTTGATTCACGCATTACCACCAATAACGGCTGGAATCGCGTGGTCATTGGCCCGGTCAAAGGCAAAGATAATGCCGATGGGACCATTAGCCGTCTTAAGATCGCCGGCCACACAAACTGCATTCGACTCGCTTCCGGGGGTTGAAACCCCCAAAATCCCCCCCATCTATCATTCTATTCAGCCCCGAGCACAGGCTCGGGGTATCTGTTCCCAATTTGTAACCAGGGGGTCTGCTCGTGACAACAATTGTAAGTGTACGCCGTAACGGCCATGTGGTAATTGCCGGCGACGGCCAGGCCACGCTGGGTAATACCGTCATGAAAGGCAACGTGAAGAAAGTTCGCCGTCTGTATAACGACAAAGTGATCGCCGGTTTCGCTGGCGGCACCGCTGACGCCTTTACGCTGTTTGAACTGTTTGAACGTAAACTGGAAATGCATCAGGGCCATCTGGTCAAAGCCGCCGTTGAGCTGGCGAAAGACTGGCGTACCGACCGCATGCTGCGCAAACTTGAAGCGCTGCTGGCCGTCGCCGATGAAAACGCGTCGCTGATCATTACCGGTAATGGTGACGTCGTTCAGCCAGAAAACGATCTGATTGCTATCGGCTCCGGCGGTCCTTACGCCCAGGCCGCAGCGCGCGCTCTGCTGGAAAATACCGAACTGAGCGCCCGCGAAATTGCCGAGAAGGCGTTGGGTATTGCAGGTGATATCTGCATCTACACCAACCACTTCCATACCATCGAAGAATTGAACTCTAAAGCGTAAGGATCTCCCATGTCTGAAATGACCCCACGCGAAATTGTCAGCGAGCTGAACAAGCACATCATTGGCCAGGATAACGCGAAACGCTCCGTTGCCATTGCCCTGCGTAACCGCTGGCGCCGCATGCAGCTCGACGAAGAGCTGCGCCATGAAGTGACGCCAAAAAACATTCTGATGATCGGCCCGACCGGTGTCGGTAAAACCGAAATCGCCCGTCGTCTGGCGAAACTCGCCAACGCGCCGTTCATCAAAGTCGAAGCCACCAAGTTCACCGAAGTGGGCTACGTGGGGAAAGAAGTGGATTCCATCATCCGCGATCTGACCGACTCTGCGATTAAAATGGTGCGCATTCAGTCGATCGAGAAAAACCGCTACCGCGCTGAAGAGATGGCGGAAGAGCGTATTCTCGACGTGCTGATCCCACCGGCGAAAAATAACTGGGGACAGTCCGAGCAACCGGCTGAGCCTTCTGCGGCGCGCCAGTCCTTCCGCAAAAAACTGCGTGAAGGAGAGCTGGACGACAAAGAGATTGAAATCGATCTCGCCGCGGCACCTATGGGTGTTGAAATCATGTCCCCTCCGGGCATGGAAGAGATGACCAGCCAGCTGCAGTCCATGTTCCAGAACCTGGGCGGCCAGAAGCAAAAACCGCGTAAGCTGAAAATCAAAGACGCGATGAAGCTACTGATCGAAGAAGAAGCGGCAAAACTGGTGAACCCGGAAGAGCTGAAACAAGACGCTATCGACGCGGTTGAGCAGCACGGTATCGTGTTCATCGATGAAATCGACAAAATCTGTAAGCGCGGCGAATCCAACGGCCCGGACGTGTCCCGCGAAGGCGTTCAGCGCGACCTGCTGCCGCTGGTTGAGGGCTGCACCGTGTCGACCAAACACGGCATGGTCAAAACCGACCATATCCTGTTTATCGCATCTGGTGCATTCCAGGTGGCTAAGCCTTCCGATTTAATCCCGGAACTGCAGGGCCGTCTGCCAATTCGCGTTGAGCTGCAGGCGCTGACCACCGAAGATTTCGAGCGCATCCTGACCGAGCCAAATGCTTCCATTACCGTGCAGTACAAAGCGCTGATGGCGACCGAAGGCGTGAACATTGAGTTCACCGAAGACGGTATCAAACGCATCGCACAGGCCGCGTGGCAGGTGAACGAAACCACCGAGAACATCGGTGCGCGTCGTCTGCATACGGTGCTGGAGCGTCTGGTGGAAGATATCTCTTATGAGGCCAGCGATCTGAACGGTCAGAGTATTACCATTGATGCAGATTATGTGAGTAAACATCTGGATGCGTTAGTGGCAGATGAAGATCTGAGCCGTTTTATCCTATAATCGCGCTTAATGTAATTTCATCATCATTGATGGGGGCTACTGCCCCCATTTTTATTGGCTAAATACTATGACTGATATCAGCCGTACTCAGGCGTGGCTGGAAAGCCTGCGTCCTAAGACCTTACCTTTGGCATTCGCTGCCATCGTCGTTGGCTCCGCACTGGCATGGTGGCAGGGGCATTTCGATCCGCTGGTCGCCGGGCTGGCGCTTATCACGGCCGGTTTGCTGCAAATCCTCTCAAATCTCGCCAATGACTATGGCGATGCGGTGAAAGGCAGTGACAAACCCGACCGTATCGGGCCGCTGCGCGGAATGCAAAAAGGGGTGATTACTCAGGCGCAGATGAAGCGCGCGCTGGTTATCACCGTGGTGCTGATCTGTCTGTCGGGTCTGTCGCTGGTGTCAGTGGCCTGTAAAACCACCGCGGATTTCATCGGCTTTATGGTGCTGGGCGGGCTGGCTATCGTGGCGGCAATCACTTACACCGTGGGTACGCGTCCCTACGGTTACATTGGCCTGGGTGATATCTCCGTGCTGGTGTTTTTCGGCTGGCTGAGCGTCATGGGGAGCTGGTATCTGCAGGCACACACGCTGATCCCGGCCATTTTCCTGCCGGCCACCGCCTGCGGTTTACTGGCAACGGCAGTGTTGAACATCAATAATCTGCGCGATATCGACAGCGACCGTCTGAACGGCAAAAACACCCTCGCAGTGCGCTTAGGCCCGGTCAACGCGCGGCGCTATCACGCCGCTCTGCTGATGGGTGCACTGGTCTGCCTGGCGTTGTTTAACCTGATTTCACTGCACAGCATCTGGGGCTGGCTGTTCGTCCTGGCCGCGCCGCTGCTGATTAAACAGGCCCGTTTCGTGATGCGCGAGATGAGTCCTGCCGCGATGCCGCCGATGCTCGAACGCACGGTAAAAGGCGCGCTGCTGACTAATCTGTTGTTTGTCATCGGAATTGTGTTAAGCCAGACGATCGGTTAACTGACAAATATCAATTAACAATTGATGATTTTGCCAACAATGCGTTTCGCGCGATATACTGAACACATTCGCAGCAACCAGACATTAAACCTATGAAATACGATACTTCCGAGCTTTGTGACATCTACCAGGAAGATGTCAACGTCGTGGAACCGCTGTTCTCCAACTTTGGAGGACGGTCATCGTTTGGCGGACAGATCATCACGGTAAAATGTTTCGAGGATAATGGGTTGCTGTATGAACTTCTCGAACAGAACGGCCGTGGTCGCATTCTGCTGGTCGATGGCGGGGGTTCTATGCGTCGTGCGTTAATCGATGCCGACCTTGCCCGTCTTGCCGTGCAAAACGAGTGGGAAGGACTGGTGGTGTATGGCGCGGTGCGTCAGGTGGACGATCTCGAAGAGCTGGATTTAGGCATCCAGGCCATCGCGGCGATTCCGGTCGGCGCGGCGGGTGACGGCATCGGCGAAAGCGACGTGCGCGTCAACTTCGGCGGCGTAACCTTCTTCTCTGGCGACCATCTCTACGCCGACAATACCGGGATTATCCTTTCCGAAGATCCGCTGGATATCGAGTAATAAAAAAGCCGGGTGGCGTTTACGCTTACCCGGCCTACTTTTCTGCGTCACCCTTCCCCTGACGATTTCGCGCTATAGCAAAGCTGTTACGGCGCGAAAGAGGACGGGGAATTAAACTTCTTCCATACGCCCTAACAGCGCCTGCAGACGATCCTGCCAGCCGTTCTGCTGCTCACGCAGCTGGCTGTTTTCGCGCTCGAGCTCTTCACGGCCATGTTGTGCAGCCTGCACTTCCTGCGACAGCGAATTGTTTTTCTCTTTCAGCTCTTCAATTTCCATCTGCAGCAGCGTGATGGTGTCAATCGCCTGCTGTACTTTCGATTCCAGTTTCTCAAACACTTCTAATGACATGGTCATACCTCTCCTGAATTGCAAGGCGACGCTTTAACGAAAACGCGCACGACATATAGTTGTCGATTGTATGGAGCGCCGCCGTCCCTGTCCAGCGGCACACCGCGCAGATTGCGGTTTGCAACACTTTTCGGCCTGGTCCTGGTGCGTTCGCTGCATATACCCCTAAATTGTTAATACTTTAGTTAATGAAATGATTCAGCTCTCATTTGCAAAATGATGCAAAAATGCGCTTTATGGCGCGATAACGCTCATTTTATTGACGCAGCACACACATTTTGATTTCGATATTTCTCGTTTTTGCTCGTTAACGATAAATTAACACCATGTCTACAGGACATCGTGGCCGCTCAGTCGCTGCGCTAACAATAACATTCATCTTTCTTCAGGATTCCGATTATGAGTCAGACATCAACCTTAAAAGGCCAGTGCATCGCCGAGTTCCTTGGTACCGGGTTGTTGATTTTCTTCGGGGTAGGCTGTGTCGCTGCACTGAAAGTGGCGGGTGCCACGTTTGGCCAGTGGGAAATCAGCATTATCTGGGGTCTGGGTGTGGCGATGGCCATCTACCTGACCGCAGGGGTTTCCGGCGCACATCTTAACCCGGCGGTGACCATCGCGCTGTGGCTGTTCGCGTGCTTCGACAAACGCAAAGTTATCCCTTTCATCATTTCGCAATTTGCCGGCGCCTTTTGCGCAGCGGCGTTAGTTTACGGGCTTTATTACAATCTTTTCATCGACTTCGAACAGACGCATCATATGGTGCGCGGCAGCGTCGAAAGTCTTGATCTGGCGGGTATCTTCTCCACGTATCCGAACCCACATATCAATTTTGTGCAGGCGTTCGCGGTTGAAATGGTGATTACCGCTATTCTGATGGGCGTCATTATGGCGCTGGGCGATGACGGCAACGGCATTCCGCGTGGCCCGCTGGCACCGCTGCTGATTGGCCTGCTGATTGCGGTAATCGGCGCATCCATGGGGCCGCTGACCGGCTTTGCGATGAACCCGGCGCGTGACCTTGGACCGAAAACCTTCGCGTTCTTCGCTGGCTGGGGCGACGTTGCCTACACTGGCGGGAAAGATATTCCTTACTTCCTGGTGCCGTTGTTTGGCCCGATTGTAGGGGCTGCGCTGGGTGCATTCGGCTATCGTAAATTAATTGGTCGCCACTTACCGTGCGACACCTGTGTGGAAGAAGAGAAGGAAACGACCTCTGCCACACAACAAAATGCTTCGCTGTAATCTGACTACGGGACACATACTATGACCGACAAAAAATATATCGTTGCGCTCGACCAGGGCACTACCAGCTCCCGCGCTGTCGTAATGGATCATGACGCGAATATCGTCAGCGTGTCGCAGCGCGAATTCGAACAAATTTATCCGAAGCCAGGCTGGGTTGAGCACGACCCGATGGAAATCTGGGCCACCCAAAGCTCCACCCTGGTTGAAGTGCTGGCGAAAGCCGACATCAGCTCCGACGAAATTGCCGCAATTGGTATCACCAATCAGCGTGAAACGGCAATTGTCTGGGAACGCGAAACCGGCAAACCGATCTACAACGCCATCGTCTGGCAGTGCCGCCGCACAGCGGAGATCTGCGAGAAGCTCAAGCGCGACGGCATGGAAGAGTACATCCGTAACGCCACCGGTCTGGTGGTGGACCCGTACTTCTCCGGCACCAAAGTGAAGTGGATTCTGGACCACGTGGAAGGTTCCCGCGAGCGCGCAAAACGCGGCGAACTGCTTTTCGGCACCGTGGACACCTGGCTTATCTGGAAAATGACCCAGGGACGCGTGCACGTCACCGACTACACTAACGCCTCGCGTACCATGATGTTCAACATCAACACTCTCGAGTGGGATGACAAGATGCTGGACGCGCTGGATATCCCACGCGCCATGCTGCCGGACGTGCGCAAGTCCTCCGAAGTTTACGGCCAGACCAACATTGGCGGTAAAGGCGGCACGCGTATTCCCATCTCCGGTATCGCCGGCGACCAGCAGGCGGCCCTGTTTGGTCAGCTGTGCGTGAAAGAAGGGATGGCGAAAAACACCTACGGTACCGGCTGCTTTATGCTGATGAACACCGGCGAGAAAGCGGTGAAATCCGATAACGGCCTGCTGACCACCATCGCCTGCGGTCCGAAAGGGGAAGTGAACTATGCGCTGGAAGGCGCGGTATTCATGGCGGGCGCGTCCATTCAGTGGCTGCGCGACGAGATGAAGCTGATCAGCGACGCGTTCGATTCCGAATATTTCGCGACCAAAGTGAAAGACACCAACGGCGTGTACGTGGTGCCCGCGTTCACTGGTCTCGGCGCGCCATATTGGGACCCGTATGCTCGTGGTGCCATCTTCGGCCTGACGCGTGGAGTGAACTCGAACCACATCATTCGCGCCACGCTGGAATCCATCGCCTACCAGACGCGCGACGTTCTGGAAGCGATGCAGGCTGACTCCGGCATCCGTCTGCACGCCCTGCGCGTGGATGGCGGTGCTGTTGCGAATAACTTCCTGATGCAGTTCCAGTCCGACATTCTGGGCACCCGCGTTGAGCGCCCGGAAGTCCGCGAAGTGACGGCGCTGGGCGCGGCGTATCTGGCCGGTCTGGCGGTTGGCTTCTGGCAGAACCTGGACGAACTGCAAGAGAAAGCGGTGATCGAACGTGAATTCCGCCCAGGCATCGAAACCACCGAGCGTAACGTTCGCTACAGTGGCTGGAAAAAAGCGGTAAAACGCGCTCTGGCGTGGGAAGATCACGACGAATAAGCCTTATCTGCCCTCTCCCCCGGAGAGGGCATCAAACCGCACCCTCCCCCACTCTGTGATAAACTTCGTGCAATTCCTTTTGACTGCATGAGTATCTGATGAGACGTGAACTTGCTATCGAATTTTCCCGCGTAACCGAAGCCGCCGCCCTGGCGGGCTACAAATGGTTAGGCCGTGGCGATAAAAATATCGCTGACGGTGCTGCCGTCCACGCGATGCGCATTATGCTCAACCAGGTCAACATTGACGGCACCATCGTGATCGGCGAAGGCGAGATCGACGAAGCGCCGATGCTCTTTATTGGCGAAAAAGTCGGTACCGGCAACGGCGACGCGGTGGATATCGCCGTCGACCCGATCGAAGGTACGCGCATGACCGCCATGGGCCAGGCTAACGCGCTGGCAGTCCTGGCCGTCGGCGACAAAGGCTGTTTCCTTAACGCGCCGGATATGTACATGGAAAAGCTGATTGTCGGTCCGGGCGCAAAAGGCGCTATCGATCTCAACCTGCCGCTGGAAAATAACCTGCGTAACGTCGCCGCTGCGCTGGGTAAACCGCTGAGCGAACTCACGGTCACCATTCTGGCGAAGCCGCGCCACGACGTCACCATCGCGCATATGCAGCAGCTGGGCGTGCGCGTGTTTGCTATCCCGGATGGCGACGTGGCAGCGTCGATTCTGACCTGTATGCCTGACAGCGAAGTGGATGTCCTCTATGGCATCGGCGGCGCACCGGAAGGCGTAGTGTCAGCCGCCGTGATTCGCGCGCTGGATGGCGATATGCAGGGCCGTCTGCTGGCACGTCACGATGTCAAAGGCGACAACGCAGAGAACCGTCGTATCGGTGAAGACGAACTGGCGCGCTGTAAAGCGATGGGTATCGAAGCTAACAAAGTGCTGCGTCTGGATGAAATGGCGCGCAGCGATAACGTCATCTTCTCGGCCACCGGTATTACCAAAGGCGATCTGCTGGACGGAATCACCCGCAAGGGCAATATGGCGACCACCGAAACCCTGCTGATTCGCGGTAAATCACGCACCATCCGCCGCATTCAGTCGATTCACTATCTCGATCGCAAAGACCCGAACGTACAGACGCACATTCTGTAGGACAATTTGTTCTAATGAGCTTTCCAGCCGCAGCAGGCTGGAAATCTCTCTCGCAAGAATGGAAGATAGCGTAAGAAAACAGCTCAGGAGAACATCATGGCGGAGTGGGTAACTGGAAAAGTCACAAAGGTAGAATTCTGGACCGATGCACTATTTAGCCTCACCGTGCATGCTCCCATTCACCCATTTACAGCCGGGCAGTTTGCCAAGCTGGGGCTGGAGATTGACGGCGAACGCGTGCAGCGCGCCTACTCTTACGTGAATGCGCCTGATAATCCGGATCTGGAGTTTTACCTGGTCACAGTGCCAGACGGCAAATTAAGCCCGCGACTGGCGGCGCTGAAACCGGGCGATGAGATTCAGATTGTTAGCGAAGCAGCAGGTTTCTTTGTGCTGGACGAAATCCCGGACTGCGACACCCTGTGGATGCTGGCGACCGGCACCGCCATCGGCCCTTATCTGTCGATTTTGCAGTACGGGCGAGATCTGGAGCGTTTCAAAAACATCGTGCTGGTCCATGCCGCGCGGTATGCCGCCGACCTGAGCTATCTCCCTCTGATGCAGGCGCTGGAGAAGCGTTACGAAGGGAAGCTAAAAATCCAGACCGTGGTGAGCCGCGAAACGGCAGAAGGTTCGCTGACCGGGCGCGTTCCGGCGCTGATTGAGAGCGGAGAGCTTGAAGCGGCTGTCGGCCTGACGATGAACACCGAAAACAGCCACGTGATGCTGTGCGGTAACCCGCAGATGGTGCGCGACACCCAGCAGTTGCTGAAAGACTCCCGGCAGATGACCAAACACTTGCGTCGCCGACCGGGCCATATGACTGCCGAACACTACTGGTAATCAGCGGAACTTCACTTCCAGCGTGTCTTTACCGTATTTATTCTCGCTCTGGGTGCCGACAAATGCGCCCAGGTCGATAATCGTCATCACAAAGATGACGGTCGGGATCAGTTTTCCCACCACCCACGGAAGAATTGACGGCAACATCGACCAGTTCCCCGCCAGCAGCATCCACGCCAGAATCACCAGCAACGCCCACAGACCGGACCGGCCACGATCGTGCAGACGTTTGACAATAACCGACGCCGTCGGCCAGAGCAGGCACACCAGCGCAAACGCCGCCGTTTGGGTGCCTAACCAGTTGTTATAGGCGAGGCCGAAAAGCACCAGCATCGCGACAATCCACGTGCCAATCCAGATCCAAAAATCACGGCGTCCGATACGCCCTTTGAATGAAAACAACCACTGCTGTATGGTCATGTAAGGTTCCTTATTATCGTATGCCGCGTAGTTTACCCTGGAGTGGTGACTTTTTGACAAGCAGACCAGATATCGTTTTAATCATGAACAGTTACGTTCAGGGACAATGTTGATGAAAAGTTGGGCTTATCCTTTTTGGCTGTGTTTCACCCTGCTGAGTGCCAGCTTTTCCCTGTTCGCCGCCGATGCCCCCGCAACGGCACCCTACCTTCTGCAGGGCGCGCCATCGTTTGATCAGTCGATCAGTCAGTTTCGCGAAGCCTTCAACAAAGAAAACCCGAAACTCGCGCTGGGCGAGTTCCGCGCTATCGACAGCGCGCGGGATACGCCAACCCTGACGCGCGCCGCGAGCAAAATTAACGAAAACCTGTACGCTTCCACGGCGCTGGAGCGCGGCACGCTGAAAATCAAAAGCATGCAAATCACCTGGCTGCCGATTCAGGGGCCAGAACAAAAAGCCGCGAAAGCCAAAGCGCTGGAGTACATGAGCGCTATTTTGCGCGCCTTCACCCCGAGCCTGACCAAAGCGCAGAGCCAGCAAAAGCTGCAAAAACTGCTGACCAGCGGCAAAAACAAGCGCTACTACGCCGAAACGGAAGGCGCGATTCGCTATGTGGTCGCAGATAACGGTGAAAAGGGACTGACCTTCGCTGTTGAACCGATTAAGCTGGCGCTATCTGACGCACTCGGAGGGGCGAATTAATGACAAAAAGCAAAGCCTTTCGAGGGAAAATCTCTATACTGATTCACAGACCATGCTGCTCTCACGGGCGGCCATAATCCTTAATTCGCTTTTTTAGCGTGGAGAATTGAAATGCGACATCCTTTAGTGATGGGTAACTGGAAACTGAACGGCAGCCGCCACATGGTAAACGAGCTGATTGCTAATCTGCGTAAAGAGCTGGCTGGCGTGACCGGCTGTGCGGTAGCGATCGCTCCACCAGACATCTATCTGGATCTGGCTAAACACGCCGCTGACGGCAGCCACATCGTGCTGGGCGCGCAGAACGTTGACGTTAACCTGTCTGGCGCATTCACCGGTGAAACCTCTGCAGAAATGCTGAAAGACATCGGCGCACAGTACATCATCATCGGCCACTCTGAGCGTCGTACTTACCACAAAGAGTCCGACGAGTTCATCGCCAAGAAATTTGCTGTGCTGAAAGAGCAGGGTCTGACCCCGGTTCTGTGCATCGGTGAAACTGAAGCCGAAAACGAAGCAGGCAAAACGGAAGAAGTTTGCGCACGTCAGATCGACGCCGTGCTGAAAACGCAGGGCGCAGCAGCGTTCGAAGGCGTGGTTATCGCTTACGAGCCAGTCTGGGCGATCGGTACCGGCAAATCTGCCACCCCAGCGCAGGCACAGGCTGTTCACAAATTTATCCGTGACCACATTGCTAAAGCCGACGCGAAAGTGGCTGAGCAAGTGATCATCCAGTACGGCGGTTCCGTCAACGCATCTAACGCGGCAGAGCTGTTCACCCAGCCTGACATCGACGGGGCACTGGTTGGCGGCGCATCCCTGAAAGCTGACGCTTTCGCAGTGATCGTTAAAGCAGCAGAAGCCGCTAAACAGGCGTAATTGCCGTTGTGACGGGTGGCGTTTCGCTATCCGCCCGACAAAATGCCAGGCCCGGTAAGCGCTCGTCGCCACCGGGCTTTTTTACAGCTGTCCCAGCACGCTGAACCACAAATAATCCAGCGGCAGTAGCACCAGCCAGGTTGCCACCGCCAGCGCCAGACACAGCAACATTCCCGCTTTCGCAGGCACTTTCCCCAGCCCCATTGCCACCACAATCGGCGACGCCTGATACGGCAGTAATGGCGTGGAATACCCCAGCACCTGAATCATAATCACCGACAACAGCGGGAAACCCGTCGCATCCGAGAAACTCTGCGCAAGCGTGGTATAGAGCGCCGGAACGCCGTTGGCGGTCATGATGAAATTGAGCGCCGTGGTGATGCCGGTCAGGGCGATAAAACTGGTAAACGGCTTATCCGCGTCGAGCGGCATCAGGCGCAGCAACGCCTCCCCGACAGCGCTGCCGATGCCGGTTTGCGTCACGGTGATCGCCAGCCCCAGAATCCCTGCCACATAGATACAGGTGCGCATATTCACCCCGGCCGAAAATTCTTCACCGGTAATAAAGCCAATGCGCGGCAGCATCACGATCACCGACGCCGCCAGCCCCGTCCAGGCCGGGCCTACGCCGTGCCAGCTCTCCGTCACCCACATCACCAGCACTACCGCCAGCAGCCACGCCAGGCGCCTCTCATCGCGCCCCATTGGGGCGGATGGCGCAAGATCCCGCGCGGGTTTTGGCGAGCCAGGGAACAGCCAGCAGATCAGGCCAATCAGAATCAGTCCTTTGAGAATGCCGAGCACCGGCGTGTGCAGCAGCAGGTAGGGCACGTAGTTCAGATGAATGCCGTAAGAGCCTTCCGCCGCGCCGCTCATCACCAGATTGGGCACGTTAGCGGGGAGGATAGTTGCTGAGAGCTGAAAAGTACCGAATCCGACCGCCAGCGCCAGGCCAAACCACGCCCGCGAGCCGTCCGCAATGCTGGCCCGCTTCGCCATCGCCGCCACAATCGGCATCAGCAGCGCGATGCGCCCCATGTTTGATGGCATCACGAACGCCAGGGCATAGCTCAGCAGCACCACGCTTGCCACCATCAGCGGCCACGAGTCAGTGAGTTTCGCCGAGAGCGCCCGCGCGGCCCTGTCCGCCAGCCCGGTTTTGCGGATCGCGACGCCAAGCACAAAGCCGCTGAACACCAGCCAAAATGCAGATGAGGCAAAGCCGCCGAAAATGACGTCCGGTGGCGCGATTTTGGCGGTCATCGCCGCCGTGAAGAACAGCAGCGCGGTGATAAATTCCGGCAGGAGCGAGGTGGCCCACAGCACGATGGTGACACCAACGATAGCCGAGGGCAGAAACAGAGGGTGAGCAAACCAGAGCGACATACCTGTCTCCTGTAGATTTTTTCAGCAAGTCTACGGCGACAGGCAGCGCGAGTAAACGCTATTTATGGTGGGGTCACTGGAGGATATGACATTGATGATCCTGCAATTCCTCAGCGGAAGCGCGGTTAAGCGTCAGCAGATTGCGCTCCGTTGCCAGCAGCACAAATGACCCGTCGGACTGCTGGGCCATCGCCAGCGCAAAGCGGCCCATGTGCTCGCGCGCTTGCGGCAGTTCGTCGGCCAGCATCATAAACGGGCTACGCTGCACCAGCTCATTTTCTGTCACCCGTCGCGCCAGATATTCATGCCCTTCCAGCCCCCCCGGGAAAGGCAGCCATTGGGTGCTGATTTCCCCCTGATGCGCATTGAGCTTTTCACGCACATCGGGACGCAGGCAGGAGATGTGGATGTGGAAATGATTTTGCGTGCGCCCGGTCGGGGAGTTGATGGTCAGGGAGACGGCGCTGTCAGGCACATCCGCGCCGCGCTTCATGCTCATAAAATTGCGCGACTGCCACGCCAGCCAGAAGAAGTTCGGCGTTTGCGCCTCGGTGAGCAGCGGGCTTTCGGTGCCGTTGATGCGGTAGGTGGGCATCAGGAGATACTGTAGCGGCCCGTTACGGTCTTTGAAGACCACATAACCGGCATCCGGTTTCACCTGCGCACAGGGCGCTGGCTGACGGTTATTCAGCTGATTCGGCAGGCACTGGTCGAGAACGATATGGCGTAACGCGTCCGGATTGCCGGATTTCATCCAGATCCAGCCGCCTGCGGCGAGGAGAATGGCGACCGCCATCAAGACCATCAGTTTTTTCATTACGCGTTCCCTGTTGTCGTCAGAGGCGAAAGAGTAACGCAAAAACATGACCAAATAAAAAAGCCCGGCGGATTTCTCGCGCCGGGCCACCGTGTCATGCGTTGATTAGCGTTTGCTGATCTGGTCGAAAGTGCCGCCGTTAGAGAAGTGCTCTTTCTGCGCTTTCGCCCAGCCGCCAAACTCCTCATCGATGGTGAACAGCTTCAGTTTCGGGAACGCGCTGTCATATTTCTTCGCCACAGCCTCATCGCGTGGACGATAGAAGTTCTTCGCGGCGATCTCCTGGCCTTCCGGGGAGTAGAGATACTTCAGGTAAGCTTCTGCCACCGCTTTGGTATCTTTCTTCTCGACCACTTTGTCGACGATGGAAACCGTCGGTTCAGCCAGAATCGATTCGCTCGGGGTTACGATTTCGAACTTGTCTTTGCCCAGCTCGTTAGTCGCCAGCAGCGCTTCGTTTTCCCATGCAATCAGCACGTCGCCAATGCCGCGCTCAACGAAGGTATTGGTCGAGCCGCGCGCACCGGAGTCCAGCACTTCGACGTTTTTAAACAGGGATTTGACGAAATCCTGCGCTTTAGCCTGATCGCCGTTGTTGTGATGCAGAGCGTAGCCCCACGCTGCCAGGTAGTTCCAGCGTGCGCCGCCTGAGCTTTTCGGGTTCGGGGTGATGACAGACACGCCTGGTTTGATCAAATCATTCCAGTCATGAATCTGTTTCGGGTTGCCTTTACGCACCAGGAACACGATGGTGGAGGTATACGGCGCAGAGTTGTCCGGCAGGCGTTTGATCCAGTTCTTATCAATACGACCACGTTCAGCAATGGCATCGACGTCATAGGCCAGCGCCAGAGTGACCACGTCCGCTTCAATGCCGTTGATGACAGAAGTCGCCTGTTTGCCTGAGCCGCCGTGAGACTGGCGAATCACCACGTTATCGCCGGTTTCTTGTTTGTAGTGTGCCGCAAAGGCTTTGTTGTATTGATCGTAAAGCTCACGCGTCGGATCGTACGACACGTTCAGTAACTGGATATCCTTTGCCAGAACGCTGGACGATGCCAGCAATAAAGTTAACCCCACGCCCCATTTATTCATCTTCCAACTCTCATTATGTTGTGTTTGATGAATGCAGCGTGCCAGAAAGCGAACCAATGATTAAAGAATAAAAAAAGATTGGCTATAACTGAGTGGAATAAAAAATGTTCAGCAGGCGGGAAAAGCAAAACGGTAATCTGAAGATTACCGTTTTTCGTTCTTTCACCCTCTCCCTGTTTAGGAGAGGGCTGGCGTGAGGATATCAGGCCGAATCAGTACAGTTTTTTCGCGCAGTCCAGCCAGTCACCTTTGAACGGACGCTTCATGTTTTCAATCGCGTCGATGATGTCATGGTGAACCAGTTTCTCGTTCTGAATACCGACGCAACGGCCGCCGTGGCCCTGCAGCAGCAGATCGATCGCATACGCGCCCATACGGGAAGCCAGGATACGGTCGTATGGCCCTGGGGAACCACCGCGCTGGATGTGGCCCAGAACCGTAGCGCGGGTTTCGCGTTTGGTTTCTGTTTCGATGTATTTCGCCAGCTCGTCAACGTCACAGATGTGCTCGGTGATAGCAACGATCGCGTGTTTCTTCCCTTTCGCGATGCCTGCTTTGATTTCGTTAACCAGGTCTTCGCGGCTGAATTCTACTTCCGGCACCACGATGAACTCGCAGCCGCCCGCAATCGCTGCCGCCAGGGTCAGGTCGCCACAGTAGCGGCCCATCACTTCCACGATAGAGATACGCTGGTGAGAAGAAGAGGTGTCACGCAGACGGTCAATTGCTTCAACGACAGTACCCAGGGCAGTAAAGAAGCCGATGGTGTAGTCGGTGCCTTTGATATCGTTGTCGATGGTGCCCGGCAGACCGATGCAAGGGAAGCCCATTTCAGTCAGACGTTTTGCACCCATATACGAGCCGTCACCGCCGATAACAACCAGCGCGTCCAGGCCGCGTTTTTTCATGTTCTCGATAGCCACTTCACGGATGTGCTCTTCACGGAACTCCGGGAAACGCGCAGAACCGAGGAAAGTACCGCCACGGTTAATCATGTCGGATACGCTATAGCGATCCAGCTGAACCATGCGGTCTTCGTACAGACCCAGGTAACCGTCATATACGCCAAAAATTTCCAGACCTTCCGTCAACGCCGCGCGAACAACCCCACGAATGGCTGCGTTCATGCCAGGCGCATCACCGCCGCTTGTCAACACACCGATTTTCTTAATCATGACTACCTCTGAACTTAGGAATGCAAAAATGAAATCTGTTGCCGGAAGACGTCTATTCGACCAACCAATACTGCAAATAGTATATCAATCACTTCCAGCTGAATTGATTCAGGTCAGACCCAATGGCGGTAATTTATCCACAAAATGCTGGCCTGGCTCACTTTTTTACAACGAATTACGAAAGCTCAAAATGTCCTTTGCCTTCCCTGGGGACGACCGAGCAGGGGTCCTGGTGAATAATCACGTCCGAACCCGGGAAACGCTGCAAAATCGCCTGCTCTACCTGCTCAGCCACTAAATGCGCTTGAACGAGCGGTAAATTGTCTTCCATTTCTAAATGAATCTGAATAAAGCGGGTCGGCCCTGACTGCCGCGTACGAAGATCGTGAGCACCACTGACGCCGGGCCAGGAGGTCACGATTTCAAAGATCTCTGCGCGTTCGGCATCGGGCAGCGCGCGGTCCAGAAGCGATTGCACTGCTTCATAACCCATGCGTAAGGCGCTGTATAAAATATAAACCCCAATCCCTAACGCGAACAATGCGTCGGCACGATGCCATCCGTACCACGCCAGTCCGAGCGCAATAAGAATCGCGCCATTCATCATAACATCAGACTGATAATGAAGCATATCTGCCCGTACTGCCTGACTTTGCGTTCGGCGAACCACCCAGCGCTGGAAAGTTACCAGAACAATTGTGCTAATAAGTGCGATAACGGTAACGATAACCCCAACGCCCGGATCGTTCATCGGCGTCGGTGACGCCAGATGCTGGATACCGGTCAAAAACAGGAACAGCGCCGAGCCGGAAATAAACATACTTTGCGCCAGCGCCGCCAGCGATTCCGCTTTTCCGTGGCCAAACGTGTGCTCTTCATCCGCCGGTTGCAGGGAATAGCGCACCACCAGCAGATTGGTAAGGGATGCCGCGATATCCACCAGCGAATCCACGAGCGCGGCCAGAATACTGACCGAGCCGGTATACCACCACGCAAAGATTTTGATGATCAGCAAACACGACGCCATAACCGTCGCGGCGATTGCGGCGCGGCTCACCAGCCGGCCATAGGATTGATTCATAAACACTCCTGTCATGCCATGCCGCTAGTATAACGGATGGAAAAGGAGTCAAAGGATGAATAAACGGTTAACAAACTTGAATGAAGGGCAAAAAAAACCCCCACATCATGTGGGGGAAGACAGGGATGGTGTCTATGGCAAGGAAAACAGGGTCTACTGGTTACTACGGGTATTGCTACTAAAAAGCTTTATCTCAGAGCTTTGTTGCATCCGGGCAACCTCACGCAACTGATCCATACGTTGCTGATGTTTGTCGTTCAAAACCGCTTGCTGCTCGGGCGATAGCAGGTGGAACATCTGGTTGCGGACCCTGGCCATTTCGACCTGGCGGGCAACTTGTTCCTGCGCCATCTTTTCTGCCTGAGCGCGCACAGCGCTTTCGTCAAAATTTTCTGCGGTGACAAGGCGATGCATTGTCTCCATTTCGCTAACATTAACAGGGAGTCGATCGTGTCGTGCCCTGTGCATCAGATCTCGCATCTGTTGACGCTGATGTTCGGTTAAACTTATGCCGTCAAACATATTGCTTTGGCCACTGTGCTGCGTAATACCCTCTGCCGAGGGACCGTTATCGCCGGTGATGACTCCAGCAGCCTGGCTAAGAGCACTAAACGCCAGTGTTGAGGCCATGACGGCAGCGGTAACTTTGCGCATCACTTGCTCCCAAAATCTTTCGTGTCGCGATTCAACGAGAGCTAGTTTACGATTCGGGCTGCAAACATGCGTCAGGGGGTGTAAAACAACGTAAAGTCATGGATTAGATAGCCTTGATGTCGTAATTTCTGCCTCGGAGGTATTTAAACAATGAATAAAATCCTGTTAGTTGATGATGACCGAGAGCTCACATCCCTGTTAAAAGAGTTGCTCGACATGGAAGGCTTTAACGTGCTGGTTGCCCACGATGGGGAACAGGCGCTGAGCCTGCTTGATGACAGCATCGACTTGCTTTTGCTTGACGTGATGATGCCGAAGAAAAACGGTATTGATACGCTGAAAGAATTACGCCAGACACACCAGACACCTGTAATCATGCTGACCGCACGCGGCAGCGAACTGGATCGCGTTCTCGGCCTTGAGCTGGGCGCGGATGACTATTTACCCAAGCCGTTTAACGACCGCGAGCTGGTTGCCCGTATTCGCGCAATCCTGCGCCGTTCCCACTGGAGCGAGCAGCAGCAGAATACTGACAACAGTTCTCCAACGTTAGAAGTGGACTCTCTGAGCCTGAACCCGGGCCGCCAGGAAGCGAGCTTTGACGGCCAGACGCTGGAACTGACCGGCACCGAGTTCACCCTGCTGTATTTGCTGGCACAGCATCTCGGCCAGGTGGTCTCGCGTGAACATTTAAGCCAGGAAGTGCTCGGCAAGCGCCTCACGCCGTTTGACCGCGCCATCGACATGCACATCTCTAACCTGCGCCGTAAGCTGCCGGAGCGCAAAGACGGTCACCCATGGTTTAAAACCCTGCGTGGTCGCGGTTATCTGATGGTTTCCGCTTCATGATAGGCAGTTTAACCGCCCGCATTTTCGCCATTTTCTGGCTGACGCTGGCACTGGTTTTAATGCTGGTTTTGATGTTGCCAAAACTCGACTCACGCCAGATGACGGAGCTTCTCGACAGCGAGCAACGTCAGGGCGTGATGATCGAGCAACACGTAGAAGCCGAGCTGGCAAACGACCCGCCTAACGATTTGATGTGGTGGCGCAGGCTGTTTCGCGCTATCGACAAGTGGGCGCCGCCCGGACAACGCCTGCTGCTGGTTACCAGCGAAGGCCGCGTGATTGGCGCGGAACGCAATGAAATGCAGATCATCCGCAACTTCATTGGCCAGGCGGATAACGCCGATCACCCGCAGAAAAAGAAATACGGTCGGGTAGAAATGGTAGGGCCATTTTCCATCAAGGATGGGGAAGATAATTACCAACTCTATCTGATTCGACCGGCGAGCAGCTCCCAGACCGACTTTATCAACCTGCTGTTTGACCGACCGCTGCTGCTGCTGATTGTAACCATGCTGCTCAGTTCGCCGCTGCTCTTATGGCTGGCGTGGAGCCTGGCAAAACCCGCGCGTAAGCTGAAAAATGCCGCTGATGAAGTGGCGCAGGGCAACCTGCGACAGCACCCGGAACTGGAAGCCGGGCCGCAAGAATTTCTCGCCGCGGGAGCCAGTTTTAACCAGATGGTGACAGCACTTGAACGGATGATGACCAGCCAGCAACGCCTGCTGTCGGACATCTCCCACGAGCTGCGCACGCCGCTGACGCGCTTACAGCTGGGCACCGCCCTGCTGCGTCGTCGCAGCGGTGAGAGCAAGGAGCTGGAGCGTATTGAGATGGAAGCGCATCGTCTGGACAGCATGATCAACGATCTGCTGGTGATGTCGCGCAATCAGCAGAAAAACGCGCTGGTCAGCGAAACGGTGAAAGCCAATCACCTGTGGCACGAGGTGCTGGATAACGCAGCGTTCGAAGCCGAGCAGATGGGCAAATCGTTCACCGTCAACTTCCCGCCAGGCCCGTGGCCGCTGTACGGCAACCCCAACACGCTTGAGAGCGCGTTGGAAAATATCGTGCGTAACGCCCTGCGCTATTCGCATACGAAGATTGAGGTGGCGTTCTCGGTCGATAAAGACGGCATCACCATCAACGTGGATGATGACGGTCCAGGCGTCAGCCCGGAAGACCGCGAGCAGATTTTCCGTCCGTTCTATCGCACCGATGAAGCGCGCGATCGCGAATCCGGTGGGACAGGGCTTGGGCTGGCGATTGTTGAGACCGCCATTCAACAGCATCGCGGCTGGGTGAAAGCCGACGATAGCCCGCTGGGTGGATTACGTTTGACGCTATGGTTGCCGCTGTATAAGCGTTCCTAATGACTGTGGTGCCGGGCGGCGGCGACGCCTCACCCGGCCTATGGTTTTCCTCCCCTCGCCCTGCGGGAAGAGGATCGGCGTGGGGATTATTTGCCCCACAATCTCCGCGAATTATCTTCGATCTGCCCACTGATGCGGCGCTTCTGCATCGTTCTCGTCCAACTTGTCGATAACCCTGCTGCTGACAACAAACGGCGATACTGCTCGTCATCAAAGGGCATATGCCAGGCGATCGCACAGGCATCATAAACCGACACCTCGCTGAGGCGTGACGCCAGTTCCAGCGGCGCATCCGCCGATACCTGCCCGCCCTGAATCACCCGATACAGCCAGCCAGTTTTTCCTGCCGTTTGCAGCTGCGCGGACATATCGCTGATACCAAAATGGTAGTTGAGCTTAAAACACGGCGAGCGCGGCTGTGTGACCTGAATCAGCGCTTCGCCCCAACGGAAAATATCGCCAATAAAGACGTTCTTTTCGGTCAGCCCGTCCGTCGACAGATTCTCGCCAAATGCCGGCGCAACGAACAGATCCGCCTGCTCAGGAAACTCCCGCGCCCAGTGCAGATAGTGTTCGCGCGGATAGTGGCACAGCGCGCGCTCAGGCCCGCCGTGGATTTTTTTCTCGGCCTGCTCATCCCCCGCCAGCCCGAGTTCGGTCAGCGTCAGTTCACCGTCGACCTGCACTTTGGCAATCGCGCTCGGACGGCTGCCGTCGTACTCCCTGATCTTGCCTGTAAACACATTCACCGGATGTTGCATGTATCATGGCTCCTTTCTGCAGATACAAAAAAAGCGAGTCATCAGACTCGCTTCTCACAGGCTATCGTGCAACCTTATTTTTTAGCTGCGAAACGTGCCGCTGCTTCGTCCCAGTTCACTACGTCCCAGAACGCTTTGATGTAGTCCGGGCGACGGTTCTGGAATTTCAGGTAGTAAGCGTGTTCCCACACATCCAGGCCCACGATTGGGAAACCAGACGCGCCAGAAATCGCTTCACCCATCAGCGGGGAATCCTGGTTCGCGGTAGAAACCACAGCCAGTTTGTCACCTTTCAGTACCAGCCATGCCCAGCCAGAACCGAAACGGGTCGCTGCTGCTTTTTCAAACTCAGCTTTGAAGTTGTCCACGGAACCGAAATCACGCTCGATAGCGGCTTTCAGATCGCCCTGCAGAGTGGTGCCGGTTTTCAGGCCTTTCCAGAACAGGCTGTGGTTTGCGTGACCGCCAGCGTTGTTACGCAGAACGGTTTTCTTGTCTGCTGGCAGTTGATCCAGTTTGGTGATCAGCTCTTCAGCAGACAGGTTGGCGAATTCTGGCAGGCTTTCCAGCGCCGCATTCGCGTTGTTCACGTAAGTCTGGTGGTGTTTAGTGTGATGGATTTCCATCGTCTGCTTGTCAAAATGCGGTTCCAGTGCGTCATAGGCATACGGCAGGGATGGCAGTGTATAACTCATAATCCTCTCCATTATTGTCGGGCGGCACAGCTGTTAATGCCGCGTAAGCAGTTGGTTCATTATAGTTAATTAAATGATATTGAAAATGATTATCAATGCCGTACTTTTTATAAGGTTATCCATTTTTGTGCCAATGCCGAATTTGTGAGTCTGCTCACGTGGTTAACGCGCTGATTGCCATGGACAAGAAAAGTGCGGCAACCTTCTGAAGGTTCGCTCGCCGCTTAATTTTTACACTCATCGGGTCGGAGGGAAGCCACCGGCCTATAAAAACGATGAGGACGTAAAAATGAATCATGCGATTACGATGGGTATTTTCTGGCATTTGATAGGCGCAGCCAGTGCAGCCTGTTTCTATGCCCCGTTTAAAAAGGTCAAACATTGGTCATGGGAAACTATGTGGTCCGTGGGCGGTACGGTTTCCTGGCTGATCCTGCCATGGACCATCAGCGCCATGCTGTTGCCCGATTTTTGGGGGTACTTCTCCTCCTTTAGCGCCTCCACGCTCCTGCCGGTCTTTCTGTTCGGCGCGATGTGGGGCATCGGCAATATCAACTACGGTCTGACCATGCGCTATCTCGGGATGTCGATGGGCATCGGGATCGCCATTGGTATCACCCTGATTGTCGGCACGCTGATGACGCCAATTCTGAACGGTAATTTCGACGTGCTGATCAACACCAAAGGCGGCCAGATGACGCTGCTGGGCGTGCTGGTAGCGGTGATTGGCGTGGGGATAGTCACCCGCGCAGGCCAACTGAAAGAGCGCAAAATGGGCATCCGCGCCGAAGAGTTCAACCTGAAGAAAGGGCTGATTCTGGCGGTGATGTGCGGCATTTTCTCCGCCGGGATGTCTTTCGCCATGAACGCCGCCAAACCGATGCACGAAGCCGCAGCAGCGCTGGGCGTGGACCCGCTCTATGTCGCCCTGCCGAGCTACGTGGTGATTATGGGCGGCGGTGCGCTGGTGAACCTCGGCTTCTGCTTCATTCGTCTGGCAAAAGTGAAGAACCTGTCGGTAAAAGCCGACTTCTCACTGGCAAAACACCTGATCATCACCAACGTGCTGCTGTCGGCGCTTGGCGGCCTGATGTGGTATCTGCAGTTCTTCTTCTACGCCTGGGGCCACGCCAGCATTCCACCGCAGTATGACTACATGAGCTGGATGCTGCACATGAGCTTCTATGTGCTGTGCGGCGGGATTGTGGGGCTGGTGCTGAAGGAGTGGAACAACGCGGGACGGCGTCCGGTGAGCGTGCTGAGCCTGGGCTGCGTGGTGATTATTATTGCCGCCAACATTGTTGGCCTCGGCATGGCGAACTGATCACGCCGCTTTTCGACTGTGATGACGCCACTGAACCGGCGTCATCCCCACCTCGCGGTTAAACACCACGGAAAAGTAGTTACTGTCCTCAAAGCCACAGCGCGTCGAGACTTCACTCACCATCAGTTCCGTATGTTGCAGCAGATACTGCGCGTGGCAGATACGCAGCTGGCGCAGATAGTGGTTCACCGTCATCCCCGTCTGGGTGCGGAACTGCTGGCGCAAGGTGCGCTCGCTGCACTGCTCCTGCTCGCAGAATTTCTCCAGCACAAAGCTGCGATTCAGGCTGCCCGCAAGCGTCGTAATCAGCTTATCAAGCAGCGCTTCCTGCGCCGTGGCAGAAGGGTTATCCGTTGCGTAGCGATAGCGTTTGAGGGTCATCACCAGTTGGGCAAACAGCAGTTCGGCCATCTCGTTCGCCCCCGGCTCGGCCTTCTGGCTCTCCTGTTCAAGCTGGGTGATGACGTGGCGTACCTGAGTCATGCCGTTGCTACTCAATCGCCAGTGCGGCGCGGTGTGCGCCTCATTAAACCCGGGAATATGCCCCGCCCAGTCGACGTTGAGCTTTAGCCTGTCCGGGCAGTAAATCACGTTCTGCAAAACCAGGTCGTTGACCGAGGCGTAGGAGTGTTTATCTTCCGCGCGGATATAAAACAGATCGCCGCGGGTGATGCGGTAGGGGCGGTCATTGAGGACGTGCAAACCGTTGCCGCGCCACACCAGCACCAGCTCGCAAAACTCGTGCGTGTGCTCGGCAAAGACGTTTTGCGGATAGCGATCGGCCACCGCGACAGCCTGCCCGGCACTAGCAAAAAAATCGGATTTGCGAAGGATTAACGGAGCGCCCACAACTCACCTCAACAGCTAATAACCTGACATTATTAGCTGTTTTACGGCAAAAAAACGGTGATTCTCCTCGCGTTACTGAAGTGACGCATCCCGGCCCTGACGAATTTCGCGCGGCGACCAGCTGAATTCACGACGGAACAGCGTCGAAAAGTGGTTACTGTCGCCAAATCCGCAGCGATAAGCGATATCCGTCACGCTATCGTCCGTATGACGCAGCAGGTGCCGCGCTTTGATCAGGCGCAGCCGGTTGAGATAGCGCTGCGGCGTCAGGCCCGTGTGCTGCTTGAGCTGACGATGCAGCGTGCGCAGGGAAAGGGAAAAATTATCAGCCACTGTTTCCCAGCACACCTCTTCCGCGAAGTGTTCTTCCAGCCAGGCCATCATCAGATTAAGGCGCGCATCGTTGTTTTCGGCCCCTTCCACCAGGCTGCTGCGACGCAGCAGAACCAGCAGTTGCATGAACAACAGTTCACGGCTGGCGCGCGTATGCGTTTCCGCATTTTCCTCTACCGTTTCCATCTGCCCCACCAGCTGACGCACCTGCTGAAGGGTGGACTGATTCACTCGCCAGTGCGACGGATAGTGCCCATCCTTCTCCTGCGGCAGAAGTTGGTTCAGCCCGGAGAGAAACTGGAACGCATCCGGTGAACGGTAGAGCACGTTGGTCAGGCACAGGTTATCCGTATGTTCATACAAGTGCCGATCGTGGTCGCGCACAAAGCACACGGTTCCACCGCTGATGGTGTAGGGCTGGCCGTTAAACACGTGAATGCCCGTACCGTGCTCAACAATCACAATCTCATGAAAATCATGATGATGTTCAGGAAAAGCCGCCTGAGGAAGCCGTGGTTCGATCGCCACTGGCGAACTTCCGTGAGGGAAAAAATCCACGCTGTGCAGTACGGTCATATCGGCCACCACCAATGAGAAATGTTCTCAAAATAGTAATTAAGGGCCGGGTTTCTCACCTTCAATTTTCGACACCAAAGCGTGCAAAGCCTGTCAGTTTTTCAAGAAACAGCGGGAAAGATCCGGAAATGCGGCAACGGTCACATGGGCTGAAATCCCCGTCATAACAGGAAACTGTGAACTTCCTCACGTTCATCTTTGCTTTCTTGCCAGCGCGCGATTTTGCCTGTCAGTGGCAAGAAGGTGCGTTTTTCTTCCCTTTCTTAGACTGTTTCGCAATGACTCCAAGAAGGACCGAATTATGACCTCTCGCCATTGTGTGGCTGTCGATTTAGGTGCATCCAGCGGGCGCGTGATGCTTGCCAGCTATACGCCTGCACAGCGCGCACTTTCGCTTCGTGAAATCCATCGCTTCGGTAACTGCCTGCAAAAGCAGGACGGCGTCGAGACCTGGGACATTGACAGCCTGGAGGCGGAAATCCGCACTGGCCTGAACAAAGTCTGCGACGACGGCATTCTGATCGACAGCATCGGGATTGATACCTGGGGCGTCGATTTTGTGCTGCTCGACCGCCACGGCGAGCGCATCGGCCTGCCCGTCTCCTATCGCGACAGCCGGACCGATGGCGTGATGGCCCGCGCCATTGATCAGCTCGGTAAAGCCGATATCTACGGGCGCAGCGGCATCCAGTTTTTACCCTTTAACACCCTCTACCAGTTGCGTGCTCTGGTGGAACAGCAGCCAGAACTGGTGGCGAACGTCGCCCACGCGCTGCTGATCCCGGATTACTTCAGCTATCGCCTGACGGGCAAGATGAACTGGGAATACACCAACGCCACCACCACCCAGCTGGTGAATATCAACTCCGATAACTGGGATGAAAACCTGCTCAACTGGACGGGCGCTTCCGCCAGCTGGTTTGGCACGCCGACCCACCCCGGCAATGTGATCGGTCACTGGATTTGCCCGCAGAAGAATGAAATCCCGGTCGTCGCCGTCGCCAGTCACGATACCGCCAGCGCGGTGATTGCCTCTCCGCTGGCAGACCACGACGCGGCCTATCTTTCGTCAGGCACCTGGTCGCTGATGGGCTTTGAGAGCAAAACGCCTTACACCTGCGAAAAGTCGCTGGCGGCAAACATCACCAACGAAGGCGGCGCGGAAGGCCGCTACCGGGTGCTAAAAAATATCATGGGGCTGTGGCTGCTCCAGCGCGTGCTGAAAGAGCTGAACGTCACTGACCTGGCGCGCCTTATCGCCGACACAGAAAAACTGCCGGCCTGCCGCTTCGTGATCAATCCGAACGACGACCGCTTTATCAATCCGCACAACATGAGCGATGAAATCCAGGCCGCCTGCCGTGAGAGCGCACAGCCCGTGCCGCACAGCCCGGCGGAACTGGCGCGCTGCATTTTTGACAGCCTCGCCTTGCTCTACGCCGACGTGCTTAACGAGCTGGCGGCTCTGCGCGGCAAACCGTTCAGCCAGCTGCACATTGTCGGCGGCGGTTGCCAGAACCAACTGCTAAACCAGCTTTGCGCCGACGCCTGCGGCATCACCGTGGTCGCCGGCCCTGTTGAGGCCTCGACGCTCGGCAATATCGGCATTCAGCTGATGACCCTGGACGAGCTTTCCAACGTTGACGATTTCCGAACGCTGGTGACGAACAACTACCCGCTCACCACGTTTACCCCTAATCCCTGCCATGAAATTGCCCGCTATCAGGCGCAGTTTCAGCAAAAACGACTGACAAAGGAGCTTTGCGCATGACCACTCAACTTGAACAAGCCTGGGAACTGGCTAAACAGCGTTTCGCCGCCGTGGGCGTGGATGTAGAAGAGGCGCTGCGTCAGCTCGACCGTCTGCCGGTCTCCATGCACTGCTGGCAAGGCGATGACGTCGCGGGTTTTGAAAATACCGGCGGCGCGCTGACGGGCGGCATCCAGGCGACGGGCAACTACCCTGGCAAAGCGCGCAATGCCACCGAACTGCGAGCCGATCTGGAGCTGGCGCTCAGTTTAATTCCGGGACCAAAACGCCTGAACCTGCACGCGATTTATCTCGAATCCAGCGAGCCGGTCGCGCGTAACGAAATCAAACCGGAACACTTTAAGAACTGGGTGGAGTGGGCAAAAGCCAACAAACTGGGTCTGGATTTTAACCCGTCCTGCTTCTCGCACCCGCTGAGCGCCGACGGTTTTACCCTCTCCCATTCCGACGACGAGATTCGCCAGTTCTGGATCGACCACGTCAAAGCCAGCCGCCGCGTTTCAGCGTATTTCGGTGAACAGCTCGGCACGCCGTCGGTGATGAACATCTGGATCCCGGACGGCATGAAAGATATCACCGTTGACCGCCTGGCTCCGCGCCAGCGCCTGCTGGACGCTCTCGACGAGGTGATCAGCGAAAAACTGAACCCGGCGCATCACATTGATGCGGTGGAGAGCAAGCTGTTCGGCATCGGCGCTGAGAGCTACACCGTGGGCTCCAACGAGTTCTACATGGGTTACGCCACCAGCCGCCAGACGGCGCTGTGTCTGGATGCGGGCCACTTCCATCCGACTGAGGTGATCTCCGACAAAATCTCCGCCGCCATTCTGTACATCCCGCGCCTGCTGCTGCACGTGAGCCGCCCGGTTCGCTGGGACAGCGACCACGTGGTCCTGCTGGATGACGAGACTCAGGCCATCGCCAGCGAAATTATTCGCCACGATCTGTTCGACCGCGTGCATATCGGTCTCGACTTCTTCGACGCCTCGATCAACCGCATTGCGGCGTGGGTGATCGGTACTCGCAACATGAAGAAAGCCCTGCTGCGCGCGCTGCTGGAGCCGACGGCGGCCCTGCGCGCGCTGGAAGAGCAAGGTGACTACACGGCGCGTCTGGCGCTGCTGGAAGAGCAGAAATCCTTGCCGTGGCAGGCCGTGTGGGAAATGTACTGTCAGCGCAACGATGCGCCAGCGGGCAGCCAGTGGCTGGACAACGTGCGGGCGTATGAGAAAGAGGTGTTAGCGACTCGCAGCTAAAACAGCACCCGGCGGCGCTTCGCCTGCCGGGCTTACGAACACTTGTCAGCGGGGATCGCTACGCGTCGCCCGACATTTTCAAAGGAATCACAAGACTATGCACACCATCACCAACGCCTGGTTCGTCCAGGGCATGATCAAAGCCACCACCGACGCCTGGCTAAAAGGCTGGGACGAGCGCAACGGCGGCAACCTGACCTTGCGCCTGGATGAAGCCGACATTGCGCCGTTCGAAGCGGATTTCCACCCGAAACCGCGCTATATCGCCCTGAGCCAGCCGATGCCGCTGCTCGCCAATACGCCGTTTATCGTCACCGGTTCCGGCAAATTCTTCCGCAATGTGCAGCTCGATCCGGCAGCGAATTTAGGTGTGGTAAAAGTGGACAGCGACGGCGCGGGCTACCACATTCTTTGGGGGCTGACGAACGAAGCGGTGCCGACCTCTGAACTCCCGGCGCACTTCCTCTCCCACTGCGAGCGTATCAAAGCGACGGACGGCAAAGACCGCGTGATCATGCACTGCCACGCGACCAACCTGATCGCCCTGACCTACGTGCTGGAAAACACCACGGATTTCATCACCCGCAAACTGTGGGAAGGGAGCACCGAATGTCTGGTGGTCTTCCCGGACGGCGTGGGCATTCTGCCGTGGATGGTGCCAGGCACCGATGAAATCGGCGAAGCCACCGCGCAAGAGATGCAAAAACATTCCCTGGTACTGTGGCCATTCCACGGTGTCTTCGGCAGTGGCCCGACGCTTGATGAAGCCTTTGGCCTGATCGACACCGCTGAGAAGTCGGCTGAAGTGCTGGTTAAGGTCTATTCCATGGGCGGAATGAAACAGACCATCACTCAGGAAGAGCTGATTGCGCTGGGTAAACGCTTTGGCGTCACCCCGCTGAAATCGGCGCTAGAGCTGTACAAATAAAAACATCGCGCCCCGCTCATTGAGACGGGGCGAAAAAACACCTGCAAACCCTACACAACACTCAATTCAGTGGAGTAAAAGCAATGAAAATAAAGACAAGCTTAATCCTCACCGTTGCCGCTCTGGCGTTGTCCGGTTCCGCTTTAGCAGAAGTAAAAATCGCCCTGGTGGCGAAATCTCTCGGAAATGGATTCTTCGAGGCAGCGAACGTGGGCGCGCAGGAGGCCGCCAAAGAATTGGGTGATGTGAAAGTCATTTATACCGGCCCGACCACCACCACCGCCGAAGCGCAGATCGAAGTGCTGAACGGTTTGATCGCGCAGGGGGTGGATGCGATCGCCATCTCCGCGAACGATCCCGATGCGCTGGTGCCGGTGCTGAAAAAGGCGATGCAGCGTGGGATCAAAGTGGTTTCATGGGATTCCGGCGTGGCAAAAGCCGGGCGTCAGATCCACCTGAATCCCTCTAATAACGCGTTGATCGGTGAAACCAACGTTAAGCTGGCCGCCGATGCGCTGAAAGCCCTGAACGTCGAAAAAGGCGACGTGGCGGTGTTAAGCGCCACCCCGACCTCCACAAACCAGAACACCTGGATTGCCGAGATGAAAAAGGTGCTGCCGCAGTATCCGTCCGTCAATCTGGTCACCGTAGCCTATGGCGACGATCTGTCGGATAAGAGCTACCGCGAAGCGGTTGGCCTGCTGAAAACCTATCCCGATCTGAAAGTGATCGTCTCCCCGTCGTCGGTCGGTATCGTGGCTGCCGCACAGGCGGTGAAAGACCAGGGCAAAATCGGCAAAGTGTATGTGACGGGGTTAGGCCTGCCGTCTGAAATGGCCGGCGCGGTGAAATCCGGGGCGAGCAAAAGCTTCGCGATCTGGAACCCGATCGATCTGGGTTACGCTGCCACCTATCTAGCCGACGACCTGGTGAAAGGTACCGCCACCAAAGATGAAGCCAGCATGGGTAAACTGGGCAAAGTGAAGCTCGATGCCGACGGCAGCGGCGCGATGGCTGAGCCGTTCGTCTACGATGCGAGCAATATTGATAAGTTCTCAAAAATCTTCTGATGCGTTTTGTAGGCCGGAGAAGCGTTGCGCCATCCGGCCCACAAGATCCCCTTTGATGGAGAACTCTCATGAACGCATCCACACCGCTGCTGGAGCTTAAGGGCATCACCAAGGTTTTCCCTGGTGTGCGCGCCCTTGAGAACGTACAGCTTGAGCTTTGGCCCGGCAAAGTCACCGCCCTTATCGGTGAAAACGGCGCGGGAAAATCGACGCTGGTCAAAGTGATGACCGGGATTTATCAGCCCGAAGAGGGCGAAATCCTCTATAAAGCCATCCCCATTCATCTCCCGACGCCGGAATCGGCACACAGAGTCGGGATTACCGCTATTCATCAGGAAACCGTGCTTTTTGATGAGCTGTCGGTGACCGAAAATATTTTTGTCGGCCAGTATCTGCATAAAGGCTTTTTCAGGAAGCTCGACTGGCCGGAGATGCACCGCCGGGCGCAGGAGATCCTCACCCGCCTGGAGGTGCAAATCGACCCGCGCGCGACGCTTAAAACGCTGAGTATCGCCCAGCGACATATGGTGGCCATTGCCCGCGCCCTGTCGTTTGAGGCGCAGGTGGTGATCCTCGACGAACCCACCGCCGCCCTGTCGCAGCATGAAATCCTCGAGTTTTACCAGATCGTTGAGCGCCTGAAACAGGAAGGCAAAGCGATCCTGTTTATCTCGCACAAGTTCGACGAAATTTTTGAGCTGGCGGATCACTACACCATTTTGCGCGACGGCGTGTTCGTCGGCGCAGGGGCGATCAACGACATCACCGAAGAGCGGATGGTGGCGATGATGGTAGGCCGGGCTATCACTCAGACCTTCCCGAAAGTGGCGTGCGAAAAAGGGGCGACGGTGCTGGAGGTCAAAGACCTCTGCCATCCGACCGAATTCGCGCACATCTCATTCTCCCTGCGCAAAGGCGAAATCCTTGGCTTTTACGGGCTGGTCGGGGCCGGGCGTACCGAGCTGATGCAGGCGCTCTCCGGCGTCACGCGTCCCTCCTCCGGCGACATCGTGCTGAACGGTCAGGCGCAGAATTTCCGCCAGCCGGCTGATGCCATCCGCGCGGGGATTGTCTGCGTGCCGGAAGAGCGGCAGAAGCAGGGAGCGATTATCGAACTGTCGATTGCGCAGAACATCAGCCTGCCGCAGCTCAGCAGGCTCAATCCCGGCGGAGTGTTAAATCAGGAGCGCGAATGGGCGCTGGCCGATGAATACGCCAGACGGCTGCAGGTGAAGGCGTTTAGCTGGAAACAGCCGGTCGAAACCCTCTCCGGCGGCAATCAGCAAAAAGTGGTGATCGGCAAATGGCTTGCGACGCATCCTGAGGTGATCATCCTCGATGAGCCGACAAAAGGTATCGATATTGGCTCGAAAGCGGCCGTTCATCAGTTTATGTCCGAGCTGGTTGGACAGGGGCTGGCGGTGATTATGGTGTCGTCGGAACTGCCGGAAGTGATGGGCATGGCCGACCGTATCATCGTGATGCACGAAGGGCTGATGGTGGCGGAATACCCGGCGGGCGGGGCGACGGCGGAAACCATCGTCAGCGCGGCCAGCGGTGCAAAACAGGAGGCCGCGTAATGGTGAAGCAACTCCTGAAACACCGCGAAGCCCTGCTGGGGGCGGTGATTGTACTGATGATCATTGCCATCGGCAGCCGCGTGCCGTCGTTTATCGCACCGGGAAACCTGGTGGAGATGTTTAACGACACCTCGATTCTCATCATTCTCGCCCTCGGCCAGATGATGGTCCTGCTGACCAAAGGCATCGACCTGTCGATGGCGGCCAATCTGGCGCTGACGGGGATGATTGTCGCCCTGATTAACTTCCATTATCCCGCCGTGCCCGTCTGGGCGCTGCTGATTCTGGCAACGGCGCTCGGCCTGTTGATGGGCGTCATCAATGGCCTGCTGGTGTGGAAACTGGGTATTCCGGCGATTGTGGTGACGCTCGGCACCATGAGCATCTATCGCGGGATTATCTTCCTGCTCACCGGCGGTGGCTGGGTGAACTCCAACCAGATGGGCGCGGATTTTCTCGCCCTGCCGCGCGCGTCACTGCTCGGTCTGCCCGTTTTGAGCTGGTGCGCGATTGCGGCGCTGCTGCTGGTCGGCTATTTCCTGCGCTACAGCCGCACCGGGCGCGCCCTTTACACCGCAGGCGGCAACGCCACGGCAGCGTATTACACGGGGATCAACGCAGGCAAAATGCAGTTCGTCAGCTTCTGCCTGTCAGGTGCGCTGGCCGGATTCTGCGGCTATCTGTGGATCTCACGTTTCGCCGTCGCATACGTCGATGTCGCCAACGGCTTTGAGCTGCAGGTGGTCGCCGCGTGTGTCATCGGCGGCATCAGCACCATGGGCGGCACGGGCAGGGTGTTGGGCTGTCTGTTTGGCGCGCTGTTCCTTGGGGTGATCAATAACGCGCTGCCGGTGATTGGCGTCTCTCCGTTCTGGCAGATGGCGATTTCCGGGACGGTGATCGTGATTGCGGTGCTGCTCAATGAACGCGGCAACAAACGCAAAGGACGGCTGATCCTGCGCGATGCGGCGCTGGCGCGTCAGAAACAGGCGGTGAACTCATGAGCAAAATGATGACTACGGAAGAGATTAAAAATCGTCCGGCCGCGACGGGGATTTTCCAGCGTCTGCTGTGCTGGGAGGGCTTCCTGCTGGCGGTAACGCTGGCGGTGTTTATCGTCAACGCCCTCGCCTCGCCCTATTTTCTCGATATCTGGAACCTTTCTGACGCAACGTTCAACTTCACCGAAAAAGCGATCATCGTGCTGCCGATGGCGATGCTGATCATCGCCCGTGAAATCGACCTGTCGGTGGCATCGACCATCGCGCTCAGCTCGACAGCGATGGGCTTTTGCGCGGCGGCGGGTGTAGATACGCCGCTGCTGGTCTGCGTGGGATTAGGCGTCGGGTTGCTGTGCGGGCTGTTCAACGGCTTTCTGGTCACGCGCTTTAACCTGTCGTCCATCGTGATCACCATCGGCACCATGAGTTTGTATCGCGGCATTACCTACATTTTGCTCGGCGATCAGGCGCTGAACACCTGGCCCGAGAGCTTCGCCTGGTTCGGGCAGGGCTACGTGTGGGGCGCGCTGTCGTTTGAATTCGCGCTGTTTATCCTGCTGGCGGCGGTGTTTGCCTTCGTGCTGCATCGCACCAATTTTGGCCGCCGGACGTACGCCATCGGCAATAACCCGACCGGGGCGTGGTTTTCAGGTATCAACGTGAAGCGCCACAACTTGATGCTGTTTGCGCTGGTCGGGCTGATGTCGGGGCTGGCCTCGGTGCTGCTCACCTCGCGCCTTGGCAGTACGCGCCCGACGATTGCGATGGGCTGGGAACTGGCGGTGGTGACGATGGCGGTGCTCGGCGGCGTCAATATTCTCGGCGGCTCCGGCAGCATGGTGGGCGTGATTATCGCCGCCTTCCTGATGGGCCTGGTGACTTTTGGCCTGAGCCTGCTCAACGTGCCCGGCATTGTGATGTCGGTGATTATCGGCGCGATGCTGATAGTGGTGATTTCGCTGCCAATTATCACCCGCCGGATTATGCAGCGAAGACGGATCTAATGCCGGGTGGCGCTTCGCTTATCTGGCCTGCCTGACCGCAGGCCCCGCAAGCGTCGCGCCGCCGGGCATAAAAATCACAGTAATTAAGGAGAATTATCATGAGTTTTATGTTGGCACTTCCCAAAATCAGCCTGCACGGCGCGGGCGCGATCGGCGATATGGTCAATCTGGTGGCGAGCAAACAGTGGGGCAAAGCGCTTATCGTCACTGACGGACAGCTAGTGAAAATGGGGCTGCTCGACAGCCTGTTTACCGCCCTGGACGCCCATCAGATGTCGTATCACCTCTTTGATGAAGTGTTCCCGAATCCGACGGAAGCGCTGGTCCAGAAAGGGTTTGCGGCCTATCAGAGCGCCCGCTGCGATTACGTCATCGCCTTCGGCGGCGGCAGCCCAATTGATACGGCGAAAGCGATTAAAATCCTCACCGCCAACCCTGGCCCGTCGACCGCCTATTCCGGCGTCGGCAAAGTCAAAAACGCCGGTGTGCCGCTGGTAGCTATTAACACTACAGCAGGCACCGCGGCGGAGATGACCAGCAATGCGGTGATCATCGACAGCGAGCGTCAGGTGAAAGAGGTGATTATCGACCCCAATATTATCCCGGATATCGCCGTGGATGATGCCAGCGTGATGCTCGATATCCCCGCCTCTGTCACCGCCGCAACGGGGATGGACGCCCTGACGCACGCCATCGAAGCCTATGTTTCCGTCGGCGCTCACCCGCTCACCGATGCCAACGCCCTCGAAGCGATTCGCCTGATCAGCCTCTGGCTGCCGAAAGCCGTCGATGACGGGCACAACCTCGAAGCACGCGAACAGATGGCATTCGGCCAGTATCTGGCAGGCATGGCGTTTAACAGCGCCGGATTAGGGCTGGTTCACGCGCTGGCGCATCAGCCGGGGGCGACGCACAATCTGCCGCACGGTGTCTGCAACGCCATCCTGCTGCCGATCATCGAAAACTTTAACCGCCCGAATGCGGTGGCGCGTTTCGCCCGCGTGGCGCAGGCGATGGGCGTGGAGACGCGCGGGATGAGCGATGAAGCGGCCAGCATGGAGGCGATCAACGCCATTCGCGCCCTGAGTACGCGCGTCGGTATTCCTTCTGGCTTCAGCCAGCTTGGCGTGACCAAAGCGGATATCGAAGGCTGGCTGGATAAAGCGCTCGCCGATCCGTGTGCGCCTTGTAACCCACGCACTGCCAGCCGCGACGATGTGCGCGAGCTGTATCTGGAGGCCCTATGATCCGCAAAGCCTTTGTGATGCAGGTGAATCCTGACGCTCACGAGGAGTATCAGCGCCGCCACACCCCGATCTGGCCGGAGCTGGAATCGGTGCTGAAAGACCACGGTGCGCACCATTACGCCATTTATCTCGACAAGGAGCGCAACCTGCTGTTTGCCAGCGTTGAGATTGAATCGGAAGAGCGCTGGAACGCGGTGGCGAATACCGACGTGTGCCAGCGCTGGTGGAAACACATGCGCGATGTGATGCCCGCAAACCCGGACAACAGCCCGGTGAGTGCGGAGCTGAAAGAGGTGTTTTTCCTCGAGTAACCGTTCACGCTGCCGCACTCGCGGCAGCGTTTTTCTTTATTTAGCTATTTAGCTATTTAGCTTGCCTCCAGCGTGCTACGTCCGGCCGCGATTTGCTGCCTGCTGCTCAGCGTAAACGCCGAAATCACCGTCACCGCCAGCACAATGCATCCGAGCATCAGATAGGTGTCCTGGAAGCCGATCCGGTCATACATATTCCCTGCAAACGCCGACAGGAAAATGGCCGCCGACTGTTTGGCAAAGTTAAAGCCAATCAGATAGATGGTCGCAGACAAGCGGGTATCAAACACGCCAGTGATGTATTTAAACGCCCCCACCAGCAGGAAGGGCACTTCCAGCGCGTGAAGCATTTTCAGGGCGATGACTTCCGTCACGGTAGTGGCGAAGGACGAGCCGATAATGCGCGTGGCCATAATCAGCCCGGCAATCAGCAGGGTGTTTTTCGCGCCGATGCGGTTAATGATCCACGGCGAGCAGAACATAATGATCGCGTTACAAATTTCTCCGGCCGTGGTCGCAAAACCAAAGGCGCGCGTCCCCTGTTCCGGCGTCGCAAAGAACGATTTAAAGAAGGTAGCAAACTGCTGATCAAACACGTCATACACGCAGGCCACGCCAACCACATACAAAATAAATATCCACATTTTGCGCTGGCGGAACAGGGTGAAGACGGTTTTGGCGGTGATTTGCGGCTGATTGGCGCCCAGCGCGTTCATCACTTCGGCGGTCTGGTTTGGCTTCGGTTTGGCGACCACCAGCAGGAGCATCAGCAACAGCGCCGCGCCTGAGCCCATCCAGAAAACAAACGACGGATCGATACTGAACAGCACGCCGCCCGTGGAGGCGCACAGCCCCCAGCCCAGGCAGCCGAACATCCGCGCTTTACCGTATTCGAAGAAGCTGTTGCGACTCACTCGTTCGATATAGGCTTCAATCGCCCCGGAGCCCGCCGAGAAGACAAAGCCGATATACAGCCCGCCGCTCAGCGCCCCGAGCCAGATATTTATTTTCAGCAGCGGCGCGAAGACGTAGAGGAAGAAGGGGGCGAACAAGAACAGTAAAATAGCGATGATCCATAACAGGTGCTTTTTCAGCCCCAGTTTGTCAGAGATCACCCCCAGCACCGGCTGGAACGCAATCGCCGAGAGCGAAATGCAGGAGAAAACAATCCCCGTATGGGTTTTATTCAGGCCGATGATATCCGACAGCCAGATCGGCAGGAACGGAAAGCAGGTGGCCATAATGAAGAAGTAGAGAAAGAAGAACGCCCCGAAAATCCAGAAATTGGGGTTGTCTTTGTGGGTACAGGCAGTCGTGTTCATTATTTTTATCCTCAACTCAGGGCCGGTCGCCCGGCCCATCACCCTTACACGCGTTCAACGCCAATCAGAATGGCGGTTTCCGGGTCCAGAATCGGCAGGACCAGTCCCGCCTGCATCAGCCATTCTCCGCTCACCGTTTGTGGCGCTTCCATCCATGCCGGGAGTTTGCGCATGGTGTGGCCCCCTTCGCCAGTGAGGCGGATATTTGGATGATCGAGCAAGGTGATGCGGTACTGCGCGTTCGCTGCAAGCCCCGGCATGCGCAGCGGCATCATCAGGGTGTAATCTGGCATCGCCAGTTGGCTGACAATAAACAGCCCCTGCCGTTGGTCTTCGCTCACTATACCCTGCACCTGAGTCGTGGCGTCCGGCATATCCACGCGCCACTGGGTGCCGTGGTGAATCACGTCGCGCCATTGCTTATGCAGCGCGGCGTAACGGCGGTAGCCTTCACGCTCGTGCTCATCGACGGTGAGCGGGTCCAGCTCAAGCCCCATGTGCCCAAACAGCGCGGTCAGCCCGCGAAACTCGATGCTGTGCTGGCGGAACGTGGCGTGGCATTTATGATGACCGATATGTGCGCCCATCACCTCCGGCGGGAAGAAGTAGCTCATTCCACGCTGGATGGTGTTGCGCTCCAGCGCATCGTTGTTATCGGATGCCCAGAAGCGGTGGCAACGGGTCAGGACTTCGTAATCAATGCGTCCGCCGCCGGACGAGCAGGATTCAAATTCCACGTGCGGGAAGCGCTGGCCGAGTGTCTCAAGCAGGCGATAATACTGGCGCGTTTGCGCGTCGGCAGCGGCTTTACCGAGATGGCCCGGCTGCACCAGCTCGCGGTTCATGTCCCACTTCACGTAGTCCACCGGATGTTCGCCCAGCAGCCAGCTCATGCGTTCCAGCAAATACTCAAAAGCTTCAGGAATATTCAGATTCAGCACCAGCTGGTGTCGCCCCGTCGCCTGCGGGTAGCCCGGCAGCGCCAGCACCCAGTCGGGATGCGCGCGGTAGAGATCGGAATCCGGGTTAATCATTTCCGGCTCCACCCAAATACCAAATTCCATGCCGAGATTTTTGACATGATTGATCACCGGCATCAGCCCGTTAGGGTATTTTTTTTCGTCGAGAGTCCAGTCACCCAGGGCGGCGTGGTCGTCGTTGCGCCCCTTAAACCAGCCGTCGTCGATGATGAAGCGTTCCACGCCGAGCGCCGCCGCTTCGTCGGCCATCCGCATGATGTAGTCCGGGTCGTGGTTGAAATAGATCCCTTCCCAGGTATTGAGGTGCACCGGACGCGGCTTGTTTTGCGGGAAGCGAATGATGTTCTCGCGCAGATAGCGGTGGAACTGCTGACTCATCCCATTCAGCCCCTGCGCGGAGTAGCTGGCGTACAATTTCGGCGTCCAGAGAGTTTCGCCTTCGGCAATCGCCATTTCGCCCGGCAGATAGAGCGCTTCGGCCTGCACGTAGCGGCGGCCATCGGTTTTCACTTCAGCCCGCAGGCGGTGGTTGCCGCTCCAGCCGAGATGCACGCCCCACACGTCGCCCTGCATTTCACTGAACGCAGGTGTGCCGGTCATCAGCGCCGGGAAGTGTTCGTGGGAGGTGCGCCCGCGCCGGTTTTCAATCACAAAACTGTCGTGCTCAAGGGTCAGGCGATGCGGCTGGAATTCGCGTATCCAGCGACCATGGAAAGCCATCACCTCTTTCGCGCGCTCCGAAACCGGCAGCGTCACGGCCAGCCGATCCACCTGCCACGGCTGCGCCCGCAGATTGGTCAGACCGTGTCGTACCACCAGCACGCCGCTCTCATCGAGGACGAGTTCGCTGGTCAGCCGCAGCCCGGCGTGCGCATCTTCTGCGGTAATCGTCAGGCTTTGACGCTGCTGTTCGACGGCAACGGTCCTGAACACCGGAGAGCCATCCAGCCCCTGGCGGTGGCCTTCAATGCCCGGCGCACCAAACAGACCGTGGCCCAGCTCGGCCATCAGCGTCACCGGGGTATCCACGTCCAGCCTGCCGTTAGCCACCGGGCGAACCAGGCTTTGCGCATCCTGCCGCGAAAAGTGGTGAAGGTGTGGCCCCCAGTAGACAATTTCGGCGAACGGGTGCGTTTTGATCACCACGTCTACCGTCGTGCTTTCGAGTCGTAAAATGGAATCTTGCATCGGACATCTCCTGTCATCGGATGTCCTGAGTGTTGATCCGAAACGTTTCGGATACCAACCCAAACGTTTCGGATCTGTGATCGACTTTAGAGTTTTGAGGTGATCTAGGCCGTCTGGCCTGGTGAAAATTCAGGCTGCCAGAGCACCTGAAGACGGGAGAGATCATCGCCATTGATGAGCTGGCGCACCATGTCGGCGATCTGCTTGCCCACGCCCTCGCGGGTGGACTGAATCACCGCTGCTACGTCGGCGTCGACAATGCTGTCCTGCGGCAGACCGTCATACACCACCAGCGAAACCGGGTCGCTGCCTGTCAGCCGCCCCTGCTGCGCCAGCGCCATTGCCGCGCCGTCGCCGTGGGTATTGCAGTCAGTCACAATCGCCGTCGGCGGGTTTGGCAGTGCAAGCAGCTCAAGCGTCGTGGTATAGCCCGCGCGGCGTGACGGCGGCATCGCGCGCAGCCATTCGCTGGATAACCCCGCTTCGCGCAGAGCGTCGAGATACCCGAGACGGCGCTGGGTGATAAACGCCTGATTATTACTTTCGCCCAGCAGGGCGATGCGCTGATGGCCCTTGTCGATCAGCCAGCGCGTGGCGCGATAGGTCCCGGCATAGTTATCAAAATCAAACCATGCGTAGGGTTTTGGCAACTGGCTGCGGCCCAGGGCGAGGAACGGAAAACCGGCGTCCTGAAGCTGCGCAAGACGCGGGTCCTGATCGAGGGTATGCGCGACAATCAGCGCATCCACACGGCGGCTTTGCACCATGCGCATGTAGCTGTGTTTATCGGCGAGGTCATCGTCGGCGATCAGCAGTAAATCAATCTCATGTCGCGCAAGTTCGTGGCTAATTTCGCCGACCATGTCCATAAAAACGCTGTTATTGAGCGGAACCGGATGCACGGGAAAAACCAGCCCGACGGCGTCGATTTTGCCCATTTTCAGGCGGCGGGCAAAGGTGTTTGGTCGATAGCCACGGCGCTGCGCTTCGGCTTCCACCCGCGCCCGGGTTTCGCGAGAAACGTCGTCATATCCGTTGAGGGCGCGGCTGACCGTCGTAACAGACAGCCCCAGTTCTTTGGCAATGGCTTTGAGCGACATGATTTTCCGTGTCCGAGAGGTTAGTTTTGTTCCGCCACTAAAAGCGCGTGGGTATCCGGTTCCAGCGCCTTGAAGATATGCGGTTGATCGGCGGGATAGCAAATGTAATCGCCCTCGCCCAGCTCTTCCGGAGCGTCAGTCAGGCCGATCAGCGCCCGTCCCTGGGTGACGATAATGTGCTCTACGGAACCCGGCGGATGCGGCTGCGAAATGCGGTCTGCACCCGGCTGGGTCATCAGCAGATAGACATCGCGGCGTGCGCCCGGCGGGCAGGCCGCCAGTAAAATCGCCTGATAGTTCGCCTGCTCGGCAATCACTTTGGTCCCCTCACCCCGGCGGATCACCTGAGTGGTGGGCTGCTGCGGCTCTAACAGGCGCGCAAACGGGATCCCCAGCGCCACGCACAGCGACCAGAGCGTTTCCAGGCTGGGATTGCCATTCCCGGATTCCAGCTGCGAAAGGGTGGATTTAGCAATCCCGGCGCGGCGTGCGATTTCCGCCAGCGACAGCCCGGTTCGCAGGCGCTCCCGCACCAGGCTTTTCGCGATCACGCTGATTGGCTGCGTCATAAAACGGCCTCTTGTTCTATAAATCGAACGAATCGTTCATCTTGAAAAACGATATTGATGCGTTCATTATAATGGATACTCGTTCGATATGGCTAAAAATGTATGAAGAACTCTCTCTCCTGTCTGAAAGGCGACACGGTCAAAGCGATCGTTCTGGTGTGTCTCGCCGTGGGCGTCGTCGGCATGTCCTACGGCTCGCTGGCGATGGCTTACGGCTTCCCGGTGTGGGTGCCGTTTGTGCTCTCCATTACCGTGCTCGCGGGCGCGTCGGAATTCATGTTTATCGGCATCGTGGCCAGCGGCGGTAATCCGCTTGCGGCGGCGGCGGCGGGTTTGCTGGTGAATGCCCGCCACGTTCCGTTCGGCGTTACGGTCCGCGAACTGGTGGGTAAGCGCGGCCTGAGCTTCCTCGGCTGCCACATCATGAACGACGAAAGCGTGGTGTTTGGTCTGTCGCAAAAAACCCCCGAGCAGCGCAAAGCCGCCTACTGGCTGTGTGGGCTAGGCGTGGCGATCATCTGGCCGCTGGGGACACTGCTGGGGGCGATGGTCGGCAAGCTGCTGCCTGCGCCTGAAACAATCGGTCTCGACGCCGTATTCCCGGCGATTTTGCTGGCGTTAGTCGTCCCGGCCTTTAAAAACCGCACGACGCTGATCCGCGCCTGCAGCGGCGCAGCGCTGTCGCTGGCCGCAGTGCCATTCGCGCCGGTCGGTTTGCCGGTGCTGCTGTCGTTACTGGGTCTGGCGACGAGGAAAAAATAATGGAAAACATGACCTTCTTTATTCTCGGCATTGCGATTTTGTCGGCGGGAACTTATCTGATGCGCCTCGGTGGTGCAAAGCTTGGCAACCGCCTGGCGCTGTCCGAACGCTCGCAAGCGCTGCTGTCGGATGCGGCAACGGTGCTGCTCTTTTCCGTGGCGCTAGCGACCACCTTCTACGAAGGAGAACACTTTGCCGGCATGGCGCGAGTCTTAGGCGTGGCCTTTGCCGTGTTCCTGGCGTGGCGCAAAGTGCCGCTGATCGTCGTGATTATCTCTGCTGCAGTCGTGACGGCGCTGTTGCGTGTGGCCGGTTTGCATTGATGAAAGAGATTCGCTCTCATGGCGCGCGAGTCGACAAGATCGCGTCATTTTTAGCGTTCTGTTGAGCGGAAAGATGGGCTACGAGGGGGGATGGCGTTACTGCGGAGAGGGGAAAACCTGTCCCTGCCCGGATGAGCAGGGGACAGTGGCTATGCTCTTATTTGTTCAGTTCAGCGGTCATGTGAACACGGTTACCTGAGAAAGCCTGGGTAATGGTGTAAGAAGCAGCACCGGCCTGTTCTGCCTGAGCGGCAATTTTCGCTTCTGCGCCGTCAATGGTCGAGGCGGTTGCGGTGACGGTCTGAGCAGCGAAAGAACCGAAAGAAGCGGCAAGAGCGATAACTGCAACAAAAGTTTTGATGTTTTTCATGATGTAAATCCTTCAGTAAGTTGTTTAGATAAGGCGTTGTGCCTTGATGTGATAATAATAGGCCTCATCATCAACAACTAAAAGCGGAAGGATTTGCTAAAGTCCTTCAAATTTACTGATCAATAATTAAACGCTGCGGATGCGTATAGATGGTGACGCGTCCCGGTTTGCAGAACCCCACCAGCGTCAGGTTGCAGCGCTGTGCCACCTCCACCGCCAGGGTGGTCGCCGCCGAGACGGCAAACAGAATTTCGACGCCACACATGGCCGCCTTTTGCACCATCTCATAGCTCGCCCGGCTCGATACCAGCGCCGCACCCTGCAGCCAGGTTTCGCTTTCTCCGGCGCGACGTCCCAGCAGTTTATCCAGCGCGACGTGACGCCCAACATCCTCATGACCGCCTGCAATATTCCCCGACGGAAGAACCCATGCGGCCGCGTGCGTACAACCGCTCAGCTGCCCTATCGGCTGGACGTCGTTGAGATGCTCCAGGGCGTGATCGAGATGTTTAAGATTGAAGGTCTGGGTAAACGGCAGCGGGACAATCGGCTTACCGATATCGTTCAGTTGCTCGACGCCGCATACGCCGCAGCCTGTGCGCCCGGCCAGCGCGCGTCGGCGCTCTTTCAGCCCCATAAAACGACGACTGGAGAGTTCAATTTGCACTTCCAGGCCGTTACAGACCTGAACGACATCCATGCCGAAGATCTCCTGCGGGTGTTCGATAATGCCTTCCGAAAGCGAAAAACCGATCGCGAACAGCTCAAGATCTTTGGGCGAGGCCATCATCACGACGTGGGAGATACCGTTGTAGACCAGGGCAACAGGCACTTCTTCCGCCAGAAAATCGGGGATTCCGTGGGTAATGTGAGGGGGTCTGTGTACCACTTGTTCCACCACGCCCGCAGGCAAGGGAGATGAATGGGTATCACGATTCTGTTTTGACACAACGGTATTCCTGAGCAACCACGAAGGTGAGCCTGCTATTGCATCATAAACCGCAGGCCGTGCGCATAGTATGGATCAACTTTTCGGCAGCCATACCCCACAAGTTTACCTACTCATTTGGGAGTGGCACAACAGACGCGCTGATACACGCCTTTAACAAGCCAGGGTCACAATGTGATCAATGTCACACTTTATAATCATCAGAGTGATAATACGTTCACTTTGTATTAACCGCACCGGAACAGGCTTACCGACATTGTGGTATTCTGAAATCATATCCCTCGTGGAATTGAGGGAATACATCAAATTTTAAGCGTTATGGTTGTTTTGCAATCATGCGCAAAAACAATAACCTCCCTAAATAGTTCGAGTTGCTGGAAGGCGGCAATTGAGCGAATCCCCAGACGCTTACCTACGTAAGCGGCTGAGTAAGAGAACGCACCTGCAGCGCGAAATATGAAGAGGGAGCAATGTCGTAAACAAGGAGTGACCCATGCAGGTCAGCAGAAGGCAGTTCTTTAAGATCTGCGCTGGCGGTATGGCAGGCACGACGGCAGCGGCGCTGGGCTTTGCCCCTGGTGTAGCGCTGGCGGAAACGCGGCAGTACAAACTGCTGCGCACCCGTGAAACCCGTAATACCTGTACGTACTGCTCTGTCGGTTGTGGGCTGTTAATGTATAGCCTCGGCGACGGCGCGAAAAACGCTAAAGCATCCATCTTCCATATCGAAGGTGACCCGGATCATCCGGTCAACCGTGGTGCGCTGTGCCCGAAAGGGGCCGGTCTGGTGGACTTTATCCATTCCGAAAGCCGCCTCAAATTCCCGGAATATCGCGCCCCTGGCTCCGATAAATGGCAGCAAATCAGCTGGGAAACGGCATTTGACCGTATCGCCAAACTGATGAAAGAAGACCGTGATGCGAACTTTATCGCGCAGAATGCCGATGGCGTCACCGTTAACCGCTGGCTCTCCACGGGCATGCTTTGTGCCTCCGCATCCAGCAATGAAACCGGGTATTTAACCCAGAAATTTACGCGCGCACTCGGTATGCTCGCGGTCGACAACCAGGCGCGTGTCTGACACGGACCAACGGTAGCAAGTCTTGCTCCAACATTTGGTCGCGGTGCGATGACCAACCACTGGGTCGACATCAAAAACGCTAACCTCATCATTGTGATGGGTGGAAACGCGGCAGAAGCGCATCCGGTGGGATTCCGCTGGGCGATGGAAGCCAAAATCCACAATGGCGCGAAACTGATTGTGATCGATCCCCGCTTTACGCGTACAGCGTCAGTGGCGGATTTCTACACCCCTATTCGCTCAGGTACTGACATTACTTTCCTGTCAGGCGTATTGCTGTACCTGATGACCAACGAAAAATATAACCGTGAATATACCGAGGCTTACACCAACGCCAGCCTGATCGTGCGTGAGGACTATAGCTTTGAAGACGGTCTGTTCAGCGGTTACGACGCCGAAAAACGCAAATACGACAAAACCAGCTGGAACTACGAGCTGGACGAAAACGGCTTTGCGAAACGCGATACCACCCTTACCCACCCGCGCTGCGTGTGGAACCTGCTGAAAACGCACGTTTCCCGCTATACGCCGGACGTGGTCGAAAACATCTGCGGCACGCCGAAAGCCGACTTCCTGAAAGTCTGCGAGTACATCGCCGAAACCAGTGCTCACGATAAAACCGCGTCGTTCCTTTACGCGCTGGGCTGGACGCAGCACTCCATCGGGGCGCAGAACATCCGCACCATGGCGATGGTTCAGCTGCTGCTCGGCAATATGGGGATGGCAGGCGGCGGCGTGAACGCCCTGCGCGGTCACTCCAACATTCAGGGTCTGACGGACCTGGGCCTGCTGTCGCAGAGCCTGCCGGGCTACATGACGCTGCCAAGCGAAAAACAGACCGACCTCCAGACCTATCTGACCGCCAACACGCCGAAACCGCTGCTGGAAGGCCAGGTGAACTACTGGGGCAACTACCCGAAATTCTTCGTCTCGATGATGAAAGCCTTCTACGGCGATAAAGCAACAGCAGAAAACAGCTGGGGCTTTGACTGGCTGCCGAAGTGGGACAAGGGTTACGACGTTCTGCAGTATTTCGACATGATGCACCAGGGCAAAGTGAACGGCTATCTGTGCCAGGGCTTTAACCCGGTCGCCTCGTTCCCGAACAAGAACAAGGTGGTGGAGTCGCTGTCGAAACTGAAATTCCTGGTGACGATTGATCCGCTCAATACCGAAACCTCGACCTTCTGGCAGAACCACGGTGAATCGAACGACGTCGATCCAGCGAAAATTCAGACGGAAGTGTTCCGCCTGCCATCCACCTGCTTCGCCGAAGAGAACGGTTCTATCGTCAACTCTGGTCGCTGGCTGCAGTGGCACTGGAAAGGTGCGGACGCCCCGGGCATCGCCATGAACGACGGCGAGATTCTGGCCGGTATCTTCCTGCGCATGCGCAAGATGTACGAAGCCGAAGGCGGCGCGACTCCAGAGCAGGTTCTGAACATGACCTGGAACTACTCAACGCCTGAAAATCCTGCCCCTGAAGAGGTGGCGATGGAGAGTAACGGTAAAGCGCTGGCGGATGTGGTTGATCCGGCCACCGGCACCGTACTGGCGAAGAAAGGCGATCAGCTGAGCACCTTTGCGCATCTGCGCGACGACGGCTCAACCGCCAGTGGCTGCTGGATCTTCGCCGGAAGCTGGACGCCGAAGGGCAATCAGATGGCGAACCGCGACAACGCCGATCCGTCGGGCCTCGGCAATACGCTGGGCTGGGCGTGGGCGTGGCCGCTGAACCGCCGCATTCTGTATAACCGTGCTTCCGCAGACCCGCAGGGTAAACCGTGGGATCCAAAACGCCAGCTCCTGAAGTGGGACGGCGCGAAATGGGGCGGCGTGGATATTCCGGACTACAGCGCCGCCGCACCGGGCAGCGATGTCGGGCCGTTTATCATGCAGCCAGAAGGCATGGGCCGCCTGTTTGCCATTGATAAGATGGCTGAGGGTCCCTTCCCGGAACACTACGAGCCGTTTGAAACGCCGCTGGGAACCAACCCGCTGCACCCGAACGTGATCTCAAACCCGGCCGCCCGTATCTTCAAAGGCGATTTTGAAGCGCTGGGTAAAAAAGATAAGTTCCCGTACGTCGGCACCACGTACCGTCTGACCGAGCACTTCCACTACTGGACCAAACACGCGCTGCTTAACGCCATCGCGCAGCCGGAACAGTTCGTGGAGATCGGTGAGAAGCTGGCGAACAAGCTCGGCATCGCGCACGGCGATACGGTGAAAGTCTCCTCTAACCGTGGCTACATCAAAGCCAAGGCGGTGGTGACCAAACGTATTCGCACGCTGAATGTTCATGGGCAACAGGTGGATACCATCGGCATCCCGATTCACTGGGGTTACGAGGGCGTGGCGAAGAAAGGCTTTATTGCCAACACCCTGACTCCGTTCGTCGGTGATGCGAACACGCAGACGCCGGAGTTCAAAGCCTTCCTGGTAAACGTGGAAAAGGTGTAACGGAGACGACTTATGGCTTATCAATCGCAAGACATCATTCGTCGTTCCGCGACTAACGGCTTCACGCCCGCGCCTCAGGCGCGGGACCACCAGCAGGAAGTGGCGAAGCTCATTGACGTCACCACCTGTATCGGCTGCAAAGCCTGTCAGGTGGCGTGTTCCGAGTGGAACGATATCCGTGACGAAGTGGGTCATAACGTCGGGGTGTACGACAACCCCGCTGATTTGACCGCCAAGTCCTGGACGGTGATGCGTTTCTCGGAAGTGGAACAGGACGACAAACTGGAGTGGCTGATCCGCAAGGATGGCTGTATGCACTGCGCCGATCCGGGCTGCCTGAAGGCGTGTCCGTCCGAAGGGGCTATCATTCAGTATGCCAATGGCATCGTCGACTTCCAGTCAGAACAGTGCATCGGCTGCGGCTACTGCATTGCGGGCTGCCCGTTCAACGTGCCGCGACTGAACCCGGAAGACAACCGCGTCTACAAATGTACGCTGTGCGTCGACCGCGTGAATGTCGGCCAGGAGCCGGCCTGCGTGAAAACCTGTCCGACGGGGGCCATTCACTTTGGCTCCAAAGAGGATATGAAAACGCTGGCGGGTGAGCGCGTCGCCGAGCTGAAAACCCGTGGTTACGACAACGCCGGTCTGTACGATCCGGCAGGCGTTGGCGGTACACACGTCATGTATGTGCTGCACCATGCCGACAAGCCGAATCTGTATCACGGCCTGCCGGAGAACCCGGAAATCAGCGCGACCGTTAAATTCTGGAAAGGCATCTGGAAACCGCTGGCCGCCGTTGGCTTCGCTGCAACCTTTGCCGCCAGCATCTTCCACTATGTCGGTGTCGGCCCGAACCGCGCGGAAGAGGAAGACGACAATCTGCATGAAGAGAAAGACGAGGTGCGCAAATGAAAAGACGTGACACCATCGTGCGCTACACAGCGCCGGAACGTATCAACCACTGGGTCACCGCCTTCTGCTTCATGCTGGCGGCGATAAGCGGGCTGGGATTTTTCTTCCCGTCCTTCAACTGGCTGATGCAAATCATGGGCACACCGCAGCTGGCGCGCATTCTGCACCCGTTTGTCGGCGTGATTATGTTTGCCTCGTTTATCATCATGTTTTTCCGCTACTGGCACCATAACCTAATCAATCGGGATGATATCTTTTGGGCGAAGAATATTCGTAAGATCGTCGTCAACGAGGAAGTGGGTGATACCGGGCGTTATAACTTCGGCCAGAAATGCGTATTCTGGGCGGCGATTATCTTCCTGGTCCTGTTGCTGGTGAGCGGCGTGATTATCTGGCGTCCGTATTTTGCGCCCGCTTTCTCAATCCCGGTGATCCGATTTGCGCTGATGCTGCATTCATTTGCCGCAGTCGCGTTAATTGTGGTTATCATGGTGCATATCTACGCCGCCCTATGGGTGAAAGGCACTATTACCGCGATGGTGGAAGGATGGGTTACCAGTACGTGGGCGAAGAAACATCACCCGCGCTGGTACCGTGAGGTCCGCAAGACAACGGAAAAAAAAACTGAATGAGTATTCGCATAATCCCGCAAGATGAGCTGGGTTCGAGCGAGAAACGCACGGCGGAGTACATTCCGCCGTTGTTATTCCCCAGACTCAAGAACCTCTACAACCGCCGCGCAGAGCGTCTGCGCGAGCTGGCAGAGAACAATCCGCTCGGTGAATTTCTGCGCTTTGCCGCGCTGATCGCCCACGCGCAGGAAGTGGTGCTGTACGACCACCCGCTGCAAATGGACCTCACCGCGCGCATCAAAGAAGCCAACGAGCAGGGCAAACCGCCGCTGGATATTCACGTTCTGCCGCGCGACAAGCACTGGCAAAAGCTACTGCACTCGCTGATTGCCGAGCTGAAACCAGAGATGAGCGGCCCTGCGCTGGCGGTGATCGAGAATCTGGAAAAAGCCTCCGATCTGGAGCTGGAAGAGATGGCGAGCGCGCTATTTGCCTCCGATTTTTCCCTCGTCAGTAGCGATAAAGCGCCCTTTATCTGGGCTGCCCTGTCGCTCTACTGGGCGCAAATGGCGAGCCTGATTCCAGGTAAAGCACGTGCAGAATACGGTGAAGCCCGTCAGTTCTGCCCGGTGTGTGGCTCAATGCCCGTGACCAGCATGGTGCAAATCGGCACCACGCAAGGCTTGCGTTATCTGCACTGCAACTTGTGTGAAACCGAGTGGCACGTGGTGCGCATCAAATGCAGCAACTGCGAGCAGACCCGCGATTTGAATTACTGGTCGCTGGAAAACGAGAATGCGGCCGTTAAAGCCGAAAGCTGCGGTGACTGCGGGACCTACCTGAAAATTCTCTATCAGGAAAAAGATCCGAAAGTGGAAGCCGTCGCCGACGATCTCGCCACGCTGGTACTCGACGCGCGGATGGAGCAAGAGGGCTTCGCCCGCAGCTCAATCAACCCGTTCTTGTTCCCGGGTGAAGGGGAGTAGTTTTCTTTAACAGTGCCGGGCGACGCAAAGTTGCCCGGCCTGCAACTGCCTTCATGCTCCATTTTGCGAGCCGCATTCGAGATTCCAACCCCCGCCAAAATCCCCCGTTTTCTTTTGCAACAAACCAGGTTATAACGCTGTATATCCATACAGATAACCAGGAAGAATTATGGCACTGGAAAACGGGATTGCTGAACTGGTTCAGGGGTTTATCGCGGCCGGGCGCCCCTCTGCACGAGAGCAGAATATTGATGACCGGCGCGCGGGGTATGTCGCCAGCACGGTGCTGGCAGGCGAAACGGAAACGCGCGTTCACGTCGAGTCTGTCGAACTTGAAGGGATGCGGTTTAGGGTTTATTCGCCGCTCAATGCCCCTGAGATTTTACCGACGGTTGTCTATTATCACGGCGGATGCTTTATCAGCGGCGGCTTTGAGACTCATGATGGCCAGTTACGTCAGCTGGCTTACTACAGCCGCTGTCGGATCGTTGCCGTGCAGTATCGTCTGGCACCCGAACACACCTTCCCCGCCGCCCATGACGATGCTGAAAAAGCCGCGCATCTGGTCTGGTACTATGCCGATCGGTTTGGCATCGATAAAAATCAAATTACCCTCGCCGGTGACAGCGCGGGAGGGCATCTGGCGCTGGTGACTGCGCTGCGACTCAAGGCGGCAAGGGAATGGCAGCCGGCACAGTTAATTCTGATCTATCCCATGCTCGACTCGACGGCGTATTTTGAAAGCTATATCCGCAACGGTGCGGACTATGTCATTACTCGCGATACGCTTCTCAGCGGTTACGAGTTATATCTTTCAGGAACCGACCGTCTTCATCCTGAAGCCAGTCCGCTATGGCGTGACGACCTTAACGGGCTGCCCCAGACGCATATCATCACCGCCGAGTTTGATCCGCTTTGTGATGAAGGCGAAGCACTCTTTCAGCGAATGACGGAACAGGGCGTCACCTGTACGTGTCAGCGCTGGTCGGGTGTCATACATGGTTTCTTTCAGTTAGGCGGAGTCAGCCAGTCTGCACGAGACGTGATGAGGGATGTGGCCTGGCGAGTCAGCTCACCAGGCCGGGAGAAGTCGCAAGAGTGAGGGTTATTCCTCCTCGTTCCCGCCCTCTTCGTAAGGGCCAAACGGCTTCGCAGGCAGCACGAGATAAGTGCCTTCGAAGATGGCGCCTGGCGCTTCATCGCCAAACAGCTCGACCTGCATCTGCACGCGGGCTTTGCGGCCACGCGCCAGACGGTCCAGGTCACCGCTGAGGGAGCCTAAGTCCGCGACTGCGCTCGGTTTACCGCTGATAGGGCTACTGTAGCGGATATGCGCATCGGCGAGAATAATGGTGCCGCCAAGGTGTCTTTCGCGCAGCATCAGCCAGATCAGCCCCCAGCCGGTCAAGGTGGCCAGCGAGAACAGGCTGCCTGCGAACAGGGTATGGTGCGGGTTCTGATTGCCGATTTCCGGCATGGTGGTAATGAATTTTTGCCCGGTGTATTGCTGGATGCGCACGCCCATCTTTTCGCTCAGCGGAATATGCTGATACCAGGCCTGCTGCAGCTGCCCGCACCAGTCGGCGCGGTGGAGAATGTCATCAAGGGTGGCGATGGGTTTGATCATCAAAAAATGACGAATCGGGGTGGTTTGCGGCGCGGTGATTTCGCCTTCATTGACGAAACCCAGCTTGGAGAAAAACTCCACGGCGTCTTCGCGGGCGCTACAGGTGACGCGTTTAACGCCTTCCTGACGGGCAACGGACTCAAGAGTCATCGCCATAAGTGTGCCAAGCCCTTTGTCCTGTACGGACGGATGCACAGCCATAAAACGGATTGAGGCTTCATTGTCGGCATTGATATACAAACGCCCGACGGCAACCAGGTTGCCCTCTTCGTCGACCACCATCTGATGATGCGCCATCGCATCCCAGGCGTCGCGCTCGGAACCTTTCGGCTGATGTAACGGCTTACGCAGCATTTCCCAGCGAAAATGGTAGTAAACCTCTAATTCTTCTTCTGTTTGCGGTACTCGAAGGTGATACATAGCTGTACTCTCTCTTGTTACCCGCGGCCATGCCGCCAGCTGGCTCATACCTGGAGCCAGAATGTGACGGGGCCATCGTTCACCAGCGACACCTGCATATCTGCAGCGAATCGTCCGGTTTGCGTATTCATTTCCTGTTGACGACACCGTTCAACAAAGTATTCGTAAAGTGCTTCAGCACGGTCGGGCGCGGCACCTCTGGAGAAACCCGGACGCATGCCGCGTTCCGTGTCGGCGGCCAGGGTAAACTGAGACACCACCAGCACGCTACCCCCCGCCTGCTGAACGTTCAGGTTCATCTTCCCGTCGGCATCGCCGAAAATGCGATACCCGAGCACGCGCTCACACAGACGATTCGCTTTTTGTTCGTCGTCATCCTTTTCGACACCTAACAACACCAAAAGTCCTGGGCCAATTTCACCCGTCACCTCATCCTCCACGGTGACGCTGGCACGGGTTACGCGCTGAATCAATGCAATCATGGTTGGTCTGCTTCTTCTTGTTCTGCGGCTTGTTTGAGTTTGCGGTATTCACCGAGAGTGACAGTTATTTCGGCACCTAGCAAGACGATACACCAGGTCCAGTATACCCAGACAAACAAAATCGGGATCACCGCCAGCACGCCATAAATCAGCTGATACGACGGGAACATGGTGATGTAGAGCGCAAACCCTTTTTTGCCCAGCTCGAACAGGATTGCCGCCACCAGCGCCCCAACAATAGCGTCCCGGTTAGGCACCTGTGTGGTCGGCACCACGCTGTACAGCAGCCAGAAGGAGAGCCAGGAGAGGATCAGCGGGAAGATGCGTAACACGTTGTCGATGACGCTGTTTAAATCGCTCGCCCAGCGTAATGACAGAAGATAAGAGCTGATCGCCAGACTGGCCCCGGCCAGCAGCGGCCCCAGGGTCAGAATCATCCAGTAGACGGCAAACGAGTAAACCTTTGGCCGCACACGCTTGCTGTGCCAGATGGTATTCAGTGCGCTATCGATGGCATACATCAGCAGCAGTGCGGTCACGATCAGCCCGCAGGCGCCCACGGCGGTCATCTTGCTGGAGTTGGCAACGAACTGCTCGATATACCCCTGAATCACGTCCCCAGTGGCGGGAATAAAGTTAGCAAACACAAAGTGGCGCAGCTGCAGACTCACGTCGGCAAACATCGGAAACGCAGAGAACAACGCGAAAATCACCGCCACCAGCGGAACCAATGAGAGCAACGACACGTAAGCGAGATTGCCCGCCAGCGTGGTCATGTTGTCCTCATCAATCCTCTGCCAGAGCAGTTTGATCCACGCCCGAAACGGACGCGTATGGTGTGTGGCTTTTTGATGAACGGTTTTTAACATAACTGCTTCGCAAAGTAGTTCGGTATCGTCTCTTTCCCTGTGACCAGGATCGACGTGATACCCAACTGGTTAGCTCCCTCTATATTATCGGCGTTATCGTCAAAAAAGACCGTATCGGCGGCAGAGAATCCTTCTGCCTGCAAGACGGCCTGATAAATTTGCGCCTCAGGTTTGCGCATGCCCATCTCCTGAGACAGGTAAATTTTATCTGCAGCGTGCTGGATTTGCGGATACTCACCAGGCCAGAACGTGGTGTGCAGACGGTTGGTATTGGACAGCACGACCACGCGATGCCCCTGCTCACGAAGCTTGTTCATGGTGTCGATGACCTCCGGGCGAAGTGCCACAAATACCGCCTGCCAGCCGTGAGCAAACTGCTCGTAGCTCAAGGGCAGATCCATCTCGTGACACATGGCTTCAGCGAAGGCTTCATCGCTGATTTCCCCCCGCTCATGCTGGTGAAATGCCTCTCCCATGGTGAAATTCTGTTTCAGGGTCGCCAGCGGCACACGGCTAAAATCGCTCCATGCACCCAGCACTCGATTAAAATCGATATCGACGATGACATTTCCTAAGTCAAAGATATAAAGCATGTTTATCTCCTTCGCGCCGTGGAGAAATAACTGTAGCGGGAAAGATAAGCTTTGGCTATGCGTCAGATTCAGCTTAGCGCATGAGAGCGTTGCGGAATTCACTCCAATAAAAAAGCCGCTGATATTCAGCGGCTTTTCGCACGACGTACCTCAGAGAGGAGTCGTATTAGTCTTTGCTGCCACGGCCCGCACGTTTACGGTCGTTCTCAGTCAGGTGACGTTTACGGATACGTACGGAGGTAGGAGTTACTTCTACCAGTTCGTCGTCATCGATAAATTCCAGAGCCTGCTCAAGAGACATTTTCTGTGCTGGAACCAGCGTGGTGGCTTCGTCAGTACCGGAAGCACGCATGTTGGTCAGTTTCTTACCGGTCAGGCAGTTTACAGTCAGGTCGTTAGAACGACTGTGAATACCGATGATCTGGCCTTCGTAAACTTCCGCACCGTGACCCAGGAACAGCTTACCGCGGTCCTGCAGGCTGAACAGTGCGAACGCAACTGCTTTACCCTGGCCGTTAGAGATCAGCACACCGTTCTGGCGCTGGCCGATTTCACCCGGTTTAACGTCATCGTAGTGGCTGAAGGTGGAGTACAGCAGACCGGTACCGGAGGTCATGGTCATGAACTCGGTACGGAAGCCGATCAGGCCACGTGCCGGGATCAGGTAATCCAGACGAATACGGCCTTTGCCGTCAGGGATCATGTCTTTGACATCGCCCTTACGCTCACCCATTGCCTGCATCACAGAACCCTGGTGCTGTTCTTCGATATCCAGCGTCACGTTCTCGAACGGCTCTTGCATACGGCCATCGATCATACGGTTGATAACTTTCGGACGGGACACAGCCAGTTCGAAGCCTTCACGACGCATGTTTTCGATAAGAACGGACAGGTGCAGCTCACCACGACCGGATACACGGAACGCGTCCGCATCTTCGGTTTCTTCAACGCGCAGCGCAACGTTGTGCACCAGCTCTTTGTTCAGGCGGTCAAGGATCTGACGAGAGGTAACGTATTTACCTTCTTTACCACAGAACGGAGAGGTGTTGACGTTGAAGAACATGGTTACAGTCGGTTCATCAACAGACAGCGCTGGCAGTGCTTCAACGTTTTGCGGATCGCAAAGGGTGTCGGAGATGTTCAGCTCGCCCAGACCGGTGATCGCGATGATGTCGCCTGCTTCGGCTTCGGTGGATTCAATACGCTCCAGACCGAGGTGAGTCAGAACTTTGCCGACTTTACCGTTGCGGGTTTTACCTTCGCTGTCGATGACAGTGACTTGCTGGTTAGGCTTCACTTTACCGCGCTTGATGCGACCGATGCCGATTACGCCAACGTAGTTGTTGTAATCCAGCTGGGAGATCTGCATCTGGAACGGACCATCGAGGTCAACGCTTGGTGCTTTAACGTGGTCAACAATCGCCTGGTACAGCGGGGTCATGTCTTCCGCCATATCAGTGTGGTCGTTGCCCGCGATACCCATCAGTGCTGATGCATAGATGATTGGGAAATCGAGTTGCTCGTCGCTTGCGTCGAGGTTAACGAACAGGTCAAACACCTGATCCACAACCCAGTCAGGACGCGCGCCAGGACGGTCAACTTTGTTGATAACCACGATTGGCTTCAAACCATGGGCGAATGCCTTTTTGGTTACGAAGCGCGTCTGCGGCATTGGGCCATCCATTGCGTCAACGACCAGCAGAACGGAGTCTACCATGGACATTACACGTTCAACTTCACCACCGAAGTCGGCGTGGCCTGGGGTATCAACGATGTTGATACGGTAGTCATTCCATTTGATAGCGGTGTTTTTAGCGAGGATGGTAATCCCACGCTCTTTCTCCAAATCGTTGGAGTCCATCACGCGTTCGGTGGCTTCAGCACGTTCATTACTGAAGGTACCGGATTGCTGCAGCAGCTTGTCAACCAGGGTAGTTTTACCATGGTCAACGTGCGCGATGATGGCGATATTACGCAGATTTTCGATCACAACTTTGCCTCAGGCATTTAGAAATAGCGCGTTATTGTACACGGATTAATCGCAGGACTAAACAGGATCACAAACATCCTCCGCAAACAAGTATCGCAGAGTTGCTTTGTGATCGCTTTCACGCAGCGTAAAAAGTGCACTTTAACGGAAATTGCACCAATATGGTGCTCAATGTTCACACTGAAGCACTATACTGGTGCAAGATGACTATCGTGGTGCAGCTCATTTGCACTATGACGTGCATGATAACGCCTTTTTGGGGTGATTTAAAAGTTGGCACAGATTTCGCTTTATAAAAATACGGCAAAAACATGGCGACCACGCCAGCCTTACACAGAATTGAAGACCTCGTTACCACGACGACAATGACCAATCCGGGAGAGTTACGTATGTCCGCTGAACACGTTTTGACGATGCTGAACGAACACGAAGTGAAGTTTGTTGATCTGCGCTTCACTGATACCAAAGGTAAAGAACAGCACGTCACAATTCCTGCTCATCAGGTAAATGCCGAATTCTTTGAAGAAGGCAAAATGTTTGACGGCTCCTCAATCGGCGGCTGGAAAGGTATCAACGAATCCGACATGGTTCTGATGCCAGACGCAACCACTGCGCTCATTGACCCGTTCTACGAAGAGTCTACCCTGATTATTCGCTGCGACATCCTCGAGCCAGGCACGCTGCAGGGCTACGACCGCGACCCACGCTCCATCGCTAAACGCGCTGAAGAGTACCTGCGTTCTACCGGTATCGCGGACACCGTGCTGTTCGGGCCAGAACCAGAATTCTTCCTGTTTGACGATATTCGCTTTGGTGCGTCTATCTCCGGTTCTCACGTAGCTATCGACGATATCGAAGGCGCATGGAACTCCTCCACCAAATACGAAGGTGGTAACAAAGGTCACCGTCCAGGCGTGAAAGGCGGTTACTTCCCGGTTCCTCCGGTCGACTCTTCTCAGGACATCCGTTCTACCATGTGTCTGATCATGGAAGAGATGGGCCTGGTTGTTGAAGCGCATCACCACGAAGTGGCGACTGCGGGTCAGAACGAAATCGCAACCCGCTTTAACACCATGACCAAAAAAGCGGATGAGATTCAGATTTACAAATATGTGGTTCACAACGTTGCACACCGCTTCGGTAAAACTGCGACCTTTATGCCAAAACCTATGTTCGGCGATAACGGTTCCGGTATGCACTGCCACATGTCTCTCTCCAAGAACGGGACTAACCTGTTCTCTGGTGACAAATATGCGGGTCTGTCCGAGCAGGCGCTGTTCTACATCGGTGGTGTCATCAAGCACGCTAAAGCGATCAACGCCCTGGCGAACCCAACCACCAACTCCTACAAGCGTCTGGTCCCAGGCTACGAAGCTCCAGTAATGCTGGCTTACTCTGCCCGTAACCGTTCTGCTTCTATCCGTATTCCAGTGGTTGCGTCTCCAAAAGCGCGTCGTATCGAAGTGCGCTTCCCGGACCCAGCGGCTAACCCATACCTGTGCTTCGCAGCGCTGCTGATGGCTGGTCTTGATGGTATCAAGAACAAGATCCACCCAGGCGAAGCGATGGACAAAAACCTGTACGACCTGCCTCCAGAAGAAGCAAAAGAGATCCCACAGGTTGCCGGTTCTCTTGAAGAAGCACTGAACGCGCTGGACGCTGACCGTGAGTTCCTGACTGCTGGCGGTGTGTTCACTGACGACGCTATCGATGCTTACATCGCACTGCGTATTGAAGAGAACGACCGTGTTCGCATGACGCCACACCCGGTTGAGTTCGAACTGTACTACAGCGTTTAATTTTCATCTGATTCACCGTCTTTCTTGTCGCTACGGTGGCAAGAAAGACGCAGAAGATTTTTTTGTTGCCGTGGAAACTTTTAGCCCATCTTCGGATGGGCTTTTTTCTCCACCAACAACCTGATCTCACGCGCTTTTTACCACTAAAACGCTATACTGCACTAAATTAGTGCACCCAACTCCAGGAGACTGCTTAATGGCAACTGGCACGCTGCCCGATGCTGGGCAGATCCTCAATTCTTTAATCAACAGTATCTTACTGGTCGACGACGAGCTGGCGGTCCATTACGCCAACCCTGCGGCGCAGCAACTGCTCGCCCAAAGCTCGCGTAAATTATTTGGTACCCCACTCCCGGAACTGTTGAGCTATTTTTCGCTGAATATTGCGTTGATGCAGGAAAGTTTATCGGCAGGCCAGGGCTTTACCGATAACGAAGTGACCCTGGTGATCGACGGGCGCTCGCACATTCTCTCCCTCACGGCGCAACGTCTGCCGGAAGGATTAATTCTGCTGGAAATGGCGCCGATGGATAACCTGCGCCGTTTGAGCCAGGAGCAGCTCCAGCACGCACAGCAAATCGCTGCGCGCGATCTGGTGCGGGGGCTTGCCCATGAGATTAAAAACCCGCTGGGAGGCCTCCGAGGCGCTGCACAGCTGTTAACCAAAGCACTGCCGGACCCGGCGCTGGCCGAATACACCAACGTCATCATTGAACAGGCCGATCGCCTGCGCAATCTGGTGGACCGTCTGCTTGGGCCGCAGCAGCCAGGCATGCACGTTACCGAGAGCATCCACAAAGTGGCTGAGCGGGTGGTGAAGCTGGTGTCGATGGAGTTGCCTGCCAACGTTACGCTGGTGCGCGATTACGATCCGAGTCTGCCGGAATTGCCGCACGATCCCGACCAGATTGAACAGGTTCTGCTGAATGTTGTGCGTAACGCGCTGCAAGCCTTAGGTGCGGATGGCGGGCAAATCATTCTGCGTACGCGTACCGCGTTCCAGCTGACGCTGCATGGCTTGCGCTATCGCCTCGCCGCCCGAATCGACGTAGAAGACAACGGGCCAGGAATTCCGTCGCATCTGCAGGACACGCTGTTTTACCCGATGGTGAGCGGCCGCGAGGGCGGAACCGGGCTGGGATTGTCCATCGCCCGTAATTTGATTGACCAACACTCCGGCAAAATTGAATTTACCAGTTGGCCGGGTCATACCGAGTTTTCGGTTTACCTGCCAATAAAAAAATAAAGGTGACGACGATGCAACGAGGGATAGTCTGGGTAGTCGATGATGATAGCTCCATCCGCTGGGTGCTTGAACGCGCGCTTACCGGAGCAGGATTAAACTGCACCACCTTTGAAAGCGGTAGCGAAGTGCTTGATGCGCTCATCACCAAAACCCCGGACGTGCTGCTTTCGGATATCCGGATGCCGGGGATGGACGGGCTTGCGCTGTTAAAGCAGATTAAGCAACGTCATCCGATGCTTCCGGTCATCATAATGACTGCTCACTCCGATCTGGATGCCGCCGTTAGCGCCTACCAGCAGGGCGCATTTGATTACCTGCCAAAACCCTTTGATATCGATGAAGCCGTGGCTCTGGTGGAACGCGCCATCAGCCACTATCAGGAGCAGCAGCAACCGCGAAACGCGCCTGTGTTTGGCCCGACGACCGATATCATTGGCGAAGCGCCCGCGATGCAGGATGTGTTTCGTATCATTGGCCGCCTGTCGCGTTCATCCATCAGTGTGCTGATTAACGGCGAATCCGGGACCGGTAAAGAGCTGGTTGCGCACGCCCTACATCGCCACAGCCCGCGCGCGAAAGCCCCGTTTATCGCCCTGAATATGGCCGCCATTCCGAAGGATTTGATCGAGTCGGAACTGTTTGGCCATGAGAAAGGCGCGTTTACCGGCGCAAATACCATTCGTCAGGGCCGCTTTGAACAGGCAGACGGCGGAACGCTTTTCCTCGATGAAATCGGCGATATGCCGCTCGACGTGCAAACACGTCTGCTGCGCGTGCTGGCCGATGGGCAATTTTATCGCGTCGGCGGCTACGCCCCCGTTAAAGTCGACGTGCGCATTATCGCCGCCACGCACCAGAACCTTGAACAGCGCGTGCAGGAAGGCAAATTCCGTGAAGACTTGTTCCACCGTCTGAACGTGATTCGCGTCCATCTCCCGCCGCTACGCGAACGCCGGGAAGATATTCCGCGTCTGGCGCGCCATTTCCTGCAGGTGGCGGCTCGCGAACTGGGCGTGGAAGCCAAACTGCTGCACCCGGAAACCGATGCCGCGTTGACGCGACTGGCGTGGCCGGGCAACGTGCGTCAGCTGGAAAACACCTGCCGCTGGCTCACCGTTATGGCTGCCGGGCAGGAAGTGCTGATCCAGGATTTACCGGGTGAACTGTTTGAATCTACCGCGCCCGAAAGCAGCACCGGACAGTCGTTACCTGACAGCTGGGCGACGCTGCTGGCGCAGTGGGCGGATCGCGCGCTGCGTTCCGGTCATCAAAATCTGCTTTCCGAAGCGCAGCCTGAAATGGAGCGTACGTTACTGACGACTGCGCTTCGCCATACTCAGGGGCATAAACAGGAAGCGGCACGGCTGCTGGGTTGGGGGCGAAATACCCTGACGCGGAAGCTGAAAGAGCTGGGAATGGAATAACACTTCTACGCCTGTTGGCGCAGCGCTGATCAGAACTACGCCTGGTAGTCCCGGTCAGCGCTGCACCACAGAAGGTTTTAGATGACGCGTGAAAATTGCTGCAAGCGGGCTTTCTGGCGCAGGTAGGCGTCAAAGCACATGCAGATATTACGAATCAACAAGCGCCCTTTTGGCGTCACCTGAATCGCTTTATCGCTCACATCCACCAGCCCATCCTTCGCCAGCGGCGCGAGCAGCTTCAGATCTTCAGCAAAGTAGTCGGCAAAGTCGAGTTCCCACTGGGATTCGATGTCGGCAAAATCGAGGCGGAAGTTGCAGATTAACGCCTTAATCACATCCCGACGGATGCAGTCATCGCGCGTAAGCGCAATGCCGCGCCACAGGGCATTTCCGCTTTCATCCACCTGCTGATAATACTGTTTCAATTCTTTCTGATTCTGCGCATAGCAGTCGCCAATCATGCTGATCGCCGAGACTCCCATCCCCAGTAAATCGGTGTCGCCCTGGGTGGTGTACCCCTGGAAATTGCGGTGCAGCACACCTTCGCGCTGGGCAATGGCCAGCTCGTCATCAGGACGGGCGAAGTGGTCCATGCCGATAAACTGATAGCCGGTTTCCGTCAGAGACGAGATGGTTTCCTGCAGGATATCCAGCTTCTGCTGAGCAGAGGGCAAATCGGCATCTTTTATTTTGCGCTGGGCGGCAAAAAGCGTCGGCAGGTGCGCATAGTTAAAGACGCTCAGACGATCGGGATTCAGCTCTGCCACGCGTTTCAGCGTGAAGGCGAAGCTTTCCGGCGTCTGTTTCGGCAGGCCGTAGATCAGGTCGATGTTGGTCGAGGTAAAACCGATTTCGCGCGCGTGGTTCAGCAGCGCAAAAATAAATTCCTCATCCTGCTCGCGATTGACCAAGCGCTGAACCTCTTTGTTAAAGTCCTGCACACCCATGCTCAGGCGATTAAAGCCCTCTGCTCGCAGGTGATCGAGCACATCCAGCTCGATTTCACGCGGATCAACTTCAATAGAGATTTCAGCATCGGCCTCAAAACGGAAGTTGGCCCGCAGAAGATCCATCAGACGGCTGATTTGCGCTTTATTGAGATAGGTTGGCGTACCGCCGCCCCAGTGGAGCTGGCTTACGTTTCGCCCGGCAAACAGCGGCGCACGGTGCAGGATTTCCTGCTCGAGGGCGTCCAGATACTGATCGGCTTTGTGCTGCTGGCGGGTGACGATTTTATTGCACCCGCAGAAATAGCAGAGCTTGTGGCAGAAAGGAATGTGAACATAGAGCGACAGCGGGCGTTCAGGATATCGCGCAACTGCCTGCAAAAAATCGGCCTCGCCGAAGGTTTCAGCAAACTCCAGCGCGGTCGGGTATGAGGTATAACGCGGCCCGGAATAGTTATATTTCTGGATCAGGGCCAGATCCCAGTCGATGTTTGGTACAGACATGCTCACTCCTTCCGTTGGTGTCGCGTTAGTATACGGCGGCCCGTTTTGACCCCATTGCGGGTCAATATTCGGGTGCGCAGCCACCTCTGTCGCCGCGACAACCGCCGTAGTTTAACGAATAACCACACCAGATAACATATAACCGGAAGGGTTATAAGAAGGACTATAGAGCCCGCTGGGTGCAAATGTTAGTTTCCACCTTTCAGCAGACGCATCATGTCGTCCTGCTTTTCTTCTTCTTCGTCTTCTTCATCGTCGTAAGAGAGACCGAGCTGCTGCATCAGTTCATCGATACGATCCAGTTTGGCATCGACCCATTTCTGCTCTTCAGCGTTCAGGGCTTCACCGCCCTCAAGACGTTCCAGCAGCGCGTCCAGGCGCTCATCGTTCTCCAGCATATCCAGCTCAGCCTGCGGTGAAAGCATAGGTTTCTCGCTCTTTTTAGGTTTTTGCTGCTTGATAACCGGGGCGTCCGTCACGCCCAGGGGAATTGGCGTTTTGCTCCCGATGCGCGGATCTTTCTGTTTGGATTGTTGCGCGGCGGAACCTGAAGCACTGCTGCCGTTCGCACGGCTACCCGAAGCATGACCACTATGCTTTTTCGCACGTTTGCGATCGCGAGCTTCCTGATTCAGTTCTTCACGGGTTTTGCGGTGCGCTTTTGCCGGGCGTTTAGCGCCCGCTGTGGATGTCGGTTTTTTCATGATGCCTTGTCTTTAAGCCATTTTCTTCAGTATAGAATTGCGGCGAAATCTAGCAGAAAGCAAGCAAAGAAAAAAGGCGACAGAGCAATCTGTCGCCTTTTTTCCTGACTCTCAACCCTTAACGGGTTATTCAATCCCTGTTTGCTAACAACTAACCCTGTTTATCCCTTAGCGAATATCATCCTTAATAGGGTCCATTTCCTTTTTTGAACGCCTCCTGGCGCTAACCATCCTGGTCGTCTTCCTGAGTCTTCGCCTCCTGGCGCTCCTGACCCTTATCCCTAAGTCGTTATCCTGTTGGCATCCTCGCCTTGGGTGCTACTTTACCTTTTTCAGTACTTCTGACAAGCCATCAAACTGGCCAAAATGGTATTTTCAGATAATTCTAAATCCTCAACATTATGATTTTAAATGATATGTTATTTTTACCGCATGAGGATTCTCTTAAATGTCCCATAGAGATTATGGGCAATGTCTCACAAACCCAATGGGTTTAATCTACATCCCGGAAGCGAAGTGAAAAGCCTTTTGCCTGCATTCAGGTATACTCCCCTTCAGATTAAGATTTTTGGAGACGACCACGTGACTACCTGGAACTACCAACAGACGCATTTTGTCACCAGTGCGCCTGATATTCGCCACTTACCGCCTGATACAGGTATCGAAGTGGCATTTGCTGGCCGCTCCAACGCGGGCAAATCCAGCGCCCTGAATACACTGACGAACCAGAAAAGCCTGGCGCGTACCTCTAAAACACCAGGTCGTACCCAGCTGATTAACCTGTTTGAAGTCGCTGATGGTAAGCGCCTGGTGGATTTACCCGGTTACGGCTACGCAGAAGTGCCAGAAGAGATCAAAATCAAATGGCAGCGCGCGCTGGGTGAATACCTGGAAAAACGCCAGTGCCTGAAAGGGTTGGTTGTGCTGATGGATATCCGCCATCCGCTTAAAGATCTCGATCAGCAGATGATCCACTGGGGTGTCGCCAGCGAAATCCCTGTTCTGGTGCTGCTGACCAAAGCCGATAAACTGGCGAGCGGTGCGCGTAAAGCACAGTTAAAACTGGTGCGCGAAGCCGCGGTAGAATTTGGCGGTGACGTGCAAATTGAGACGTTTTCATCGCTGAAAAAGCAGGGTGTGGACGTTTTACGTCATAAGCTTGATAGCTGGTTTAACGATCTGGAACCCGCGACAGAAGCGGAAGAGTGATAAAAAAGCGCGGCGATGTCCGCGTTTTTTTTGCTCCACATATTTTCTTTGCCGCAATAAAAAACGCCCCAGTCATTACTGACTGGGGCGGCTAAAATATTCAGCCAAATCCGATTACGTGAAGTAAAAGGTCTGAAAGATAGAACATCTTACCTCTGTACCCTACGTCGTTAACTCTACTCTTTTTTTATCGCTGGACAAAGCACTTTTTGTAGTTTTTTTTCACTCTTTACATAGGTAAATCTAATGATCGTCACAAAAAGCACGCTGTTATGTTGCTTACTTACATTAATAGCGTCTTAGTCATCGGACCTTTAGTGAGCCTGATCCCAGTTGTCTCCGCTCCCAACTTCCACCAGCAGTGGCACATCTAATTTCATGCTGCTTTCCATCAGTTCGTGGATCTTTTTCGAGACCGCTTCCAGATCATCCTTGTGCACTTCGAACACCAGTTCATCGTGTACCTGCATGATCATTTTCACGCGTGGTTTGTCCTTTTCCAGCCAGGCATCAACCGCAATCATCGCGCGTTTGATGATGTCAGCTGCAGTCCCCTGCATCGGTGCGTTGATTGCCGCACGTTCAGCACCGGCGCGGCGCGCAGCGTTACTGGAGGTGATATCCGGCAGATAGAGACGACGGCCATCGAGAGTTTCCACATAGCCCTTTTCCTTCGCCTGAGCGCGAGTTCGCTCCATGTATTCCAGCACGCCCGGATAGCGCTCAAAGTAGAGATCCATGTACTTCTGCGACTCTTTACGTGGAATATTGAGCTGGCGGGAGAGACCAAAAGCGCTCATGCCGTAGATCAGACCGAAGTTGATCGCCTTCGCGCTGCGGCGCTGCTCGCCGGTCACGCTGTCCAGTGGCAGACCGAACACTTCTGCCGCCGTGGCGCGGTGGATATCTTTGCCTTCCGCAAACGCCGTCAGCAAACCTTTATCACGCGACAGGTGCGCCATGATGCGCAGCTCGATTTGCGAGTAGTCGGCCGAGACGATCAGATAATCTTCCGGGGCAATAAATGCCTGACGGATGCGTCGCCCTTCTTCGTTACGAACTGGAATGTTTTGCAGGTTAGGATCGGTCGATGATAAACGCCCGGTCGCCGCAACCGCCTGGTGGTAGGAAGTATGAACGCGACCGGTTTTTGGATTGATCATCAGCGGGAGCTTATCGGTGTAAGTCGATTTAAGCTTCGCGAGGCCGCGGTATTCCAGAATCACTTTCGGCAGTGGGTAATCCAGCGCCAGCTCTTCCAGCACCTCTTCCGAGGTGGACGGCGCGCCGCCAGGTGTTTTCTTCAGCGGTTTAATGCCCTGTTTTTCAAACAGAATAGTCTGTAGCTGTTTGGTGGACGCGAGGTTAAAAGGCTCGCCGGCAATGTCATGCGCTTTCAGTTCAAGTTCATTCAGACGCAGGCTGATCTCTTCCGAATGTTTGTGCAGTACCGCAGGATCAATTTTAACACCGTTACGCTCAATACGAGACAACACCGGCACCAGCGGCATTTCGACATTTTCGAAAATATTCAGCGGCCCTTCCTGCTTTTGCAATTTCGGGTACATCTTCAGGTGCAGTTGCAGCGTTACGTCCGCATCTTCCGCGGCATAGCGGCCCGCCTCTTCCAGGGCGATCTGGTTGAAGGTCAGCTGGTTTTTGCCCTTCCCGGCAATCTCTTCAAAGGTGACGGTTTTATGCTTGAGCCAGCGATCGGACAATGAATCCATATCATGACGGCCCGCCACGCTGTTCAGGATGTAAGACTCCAGCATGGTGTCGAAGGCAATACCGCGCAACTCGATGCCGTAGTTCTGCAAAATACCGCGGTCATACTTCAGGTTTTGCCCGACCTTAAGCGCTTTGTCATCTTCCAGCAGCGGTTTGAGTAGCTCAAGCACGCGCTCACGGGAGATTTGATCCGGAGCATCCAGATAATCATGCGCGACCGGGACATAGGCGGCGATGCCTGGCTCGGTGGCAAAGGAGAGGCCGACCATATTGGCGGAGATGTTATCCAGACTGTCTGTTTCGGTGTCAAAGGCGAAGACCGGCGCTTTTTTCAGTTTCTCGATCCAGGCGATAAGCTGCGCTTCTTCCAGCACCGTTTCGTAGTTTTCGAAGGAGAGCGCACTGGCGGCCTCTTCAACGTCCTCATCGGCATCAACAACGATTGTCTCTTTTGGCTTCGCGGCAGGTTTTGCGCCCTTCGCCTGCATCCATTTCCCGGCTTCGAGATCTGTAATCCAGCGTTTGAACTCATAATGCTTAAACAGGCCGAGAAGCTCTTCCGCCACCGGCTGCTGAACTTCGAGCTGCTCACAGGTAAGTTCCAGCTCGACGTCGGTTTTAATGGTGGCCAGCTTATAGGAGAGATATGCCACCTCTTTGTTCTGCTCCAGCTTCGCCGCCATGGTTTTTGCACCACGGAATGTCAGGCCAGCGATTTTGTCTGATTCGGCATACAGCGTATCCAGCCCACCCAGGCCTTGCAGCAGCGCCTGCGCGGTTTTTTCGCCGACACCAGGCACACCTGGAATGTTATCCGAGGAGTCGCCCATTAAGGCGAGAAAATCAATGATGAGCTCTGGCGGCACGCCATATTTGGTGACGACTTCTTCCGGCCCAAGAATGGTATTGGTCATGGTATTGATGAGGGTGATCCCAGGCGTAACCAGCTGCGCCATGTCTTTATCACCCGTACTGATCAGCACCGGACGGCCCATTTTCTCTGCTTCACGAGCCAGCGTACCGATAACGTCGTCCGCTTCTACCCCAGAAACTGCCAGCAGCGGCAGGCCCATCGCTTTTACCATCGTGTGCAACGGCTCGATTTGCGCGCGCAGATCGTCCGGCATCGGCGGGCGATGGGATTTGTAATCCTCAAAAAGCTCGTCGCGGAAGGTTTTACCCTTCGCATCGAATACCACCGCCGCATGTGACGGCTGGTATTGCAGGATCAGACTACGCAGCATATTCAGCACGCCATACATCGCGCCGGTTGGCTCCCCTGCGCTATTGGTCAGAGGAGGAAACGCATGATACGCCCGATACAGGTATGAAGAGCCGTCGACGAGAATAAGAGGGTTTTCTGGAATCTGAACCATAATGTCCGTGCCTTTAATCAATTTATGGCTAAAGGATGCCACAGAAGGATGAAAACATCAGTTTTTAGCACGGAATACAGGAAAAGATTTTGCGATCGTCGGGATCGCTCGCAAAATCAAACTGTGGATAAGTTTGTGCATACTTTTAATTCATATGAAGAATATTGTCATTTCCAGATCGCGTATGGTTTTTTTATAGAATATTATCAGTTAGTTATAAATAGATCCGATCGGTATATTTCCATTTGATGACTATTTGCTCTATGTGGATATAAGAAGAGCCTAATAAGGTATGACAGACAAATAATCTGTTAAGGTGCAGATCCTGCGGTATCGTGGAGTGAAAGCCCCTGCTTTTATTTGTTTTCTGGTAAAATCAGCGCCCTGCGGCACCGGTTTGGCTGCCAGATTACAGCTAACTACCTGAAAAAGCTCATCATGTCGAGATTACTCGCTGCAGTAACATTACTGTTAAGCATCTTTTTAACGATCCTGGTTACCATCGCCTGTTCTGTGCCGATCATCGTCGCCGGAATCATTAAACTATTACTGCCTGTCCCTGCTGTCTGGCGTGCGGTATCAGCCTTCTGCAATTTTATGATGTACTGCTGGTGTGAAGGGCTGGCATGGCTGCTACGCCTGAACCCGCATCTGCAATGGGATATCGAAGGGCTGGAAGGCCTGAACAAGAAAAACTGGTATTTACTGCTCTGTAATCACCACAGTTGGGCAGATATCGTGGTGTTATGCGTGCTGTTTCGCAAACATATTCCGATGAATAAATACTTTCTCAAGCAGCAACTGGCCTGGGTGCCGTTTATCGGGCTGGCCTGCTGGGCGCTGGATATGCCGTTTATGAAACGTTATTCACGCAGCTATCTTATTCGTCACCCCGAACGCCGTGGGCGTGATGTTGAAACGACACGTCGCTCCTGTGAGAAATTTCGGGCTCACCCGACGACAATCGTTAACTTCGTTGAAGGCTCACGTTTTACGGAACTGAAACGTCAGCAAACTCGCTCCCCTTATAAGAATCTATTGCCGCCAAAAGCGGCGGGAATTGCGATGGCCCTTAATGTACTGGGATCGCAGTTCGATAAATTGCTGAATGTGACGCTGTGCTATCCGGAAAATGACGAGACACCTTTTTACGATATGTTAAGCGGTAAACTGACGCGTATCGTGGTGAGGATAAACCTGGTGCCAGTGAATGAAGAGCTGCACGGCGATTACATCAATGATAAGAATTTCAAACGTCGTTTCCAGCTGTGGCTGAACACGCTGTGGAATGATAAAGATGTGCTGATAAACGATCTTAAGTATGCAAACAAAAACGCCGGTCTGTGACCGGCGTTTTCACTTTTATTTCTTCTCAACCAGATATTTCACGGTGTCAGCATACTGCTGCACGAAGATATCCATATTGCTGGTATCCATACCCTGCGGATTCACCTGGTATTTACCATTGACGAACATCGCCGGAACGCCCTGCAACTGAAGGTCTGCGGCCGCTTTTTCCTGCTGCGCGACCAGAGATTTCACCACAAAGCTGTTCCATGCTGCGTCGTAATCTTCGCCTTTCACGCCCGCATCAACAAAGACTTTACGGATATCAGCAACGGTCTGAACAGTTTGAGTTTTCTGTACAGCTTCAAACATAGGTGCTGTGACTTGATCTTCCACGCCCAGCGCCAGTGCAACTGCCCAGGCTTGCGTCAGATCTTTACCCAAAGGACCCAGGAATTCGACATGATACTTGGTCATTTTGGTGCCTTCAGGCAGCTTTTTCTTCACGTTATCAGAAACGTGCAGAACTTCTTCAAACTGGTAGCAGTGCGGGCAGTAGAATGAGAAGAACTCAAGCACCTGCGGCTCACCGGCAACCGGCTTTTCGAGGGTAGTGAACTGCTTGCCATCGCTGAATTGAGCAGCAGATGCGCTAAATGCCAGAATCATACCTGCCAGCGCCAGCCATATTTTTTTCATGATCAACTTTCTCCTGATGTGTCCGATTAATACATTGGCGTTAATTGAAGTGGCGGTTCCTGCAGAACCTTAACTTGCTGAATAAAGGTGGTTGTCTGGCTGCGCCAGTAATCTTCCCCGGTAAGCCACGGGAAGTTTTTAGGAAACGCGGGATCGTCCCAACGCCTGATTAACCATGCGAGATAATATACAAAACGCATGGCGCGTAAAGGTTCAATCAGGGCAATTTCGTCTGAATTGAAGGGACTAAATTCTTCGTAGGCTTCGATGATGGTTTCAAGCTGCATCCGCTGTTCGGCTTTATCACCATTCAGCAGCATCCACAGATCCTGAATCGCTGGCCCCATGCGGGCATCATCGAGATCAACAAATAGCGGGCCGTCGCGCCAGAGAATATTCCCCGCGTGGCAGTCGCCATGTAAACGCAGAATATCGGTTTGATCATCCCAGCACTCAGTTACGGCAGCAATAAGGGCATCGGTGGCTTTCAGGAAATTCGCTTTCAACGCTTTGGGAATCAGCGTAGATGTTTCGAACACCTGACGCGGCTCCGTTAAATATTCCTCAAGCCCAATAACAGGTCGTGCGCTGAATGCTTTTTTGCGCCCCGTCTGATGCATGCGCCCCAGGTAACGAGCGACCCACTCCATTTGATCGATATTATCAGACTCAAACTGGCGGCCACCCAGGCTCGGGAAAACAGCAAAGAAATATCCCTGATGCGTGAGCAGCGACTGGTGATTAAACTGAATGGGTGCAGCGACCGGAACGTCGTCATTAACCAGATCGAGAGCGAACTGGTGCTCTTCCTGAATTTGCTCCGCCGACCAGCGTTGGGGACGGTAGAATTTAACGACAAAGCGCTGGCGATCCTCGTCCTGGAATTGATAGACGCGGTTTTCATAGCTGTTTAAAGGGGTTAGCCCGGAATCCACTCGAATGCCCTGTTCAAACAGAGCATCCATAATGGTATCCGGGTTTAATGTCTGGAAAGTAAAAGCCTTGTCGTTCATCCGATCATCCGGAAATTATACGAATGATTCAGGATATCATTTCACAGCGATTTCGGTGGCGCCGCTTACAAGGTTTTACTCTTTAATTACGCCACGCGCGCGCAGCAGCGCGGTTTTAAAATCTTCCTCGTAATCTTTCTTAATACCTGGAATCGCGGCATCTTTATCAGAATCACGCATTTTAAGATGGTAGATCAGGATGTCATCAGAAAGGTCGGCCAGTTCGCCGTCATAACCTGACTCTTTCGCCAGTTTCTGTAAAAATTGCATCAGGTTAAGCTCTGGCTCTTTTTGCCAGGCAGGCTGGAGAAGTTCGATAACTTCGTTCAGACGTTTACATTTCATCGTAGTGCTCCTTTCATTGATAGGAACACGTTAGCAGGGTCAATCCCACAATAAAAGAGGCGACATTCGTGAATCAGTGCCGGGGAGTGCTCGGCGTCGTGCTTGCAGGGGGAAGAGCGACGCGGATGGGCGGAAAAGATAAGGGCTTACAGGAGCTTAATGGAAAGCCATTATGGCAGCACGTCGCCGATGCGCTGAGAGTCCAGGTGGGAGCAATCGCCGTTAGCGCTAATCGTCACATTGATATTTATCAGCAAAGTGGATATTCCGTCTATCAGGATGCGTTAGCTAACTATCCTGGGCCTCTGGCTGGCATGCTGAGCGTGATGCAGCAGGCAGATGATAAATGGTTTCTTTTCTGCCCATGTGATATGCCGTTTATCCCCTCTGTGCTTGCTGAGCGTCTGGTTGAACAGCGCAAAGACGCTCCCGTCGTCTGGGTACATGACGGAGAGCGCGATCACCCTGCGATTACGTTGATTAGCAGGAAACTTTGTCCAGATTTACGCGCTTACCTGGCCTCAGGGGAGAGACGCGTTATGGTATTTATGCGCCAGTCAGGCGGCCATTCCGTTGATTTTAGCGATCTGAAAGAGGCTTTTGTTAACGTGAATACCACGGAAGATTTGCAAACACTGCAGGGGAAAGTATGAAACCTGTTTTAGCGATTGCCGCCTGGAGTGGGACGGGGAAAACATCACTTCTGAAAAAGCTGATCCCGGCCCTGTGCGCGCAGGGTATTCGTCCAGGATTGATTAAGCATACTCACCACAATATGGATATTGATAAGCCCGGTAAAGACAGCTACGAGCTGCGAAAGGCAGGTGCGGCTCAAACCATGGTGGCCAGCGCGCAACGATGGGCATTGATGACAGAGACACCGGGAGAAGAGGCGCTGGATTTGAATTATCTGGTGAGTCGAATGGATCATTCGACGCTGGATCTGGTGCTGGTCGAGGGATTTAAGCATGAATCGGTAGCGAAGATTTTGCTTTTCAGAAGCGATGCAGGGCATGAAATCGCTGAATTGACCGTAGATCAGCATGTGATTGCTGTCGCCAGTGATATTCCGCTTTCACTTCCCGTGCCGATTCTGGATTTAAATGATGTTGCTGGTGTTGTTGAGTTTATTCAGGAGTGGTTGGCAGGGCAATAAACGGGCTGTTGTGCCGGTGTGGGACTATTTTTGTATAAAGACAAAAACGCAAAAAGGCCATCCTTGCGGATGGCCTCTTCACTTAATTAATGCCTGGCAGTTCCCTACTCTCACATGGGGAGACCCCACACTACCATCGGCGCTACGGCGTTTCACTTCTGAGTTCGGCATGGGGTCAGGTGGGACCACCGCGCTAAAGCCGCCAGGCAAATTCTG
>NZ_PKFT01000012.1:0-85801 GCF_002870005.1 Lelliottia sp. F153 | reverse complement strand
AGTGATACTTTCCGTATCCAGACTGTCTTTATTATGCGAGCTGGTTATCCCCTGAATCGACGCCCCGCGCAGTTCGATATGATAATATTTTTCCTGACGGCCGAAGCGGTTAGTACGGTAATAGTCAAAACTGAGCCGCAGTTTTTCATTCTCATTAATGGCGGTGGTCAGGAGTGGCGAGCTTTTGTCGGTGGGTTTGGTGAAGCGCAGGCCCTGATGATGCACGCCGCCCGCGGTGCTGACGCTGCTGGAGGAGAGCTGATAAACCAGAATTTCGTTTTCATGGCGATACTGAAAGCGATTACCAATAGATTTCTCTGTTCCACAGCCTGCGGATATTTCCCCCTGATGCTCACCCGTCAGCGTTAAATAGATAACGTTGCTCACTTAATGATGTCCTTATCATTTTCCAACAAAATATATTGCAATCATTAATTATGCTGGGCAGCAGTGTAGTCTTTTTTATTTTTAGAATATCGCAGCTGAGATCATGAAAATGGAAAGTAAAACGAAAATGAAGGAATGCTATGTGGCAGGAATAAATAAAATAAAGAGAGAGTAAAAAAACTGAGTCGTGGGTTTCCCCTCCCCGCAAGGAGAGGAAATGACCGCGCAGGGCTAGCCTAACAAATTCTTCACCGTCACCTGATGTACGTTCCCTTGCGCCGCCAGCGCTTGCGTTAGCAGGCCAAACTGCTTACCGCTCCCCGCCAGGGCATCTCCCAGCGCGCGCGCCGTTTCGAGCGCCTCGCCTGGGGTGTAAACCGTCGACATATCCTGAATCCGCGTCGAAACGCGATCCTGGTGAAAATGCAATTTACTGCGCTCGCGGGTGATTTGGTCCAGCGTCTGCTGCAGCTTTTTACTGTCGCCGCGCTCCCAGCGGAGGGCCAGCTGGCTGATTTCGTCTGCGCGGCTGGTTTCTGCCTGCGGAGCCAGCAGGGTAAAGGCATCCGCCGGGAAGTGTTGCCCTTCGCCGCGCACGCTAAGATGCTGGCTGACGCGCGACCAGCGCGCTTCGTCGACCTGGAAAGCGACTTTCCCTTCAGGGGCGAGCGTCGCGTTGATTCCCAGGCGACCCAATCCCACATTGAGATGGGCCAGGATCTGACGCGGAGACGCCTGCTCGGGCAGCGCCACGGCGGTGAGTTCACGCTGGCCGCCGCCGAGCTGAAATACCAGCGTCTCACCCTGCGGCTGCTCCAGCAGTTTTTCCACGCCCGGCAGGGTGAACGTGACCTGGCTTTTTTGCTGGAGCGTGATGTTGAAGTTCCGATCGATCGTACCGCCCGACAGCTTTCCGCGCTGATTCAGCAGCGTGTTCAGCCCCGACGGCGCAGAACCGTTCTGATGGCGCAGCACCAGCAGCTGGGTTTCGGTTTCTGACAGATAATTATCCGCCTGCTGAACCGCCGTCAGCTGCTGATTAAGCTGCACGTTATAGCGCAGCGGACGGCGCGACAGCAGCGCCGCTTCAGGAAAAGGCGCCGTCGCACGATTCGGGGTGGCGACGCGTTCTGTTCGGGCAATCTGGGCCGGTGCCCCCGGCAGCGTCCGGACGGCGGACGCGGTGCTGGAGGCGGTGGTGGTTTTTAATCCTACCTGCATAACCATTACAACATGCTGAAGAGCGAAAGCTGACTGATCATGCTGTACGCTTTGTTAGTGACCTGCACGGAGTTGGTGTACAGCTGAAGGTTGATACTGGTGGTCGCCCAGTCGGTGTCCGACAAGTCACGCACCACCTGATCGTTGGCGGTGCTGACGTCCGTGTGGGCATCGCCGAGCATCGTCAGGCGATTCTGACGCCCCCCCAGATCGGTAAACATCGCCGCCACTTTGTCGCGCGTGTCGGAGGAGAGGGTCAGCATCTCCTGCATCTCATCCTGATAATCGCTGACCGGAATATCTGGGTCCTGCATTTTCTCGCTCAGGGCTTTCAGCTTGTTCAGCATCTCCAGATCGCTGCCGTTACCAAACGCCTGCACCACGTTGGTGTTTTCCGTCACGCTCACCCCGTTTGCCACCGTGGTTTCTCGCGAGCCGTCGTTGCCCTGATAAACGTATTTCCCCTGCGCCTCGTCCCAGATCACCGGTTTGGCGTCGGTTTTGGTGCCTGAGAAGAGATAGCTGCCGCTCTCATTCTGGGCGTTAATCGACGCCACCAGCGAGTCCAGCATCGACGACAGTTCGGTACCAAAACCGTTCATATCTTCGCTGCTGTGGGTGCCGTTGGCCGCCGCCAGCAGTTTATCGTTGAGGGACAACAGCTGATTGCTCATCGCGCTGACGTGCGCTTCCTGGCTCGCGAGCGATCCGCTGAGGCGCGAGATGTTGCTCTGATACTGCTTAATGGCCGACTGCTCGCGGTTCAGCTGCACCAGACGCGTGGCGGCAACCGGATCGTCCGACGGGACGTTGATTCGTTTCTGGGTCGCCATCTGTTCCATCAGCTTGCTCATGCGCGTGCCGTTAACGCCAAGCTGCGCCAGCATGGCGTCGGAATTATAAAGACTACTGATTCGCATAAATTCGTTCCTTAACGCCGGTTAAAACATGCCTAACAGGTCAGTAAAAATCTGGTTGCCGGTGGCGATCACTTTGACGTTGGACTGATATGCCTGCATGTAAACCTGCAGGTTTATCGCCTCTTCGTCCTGGTTGACGGCGCTGAGGTTGTTGCGCTGCAGCTGTGCCTGGTCAAACACCGCCTGCGCCGCTTCCAGCTCGCTTTGCGACTGTTTACTGGCAATACCGATGTTGGAGATGATCGCCGCCGCCCCTTCGTTCAGGCTCATGTTGCCCATCCCGCCGATATCGACCTTTTTATTTTTCAGATCGATCAGTGCCTCAAGGTTGTCGCCATTCCCCTGCTCGTCAGGCTTGCCGGAGAGCGCCAGTTCGTCGGGTTTCAAATCGTTGACCTGCAAAATGCCCGCGGGATTGGTGAGATCGAAACTGAACAGCGGTTTGCCCGGATTACCGTTTTTGTCAAAACCCTGCGCCAGCTGATCGTTAAACAGCGTGGCGACGGTTTCTGCCATCCCCTGGACCGAGGCCTGCATGTTCGCCAGTTCGCCGGTTTCGTAGTCGTACAGCGCGCCAAGCTGGCCGCCCGTCGACGGGTTTAACGAGAAATCGCTGCCGGAAAACGTCAGCGTTAAGACAGAGTTACCGTTGGCATCGGTGCTGGCGCTGAGCTGTCCGGCCACTTTGCCGCTCACCAGCGGCTGGCCGTTTTTCATCGATACGGAGTAGCTGCCGTTGCTGTCTTCCACCACTTTCACGTCGCTGTAGGTGCTGAGCTGTTTCACCAGCTCGTCACGCTGATCGCGCAGCACGTTGCTGTTGCCGCCCGTCGAGTCCATCTCCATGATTTTTTTGTTGTAGTCAGCGATCCCGGTGGTCAGGGTGTTCATCTGCTCGACAATGGTGTTGCGCTGATTACCGACCGAGGTTTTCTGGCTGTTGATGAAGTCGTTCATGTTGTTGAAACGGGTCGCCAGGGACTGCGCCTGGTTCAACAACTGCTGGCGGTTAGCTTCACTTTCTGGCCCGGCGGTTAAGGCGCCGAGGGCCGAGAAGAAATCGTCCAGCCCGGTGCCGAGACTGGTGGAATCCGTGCCAATCACCTTCTCCAGCGAGCTGAGATACTGGTTGTTAATGCCGTAGTAGTTAGCTTTGCTGTTGCTCTGCCACACCTGGCCCGTCAGGTATTGATCGGAAATACGGCGGATACTGTCCACCTGCACACCCGCCCCGGCGGACATACCGCCCGGCCCCATCGTCGTCACGGAGCTTTGGATAATGCCCTGACGGCTGTAGCCCGGTGTCAGCACGTTGGAGATGTTCATCGAGGTCACGCTCATCCCAAACTGCGCTGCCTGCAAGCCGCTAAAGGCAATGTTAATCATGTTCATGGATTACTCCTGCCCGCGACGTATTACCGGGACGACGGGGGGCGTTAATGTCTTCGGATGTTCCTGTAAAGCGACCATTCCTTGCGAATTCTTAAGCGGCGCGCTCTCCTGCGGGCCGAGCTGGGTGATGATCATCTGGGCGATGCCCGTGCTGCGCTGGGAAGCCAGCTCTGACGCCAGCTTGTCATCGTAAAAGTCGCGCATCATGCGCTGCTGCTTGCTGTCGAACGGGTTGTTGTCCACCAGCGCTTCGGAGGCTTTTCGCATTTGCTGGAGCATCGAACGCAGGAAAATACCTTCGAACTGCTCCGCTGCCTGTTCCAGATTCTGCGGTTTCACCTGGCCGGTAAAATCGCCGGGCAGCACGCTGGTCTGGGGTTTGATCGCCTGTAGCATTGTCTCTCCTTAAATCACAACCAGTTCGGCATCCAGCGCGCCTGCTTCATGCAGGGCCTGCAGGATCGCCATGGTGTCGTCCGGCGACGCGCCGAGGCTGTTAATGGTATTCACGATGCTGCGCAGGCTGGTGCCTGCTGCAATGGTCACCATCTGGCCGCTGCCGCGATTCACATCCACGTCGCTTTGCGGTGTGACCACCGTCTGACCCTGGCTGAATGCGCCCGGCTGGCTAACGTTCGACGATTCACGAATGGTTACGGTCAGGTTGCCGTGCGACACCGCCGCCGCGCGAACCACCACGCCATCGCCAATCACCACCGTGCCGGTGCGGGCGTTAAATACCACGCGCGGCGGCTGTTTACCGGCGTTGATCTGCACATCTTCCAGCATCGACATAAACGCCACGCGCTCGCCCGCCGGCAGCGGAGCGTTGACCACCACGTTAGTGGCGCTCTGCGCCGTCGCCGTGCCGGAGCCAAAGGCGCTGTTCAGCGCCACCGCCACGCTGTTGGCGGTTTTAAAACTCGGGCGCTTAAGGTTGAGAATCACCTGGTTGTTCTGCTGAAAATCGGACGGCACTTCGCGCTCGACGGACCCTCCGTTCGGCACGCGACCCACGGTCGGGGTGTTGATGGTGACGCTCGACCCGCTGTTGCCTTCGGCTTTCACACCGCCGACCACCACGTTCCCTTGTGCCAGGGCGTAGACTTCACCGTCGGCTCCGCGCAGCTGCGTCAGCAGCAAGGTGCCGCCGCGCAGGCTTTTGGCGTCACCGATGGACGAGACGGTAATGTCGATACTCTGCCCGCGCGCGTAGCCCGGCGGCAGCGTGGCGCTGATCGCCACGGCAGCAACGTTTTTCACTTTTGGATCGATTTTGGTCGGCAGCTGAACCCCAAACTGGCGCAGCATGTTGGTCACCGACTGGCTAGTGAACTTCACCTGATTTTTATCGCCCGTGCCGTCGAGGCCGACCACCAGGCTGTACCCCACCAGTTGGTTACCGCGCACGCCCTGAATATCGACCACATTTCCCAGTCGTTCTGCGGTTGCCGCCGTCGTCCACAGCAGCATCAGAAATAGCATCGCTTTACGCATGACAGACTCCATTAAATCGGGAACAGCGGATGGTTAAAGAAGCGCGTCAGCCAGCCTGCGGAGTTGGAGTCGCTGAGCGCTCCGCGTCCGGCGTAGGAGATACGCGCGTTGGCGATCCGCTGGGAGGAGACTGAGTTGTCGCGTTCCACGTCTTCTGCGCGTACCAGCCCGGTCACACGCATGTATTCATCGCCCTGATTAAGGGTCAGCCATTTTTCACCGCGCACGGCGAGCACGCCGTTGGGCAGCACTTTGTAGACCGCCACGGTGATGGCTCCGCGCAGGCTGTTTTGCTGCTGGGAAGTGGCGTTGCCGTTGAAGTTGCGGCTGCCGTCGATGGAGCCGGAAAGCTTATCCACGGAGTGACCGAAGGCTTCCGGCACACCAATCGAGACGTCATTTTTCTTGCCGAAGTTGGTCCGCGCCTGTTTGCTGGCCTGGGTGGATTCGTCCAGTTTGACGGTCAGGATGTCGCCCACGCGGTAGGCGCGGCGATCCTGCGTCAGGGACCAGTTGTAGTTGCCGTTATACAGCCCGCCGCCCTGCACTTTGGTGGTCGGCATGGAGAAATCTTCTGGCGGCGCGTAGGCCGCGTCGTCTTTTTGCACTAACAGCGCCGGGCTTTCACACCCGGCCAGCAGCAGTGCAATACATCCAATAACTAACTGCTTTTTCATTTCTTTTTCACTTCACGCGTTACATCGACTGCGTGACAAATTTGAGCATGTCATCCGCCGCCGAGACCATTTTGGCGTTCATCTCATAGGCGCGCTGAACGGTGATCATATCGACCATCTCCTCCACGACCTGCACATTGGAGCCTTCCAGCGAGCCTTGTTCGAGCTGCCCGAAAGCCTCTTCGCCCGCCACGCCTTCTACCGCTTCGCCACTGGCCGCTGTTTCGCGATACAGGTTGCCGCCGAGGGCTTCCAGTCCGGCCGGATTGACGAAGTTCACCAGCGTGATCTGCCCAAGCTCGACCGGATCAGCTTCGCCCGCGACCGTGGCCGTGACGGTGCCGTCTTTGCCGATTTGCAGATCTTTAACGTTATCCGGCAGTTCAATCTGCGGCACCAGCGGCAGCCCCTGAGCGTTAGTCAGCAGGCCGTCCGGGTTTTTCTGGAAGTTACCGGAGCGGGTATAGGCGATATCGCCGTCGCTGGTTTCAACCTGGAAAAAGCCCTGTCCGGTGATGGCGACGTCCAGCGACTGTCCGGTGTTCTGGATATTGCCGGTGGTGAACTCTTTTTGGGTGCCGACAATTTTGACGCCGGTACCAAACTGAATGCCCGTCGGCGAGATGTTGTTCTGGTCTAGCTGACCGCCCGGCGTGCGCTGATTCTGATAGAACAGATCGGCGAACATCACGCGATCGCGCTTAAACCCGGTGGTGTTAACGTTCGCCAGGTTGTTGGAGATGGCGCTCATCTTCGCGTCTTGCGCGGCAAGACCGGTTTTACTGATCCATAAAGCGGGATTCATCGTTATTCCTTTTGGCTAAACGGGCAAAAATCAGGCGTTACGCAGCAGGCGATTGCCCGCCGTCGCCAGATCTTCTGCCGCCTTCATCATTTTGATTTGGGCTTCGAACTGACGGTTAAGCGCGATGCTGGAGACCATTTCGTTAATCGCCGAGACGTTAGAGGTTTCCAGATGCCCGGCAACCACCTCGACCTCTTCGGTACGCGGATTGACGTTGGCGTTGGTCACCAGAAAACCGGCGCTGTTTTTGCTCAGCTCGCTGGCGGCGATATCCACCAGCTTGATACGGTCGACGTCCATTGGTGCGGCGATGTCGCCGTCATCCGCCACGATGGTGATGACCCCGTCGTCGGCGATGCTGACGGACGAAAACGGCGGCAGCACGATCGGGCCGTTGTCGCCGGAGACCGGCAGGCCGTCGATGGTCAGATCGCCCTCCGGGCCGACTTCAATCTGGCCGTTGCGGGTGTAGACCTCGCGGTTGCCGCTGACCAGCGCAATCAGGCCGCTGCCTTTGACGGCGACATCGAGATCGCGCCCCGTCTCACGCGTTGCCCCTGGTGTCAGATCGACGCCGCCCTGCTGCTGTTGCACCAGAAAACGGGAGGCGTAACCCTCCCCCTGAATTTGCTGCGACATCGCGCTGTCCAGATCGTGACGAAACCCCTGGGTGTTGACGTTCGCCAGGTTGTTCGCGTGGATCTGCTGCTGCGCGAGGCTGCGGGACGCTCCGCTCACGGCGGTATAAATTAAGTGGTCCATTACAGTGCCTGGAACAGCGCCGACATCATGTTGTCGTTGGTGCTGATCACTTTGGTGTTGGCCTGGTAGTTACGCTGCGCCGTCATCAGCCCGACCAGTTCGGCGGTGAGATCGACGTTGGAGCCTTCCAGAGTATTGGAGCTGATCGACCCGAGCAGCCCGGTGCCCGGCGCGCCCGTCAGCGGCGTACCGGAACTGGCGGTTTGCGACCAGGTGGTGCCGTCCTGCGAAGAGAGACCGTTCGGATTAGAGAAGCTCGCCAGCACCAGCTGGCCCTGCAACAGGCGCTCACCGTTGGAGAAGGTGGCGTAAACGCTGCCGTCTTTGTCGATCATTTGCCCGGTACGTTCCCCGGAGGCGTAGCCGTTGCCGGAGTTTTTGCTGACCGAGAAATCGGAGCCAAACTGAGTGGTGCCGCTGTAGCTCAGGGTCAGTTCGATGCCGTCTGCGCCCGGAATACTGGCGTTGATGGTGACCGGGCCGGTCGGCGTCTGCAGCACGCCCTGCTCGGTGAAGGTCATTTTCTCGGTAGTGCCAAGATCCTGATCGTCCATGTAGTAGTGCACTTCCCACTCGTTGTCGGTGGTTTTCACGAAGTACTGCTTCATGGTGTGTTCGCGGCCCAGAGAGTCATACACCTGGGTGGCGTAAGTGTGGTTGTAGGATTTCTCGTCGGTCGGATCGAAATCGGGGTTTTCCGGCAGCTTTTCGTTGGCATTCAGGTTGGCGGTAAAGTCGAGAGTGCTGGTCGCTTTCGCCGGAATAGAGCCGCTGCTGATGGTCAGATTGCCGATGGTCCCGGTCTGCACCACGCCGTTGGCATCCACCGGATAGCCCTGCAGGTACATGCCGAGGTTGTTAACCAGGTTACCGTTGTTGTCGGTGGCCATATAGCCGGCGCGGGTGTAGGCGGTGGTGCCGGTGCTGTCGCGCATCATAAAGAAGCCGTCGCCATTAATGGCCAAATCGAGGCTGTTGGCAGAGGCAAAAATGGCTCCGCTTTTGGAAATACTCTGCGCAACGGCGGTCACGCCCACGCCCAGCGGCTGACCTTCGGCATACAGGGATGCGAACTCCGCGCGCCCGGATTTAAAGCCCACGGTGCCGGAGTTCGCGATGTTGTTGGAGATCGCGCCGAGCTGTTGGTTGATGGCATTCAGGCCAGAAACTGCAATATCAAAACTCATAATAATTCCTGATTAACTCGTTAATCCCTTCGGGTTTTTGTCGTTCGACTGGCCGAACTGGGTGATGTTGTGGTACGCCACTTCACCGATGCCGCTGATGTTGAGCATGGTCGCAGTGCCATCGAGCGGGATCCGCACGTTGTTCACCACGCCGCCGACTTCAATCGGCACTTTGGCTGGCTCGTTGTCCGTCATGACGGTCATGGTGTATTTGCCCTCTTTCAGCCCCAGCTCTTGCGGGTTGAGGGTGAAGTCCACGGAACCGGCTTCCTGTTTGCCCAGCTCGATTTTGGTCTCGTTGCCGCTTTCGTCTTTGACGATCACCGTGACGGTATTGGCGGCGTGATCCAGCGTCAGGCGGCCTTCGATGTTGGTGCTGCCATCACTCTGGAGGGTATCGGTCTGAACCATCACCTTCTGCCCGACCAGATTGCCCGTCGACAGGGTTTGCAGGTTGTCCATCAGCACCGCGTTGTTGGCCATTAACTGTGACATGGTCTCCATCGACTGCACCTGGGTCAGCTGCGCCAGCTGGCCGACGTATTCCGTGCCATCGGTCGGGTTCAGCGGGTCCTGATTCTGGATTTGTGCCACCAGCAACTGCATAAACAGGTTGTTCATCCCTGCCGCGCTGTTGTCATTGGCGGATACACCACTGTCGTAAGGGGTAGTACCGGATTGAGTGGAAACGCCATTCACGCTCATCTATTACGCCTCGCCCAGACGCAGCAGGCTCTGCTGCATGCTTTTTACATTGTTAAGAACATCGACGTTGGTTTCGAAATTGCGCGACGCGGACATCATGTCGGCCATCTCCTCCACCACGTTGATGTCCGGATACCAGACGTAGCCGTCCGGGTTCGCCATCGGGTGATGCGGTTCGTACCGCTGCACCGCGTTGCCGGATTCCACGACGTCCATCACCTGCACGCGGGCACCGGACAAGCCGTTGTTGTTCATCAGCTCGTCGTTCTGATACACCGCCGCGAACACCGGGCGGCGCGCTTTGTACACGCCCGCTTCTGCCGTCGCCGCGGTGTCGGCGTTGGCGAGGTTACTGGCGACGGTATTCAGGCGGACGGTCTGTGCCGTCATGGCCGAGCCTGACACTCGGTAGATATCGGTAAAAGCCATTTATCGTTACCTGATTCAATTACTTACCTTCAATGGCCTTCTTCAGACCAGTGAATTTCATATTCAAAAACGCCAGGCTCATCTGGTAGTCCTGAACGTTTTTGGCAAACTCTGTTTGTTCCACATCCAGCGCAACGGTGTTGCCGTCCGAGGAGGGCTGATAGGGCACGCGATACATCTGTTGCGCCGCCGAGCCGGGAAAGAAATCCCGCTGCGAACGTTGCATCTCCGCCGCAAAATCAATATCTTTAGCCTGGAAATTGGGTGTATCGACGTTAGCCAGGTTTGCTGAAAGCAGTTCCGCCCTGGAAAGTCGAAGTGCTACAGCTTGCGGATGAACGCCCAATGCCTTATCAAAACTAATACTCACAACTCACTCCTTCGTGATGGTGGACAGTGCCGATAGTCCGTGTTGCTGCAATTTTTAAAGCAACTATCGTGCCAGGTTCATAACATCATGATTAATAGCGTTTTATCACTGTTTTCACCGCGCAATGGGAAGGGCTTTTTCCGCTCCTCGTTGACCGCAGCCATACTGTGCTTTTCCGCGGCTTCCGCCGCCGCGCCGCCCCAGCCCACCAGCGCCCGTAAGCAGGTGCATTCCCGCGTCCAGCAGGCGGCCTCCGAGGCGATTCGTCAGGAAGCCCAGCGCAGCCGCTGGGAGGATTACCAGGCAAAGCTCAATCTGTTTATTCCCTCTGAAATCTCGCAGTACGCCCCCTGCGCCGCCCCGCTCACCGTCAGCATGCCGACGGGCGAACGCCTCGATCTGCGCAGGCTGCGTTTTGACGTACGTTGCGAAAGCGCGGGCGGCTGGGAAGTGGCGGTGACGGTCAAACCGGACATCTATCTCGCCGTATTGATGGCCAAAAACACCCTGGAGCGCGGGCACGTGCTCGGGCCGTCCGATATCACCCTGAAGAAGTTCAATATCAGCAATCTGCGCAGCAGTTACGTCACCCATCCGGATGATGTGGTTGGCCTGACGCTCAAGCGCCGCGTGCGGGAACTCCAGCCTTTAAGCATGAGTCAACTCGATTCGCCGGTGATGGTTGAGCGCGGTCAGCGGGTGCTGATGATTGCCGATCAGGACGGCGTCGAGGCCCGCACCATGGGGATCGCCAGCAAAAAAGGGCGCAAAGGCGAGATGATCAAAGTGAAGAATGAGAGCAGCGAGCGGGAAGTGACCGCCATCGTCAGCGAGATGGGCGTGGTCAGAACCAGCCTGAGCGCGAAAAATTAAAAAACTTTACGCAGGGCTTAAGTTTCGCCCTGAGTGCGTCGCTTTACAGGGGTATGGAGATCGGAAACGTTTTTTCCGCCCACTGAACAGCTGACGCAACCTGCACAAACAAGAAGATGGAGTAAGCGATGAAAGTGACATCCCCCCAGTACGCCATGACGAGCGCGATTAATCAGTCCAGTGCGACGGCACAGACTCGCACCGCAGGTGCTGAGGAGATGAAAGTTGCACGCACCACCGCGATTGATCCGGTTCTCGGTGATGCGCAAACGCAGCTGGCAAGCCTGCCAGAAGTGGATATGGCTCGCGTCGCCAGTATGAAAGAGGCTATCGCCAGCGGGAAAATCAGCGTCGATCTCGATGCTCTGACAAGCGCGATAGAGCAATACTATCAGAGGTAAAAATGAGTAACGCCGCACAGAGCGTCAGAACGCTGATTCAGGGCATGGTCGACGATCGCAACCATTACAACCAGCTAAAGACCCTGCTGACGGATCAGCGTCAGTTCCTGATTGCGCGTAACGCGCAGGCACTGGAGACGCTGAACGCCAGCATTTTCACGGTGTATGAACAGCTTCTGGAAAACAGCAAGCAGCGCTATCAGCTCCTGACCCGGCTCGGTATCCCCGCCGGGGCGCACGGCCTGCGCACGCTCTTCACCCGCCTGCCCGCCGCCAATCAGTCGCAGCTCAACACGCTCTGGGATTCGCTGGAGCAAGCAGCCGCAGAATGTAAAACGCTGAACGACAGCAATGGCATGGTGCTGGCGATGCAGCAGGAGGTTCTGCAAAACCTGTTTAACGTAGGCGAGCCGGAGAACTGGCTTTATCGGCAGGTGTAAGATGATTGGTTTTTACATGGAAACCATCGAGAACGCGCAATTCTACTCGCGCGTGATCAACGCACTGCCCGCCGAGGAGCAGCAAGAGATCGTAGCCATTTCCCCCTGGGAGCCGATCTCGGCTTGGCTCAGTGAAAATCTCAGCAACGTTGCGCTTTGCCCTATTTCCGGGGAGATAAACCTCCCTTCGCCGGAGGCTTTTCAGCAACAAAAACCGGTGCTCTTTAGCCGCATCGACAGCGATATCCGTGGCTCACGCGAATTTTTGATTCAGAAACTGGAATATCAGCGCTGCTGGAATATTTATCTTTATATCCTGCTTCAGCTGATGAACAAGCCGGAGCTGAACAGCATGCGCAAGATGATCCTGTGTTCAGGCAATGGCCTCGCTGAACAGCCCGCCACGCTCTTTTGCCACCAGCGCAATATCACGACACGTTACGTAGAACTCTCGAATTTCCCCAACAAAGTATTTATCGATCCGACTGGCTCCAATGCCCGGTCCGCGCTGGCCCTGAACCCGGAATGTCTTGATGCGCTGCCAGATGTAGCGGAAGATTTCCACACGCAGTGGATGGCAGAGTACGAAGCCGAAAAACGCCAGCCGCCGCTCCAGGCACGCAATAATCCGTGTGAAAAATTAATCAGTGAGATTTCCCAGGATCGCGTTCTGGGCAGACGGGGCGATTTCCTGTTTTTGCCACTTCAGGTCTCCTATGATACGCAGCTGTGGCTGAATGCCGATCTGCGTAACGAAGATGCAATCCGTCACGCCAGCCGGGCCGCGCGTCAGGAAAAACGCGATTTGGTCGTCAAAATTCATCCGGCGGAAACAGTGCCGTCTGAACTGGTGAATATTGCCAGACTCCAGCAACGCTACGGCTTTAAAATCACCCAGGAAAATACCGTCGATCTGATCAAAGCCGCTGCAAGAGTCATCACCATCAACTCCACCGTGGGGCTTGAGGCGAAGCTCTATCGCAAGCCGGTAGAGGTGCTGGGACGGGCGTTTTATCAGCATTTCAGCCACGAGCAGCTCAAAAAATACCTCCATCGCTATCTGTTCACCGGCATCGAAGCCCGGGCAGATACAAGCATTCCAGTGGCGATCGCACGCGCATTTATCAGGCACTGACAATGAACGAACCAATTAACTGGGATGCCTTCTCCCGGATTGTCTATATCAATCTGGCCCACCGCCGCGACCGTAATGTTCGCATGAAACGTCAGCTTCGCGAGCTGAACGCGCCGAAAGAAAAAATCATCCGCTTCGAGGGGATCAAAGCCACGCCCGGTGCCATAGGGTGCGTGAAATCGCACATCGCCGTACTGGAGATGGCGATAGCGCAAGACTGGGACGATGTGTTGATTCTGGAAGATGACTTTGAGTTTTGCCGCGATGCGCAAAGCATCACCCGGCTCAATGCCTGGTTAACCAGACTGAGCACGCTTCGCTGGGATGTTGCCCTGCTGGCGGCGAATTATCAGCACGTTACGCCGCTTAAAAGCGTTGAGTATCTGCTGCGGGTGAACCGGGCCTGGTGCTCATGCGCGTACCGGGTGAACCGCCATTACTTTACGACACTGCTCGATAATTTTCGCCAGAGCCTGACCTTGCTGGAGCTTGAAAACCCACCGCCGCATGCGGTGCTGGATGTGAACTGGTGGCATCTAATGATGAAAGATTGCTGGCTGGGGCTTTATCCTTGCGCCGGTTTTCAAATCCAGGATAAAAGCGATATCGAACAGTCCATAGTCGATTATCGCCCGCTATTCTTTAAATCTTTGGACGCGATTTCGTAAGGGCGACGGTAACTCTGTCGTGATCAGCAGAAGCCTGACCCACAATAACCCTCTGTAGAGAAAGAGAAAAAACATAGACATCAAAACGTTATTTCATGGTTTTGATGTCTATTTAAATTAAAAGGCTGAACGGCTAACGTTAATAGTGACGGCCTGGAACATCAAATCAACGACAGCCCACACAGCAACGTGTAATCCGCAGAATTCGCCCCCTTCCACACATTTCCGCTCTGCCAGTTAAACCACGCGCTAAACAGCGCCACCACATCGTTGTGGGTGAGCTGAGCGTTGTCTTCGAGCCACATGGCGCACAGCATTTTCAGCTGAAACATCATGCGGGTCAGGGACATCAGCACATCACCGTAGTTGTCGGCGTCGGGGCCTGGCAGACATTCGCCATACAGTTTATAGATCAGGGCGTTGCGTAGGATATGCGGCTGTTCGTTCAGCAGGGCGTTGCGCGCGGCACCGGCTTCCAGCTCGCGTAAGCGATCCTGCAGACGGGCAGGCTGCATCACCGCCAGCTCGCTGAGCTTCAGCATCATGCTCATTTTCTGCATTGCCGGCAGATTGAGGGTCAGACGCATCGCGCCCATCTGCTCCAGCGCTTCCACGCGATTCACCTCAATCGGCGGCAGAAGGCGCAGCTGTTCGTCGAGGATGCCGCGCTCCGCCAGCGCCGCAAGCTGCTCGCCCATCTCCAGCAGCTGGTGCGGCTCGCACTGATCGCTGTCGAGATAACGCTGCGCTTTACTGAGCAACACGCCGATGGCGTACAGGCTGCTCTCCAGCGTCAGCGCCGGATGGACCGCCAGGTTGATGCACTGCTGGTTCAGGGTTTCGTCCCAGGCGCTCAGCCCCAGCTCGCTCTGCGGCCGGGTCGTTGAGGTATGCAGAACAAAGGCCTGCGGGTTGAGCAGGATCTCGCGGGCCGCAGTCTCGCAGCCCGCGTCGAGGCTGTCGCGCTGCTGGTTTTTCAGCTTCACGTGAGTGACGGGCCAGTCGTCCGTACGCCCCTGACAGGCAGGGCATTCGCAGGGCCGTACCCGCTCGGCAAAGCGGACGACATATTCGGGTTGGTAGTGCTCAATCAGTTCCATAGGGTACTCCGGCCGCTGGAGTGGCGGCCCTTCTTCATTGAAAGTTTTTGCGAAAAAACCAGTGGGTGCAATCGATACGCTTCCCGCTTTCGCGGTCGGATATCTCGGGTAAAAAAGCAAAGCTCGGCTGCAGACCAAGCCAGCAGCGGGCCTGCATGAGCGCAGGCCAGCATTCATCAAGAGTGAGCTGTTGCGCGAGGGCCTGGCGGTAGCACGCCAGTAGCTCGGGGATGTATTCGCCGTTGACGGCATACGCGCAGCCGCAGTCACCGCGCGCGATGCGGGCCACGCCCGGCAACGCCTTGAGAGGTGAAATACGCTGATAGCGCGCCCCCAGCATCACCACCTGCCAGTCGATATGAGCCAGGCGGGAAAGGAGCTGGTTTACCGTTTTTATCGACATCTCTTTGCGCACGTATTTCACCGACGCATCCACCAGCACCACGCTTTGCCACTGCTCGTGCATCGCCGTGTCCAGCACCTGGCAGTGGGACGTCAGCTCGTCCTGCCCGTCGCGGGCAAAAGGCACCAGCTGTTGCGCATCGAGTCCAAGCGCGACCAGCGCCTGACGCTGATGTTCAAGCTCATCGGGCTGGTCATACAGCACCGCCACCTTATCGAACGCCGACCACTGCACGGAGGTGCTGAGCGGGGCGTGGCTCAGGCGGCGATAGTGGTTCAGCAGATTGCGATCGGAGACGAAATCTTCCAGCGTCAGCGCCGTAGGCTGGCTGGAGCCGAGCACGAAATCTTTGTCGTAGGTGTTGGCACTGTGCGAAATGCACAAAATCGCCTCGCGGGGATCGATTTGCAGCACCGGCGCGGTGAAGTTGTTCAGAAACACCTGCTCTTCCGCCAGCCTCGCGGTGTCTTCATAGCGATGGTTTTTCAGGAAGTGGCGGTGATAGGCAAAGGTGCCGTTCAGGGCGTGGTGGGCGCCAAACGAATGAGTGCGATAGATTTTATCGAGATGGCTGTACCAAATATAAATGGTGTCGCTGCCGGAAAAAAGGGCGTTGTTGCGCTGCATCTCGCCCACTTGCGCGCTGATTTTGTTCGGCGGGTAGTAGTCGTCATCGTCAAAGCAGACGATGTACTCCCCTTTGGCCAGCTCGTTGAGTTTGTTGCGTTTTTCACCGAGATCCAGCCGCTCCGGGCTGTGGATATAGCGCACATTGTCCACGCGCGCATCGACCATCATGGCGATCAGATCTTCGTTGCTTTGCGCGGAATCGTCGAGGATCACCAGCTCGCGTTTATCGGCCGGATAGTCCTGATACTGAAAGAGATAGAGCAGATAGGGCAGGAACGCCCGGCGCTCCCACGTCGGACAAATCACGCTGACAAACGGGAATTCGGTGATTTTTTTCTGCTGCTGGCGTTTGAGCAGCGACTGCATCAAATTAGTAGCCATCTTATCGCTGCCGCTGGGCCTGTTGTTGTCTTAACCAGCACTGCGCGGAGACGGCGTCAGTGACTTTTTGCTCGCGGCGCTCCTGCGCCTGGCGCAGGTCCTGTCGACGACCATCGAGCACCAGTTCGATGCTCTTTTCCCGGCGCGATTCCGCCAGCAAATTCCCCTGCAATTTTTGCGCTTCGACTGTCGCGAGCGCCTGCTCCTGCCGCTGCCAGTCGATCACTCGCTGGATATTGCGTTTGTAGAACGACTGGTTGTGGAGCATGGTCGCGCTGCCCTGCATCTCCGGCGTGCTGTGGTTGACGAGGTTCGACAGGGCGTGAATGTTCTTCTCCAGGCGCTGGCACAGCTGCTGCTGGGTGGCGAGTTTGCTGCTGAGATCTTTTACCGCGCGGTTGCGCAGCACATGGAGTTGTTCGAGGGTCTGAATCAGTTTACTCATCGTCGATTATCCTGCTTTCGCCAGTACGTTGAGATCGGAGATGGTTTTTTCGAGCAGCGCCGCATCCTGCACTTCCTGCTGCAGGAACCGGGTGATCGCCGGGGCGAGATTGACCGCTTTATCGGCCATCGGATCGGCGCCCGCCACGTATCCGCCCAGCGGGATGAGCGGCTTGATGCTCTGGTATTCGGCGTACAGCTGCTTGAGGGTGCGCGCCGAAAGCTGGTGTTCGCGCTCCGTCACCTGGCTCATACAGCGGCTGATGGATTGCCCGATGTCGATGGCCGGGTAGTGGCCCGCTTCCGCCAGATGGCGCGACAGGACGATGTGCCCGTCCAGCACCGCACGGGCGCAGTCGACTATCGGGTCCTGCTGGTCATCGCCTTCTGCCAGCACCGTGTAGATTGCGGTCATTGAGCCGTGGCTTTCGCTGTTGCCCGCGCTTTCAACCAGTCTCGGAATCATGCCGAATGCCGATGGCGGATAGCCTTTCGTGGCGGGCGGTTCGCCCAACGAAAGGGCGATTTCACGCTGCGCCATGGCGTAGCGGGTTAAGGAGTCCATCAGCAACAGGACGTCTTTACCCTTGTCGCGGTAGTAGCTGGCGATGGTGTGGCACAGCTCCGTGGCTTTGATACGCATCAGCGGCGATTCGTCGGCTGGCGCGGCGACGATCACCGATTTGCGCCGCCCCTCTTCCCCCAGCGAATGTTCGATAAACTCTTTTACTTCGCGCCCGCGCTCGCCGATCAGCCCCACCACCACCACATCGGCCTGGGTATAGCGGGTGATCATGCCGAGGAGCACGCTTTTGCCAACGCCGCTTCCCGCCATCAGCCCCACTCGCTGGCCTTTGCCGATGGTCAACAGGCCGTTAATCGCCCGCACGCCCACGTCGAGCGGCGCGGCCACCGGCTGACGCCGAAGGGGATGCACCTGCGGGAGTTGCTGCGGCAGTACCGTGTCGCCGGAGAGTTTGCCTTTGTCGTCAATCGGCTCGCCGAGGCCGTTCACCACCCGCCCGAGCCACTGATCGCCAATCAGCACCCCCTGCTGTTTATCGGCGGGATAAACGCGCGCGCCCGCCATCAGGCCGGAGGGCTGTTTGAAGGGCATCAAAAAGGTTACGTCGCGATCGAACCCGACCACCTGCGCCTCGATAAACTCCCCTTCGGCGCTTTCGACCTGGCACAGCTGGCCGACAGCGAGACGGCACCCGACGCACTCCAGCAAAATGCCCGCCACGCGCACCAGGCGCCCGGCCACGCGGGCGAGGTTGATGTTGTCGATGGAGCGCAAAACCTGCGCGAAATCGGTGTTACTCATCGCGGGATTCCGGCAGCAGCGTCTCTTTCAGCACGTCCATGCACTGGTCCAGCCGGTGCTGGCAGCCCACGTCCATTTCAGTGGTGTTGGTCACCACGCGGCATTCACCGGGGGCCAGATCGGGGTCCGCCATTAGCCCCCACTGGGCCACTTTTTCCGGTTCGGCTTCGCTGATGCGGCGATGTTCTTCGCTGTTAAGCATGACGTTGATCTGCTCGGGTTGCTGGGGCAATGCGCTCAGCGCTTCCTCCACCAGCGTCAAAATCTGCGTAGGATGGAGGGTCAGTTCACAGCGGATCACCTGCCGGGTCACTTTCTCCACCAGCTGTAATAACTCCTCGCGGCGACGTTGTTCGTAGTTCGCCATGAAGGTTTCCATCGACTGAATGATCTCATCCAGCGGATGGGCCGCGTCGAGAAACTGCTGGCGCGCCTGGGTTTTCCCTTCGGATCGCCCTTTCCGCACGCCTTCGTCAAAACCGAGGCGCAGCCCCTCCTGATATCCCTCTTCTTTACCCTCTTCCATACCCTGGGCAAATCCACGGTTCAGGCCGTCCTGAAATCCCTGCTGAAGCTGCTCCTGTATCGCCGCGCCGTCAGCCGCAGCGGGAATATCATCCGCCACGCTGTGTGCCGGGCGGCGTTTACGCAGCGGCGGGAATTTGTACAGGCGCGGTTTGATCACCGCCTGTCGGGTCGGGGTCAGGGCGCTTAAGGGTAAGCTGTGCTTTTTAAACATGGTTACTCCATGGTCTGTTCGGCAAACAGTTGCACCTGAATCTCACCCTCTTCCGCCAACTGACGGACGGTGGCCATGATCTCTTTACGCACATGATCGACGCGGCTCACAGGAACCGGACCCAGACGCGTAGTGGTGGATTGCAGCAGGGTAACCTGGCGTTTCGGCATAACGTTGAAAATGGTCTGGCGCAGTACCGGCTCGGTGCCTTTCAGGGCAACCGCCCACTCTTCGATGGAGATCTCCTCCATCAGACGTTGCAGCGTGGCTGGCGTCTGGCGACTCAGGATGAAGAACTCGTACATCTCCTCTTCCAGCTCCTCCACTACGCCCGCATCCCGTTCGCGCAGCTGATCGAGCAGTTGCTGCTGGTTGGACGGAATACGGTTGACGATATTGGCGGCATGTTTGATGCCGACCACTTTCGAGCCGTGCTCGGACAGCACCGCCACGCCGCGTTCGATCAGGCGATCCAGTTCGTCAATCACGTCGCGGTTAACGTCATCGAGGCGCGCGATACGCCAGACGATTTCGTCCTGACGCTCCTGCGACAGGGCGCTGAGCACGCTAGCGGCCACGTCCGGCGGCAGGAAAGCGAGGAATACCGCCTGTAACTGGAGGTGCTCCTGCTCAATCAGCGCTGCCAGTTGCGGCACGTCGACCCACTGCAGACGCGCCATGCGGTGGCGGATCTCGTCCCCGTAGATACCGTTGATCACGCTGCTGGCGATTTCGCCGCCCAGCGCTTTCTCCAGAATGCTGCGCAGATAACTGCGCGAGGCGCCGTTGATACCGCTCTGCTCGCGGTAGTCGTCAAAAAAGTTGTTCATCGCATAGCGCGCGTGGTCCACCTTCACGCCGTGCAGCCGCGCCATGGTGTCGCTGAGTAAAATCACTTCATCACGGTTCATCTTCTGCATCAGCTTTGCGGCAGCTTCTTCGCCCACACTGAGCAACAGAATGGCGGCCTGCTCCAGGCGGCTGCGTCCACTTTTGACGCTACCTTTACTGCTCTTGTTTATTAGGTGTTCGCTCATTGCTGTTGATCCATTGTTTCAGTACTTCAGCCATACGTTCGGTTTCGTTTTCCGCCAGCATTTGCAGGTATTCCACCTTGGTTTCAAGGCCAGAACTGAGTGGCGGCAAGTCGGTATCTTGATTGAATGCCGGTCCTGGCAATCCGGTCAGGCCGTTTTCGGTGGTGACCAGCTCATTTTCCGGTGCGTCGTCCAGCCCTTTCGCTTCAATCGCATCGATGGCAGGCGTATCGCGGCGCGCCAGGCGCTGAGCCAGAGGACGCACGCCAAACAGCAGGGTTAACAGCGCCAGCAGGCCGATACCGCCCATTTGTCCCCAGTATTGAATGGACGGGTCTTGCCACCACTTCAGCACCGGCAGGCCGTCGCCCGTGATATCAACAAAGGTCAGACGGTCGAGGGTCAGGGAGTCACCGCGATCTTTTTCGATGCCAGCGGCGTCCTCGACCAGCCGCGTCAGCGTGGCGAGCTGTTCCGGCGTCATCGAGGCGAGAGACGGCGCGGCCTGATTCAGGGCCACTGCCACGCGCAGTTTCTCCAGCTTGTAGCCGGGATGACGGATGTGGCGGATATCGCGATCGAAGGCAAACTTACGCTGCTCCTGGGTGCGGTTGGTGAGGGAGCGCGGATCGCTGGTCTGGGTTTGCGTGGTCTGCTGCTGCGCGTCAGGTGCCGTGGCGGCTGCCGGTGGCGTCACCGGACGGTTACTGAGCGAGCCAGGAATGCCCATCGCCAGCTCGTTGGTGGTGTTTTCGCGGGAGATATTCTCGTCGCTGACCAGCGGATCTTTGCCCAGGCGCTCCTGGGTCTCTTCGACGCTGCTCATGTCCACGGACGGCGTCACGCTGATGCGGTAGTTTTCGCTACCAAACAGCGGTGTCAGCAGCCCGGCGATATTACTGGTGGTTTCGTGTTTGATACGCTCAATCACATCGCGCCCCTGGCGGATGCTGGCCATATTGGTGGTGCCCTGCTGGCCGTTCTCCGACAGCAGATTGCCCGCCTGATCCACCACCCGCACGCTGTTTGCCTGCATGCCCGGCACGCTGCCGGCGACCAGTTGGACAATCGCGGCGACCTGCTGCTCATCCAGATGTTTGCCGTAGCGCAGTTGCAACATCACCGAGGCGCTGCTCTGCGGTTTGTTGGTCATCACAAAGGAGCTGGATTCGCTCAGGCCGAGATGCACGCGGGCGCTTTCCACCGGGTCGAGCGCCATAATGCTGCGCGCCAGTTCCCCTTCGAGGCTGCGTTTGTAGCGAACGTTCTGCACAAACTGGCTGCTGCCGAGCATCTCCTCTTTGTCCATCAGCTCGTAGCCTTCCGGCATCACCGCCGTAATCCCTTTCGCCGCCAGCGCCATGCGTGCACGCGGGAGCTTGTTTTCCGGGATCAGGATCTGGCCATTGTCGGGGTTTATGCGGTAGGCAATCGCCTCTGCGCCCAGAACTTCCACCACCTGCGCCACGGGAATATTTTCCTGGCTGCCGTACAGGGCCACATAGCCCTGATTGCTGCGCCACAGGGAGAAGACGATCGCCCCCACCAGCAGCAAGCCACCTGCGGTAATCAGCCACTGGGGTTTCAGCCGCCCGGCAGGCAAGGGTAAAGCGGAGAGTTTTTCTTTTAACTTATTCAGCACGGAGGAGACCTTAGAGCGGAGTATTCATCACTTCGTCGAGCGCAGTGGTGAGTTTGTTGCGAACCTGCATCATGGCGGAGAAGGCCACGCTCGCCTTCTGCGATTCGATCATCGCACCAGCCAGATCGTCGCTCTGTCCCATTTCAATCGCTTTTTGCTTTGCTCCGGCAGAGTGCTGGACCGCATCGACGTTATCGATCGCGTTATTCAACACCTGCGAAAAGGAGAGATTGCCTGCGCCCGCCACGTCGGGAAACGACGCACCGGGGGCGATCATCTGCCCCTGATTCACTGCGCCAGACGCCGCCATCGCGGCCGTATTGTGCATTTTGTCCAGCATCGCCTGTTGGCTGGCGTGAAGACCGATAGCGGTAATTTTGTCCATTGGTTAAGTCCCTTATGCGGTTACGAGTAGCAACCGGCATCAATGCCTTCTTCACGCATTGACGCCAGTCGATAGCGCAGCGCGCGCGGGGTGATACCCAAAAAAGCCGCCGTTTTAGATTTGTTGCCGTTGTGACGTTTGAGCAGTTCGAGGATGTACTGGAACTCCGCCATCCGGCCATGAAGCTTCACGTTGCTCATCGCGCTGGCCGCGCTCTGCTGCTCGCGGTAGGCGGGCATGACGTCGAGGTCAGGCATTTCGACGGTAGGAATCATCACCGGCAGGCCAAAATCCACCGCCGTGATCTCTTCGCCGTTGCTCAGAATCATGCCGCGCTGAATAACGTTCTCCAGCTCACGCACGTTGCCCGGCCATTCGTAAGCCAGCAGCGCGTGACGCGCTTCGTCGCTCAGACGAATATTGCCTTTATGGAAGGCTTTATATTTGGCAATAAAACGCAGCGCTAAAGGAATAATGTCCTGACGGCGTTCACGCAGCGGGGTGATATGAATGGGTACGACGGAAATACGGTAAAAGAGATCCTGACGAAAACGCCCTTCGGCAATTTCCTGCTGTAAATCTTTATTGGTGGAGGCGACCAGACGAATATCCAGAGGAATACGTTTATGGCTGCCGAGACGCTCAACTTCCTGCTCCTGCAAAACGCGCAATAATTTCGCCTGCAGGGCTAACGGCATATCACCAATTTCATCGAGCAATAAGGTTCCGCCATTCGCCTGTTCGAATTTACCGGCAACGCCTGTGACCGCTCCGGTAAAAGCACCTTTTTCGTAGCCGAATAAAATTGCCTCAAGCATGCTTTCCGGAATGGCCGCACAGTTCACGCCAACATAAGGCGCATCGGCACCTAATGCATTCTCATGAATATAGCGGGAGATACACTCTTTTCCTGTTCCGGTCTCGCCAGTAATAAGTACCGATACATTATATTTAGCCACGCGACGCGCTAATGAAAATACATTGACGCTTTCTGGTGCGCTGGCAACAAATCCATTTTCATTTTGGGCTTCATGTTCAATAACAATACTCATAACAACTCACCAACAATTTAATCAATTCATTAACCTGAAACTGCTGCACAGATATTCCGCCGCCTGGCGCGGATATTTATAAATGCATAATTTCGATATGGGTTACGAAAGTCACCGGATACAGTGAAGCATCGGAATTCATGACTGAAGCGCAGTATATCGGTGCGGGGTGAGATGTCTTGTTTTTAATGGGTATTAAAATATTAATCTATAAATATCATAGAGTTACAAAAGTTATTAATCTTAATAAGCGCCTGTAAAATAAGGAATTAATAACCCGGACAATCTTGTGCCGATCGTCTAAAAAGAGTCTAATTCTTGTCCTTAATAAACTGTGTGCGTCTGGATTTATCTCTGGCTGGTTATCCCTCCTGAATAGATAAAGCGGCACCGTTTTAAGAAACTTAAATTATTTTAGAACCGATTAGCGTTTTTTGTTTTATCTCTGACGCTTTACGCTTATCACTCTTTTTATGCGGAAGAACTATGCAAGCAGCTCCTCAGCGAATCAGAATCTACCCACGTCAGGCGATTCCCGACATGGTGAAGCTCGATGTGAGCAAGCTCGGTCGCCCATGGCATAAATTACCCAAGTTAATGAATGACAGCTTCGATATCTTTGATTCGCGCCTGAGCATTTATTTTCTTAAAAAATTGCGGGTAAATGTCGCACTGGAATCGATGACGTTTGCGATTGACCAGACGCATAAAAACACCCAACTTTTTTCCACGCCGCTCGGTTCCATTGCCTTTAGCATCGAGCGCTCATTACTCCTGCACATTCTTCATGACTATTATGGCCTGGGGAAAGAGAGCGGTAATATTTCACCGGACACCAGCCAACCGGTAACCAAAACAGAAGATCGTCTTAAAACAAAAATCGGGCTGGATCTCACCCGTTTGCTGATTGATAAAGAGACTTTTGGCCAGGACCTCGAAATTAAAAGCGACAACACCACCATTATTAATCAGTGGGCGTGGTGCGTCACTTTTAGTCTCGAAGGGTATGAGCACGGCAGTTTTACGCTGTTATTTGATAATCAGCACGTCGATCACATGTTGATGAATTTGCGCGACCCGCTGACGGACAGCCACGCTGGCCCTAAACCCACGCCGGACCGTTCGCAGATCGAACGTCTGTTTTACAGCCTGCCGCTAAAACTGAGCGGCAAAGTCGCCAGCCTGAATTTAACCGTCGCCCAACTGGCCAAGATCAAGCCGGGCGACATCATCCCTATGAGCATCAACGATCCCGTTCCTGTGTATATCGGGAAAGAGCAGATTTTTGACGCCAACATCGCCGAAGACCACAGCAAGTTATTCCTCTGTGGATTTAACGACAGAACCATCGAGAAGCCTTATGAGTGATCTGCAACAAGAATTGAGCCAGTCCCTGGATTTCAGCGATCTCAACCTCGGCGATATGCCGCGCGAAGAGACGGTTGAAGGCAATATCCGCCTGGATATTCAGGAACAACCTGAGACGGCGAGCGGCATCGACGACCTGCGCAAAATGGCGCTGTTCAGCCGCATTCCGGTCACCCTGACCCTGGAAGTGGCGTCGGTCGAGATTTCGCTGGCCGACCTGATGACCGTCAACCATGACTCGGTGATTGAGCTGGATAAAATGGCCGGTGAAGCGCTGGACATCAAAGTGAACGGCATTCTGTTCGGTAAAGCCGAAGCGGTGGTGTTGAACGATAAATACGGCCTGCGCATTCTGGAGTTCAACAGCAAAGAACTGGGTGAACTGACGCGATGAAACCGCTGCTTCGCGCCGTGGCGCCCGCGCTGCTGTTTGCCGGGCTGCTCTTTTCACCGCAGCTGTTTGCGGCGAACGGCGATATTACGCTCTTTAGCTCGGCCACCACCGACGGCGGCCAGGATTACAACGTCAAAATTGAAATCCTGATCCTGATGACCCTGCTGGGGTTGCTGCCGGTGATGGTGCTGATGATGACCTGCTTTACGCGATTTATCATCGTGCTGGCGATTTTGCGACAGGCGCTCGGGCTGCAGCAAAGCCCGCCGAACAAAATCCTCACCGGCATCGCGCTGGCCCTGACGCTGCTGGTGATGCGCCCGGTCTGGACGACGATTTACGATGAGGCCATCGTGCCGTTTCAGAATGATGAAATCACCATGAAACAGGCGTTTGGCAAAGCGGAGACGCCGCTGAAGAACTACATGCTGGCGCAAACCAGCAATAAAGCGATGGCGCAGATGATGGATATCGCCAAAGTGACGGGCGATCCGCGCGAGCAGGATCTGACGGTGGTCACCCCCGCGTACCTGCTGAGCGAGCTGAAAACCGCCTTCCAGATTGGCTTCATGATCTACATTCCGTTCCTGGTTATCGACCTGATTGTCGCCAGTATTCTGATGGCGATGGGGATGATGATGCTGTCGCCGCTGATTGTATCGCTGCCGTTCAAGCTGATGCTGTTTGTGCTCTGTGACGGCTGGACGCTGATTGTCGGCACCCTCACCTCCAGCGTGCAAGGGGTATAGCCATGGTCACGATGGATATTGCCGGTGACATCATGGCGAGCGGCATCAAGCTGGTGCTGATTATCTCGGCGGTGGCGATTGTGCCGAGCCTGATCGTCGGCCTGTGCGTCAGTATTTTTCAGGCGACCACGCAAATTAACGAACAGACCCTGAGCTTTCTGCCGCGTCTGCTGGTGACGCTGGCGGTGTTGATCATTGGCGGCAAATGGATGCTGACCCAGTTAGTCGACTTTACCGTCAACCTCTTTCACCAGGCGGCGGCGCTGGTGGGCTGACGGCCATGGGCATCGATATTCTCACTCTGATAAACCCGCTGATGGCGCTCGTTCTGCCGTTTGTGCGCATTCTGGCGTTTATCCACTTTTGCCCGGTGCTGGATAACCGCGCCTTTAGCAAACGCATCAAAGCGGCGCTCGCCCTCGCGCTGTCGGTGATTATCACCCCGATGCTGCCGGAAAAAGTGCTGCTCACCGGGCTGCTGTCGGTGCGTACCCTTCTGCTCATCGGAGAGCAAATGCTGTGGGGCATGCTGTTTGGCATGGCAATGCATTTGGTGTTTGTCGCCCTGCAGACCGCCGGACATATTCTTTCGATGAATATGGGCCTCGGGATGGCGATGATGAACGACCCGGTCAACGGCAGCTCGACCACCGTGATTTCGCAGATTATTTACACCTTTTGCGCCCTGCTGTTTTTCATTATGGACGGGCATCTGCTGGTGGTGACGATTCTGTTTAAAGGCTTTGTCTGGTGGCCCATCGGTCAGGCGATTAATAAACCGACATTATTATTAATCGTACAAAGCCTGGGCTGGATAATGTCTGCTGCGACATTAATCGCCCTGCCCACCACCTTTGTGATGTTGATTGTGCAAGGGGGGTTTGGCCTGCTGAACCGCATCTCTCCGACCCTGAACCTGTTCTCGCTCGGCTTTCCCATCAGCATGCTGTTCGGCCTGCTCTGTATATCAATGATGATGACCAATATTCCCGACCACTATCTCAACCTGACCAATGAAATTCTGGCCAGGCTCGAAGCCGTAAGGAGCCACTGATGGCCCAGGGCGGAGATAAGAGCGAAAAACCCACCCCCCAGAAACTGCGCAAAGCGCGGGAAAAGGGCGATCTGCCGCGCTCGAAAGACCTGACCATGGCGGTGGGGCTGCTGACCTCGTTTATTACCTTGAGCAGCTTTTTCCCCTATTACCAGCAGCTGATTACGGAATCTTTTACCTCGGTGGGAATGATGGCCGGGCGGCTGGACGATAGCGGCGCGCTGAGCCAGTTTCTGATGCTCAACGTCTCGGTGATCTTGCGCTTTATCGCCACCCTCGCGCCGATTCCACTGGCCTGTATTGTGGCGAGCCTGATCCCCGGCGGCTGGATTTTTACGCTGTCGAAGCTGAAGCCCGATTTCAAAAAAATCAGCCCGATCAGCGGCGTAAAGCGCATGTTCGCCGCCAGCCATTATGTGGAAGTGGGCAAGATGATGCTCAAGTGCGGGGTAATTCTGGCGGTGCTGTATTCGATGGTTCACAGCTCCCTGAATCCGCTGCTGCATCTGCAGCGCCTGAACCTCAACCAGGCGATCCACGCCGGTTTTGGCATTTTTCACCATGTGCTGATCTACTTCATTTCGGTGATTGTGATTTTTGCTCTGCTCGACGTGCCGCTGACCAAATTCATGTTCACCAAAAAGATGCGCATGACCAAGCAAGAGGTGAAGGAAGAGTACAAAAATAACGACGGGAATCCGCAGATCAAGGGGCGTATCCGCCAGCTCCAGCGCCAGATGGCGATGGGGCAGATTAACCGCACCGTACCGGAAGCGGACGTGATCATCACCAACCCGACCCATTTCGCGGTGGCGCTGAAATACGATCCGAACAAAGCAGAAGCCCCGTACATCGTGGCGAAAGGGGTCGATGATATCGCCCTCTACATCCGTGAAGTGGCAAGCCAGCACCAGATTGAAGTGGTGGAGTTTCCGCCGCTGGCGCGAGCGGTTTACCACTCCACGCGCGTTAACCAGCAAATTCCGGCCCAGCTTTTTCGCGCCATTGCGCATGTGCTGACCTACGTCATGCAGCTCAAATCCTGGCGCACCGGCCAGCTTGAGGCCAAACCGAACCTGAACAAACAGATCAACATTCCTAAAGAGGTATTAAAAACCCATGGCGAACAGTAAGTCACAGCAAATGCTTGCCATTCTCCGTCAGGGCCGCATCGGCGTACCGATATTACTGCTCAGCGTGCTGGCGATGGTGATGTTGCCGTTGTCTCCGCTGATGCTGGATATTTTGTTTACCTTCAACATCGTGCTGGCCGTGACGGTCCTGCTGGTGGCGGTAAACATGCAGCGTCCGCTCGATTTTGCCGTGTTCCCGACGCTCCTGCTGATCACCACCCTGATGCGACTGACCCTGAACGTCGCCTCCACGCGCGTGGTGTTACTCCACGGCCACGAAGGGGAAGGTGCAGCCGGTAAGGTGATCGAGGCCTTTGGACAGGTGGTGATCGGCGGCGATTTCGTTGTCGGCTTTGTCGTATTCATCATCCTGATGATCATCAACTTTGTGGTGGTCACCAAAGGGGCAGAGCGTATTTCCGAAGTATCGGCGCGTTTTACCCTTGATGCCCTGCCCGGTAAACAGATGGCGATCGACGCCGACCTGAATGCGGGACTGATTAACCAGAAACAGGCGCGCGATCGGCGTAAAGAGGTGTCGAAAGAGGCCGACTTCTACGGCGCGATGGACGGGGCCTCGAAGTTTGTCCGTGGTGACGCCATCGCCGGGATCATGGTGCTGGTGATTAACGTCATCGGCGGGATCTGTATCGGTATCTTCAAATACGATCTTGATGCCAGCCACGCGTTCCAGCAGTACGTTCTGCTGACCATTGGTGACGGCCTGGCGGCGCAGATCCCTTCCCTGCTGCTGGCGACCGCCGCAGCGATTATCGTGACGCGCGTCAGCGACGGCGATGACGTCAGCGATGAGATCAAAACCCAGCTGCTGGCCAAACCGCATGTGCTCTACACCGCCGCCTTCGTCATGTTTATTCTGGCGATTGTCCCGGGTATGCCACACATCGCGTTTCTGTGCTTCACCGGTTTACTGCTGTTTGCCGCCTGGCGGCAGAGCAAAGTGGTTAAACCCGCCGAAGAAGAGACGGATTACGAGGCGATTACCGATGCACTGGGCCAGGATGTCGCGCCTGCCATCAACTGGGAAAGCATTCCGCTGGTGGAGCCGATTGGCCTGAATCTGGGGTACAAACTGGTGACGCTGATTGACTCGGCAAAGGGCAGCCCGCTGTCGCAGCGTATTCGCGGGGTGCGCCAGGTGGTGTCTGAGCAGTGTGGCGTGCTGCTGCCGGAGATTCGCATCCGGGAGAATTTCCGCCTCAAGCCTGCGCAATATGCGATTCATATCAACGGCATCCGCACTGCGCTGGCGGAGGTGTACGCTGAAAAACTGATGGCGATTCCAGGGGCGGAGCTGTACGGCGAAATCGACGGCGTGCTGGATACAGATCCGGCGTACGGCATGGCGATCGTCTGGATCGATCCGGAACAGAAAGCCAATGCGCTGAATCTGGGTTATCAGGTAGTGGACTGCGCCAGCGTGGTCGCGACGCATGTCAATAAAGTCGCCCGTGAGCATCTGCCGGAGCTGTTTAATTACGACGATATTACCCATCTGCACGCCCGTCTGGCGCAACAGGCACCGAAGCTGGCGGAGGATTTGTCGAACGCCCTCAACTTTAGTCTGCTGCTGCGGATTTACCGCCAGCTGCTGCTGGAGCAGGTGTCACTGAAAGATATCGTCACCATTGCCTCGACGCTGCTGGAAAGCTCGGCAGTGACTAAAGATCCGATCCTGCTGACCTCCGACGTGCGTTACGCCCTGCGTCGCGCCATTATTCATAATATCAATGGTGACCGGCAGAAGCTGGCGGCCTACACCATTGATAACGCGCTGGAGAATATGCTGCTGGGCGCGCTAAATCAGTCTCAACAGAGTGGAAAAGTGGCGCTGGATAGCTTCCCGGTCGACCCGAACATTCTGACGCAGTTGCAGAACACGATGCCGATTATTCAGGAGCAGATGAAAGCGAAAGGGATGCCACCGCTGCTGCTGGTGACGCCGCAGCTGCGACCATTGATTTCACGCTATGGACGTCTGTTTGCCAGCAATTTGAATGTGCTGTCGTATAACGAGGTGCCGGATGACAGTGATTTGACGATTGTGGGGACGTTATCGTAGTCCGTGATGAATGCCCGGCGGCACTGCGTGAGTGGTGTTGTCAGCCGGGCAAGCGCTGCGTTACCCGGCATTTCCTGCCAGTTAATCATCCAAAAAACGCAGTTTCCATCCGGCGAGGGTGCGCGGCATATGACGCTGATCGCTACCGTCGGTGCTGTAATAGCTGAACATCAGGCCACCCCCTTTCGCTGGCGAAATCAGCCCGGCCCAGATTTCCCCTTTCGGCGTGTACATCACGATAGCCGTGTGTTTGTTTGCCGCGCCTTGCACCCACATGGAGATCACGCGGGCACCGATGTTGTCGATATCATTCTGATAAATATAGACGTTCGCGCTGTTGACGAAGTTCTGGTAATCGTCGCCGACCAGCGTGCGGAATTTGTCGTCGAGGGCGGCATCCTGGAAGATCCCGAGGGTGAGCAGCGTCGCTTTGGGGCGCGGATCGTGTTCCGCCATCTGATAAGCGCCATCGAGGAATACTCCGGCTGGCATCGACATGCGGCAGCCCCAGTCGGAGTTACTGTAAACCTGGAGGGAACCGTCGTGTTTGGGGATAAGCAGCAGTTTGCAGTTGTTGGTGTCCACCACCTTCTCGACCACCAGCATCCCGTAGAGTTTGCGCGCCTCGGCGGTGAATTCATCTTTGTTTAGCCCCGCCCAGGCACGAATATCCAGCGTCTCGCTCCACTGTGCACTGCGACTGAACTGGATCACCCCGCCGCTCATATTGGGTGCCAGCATGTTCCACCATTTGCCTTCCCACTTAAAATCGCGGTTAACGTTGGAAATCCCACTGATCCCGGCGTAGTACGCACGTTCAATGCAGACGGCAGTTGTGCATTTTTCCAGCAGCTTTTCCCAGTGGAGATACTCTTTATCGTTTGCCGCCAGACCATCCTGATGAATCGCCTGCTGATAAACCACCGACAGGGTGCTGTCGAGCCAGTGCAAGTTGTCGTTATTACAAATCGTATTTTCCAGCGGCGTGACGGCTCTTTGGCAGTTCACCGCCATGGCGCTGCTGCTCAACATTAGCATGAGGCAAAACAGAATGCGGCGAGAGATCATAATTGCTCAACTTTCATCCAATAATAGCTCTATTGTGGCGAATGCCTCCCCACTTTGCAATATAAACCCATTCAGGGTATCTATATTTATAATTAATGAGAATGAGGTGTTAAGTTTTGTTGTTATTTTGTCGCAATATTAAAAATGGGATGATTAAATTATGGATACTTAATAATGAAAATTGACAGTAGTAATTTGACCATGGCAACCGTAGCCGCCTACGGATCGCAAACAGAATCCTCGCGCAGCCCCTTAGGTATAAAACGCTCCAGTGGAAATGCATGTCCGCAAAGCGGTTACTGGCGAATAGATAATCCTGCGGTGACCAATGTGGTAAATGTTATAAAGGGTGACACGATGCCCTGGCAAAATGGCTACCCCGTCACCTGGAAACTTATCGAATACGATTTAAAGAACGAATGACGTTATTGTTATTCACCCTATGGGAAATTTCATTTCCAGATGTAAAACAATAAAATTTCCCATAATATTATTCTTTCCCGTTTCAAACGTTTTTCCGTATTTATACTTCCTTCAGAATGCAGTAATACACTGGCTCATACCGCAGCGCCACATTGTTGCCCTTCCTGTTTAAGTCTGGCGCAGAGTGTGTCGCTTTGAACGGGTAACGTTATGGTGATGAGGCTGGCATGGAAAAAAGTACACATTTTGTTGTTCAGTGTGTCGAAAAAAACAAGCTCGATGCTGGTATCGATTTTGTTATTCAACCCATTTTCGATCTTTCGCGCTTCGCCTGTATAGGCGGTGAAGTTCTGGTGCGCGGCACCCATCGGCGCAATATCGTGCCACCGAATTGTTTTATCAGCCAGCTGGAAGAGACGGGCGGAATTTTGCCGATGGGTGATTATGTTATGGCCCAGGCATTTAAATTTATCGCCAGACAGCCGCAGGCGTTGCGGGAAAATCCGCTTTTTACCCTGAATATTTCTCAGGTACAGTTGAACGATGCCGAATTTTCGGCGCGCGCGTTAGACATGATGCAGCAAAATAATCTGTCACCGCGAAACTTTATTTTTGAAATTACGGATATCATCGATACGCCGGAAGAATCTGTCTGCCAAAATCTCGACCAGCTGAGCGAAGCCGGCATTCAGCTCGCCTGGGATGGTATTGATAGCCTGGAAACATTGAAATCACGGCTCGCTATCTGGACGACAGACTATATTAAGCTCGACAGAAGTTGTCTGACTGCCGGAAATATCGAAAAGACGTTTTTAATGCTGGATTATATCAATGAGATTGATATCGATGTCATTATTGAAGGCGTGGAAAATTACACGCACGTCTCCGCAATGCTGCGCCACGGTGTGAAATACGGACAGGGTTTTCTCTTCTCCCGCCCGATCAGTAAAGAGCATTTTCACCAGGAGTATATGCAGCCCGAACGCTAGCCATTTTCCCTGGAGAGATAAAAAACAAAAAGCCCCAAAAAGGAGCTTTTGCGTTTTATCACCGGGCGGTGCAGCGCTTCTCTGGCCTGCAAAATGATGAGCAGGCCAGTGCAAACAGCGTGCCGCCAGGCGACAGCACGTTCTGAGTCTTAGAACGGGATATCGTCGTCGAAATCCATTGGTGGTTCATTAGACGGTGCTGGAGCAGACTGCTGCTGCGGACGAGACTGCGCGCCGCCGCTGAACTGATTGCCGCCCTGTGGCTGCTGAGGCTGACCCCAGCTACCCTGCTGCTGCTGGCCGCCGCCTGCAGGTGCGCCACCGCCCTGACGGCCACCCAGCATCTGCATGGTGCCGCCGACGTTTACCACAACTTCAGTGGTGTACTTTTCTGCACCGGACTGATCGGTCCATTTACGGGTACGAAGCTGACCTTCGATATACACCTGAGAACCTTTACGCAGATATTCACCAGCCACTTCTGCCAGTTTGCCGAACAGCACAACGCGGTGCCATTCAGTCTGCTCTTTCATCTCACCGGTCGCTTTATCACGCCAGGATTCGGAAGTAGCCAGCGTAATGTTGGCAACTGCGCCACCACTCGGCATGTAGCGTACTTCCGGGTCCTGGCCCAGATTACCGACGAGAATCACCTTGTTTACGCCTCTGCTGGCCATGATTGTGTCTCCTGAATACGTTTCTTAATAGTGTAAACGCGCGAGTGTACCATTTCCACGGTGCAATTTGATAGCTGCGACCGCGATTCCACAGAACTCACGCTACCTAAACATTGTTGCACATTAAATCGGAACCTGCTTTCCAATACTGTATATTAAAACAGGTCAGATTGTGTCATAATTAGCCGTTTCTGCCGTTTGTCCTTCAAACAAACCAGGCATCCGAGTCTCTACCGGGAAAGGTGAATGGATAAGATCGAAGTACGGGGCGCCCGCACCCATAATCTCAAGAATATCAACCTCATAATCCCTCGCGACAAGCTGATTGTCGTGACCGGGCTATCGGGTTCTGGCAAGTCATCTCTGGCTTTCGACACCTTGTATGCCGAAGGACAGCGTCGTTACGTTGAATCGCTCTCCGCCTATGCGCGTCAGTTCCTGTCACTGATGGAAAAGCCGGACGTCGACCATATCGAAGGGTTGTCGCCTGCCATTTCCATTGAGCAGAAATCAACGTCCCACAACCCGCGTTCTACGGTCGGTACGATTACTGAAATTCATGACTATCTGCGTCTGCTGTTTGCCCGCGTGGGCGAGCCGCGCTGCCCGGATCATGACGTGCCGCTGGCCGCGCAAACCGTCAGTCAGATGGTGGATAACGTGCTGGCGCAGCCTGAAGGCAAACGCCTGATGCTGCTGGCGCCTATCATTAAAGACAGAAAAGGCGAGCACACCAAAACGCTGGAAAACCTGGCAAGCCAGGGCTACATCCGCGCGCGTATCGACGGGGAAGTGTGTGACCTTTCCGATCCGCCGAAGCTGGAACTGCAAAAGAAACACACCATTGAAGTGGTGATTGACCGCTTTAAAGTGCGCGACGATCTCACGCAGCGTCTGGCCGAATCGTTCGAAACGGCGCTGGAGCTGTCGGGTGGGTCCGCTATCGTCGCGGATATGGACGATGCGAAAGCCGAAGAGCTGCTCTTCTCCGCGAACTTTGCCTGTCCGATTTGCGGCTACAGCATGCGCGAACTGGAACCGCGTCTGTTCTCGTTTAACAACCCGGCTGGCGCGTGCCCTACCTGTGATGGTCTGGGCGTGCAGCAATATTTCGATCCGGATCGCATCATTCAGAATCCGGAGCTTTCGCTGGCGGGTGGCGCGATTCGCGGCTGGGATCGCCGTAATTTCTACTACTTCCAGATGCTGAAATCCCTGGCCGAACACTATAAGTTCGACATCGAAGCGCCGTGGGCGAGCTTAAGCCCGAATGTTCATAAAGTGGTGCTGTCAGGTTCCGGCAAAGAGAACATCGAGTTCAAGTACATGAACGATCGCGGCGATACTTCCGTGCGCCGCCATCCGTTCGAAGGCGTGTTGCATAACATGGAACGCCGCTACAAAGAGACCGAGTCCAGCGCAGTGCGCGAGGAGCTGGCGAAATTTATCAGCAACCGCTCCTGCACCACCTGTGAAGGGACGCGTCTGCGCCGCGAGGCTCGCCATGTCTTTGTCGAGAACACGGCGCTGCCGACCATCTCAGACATGAGCATCGGCCATGCGATGGACTTCTTCACCAATCTTAAGCTCTCCGGCCAGCGCGCGCAGATTGCGGAGAAAGTGCTGAAAGAGATTGGCGATCGCCTGAAGTTCCTCGTGAACGTCGGCCTGAACTATCTGTCACTTTCTCGCTCAGCGGAGACCCTCTCCGGCGGCGAAGCGCAGCGTATCCGTCTGGCAAGCCAGATTGGTGCAGGTTTAGTCGGGGTGATGTACGTGCTGGATGAGCCGTCCATCGGCCTGCACCAGCGCGATAACGAACGCCTGCTCGGCACGCTGATCCACCTGCGTAATTTGGGTAACACGGTGATTGTGGTCGAGCACGACGAAGACGCAATCCGCGCCGCAGACCACGTCATCGATATCGGCCCTGGCGCGGGTGTGCATGGCGGCCAGGTGGTAGCCGAAGGGACGCTGGCCGACATCATGGCCGTTCCGGAGTCATTGACCGGGCAGTTCATGAGCGGCAAACGCAAAATCGACGTGCCGAAGCAGCGCGTTGCGGCCAACCCAGAGAAAGTGCTGAAGCTGACTGGCGCGCGCGGCAACAACCTGAAAGACGTCACGCTGACGCTGCCGGTCGGGCTGTTCACCTGTGTCACCGGGGTGTCGGGTTCCGGTAAATCGACGCTGATTAACGATACCTTGTTCCCGATTGCACAGACTCAGCTGAACGGCGCAACGCTCGCCGAGCCAGCACCGTATCGCGACATTCAGGGCCTGGAACATTTCGATAAAGTGATCGATATCGACCAAAGCCCGATTGGCCGTACGCCGCGTTCAAACCCGGCTACGTATACTGGCGTCTTTACGCCTGTACGTGAACTGTTTGCCGGTGTTCCTGAATCACGCTCGCGCGGGTATACGCCAGGACGTTTCAGCTTTAACGTGCGCGGTGGCCGCTGTGAAGCCTGTCAGGGCGACGGTGTGATCAAAGTTGAAATGCACTTCCTGCCGGATATCTACGTGCCGTGCGATCAGTGCAAAGGCAAGCGCTATAACCGCGAAACGCTGGAGATTAAGTACAAAGGCAAAACGATCCACGAAGTGCTGGATATGACCATTGAAGAGGCGCGTGAGTTCTTCGATGCGGTGCCTGCGCTGGCGCGTAAGCTGCAAACGCTGATGGACGTGGGGCTGACCTACATTCGTCTCGGGCAGTCAGCGACAACGCTCTCCGGCGGTGAAGCCCAGCGCGTGAAGCTGGCGCGTGAACTGTCGAAACGCGGCACGGGCCAGACGCTGTATATCCTGGATGAGCCAACCACCGGCCTGCACTTTGCCGATATCCAGCAGTTGCTTGAAGTGCTGCATCAGCTGCGCGATCAGGGCAACACCATTGTGGTCATTGAGCACAATCTGGATGTCATCAAAACCGCCGACTGGATTGTGGATCTCGGTCCGGAAGGCGGCAGCGGCGGCGGTGAAATCCTCGTCTCCGGTACGCCAGAGACAGTTGCCGAGTGCGAAGCCTCGCACACCGCGCGCTTCCTTAAACCTCTTCTGTAATCCTCAGTCTGAAAGCTGCTGTCGGGTATTTTCCGGCAGCAGCTCAAAGGCCTGCTTGTAAGAGGCATCCACCAAATAGTAAATCTGCGAATCGGGCAGCGAGCCGTCGAGATAGACAGTGCTCCAGTGCGCTTTATTCAGATGCTTGCTCGGGCGCACATCGCTGTGCTGCTGACGCAACAAGTCCGCCAGTTCCGGGCTGGTTTTTAACGATGCCGCCGGACGCCCTTCTACCTCTTTTACCATCGCAAACAGCACGTCAGCCACTTTGATCTGCGTGGCTTTCCAGTCGCTGTGGACACTTTGCCCGGCGCCCGGTTTATTCATGCAATATTGCAGTATCTCCGAAATTGTCATCTTTGCTCCCCTGTGAGTGGGTTGAGTGCGACCTGAGGACTTGCCTCTTTAAGTGTGCAGCAAGACGACAAAAGGTAAACCCGGGCAGGCCCGATTTGTACAAATAATCATCGATTATCAGTATTCAGAATTAACAATCACCTCTTCGCCAAAAGAGCCAGCCATGGGCAGCGGGCGGTACGTCGAGTTAGAGGCGCGCAGAACGCGGATGCCACGGGCACCGACATCGCGCGCAGCAGAGATATCGTTATCCGAATCGCCGTAGAACACTTTGATATTTTTCTGTTCCAGCCACTGGGTCTTGGTGTTTTGCCCGTGCTTGTCCCCGGCAAAAATTACCGGATTCATATTCGCTGGCGGAATGGAAAAATCGCCCTGCAGGGTTTTGGTGACGGTTTCCGTTTTGGTCTGGCTGCGACCGGTGATGAAATAGATGCTGTCGCCGCGTTTTACGTGCATCGCAATCAGTGCGCGACCCACCTCTTTCGGGATACTGAATTCATCCCAGCCGTTGTTCATTTTTTCCCAGAATTCCGGGTTCTTCAGATACTCCTCGCTCTCAGGCGAGTAGGTTTTTTTGCCTCGCCAGAAGCCAGGGCTGGAAAAGAGGACGGTATCGTCGATGTCAAAACCGACAGCCATTGGCGCGCGGCCCATCAGGCTATTTTCAATTTGCGCCACGGAGACCCAGTGAATGGGGGCTTGTTCAGCCAGAATGGCGGCGGTGGTTCCGGTGTAAAGCGGCGTTGGTGCGGAGGCTCGGGCACCGACTGCACTATTAAGCGAGAACAATAAGCAGGCGGCGCTGAGCGCCAGTGTGATCTTGCGCATGTATTCCCCTGAATATTCAGTTTGTTATCGTTTTAAATTGAGCGAATGGTCAAAAATCTATCAGACCTTAACCCCTGAGCCAGGCGAAGGAAAGGAAATTTTTCAGATTGTCCCTGGTAAAGGGAGGGATATCACAAAGCGGGAAAAACAAAAAAGCCGGGTGGCCATTGCGCCTTACCCGGCCTGCGATTCAGGTCGTGGTCGCCGTTGTTGGCCCGGTACGCACAGCGCCACCGGGCGTTAAAGGGGACGAACCCAAAAGAGTAAGTGAGTGCTTACATCACAGCCGCAAACGCCTGTGCAACGCGCTGAACGTTATGCGCATTCAGGCCTGCGACACACATGCGGCCGCTGGCAATCAGATAGACGCCAAACTCTTCACGCAGACGATCGACCTGCTGCGCGCTCAGCCCGGTGTAGCTGAACATCCCGCGCTGCTTGAGCAGATAATCGAAGTTATGCTCCGGTAACGCGCTTTTCAGGGCGTTAACCAGCGCCTGACGCATCGCCAGAATACGCGTACGCATCGCTTCCACTTCAGCAAGCCAGGTCGCTTTCAGGCCCTCATCGCCCAGAACCGTCGCCACGACCTGCGCACCGAAAGCCGGCGGGCTGGAGTAGATACGACGCACGGTGGCTTTGAGCTGGCCGAGCACGCGGCCTGCTGCCTGTTCGTCTTCGCAGACCACCGACAACCCGCCGACGCGCTCGCCGTACAGGGAGAAAATCTTCGAGAAGGAGTTGCTCACCAGTGCTGGCAGCCCGGCGCTGGCAATTGCGCGGATCGCGTAGGCGTCCTCTTCCATGCCTGCGCCAAAGCCCTGATAGGCGATGTCGAGGAACGGGATCAGATTGCGCGCTTTCAGCACCTCAATGACCGCATCCCACTGGCTGTTGGTCAGATCCGAACCGGTTGGGTTGTGGCAGCATGGGTGCAGCAGGACGATGCTGCGCTCCGGCAAGGTGTGCAGTTTTTCCAGCAGCGCTTCAACGCGTACACCTTTGGTGTCGTTGTCGAACCACGGATAGGTGCTGACGGCAAAGCCCGCGCCTTCAAAAATCGCGACGTGGTTTTCCCAGGTCGGATCGCTGACCCATACGCCTGAATCGGGGAAGTATTTTTTCAAAAAATCGGCGCCCACTTTCAGCGCACCGGAACCGCCCAGCGTCTGAATAGTTGCGACGCGTTTTTGCGTTAATACCGCATGATCGGCACCAAACAGCAGCGGCGCAATGGTGTTGCGGTAGGTATTCAGCCCTTCCATCGGCAGATAGAGCGAGGCGCCGTGCGGCACCGCGTTGAGACGCGCTTCGGCTTCGGCCACCGCCTGCAGCTGAGGAATGATGCCGTCTTCGTTGTAGTAAAGACCGATGCTGAGGTTCACTTTGTCGCTGCGTGAATCTTCTTTGAAACGCTCCATTAAGGAGAGAATGGGGTCGCCGGCGTAGGCGTCAACTTTCTGGAACACGCGATGTATCTCCGGATATCTGTCAGGCAGGGATTTCAACAATAAACCGGAAGCGCGAGAAGATCGAGGGGATGTTCATCACAAGGTGCATGCCGGGTGAGGCGAAGCCGCCACCCGGCACTCAATGGGCGTTAATCGACGTACTTCATCGCCACCCGCGACGTGAGGCGCGTGATAAGTTCGTAAGCACTCACTTTCGTAATTTCAGCAATGCGCTCAACGGGTAAACCTTCGCCCCACATTACGACCGGATCGCCCGCTTTGTCGGCGGCATCAGGCCCGAGATCGACGCAAATCATGTCCATCGCGACACGCCCGACAAGTTTCACCTGACGGCCATTCACCAGCACGGGCGTACCGGACGGTGCCGCGCGCGGATAACCGTCGCCGTAGCCCATCGCCACCACGCCGAGACGCGTATCGCGCTCGCTCACCCAGGTGCCGCCGTAGCCAACCGGTTCACCCGCCTGATGCTCACGCACGGCAATCAGGCTGGAGACCAGCGACATCACCGGCTGGAAGCCAAAATCAGGCCCCCAGGGTTTGCTCTCCAGCGGCGAAACCCCGTAGAGAATAATGCCCGGACGCGCCCAGTCGAAGTGCGACTGCGGCCAGAGCAAAATACCGCCGGACGCCGCGATAGAGCGCATTCCCGGTTTGCCTTCGCAGAAGGTGTTAAAGATGTCGAGCTGCTGCTCCGTGGCGCCGCATTCAGGCTCATCGGCACGGGCAAAGTGGCTGACGATATTCACCGGCTGACGCACGTTTTTGCACTGGCTCAGGCGCTGATAAAACGCCTCTGCCTGCTCCGGGCGCACGCCCAGACGATGCATGCCAGTGTCGAGTTTCATCCACACGGTGACCGGCTCGCTGAGGGTCGCAGCTTCTAGTGCGGCCAGCTGCTCTTCGTTATGCACGGCGGTATGGAGATGCTGATCGGCAATCGTCGTCAGATCGTCGGCTTCGAAAAAGCCTTCGAGTAACAGAATCGGCTGGGTGATGCCGCCCGCGCGCAGGTGCAGGGCTTCTTCGAGACGGGCGACGCCAAAGGCATCGGCATCAGGGAGCGTTCGCGCGGTCTCAAGAAGACCGTGTCCGTAAGCGTTCGCTTTCACGACTGCAACGAGCTTACTGGCGGGCGCCAGTTCACGCAGACGTTGCAGGTTGTGTCGCAGAGCGCGGCGGTTAATGACTACAGTTGCCGCTTGCATTCGAATTCCTTGCCTTAATGAAATAAATCCAATCCTCTAAATCATTTGCGTTACAGCGGCGGTGGCTGTGACGCGAAGGATGGCGAGGATTTATTCGTCGTCGTACTGCGGCCCCGCATAATTATCAAAACGCGACCACTGACCGTTAAACGTCAGACGCACCGTCCCGATCGGGCCGTTACGCTGCTTACCAATAATAATTTCCGCGATGCCTTTCATGTCGCTGTTCTCGTGATAAACCTCGTCACGGTAGATGAACATGATCAAGTCGGCATCCTGCTCGATGGAGCCTGATTCACGCAGGTCGGAGTTGACCGGGCGCTTATCGGCACGTTGTTCCAGGGAGCGGTTAAGCTGTGACAGCGCCACGACGGGCACCTGCAACTCTTTGGCTAACGCCTTGAGTGAGCGAGAAATTTCTGCGATTTCCAGAGTACGGTTATCGGAGAGCGACGGCACGCGCATCAGCTGCAGGTAGTCGATCATGATAAGGCCGATGCCGCCGTGTTCGCGGGCAATACGGCGCGCACGGGAGCGCACTTCCGTCGGCGTCAGGCCGGAGGAGTCATCGATATAGATGTTCCTTTTTTCCAGCAGAATGCCCATGGTGCCTGAAATGCGCGCCCAGTCTTCATCGTCAAGCTGACCGGTACGAATACGGGTCTGATCCACGCGCGACAGGGACGCCAGGGAACGCATCATAATCTGGTCCGATGGCATCTCAAGACTGAAGATAAGCACCGGTTTATCCTGCAACATCGCCGCGTTTTCGACGAGGTTCATCGCAAATGTGGTTTTACCCATCGACGGACGCGCCGCGACGATAATCAGATCCGACGGCTGCAAACCGGCGGTTTTTTTGTTCAGATCGTCGTAACCGGTATTTACGCCGGTCACGCCGTCATGCGGTTGCTGGAAAAGCTGTTCGATACGCGCGACGGTGGAGTCGAGCACGTCGGCGATATTTCGCGGACCTTCGTCTTTGTTGGCGCGGCTTTCGGCGATCTTGAAGACGCGGGATTCGGCGAGGTCCAGCAAATCTTCGCTGGTGCGGCCCTGCGGATCAAAGCCCGCTTCGGCGATCTCGTTCGCAACGGCGATCATCTCGCGCACAACGGCGCGTTCGCGCACGATATCCGCATAAGCGCTGATGTTCGCCGCACTTGGCGTGTTTTTCGATAACTCTGCCAGATAGGCAAATCCACCGACCGAATCCAGCTGCCCCTGACGCTCCAGCGATTCCGCCAGTGTAATCAGGTCAATCGGGCTACCGGCTTCCTGCAGGCGCGCCATTTCGGTAAAGATATGGCGGTGTGGACGGGTATAAAAATCGTCGGATACCACGCGCTCGGCGACATCGTCCCAGCGCTCGTTGTCCAGCATTAAACCGCCCAACACCGACTGTTCCGCTTCAATCGAGTGCGGCGGGACTTTGAGTCCGGCGACCTGCAAATCGCGCTCGCGAGGCTCAGTCTGTTTGTTGAAGGGTTTATTTCCTGCCATAGTGAATGGATTACCATAAATTGAGAGACGGGGAAGTATAACCGTCTGCAAATGAATCGACAAAGGAGTTCAACGTGGCAACTCGTATCGAATTTCACAAGCATGGTGGTCCGGAAGTCCTCAAGGCCGTGGAGTTTACCCCCACGCCGCCTGGGGAAAATGAAATCCAGGTCGAAAACAAGGCCATCGGTATCAACTATATCGACACCTATATTCGTGGCGGGCTTTATCCACCGCCAGCCCTGCCGAGCGGTCTGGGGACCGAGGCTGCGGGTGTCGTGGTTAAAATCGGCAGCGGCGTGAAGCATATTAAAGAGGGCGATCGCGTGGTGTACGCCCAGTCGCCGTTGGGCGCGTACAGTTCGATTCACAACGTGCCCGCCGATAAGGCCGCCATTCTGCCGAACGCGATCTCATTCGAACAGGCCGCCGCCTCCTTCCTGAAAGGGCTGACGGTCTATTATCTGCTGCGCAAAACCTACGAAATCAAACCTGACGAGCAGTTCCTGTTCCACGCCGCAGCGGGTGGCGTTGGGCTTATCGCCTGCCAGTGGGCAAAAGCGCTGGGCGCAAAACTGATCGGTACCGTCGGCAGCGCGCAAAAAGCGCAGCGGGCGTTACAGGCTGGCGCGTGGCAGGTGATTAACTATCGCGAAGAGAGCATCGCCGAGCGGGTGAAAGAGATCACCGGCGGCAAGAAACTGCGCGTGGTGTATGACTCCGTGGGGAAAGACACCTGGGAAGCGTCGCTGGACTGCCTGCAGCGTCGGGGTTTGATGGTGAGCTTTGGCAACGCCTCGGGCGCGGTCACCGGGGTGAATTTGGGTATTCTGAATCAGAAAGGCTCGCTGTACGTGACGCGCCCTTCCCTGCAAGGTTACATCACCACCCGTGACGAACTGACAGAAGCCAGCAATGAGCTATTTTCGCTGATCGCCAGCGGCGTGATTAAAGTGGACGTGGCTGAGGCGCAGAAATACCCGCTGAATGATGCACAGCGTGCGCATGAAGTGCTGGAGAGTCGTGTGACGCAGGGATCGAGTTTGCTGATCCCTTAAAAAGAATTAGGGCTTCCCGTAGGAAGCCCTTTCTTTTTTTAGTTCGGCTGTATGTAGGGTACAGCTCGATGAATTCTTTAACGGCGGCAATAGTGACAGATTCGATAAGTAAATCCTATTCTGTTCTAAGCATCGCTGCCGGAAAAGTTGCAGGTATGTGACGAAGACCTCAATACCTTAGTAACGAAAGCGGTTATTGCGCTGATACTGTGGGACTTTTGGCGCTTTTATCGCCCGAATCACCCACACCACGGCGACCGCCAACAGCAACCACGGCAGCAGTTTTAGCATCAGTGCAAACAGCCCACCGATAAACATCACCACCGTCGCCACAACCAGTGCCGCCAGAATGCCAAGCAGCGAAATTCCGGTCGCCATCAGCATGACAAAAAATCCAATCACAAACAGCAATTCCAGCATGGCTCTCTCCCACGTCAATACCATAAAGATGTAGTGACTATTACAAGAAACGTGCCAAATTTAACTTATTGAATTTAAAACAAAACGCCCCGCGAACATTCGCAGGGCGTGGTGAATTTGACGAACTTTTAGTGATAATTATCGCTTGTCAGCGACCAGACGCAGGGCCTGCTCAAGGACTTCGATATCCGCCCCGGCTTTATGCGCGTTTTCACTCAGGTAGCGACGCCACTGACGCGCCCCTGGAATGCCCTGGAACAACCCGAGCATATGACGCGTCACATGGCCCAGATAGGTGCCATTGCTCAGCTCACGTTCGATGTACGGGTACATGGCACGCACCACGGCCACCGGATCGTTATCGGCGCGCTCAATGCCAAAGATCTCGCGATCCACCGAGGCCAGAATGCCCGGATTTTGATACGCCTCGCGGCCGACCATAACGCCATCCATATGTTCTAAATGGGCTTTGGCTTCGTCGAGAGACTTGATACCGCCGTTAATCGACATTGTCAGATGCGGGAAATCACGCTTCAGCTGATACACGCGCGGGTAGTCCAGCGGCGGAATTTCACGGTTCTCTTTTGGACTAAGACCGGACAACCAGGCTTTACGCGCGTGGATAATAAACATCTCGCACTCGCCCTTCCCGGATACAGTGTCGATGAAATCGCACAGGAATTCGTAGCTGTCCTGATCGTCGATGCCGATACGGGTTTTGACCGTCACCGGAATCGACACCACATCGCGCATCGCTTTGACGCAATCTGCCACCAGTTGGGCATTCCCCATCAGGCACGCGCCGAACATGCCGTTCTGCACGCGATCGGACGGGCAACCGACGTTGAGGTTAATTTCGTTGTACCCACGCTCTTGCGCCAGTTTTGCACAATGCGCCAGCGCCGCCGGATCGCTGCCACCAAGCTGCAACGCTACCGGATGCTCTTCTTCGCTATAGGCCAGATAGTCGCCCTTTCCGTGAATGATCGCCCCGGTGGTGACCATTTCGGTGTACAGCAGCGTGTGGCGAGAGAGCTGACGCAGGAAATAGCGGCAGTGTCTGTCGGTCCAGTCGAGCATCGGCGCGATGGAAAAACGGTGTGCAGGGAAATCGGACTGTAGTTCTGACGACATGGCGAAGTTTTAAGCATGTGGTGGAAAAGGGGCGCTACTATAGCACAAAGAAAAGCCGGAGGCGCATGGCCTCCGGTCGTCTTAGAAGGTGACGCTCAGCTGCGCGCCTGCCCCCCAGGTTTTGTCCTCGCCGTACAGACCCATCAGATCCACATGGACCGCGTTGAACGGCGCAAAGCCAACACCGCCGGTGAAGACGTTGCTGTCGTTGTCCTTCACGTCCGCGCGATAACCGGCGCGCACCGCCAGCCAGCTGAGCGGAGTGACCTCGGCGCCGACGCCGACGTACTGAGAGTTATCTTCGCTCTTGAAGCCTTTGGTTTCAGTCAGATCGCCATCGGCGGTCAGGGTTACCAGATCGTTATGCCAGGCCACGCCCGCAGTCACCAGCGGACGGATCTGGTAGGTATCTTTGTAGCTCACCACGTCACCCGTGCGGCCGTTGCGGATACGGATATCTTTGGTATCGATATCGCGCGACATCAGGTTCTGCCCGCTCAAGCCCACCGTCCAGTTCTCGCCAAAATCGGCGGCCACGCCGGCATCCACGTTAAAGCCAGTATCATCCGTGCGATAGCGGCTACTGTTCCAGTCGCTGCTGTCATAGGTATAAATGGAGGTGGTGTAGTTGTAGAGCCAGGTTTTTTGCAGTTTTGGCGTGATACCGACCGAGACCGGCACATCGCCAATATCAAACTGACGGGCCACCGCGACGCCATAGTCAGAGACAATCGCCGCCCGGCCTGAGGCCGTGGAGTTGAGGTTTTTGGTGATTTCATCCGAACCGTTAAGAGCGGCATCAAGCGCGACGCTGCCCGCCACCAGTTTGCTGTTCTGGATGCTGCGCAGATAATCGATATCCTGCTGGTCAATAGAGGAGCTTACGCGTGCGTGAGCGTTGCCTTTCGCCACAAAGGCGACCGCCAGCACGTTATTTGGAATGCTGACCGCAATCCCGGCACCGGCGGTGGCGCGAGCGGTTTTACCTTTCAGATCGTCCAGCTCGTCAGCGAGATCTTTCGCGGCACTCTGAAACTGGTTCACAGATCCCAAAGGATTGGCGATGATCTCAGCCGCTGTCAGGCTGTTAACCACATCGTCGTAGTAATCGACTTTATCGCTAATATCGTCGATCTGATCCTGCAGATTATCTTTGTCGGTAATCTGTGCGCCGACCGAAGGCAAAATAACGGTAATGTCGTCATCCGGTTTTGCTTTTGCCAGCAGTGCCGGGTTAATAAACGCTCCGCTACCGTAATTGCCTGATGCAACGCCAGTACCGCCCATCGCGTCGCTACGCGCTTCTGTCCAGGTATTGGCTGCTCCCGCCTCGTTTGCCATAAACAGGGAGACAGCGATGCTAACCACCGAAAATTTAAAATGTTTTTTCACAGTATGCTCGTTTTATAGTCTGTTATTAAACAACCCCTGTCAGTTATCACCCATACAGGGACGAACTATTGCTGTGAATAACATCAAAAAGACACGCCTGTTCCCTAAGTTAAATCTTCCGCGAGGCCTGTTGTAATTTGTGACGGCCCTCAATATTTATAGAAGAGGATATTATTTTCGCCCAGGTTTTCCGTCGTGAGGGCCAAAAAATTGCGGCGGATGGTCCACCCAGCGGTCCTCGCGGGTGGCGGCGTAGACCGGGTTGAGCGGGTAATAGATGCGGTTGTGTTTTTTGTTTGCCTCGCCCACCACCAGCAGCCGCACCTCTTCGTCGGTGTTATTAATAAAGGTGTGGCACACGCCGGTTCCGGCCGGAAAACCGACGCTGTCGCCCGGCTCTAGTTTCCATAAATATCCGTTAATCCACGCCTGGGGATACCCCTCAATAACAAAGATAAACTCCTCTTCGTCACTTTCAGCGTGCGGATAAGAGGTGCGACGGCCCGGCGGCAGGCGTTCATGGTGGATACCGATCCGCCCAAGCCCCAGTTTGCGGGCCAGCGGTGCGCCGATAGCAAAAAGTTCGTCACTGTCTGGATAAGTGGAGTCGTCGGCACCTTCGACGTCGCGCCAGTGCCGGATGCAATCAGGTCTTTTCATTGTATTTTTCCCGTGTGGCGATGGGTCAGGTATAGCACAACTGTGGCGGATCTCGGCGTTTTCAGCAGAACATGGTAAAGTGAGGGTTTTCCAGACTCCATAATTCGAGGTGCGATATGGATAAGACCACGATGCAAGATCTGCTAGCGCAAGCTGAAAAGCTCTGTGCGCAACGCAATGTGCGCCTGACCCCGCAGCGCCTTGAAGTGTTACGTCTGATGAGCCTGCAACGCGGTGCCATCAGCGCCTACGATCTGCTCGATCTGCTTCGCGAAAGCGAGCCGCAGGCGAAACCGCCAACCGTTTATCGCGCGCTGGATTTCCTGCTGGAGCAAGGCTTTGTGCATAAGGTTGAGTCGACTAACAGCTATGTGCTGTGCCATCTGTTCGATCAGCCAACACATACCTCGGCCATGTTTATCTGCGATCGCTGCGGCGCGGTCAAAGAAGAGGGGGCGGAAGGTGTGGAAGATATTATGCATTCACTGGCGGCTAAAATGGGCTTTGCCCTGCGCCATAACGTAATTGAAGCACACGGGTTGTGTTCAGCCTGTGTCGAAGTGGAAGCCTGTCGTCATCAGGGTGAATGTCAGCACGATCACTCCATTCTGGTGAAGAAAAAACCGCGCTAAAAACGAAGCGGGCGGCCATTAGGCCGCCCTCAGGGATTGTACTTCCGTGTACAACGGGTAGAACTCTGTTACCAGCGGTAGTCGTTGCGTTTTTCCCAGTCAACAACCTCTTTTTCCGCCTGATCTTTCGCGTAGCCGTAGCGTTCCTGAATCTTACCTACCAGCTGTTCGCGTTTACCTTCAATGACGGTCACATCATCGTCGGTCAGTTTACCCCATTGTTCTTTCGCTTTACCTTTGAACTGTTTCCAGTTACCGCCGATTTCGTCTTTATTCATAATCAATTCCTCATCGTTCGGTTATCACGTAAATTCGAGTCGTCCGTTACGTTCATTTCTGCTGGACGTGATAATAATTGTAGATAAGGATTCGGCATGCGTGTTGAGATTCAGAATCTTTAACCGTTTCGTCAAATCACGCTATCCGCTAAACCAGCTGTTATTGCGCCAGTGGCGCCGCCAAATCAGCGCTAATGACAGGCCACGCAAGGCGAGGAACACCGCCAGCGCCAGCCACAAACCGTGGTTGCCGAGCCAGGGCAGCGTGAAGAGCGTCAGGGCGAAACCGGCCGCCGCGACTGCCATGCTGTTGCGCATTTCCGCCCCGCGCGTTGCGCCGATAAACATACCGTCCAGCAGATAACACCACACCCCCACCACCGGTAACACGACCTGCCAGATGATGTAGTGATTAGCCAGTTCTCTCAGTTCAGGCAGCGAGGTCAATAGCGCCACAATCTGCCCGCCAAATAAGGCATAGATCAGTGCGAAGACCAGCGCCACCAGCCCAGACTGACGGCAGGCCGCGCGCCAGACCTCCTGCAACTGCCCCGCCTCGCGAGCGCCATAAGCCTGGCCTGAATGGGCTTCCACCGCATAGGCAAAACCGTCCAGCGCATAAGCGGTAAATGTCAGTAGCGTCATCAGCACCGCGTTTACGGCCACGATCTCTGGCCCCAGGCGCGCGCCGAACACCGTTAAGGCGCCAAAGCAAAGTTGCAGCAGCAGCGAGCGAAGCATGATGTCGCGGTTAAGCGCCAGCAGTTTACGGATGTTGCCGTGCCACGCTGTTTTGAGCATCGCGAGAGAGATTCCCCGCATGGCCAGCACGCGTTTCACCATCCATAGGCCAATGAAGAAAGTGCCGTACTCTGCGACCACCGTTGCAAGCGCCGCCCCCTGCACGTTCATGTGCAGACCCATCACCAGCCACAGATCGAGCACGATGTTGAGTAAATTGCCCACCACCAGCAGGATCACCGGCGCACGCGCGTACTGCACACCCAGCAACCAGCCGAGCAGAACCAGATTTGCCAGCGATGCCGGTGCGCTGAGCCAGCGGATTTCGAGGAAGCGCCGCGCCTGTTCCAGCACCGCCTCACTACCGCCCACGACATGCAGAGCCAAATCGATGAGCGGCGTGCGCAGCAAAACAATCAGCAGCCCTGCGCCAAGGGCGAGGATCAGCGGCTGCACCAGCGCACGGGCAAGTCGAATGGGATCTTTGGCACCAAACGCCTGGGCAGTCAGCCCGGTAGTGCTCATGCGTAAAAAGAGCAGCAGCATAAAGAGGAAACTAGTCGCCGTCGCGCCAATGGCCACGCCGCCGAGGTAAACAGGGGAATCCAAATGACCAATCACCGCCGTATCCACCAGCCCTAACAGGGGAACGGTGATATTGGAGAAAATCATCGGCAGCGCAAGACGCCACAATGCCTTGTCTGAGGTTGTCAGCAGAGACATGAGAAAGTACCGGGAATTGAGAGTAGACAGTCAGGCTGCGGTGCGACCACAGCCTGTCAGTAAGAGATTACAGCCATTCGCCGTTGCGGATAACACCAACAGCCAGACCTTCAATAGAGAAAGCCTGTTCGCGGAGATCCACCACAATCGGGGAAAACTCGCTGTTTTCTGGCAACAGCTGAACCGTGTTGCCCTGTTTTTTCAGGCGCTTAACGGTCACTTCGTCGTCGATACGCGCAACCACAACCTGCCCGTTACGCACATCCTGCGTTTTATGAACCGCCAGCAGATCGCCGTCCAGAATACCGATGTCTTTCATGGACATCCCACTGACGCGCAGCAGGAAATCGGCACTTGGCTTGAACATGGCCGGATCGACCTGATAGTGACCTTCAATATGTTGCTGTGCCAGCAAAGGCTCACCCGCCGCGACGCGCCCCACAAGTGGCAGACCTTCTTCTTCTTCCACCAGCAGGCGAATTCCGCGTGACGCACCAGAGACAATCTCAAGAACGCCTTTACGCGCCAGCGCTTTGAGATGCTCTTCAGCGGCATTTGGAGAACGGAAGCCCAGGCGCTGCGCGATTTCCGCACGCGTCGGTGGCATTCCCGTCTGGCTGATATGATCTCGAATGAGATCAAACACCTCTTGCTGTCTGGCCGTTAACGCTTTCATTCCGCCCCCTGGGTGTATATACAGTTATGCTGTGAGTATATACAGTCAAAGGTGATTTTGGAATCAAAAACTGCACAAAAAACCAGAGACTTATTGGATTCCTGAAGCCTTATCGAAAATGTGACCAAAGAAGCGTGCCCCAGGTGATGGCTGCGATGATAATCGCCAGCAGCACAGCGGCAGAACCCATGTCCTTCGCACGGCCCGACAGCTCATGGAAATCAGAACCGATGCGATCCACCACCGCTTCAATAGCGCTGTTGAGAATTTCCACTATCATCACCAGAAGGACTGAACCAATGAGCAATACGCGGGTTATCGGGTCGACATCCAGAAAACAGGCGATGATCACCGCAACAACCGCAGCAACCCCTTCCTGGCGGAAAGCGGCCTCATTGATCCATGCGGCGCGGAAACCTTTCCATGAATATCCGGCAGCTTTGATGATTCGGGTTAACCCAGTGGTATTATTGGCCATTAAAAGAACCTTTTCTTAGATTTAGCGTCAGTAACTATAGCTGTAGCACGTAGCAATACAGCCTGAAGTATGACCGGTAACAACAGAAATTTTGCGCGCTTTCTGTTATCCTTGCGCCGCAATTGCATTATTAACCAGAGGCTTTACATCGTTTATGTCCGGCTGGCCACGAATTTACTACAAATTACTTAATTTACCATTAAGCGTCCTGGTAAAAAGTAAGTCTATCCCGGCGGAACCTGCGCTGGAATTAGGGCTCGATACCTCGCGCCCTATTATGTACGTTTTGCCTTACAACTCGAAGGCAGACTTACTGACGCTCCGCGCCCAATGTCTGGCGCATGACTTGCCCGATCCGCTCGAACCCCTTGAGGTCGACGGAACTCTGCTGCCGCGCTACGTGTTTATTCACGGCGGGCCGCGCGTGTTCACCTATTACACGCCAAAAGAAGAGTCCATCAAGCTGTTCCACGACTACCTCGATCTGCACCGCAGCAACCCAAGTCTGGATGTCCAGATGGTGCCGGTGTCGGTGATGTTTGGTCGTCGTCCTGGCCGTCAGAAAGGCGAGGAAAACCCACCACTGCGTATGCTGAACGGCATCCAGAAGTTCTTTGCCGTCTCATGGTTAGGCCGCGACAGCTTTGTGCGTTTCTCCCCTTCCGTCTCCCTGCGCCGCATGGCGGATGAGCACGGGACGGATAAAATCATCGCCCAGAAACTGGCTCGCGTCGCGCGTATGCACTTTGCCCGTCAGCGTCTGGCTGCCGTTGGCCCGCGCCTGCCTGCACGCCAGGACCTGTTCAACAAATTGCTGGCATCTAAAGCCATTGCCCGCGCGGTTGAAGACGAAGCGCGCAGCAAGAAAATCTCTCACGAGAAAGCCCAGCAAAACGCCATCGCCCTGATGGAGGAGATTGCGGCCAACTTCTCCTACGAGATGATCCGTCTCTCCGACCGTATCCTGAGCTTCACCTGGAACCGTCTGTATCAGGGGATTAATGTCCATAACGCCGAGCGCGTGCGTCAGCTTGCCCACGACGGCCACGAAATCGTCTATGTGCCTTGCCACCGCAGCCACATGGACTACCTGCTGCTGTCATACGTGCTGTATCACCAGGGGCTGGTACCACCGCATATCGCGGCCGGTATCAACCTGAATTTCTGGCCAGCCGGCCCGATTTTCCGCCGTCTGGGTGCGTTCTTTATTCGTCGTACCTTCAAAGGCAACAAGCTCTACTCCACGGTGTTCCGCGAATATCTGGGCGAGCTGTTTAGCCGTGGCTATTCCGTTGAGTATTTCGTCGAAGGGGGGCGTTCCCGTACGGGCCGTCTTCTGGACCCGAAAACCGGTACTCTGTCGATGACCATTCAGGCGATGCTGCGCGGCGGTACGCGTCCGATTACGCTGGTGCCGATCTACATCGGTTACGAGCACGTCATGGAAGTGGGCACTTACGCCAAAGAGCTGCGCGGTGCGACCAAAGAGAAAGAGAGCCTGCCTCAGATGCTGAAAGGCCTGAGCAAGCTGCGCAATCTCGGCCAGGGTTACGTGAACTTTGGCGAACCGCTGCCGCTGATGACCTATCTGAACCAGCACGTGCCGGAGTGGCGCGAATCTATCGACCCAATCGAAGCGATTCGCCCTGCGTGGCTGACGCCAACAGTGAATAATATCGCGGCCGATCTGATGGTGCGTATTAACAACGCCGGGGCGGCCAACGCCATGAACCTGTGCGTCACGGCACTGTTAGCCTCACGCCAGCGTTCGCTGACGCGCGAACAGCTGACCGAACAGCTCGATTGCTATCTGGATATTATGCGTAATGTCCCGTACTCAGCGGATTCCACCGTTCCGTCTGCCACCGCCAGTCAGTTGATCGACCACGCGCTGCAGATGAACAAGTTCGAAGTTGAGAAGGACACCATCGGGGACATCATCATTCTGCCGCGCGAGCAGGCAGTGCTGATGACCTACTATCGTAACAACATCACGCATATGCTGATGTTGCCGTCGCTGATGGCAGCCATCATCACTCAGCATCGCCGCATTTCCCGTCAGGAACTGCTGCGCCATGTTGAGACGCTTTATCCGATGCTGAAAGAAGAGCTGTTCCTGAGCTGGAGCAAAGATGAAGTGGCCGTTGAGCTGGAAAAACTGACTGCTGAGCTGTTGCGTCAGGGTCTGTTGACCGTCAAAGATGACGAGCTGCATATCAACCCGTCACGTTCCCGCACGCTGCAGCTGCTGGCAGCCGGTGCACGTGAAACATTGCAGCGCTACGCGATCACCTTCTGGCTGTTGAGCGCGAACCCGTCCATCAACCGTGGTACCCTGGAAAAAGAGAGCCGCACGCTGGCTCAGCGTTTATCCGTGCTGCACGGCATTAACGCACCAGAGTTCTTCGATAAAGCGGTGTTTAGCTCACTGGTACTGACGCTGCGCGATGAAGGCTATATCAGCGATACCGGCGATGCGGAACCTGAAGAGACGATGAAGGTTTATCAGATGCTGGCCGAGCTGATTACGTCGGACGTGCGTTTGACCATTGAAAGCGCAACGCAGGACGAGTGACATAAAAAAGCCGGGAGGCGGTTTCGCCTTTCCCGGCTTACACATATGCATCAGATATATGCCCGGTGAGCGTTAGCGCTGCCGGGCATTTTTTTCAGGAAAAATAGCTCATCGCCAGCCCTAAAAACAGCACCAGCCCAACATAGTTGTTGTTCAAAAACGCTTTGAAACAGGCTTCACGCTCGCGATTCGCAATTAGCTTTTGCTGATATGCAAATAGCATCCCCGCCACCAGCACGGACCAGTAAAATTCCCAGTTCAGAGCGTTCAGATAACCAATCAGTACCATCAGCCCTAACACCGCGACCTGCAATATCCCGATGATCAGCTTGTCGTGGCGGCCAAACAGAATCGCCGTCGATTTGATGCCAATTTTCAGATCGTCATCGCGGTCGACCATCGCATACTGGGTGTCGTACGCCACCGCCCATAGAATGTTAGCGAGGAACATCAGCCAGCAGCTCAGGGGCACAGATTCACTGACGGCGGCAAACGCCATCGGAATTGACCAGCCAAAGGCCGCGCCCAGCACCACCTGCGGCAGATGGGTATAGCGCTTCATAAACGGATACACCCACGCCAGCGCCAGTGCTGCGACTGAGAGTAAAATCGTCATGGTGTTGAGCGTTAAAACCAGCAGAAACGCGAGGAGCACCAGCACCACAAACAGGGTGCGGGCCTCTTTTTCCGACACCTGACCGCTCGGCATCGGGCGGTTGGCGGTGCGTTTCACGTGGCCGTCAAACTTGCGGTCGGCATAATCGTTAACCACGCAGCCCGCGGCACGCATCAGCCAGACGCCTGCGACAAACACTGCCAGGATCCACAGCGGCGGTAAACCAGGGGTGGCAACCCACAGCGCCCATAGCGTCGGCCACAGCAACAAAAAGGTGCCGATGGGTTTATCGGTACGCATCAAGCGGTGAAAAGCCAGCAGCTTATCCTGCGTCAGACTCCACTCCATTTTCATATCCTCTTAGTACAACGGCGATGCAGGCAAAAAGAGTTCTGTCAGCATGAGCGGCTTGCCGCTTAAGCGCAGGCGGGAACGGCGTCCCCACAGGTCTGCATTGCGACCAATTTCAATAAAATCACGGGTAAGCTCAGACGACGTAAAAAGATAGCGTCCCAGCGGGGTTTTACCCAGCTGTTGCAGCGCCAGCTCCGGGCCGCACAGGGTAGATTCAGGGACCACGGTCCGCCCGGCAAGCCAGGGTTCACCATCGGCGCAGAGTAAAATTTCACGCAGCCAGTAACGATCTTCTTTTGGCAGCAGCGGCAGTTCACTGGCGACGTCATCAGGCGAGACGAACCCTTCCTGAATCAGCGTTACCGTGACTTTTTTCCCCTGTTGCTCAAAGCGTTTCGTCATGGAATCTTCCAGCAGCAACCAGTCCAGTTGCTCCGGGTCAAGCGCGGGAATGTTTTCAAAATAGCGCAGCGCACGCAGTTGCGTTAGCGCAGGGTGTGACATGCCAGACTCTCCGATACATAACGTCTGGCTATTGTATCGCAGAAAAGCAGATTGGGGGCGGCCAAACGCGGTTTAACGATCATTATCGCAACAGGAGTGCAACAGCCTGCGCCGCCCAAAAAAAAGTGCGCCCACTCAGGCGCACTAAACTACTGACAACATCAGCACTGTGGGGAGACGGTCACCCCTTGCCTTTTACACTGCTGATAAAGGTGGAACGGGCAGTGGTCGAACCTAAACGCTCAGCTTCATCCAGCAGCTTCAGCGCTTTGTCTACATCGCCGCGATCAACTGCTTCTTTGATGGCGCGATTGAAGTAACTTTCAGTGTCATTCAGCATCGGCTCGGCTTTCTTCGCCGGAGCTGGTGCTGGTGTCGGCGCAGCGGCAGGGGCAGCGGCGACAGGCGCGGCATAAGCCGGTGCGGCGGTGTTACCCACGGTCACAGGGCCAGGGCCGGCGGAGCCAAACAGTGGGCCAACCAGCACGCTGGAGGCGGAAGAGGTGCTGACTTTCAGTTTCAGCGTGCCGTCGGTGGTGTGGCGCGCTTTTGGATCCGGAATATCCGGGACCGCATTGCCCGTGCCTTTGGCGTAGGCTTTGGCCGGGTCAACCAGAGTAGTTGTCTGGGCGAGATCCTGCGGCGTCGTGAAGACCAGCACATAAATTTTCTGCTGACCCAGCGCAGGCGTCAGGCGCATCACCCCTTCCAGGCGATCGGCGCTCATCACGCCCGGTTCCTGATAGGTAAAATAGCTGCTCGGGAAGAACGCCGATGGCGTCATGTTCTGATCCAGAATCAGCACGTTCGGCGCAAAGACGTGTGTTTGCTTGTCGACAATACTGGTCAGCGTCAGGTTCAGCTCACCAATGTTTGCCGGGACGCTCCAGGCCGCGACCGGGCCGGAAATACCAGGCACATTCAGTTGCTGGCCGCCGCTCGCAAGATCGGTGCTTTGGGTTTTAGACTGGTCGACAGGCGTCCAGACCAGTTGTTGCAGCGCAGAAGCCGGGATGGCGGGAGCCGCCGTGGTGTTCTGCGGAACGAAATTAACCTCGGCAATACTGACTGCCGGAACGCTTGCCAGCAGGCCAGCGGAAAGGCAGAGGGCGACGAGACTTTTGTTCATTTTCATTGTTATCACCTCAGATATTCAGCGCAGCGGTGGCCAGGCAATAGCGCGCGACGCTTAAATCAGAGGGGCTTGCGCCCCTCCTTTGTTTAGCCATTACGTGAGATTAACTGCGGATTACCACCAGATTTCCATCTGGGCACCGAAGCTCCACTCGTCGTTATCACCGCGGCCAAGGCCAGCAGTCTGCATACCGAAGTTGGAGTTGTAGTTACCGCTGGTAGTGATCGGGCTACCCGACGTGTCGTAACCCCATTTCTCATCCCACTTCGCATAGGTTGCGAAGACGCGGATTGCCGGACGGGACCAGATGCTGTCGCCAGCCTGCCATTGTTGCGCCAGGGTGACTTTGTACTGGTTGTTTTTGTCGCCGGTGTTCTGGGATTTGACGTTGTCGTAGCCCACTTCCAGCAAGGTACTCATGATTGGCGTCCATTTGTACATTGGGCGCACACCCACGGTGTACCATTTGGTGCCGTTGCCGTTATCCCAGTCGATGTCCTGGTACATACCGACGTACATCAGGTCCCAGCTGTCGCCCAGGGAGATTGCACCGTGGTCGAGAACGCGCAGCAGATGGCCGTTGTTGTTGATGCCGTAGGCATACAGTTTGCCATCGGAATCGTCATTACCCAGACCGATGCCAGCACCCTGGTTCAGGCCTTTACCCTGAGAGGTCATGGAGTCTGTTGCGTACTGAACGACGAACTTGTTAAAGCCTTTCAGCATGCTTTGGGTATGTTCTGCGGTGAACATCCAGCCATCTTTGGAGGCGTTCGGCTGCAGATAGTAATCGTCATTTACGTTGGTGTGACCGTAGTCAACGCCCAGTTCCAGGGTACCGCCTGGGTTGATTTCCATCTGCGCTAAACGCACGTCGAAGACGTCGTTAGCGGTATCGGTGGTGTAATCACGAATGTTGTTGCTGGCGAAGGTTGAGGAGCCGCCCGCTTCAGTCGAACGGGTCACAGCCATGGAGAGTTTACCAAAGCCGAGATCCACGTTTTCCAGACCTGCACCCGGGCCGGAGATATCCCAGTAGTAGAAGTCGATCATGTGAACGTCATGACGCTGATAGAAGCGCTTACCCGCCCACATGGTGGAACCTGGCAGCCATTCAATCAGGTTTTTACCCTGCACGTTGGCTTCACGGAACGCGGGATCAGTAGCTTCCCAGTCGTTCTGCTGTGCAACGGAGTACGCGACGTTGGTGTCGAAGTAGAAGCTCTTATCGCCTTCTTTCCACACTTCCTGGCCCAGTTTCAGCTCAGCGTAAGTTTCACATTCGTTACCAAGACGATATTTACTTTGTGCACCCGTTGCCTGGAAGCACTGTTGCGCGCCGCCGCTACCGGTCCAGCCGATACCCGAACGGGCGTAACCTTTAAAATCGACGGCGCCCGCGTGAGCAGACAAAATGCCTGCAGTCACGGCGATTGCCAGTGGAAGTTTGCGCAGAGTAATCATTATTCTATCTCCTGAGATCATTGCTTTTCTTATTACACTTCACTCTTCGGGCTGCCTCTTCGTTGGCTGCAGCGCGAAGGATGACGTGTAGTTTTGTTGGAATGCTTAAACGCCTGGCTCTTTATGCAGCCGACGACATGCAGTGCCATCCTCTCGGAACAGATGGCAACGCTCTGGCGGCAAACCGATAGCGAATGTGGCACCCTCTTCTACCAACACCACGTCGTTCTGGCGGTAAACCAGGTTCTGACGGATGGCGGGGATCTGGATATGAATCTGTGTTTCGTGACCAAGTTGTTCGACGACCTGAACTTCCCCTTCCAGCGTCACATCGGCGATCTGACTTGGCAGTAAATGTTCAGGACGAATACCCAGGGACATGTTTGCCCCGACCTGTACGTTAGCGCTGTCCACTGGCAGCCAAATCTGCTGACGGTTCGGCAGTTCCACCTGTACCTGTTCGATCGCCGTTGCGGTCACTTTGACCGGCAGGAAGTTCATCTTCGGCGAGCCAATAAAGCCCGCAACGAAGCGATCTGCCGGGTAGTGATACAGCTCCAGCGGTTTCCCTACTTGCGCGACGCGACCGGCGTCCAGCACCACGATTTTGTCGGCGAGCGTCATCGCTTCGACCTGATCGTGGGTGACGTACACCATCGTGCGGCCAAGGCGTTTGTGCAGGCGGGAAATTTCAATACGCATCTGAACGCGCAGGGCGGCGTCCAGGTTAGAAAGGGGTTCATCAAGCAGGAACACGCGCGGTTCCGCCACCAGCGTACGGCCAATCGCCACGCGCTGACGTTGTCCGCCGGAGAGCGCTTTCGGTTTACGCTCCAGCAGGTGTGCCAGCTGCAGCACTTCCGCCACCTGGGTGACGCGCTGATTGATGACATCTTTTTTCGCCCCGGCCAGCTTCAGGCCAAAGGACATGTTTTCAGCAACGGAGAGATGGGGATAAAGCGCATAAGACTGGAAAACCATGCCGACACCGCGTTCGGCGGGTGGGATATCGTTCATGCGGGTTTCACCGATAAACAGATCGCCACTGGTGATCGTTTCAAGTCCAGCAATCATACGCAGCAGTGTTGACTTACCGCAGCCTGATGGGCCAACAAACACCACGAATTCACCTTCGTGGATGTCGAGATTGATGTCTTTTGACACCACTACGTCGCCCCAGGCTTTCGTTACATTCCGCAGCTGTACGCTCGCCATGCCCTTCTCCCTTCGTTACAACCTGTCACCGACAGAAACATTCAACATAAGTTCACTATGGGGTATCCATAAGTTCTGCAAATCCTCCACCCCCTGCCTTTTTCATGGGGGAGGAGGCGGGAGGATGAGAGAACCGGTTCTGCCACCGCGCCGGGCGTGGTCTGGGTAAATTCGTGATGCAGGCGGCAAAATTCAGTGGGTTTTTATGTGCGCCATGACTCATAACTTAAATTTATGCAACGCAGATCACACAAAGCGGGGGTGGGGCGTAGACCTAAGGAGGATGGAAAGAGGATGTCATATAAGGAAACTGGCTCACGTTGAACCACCTCAGTGTATCCACGAGCACATCACCAAAAAGGATGGCAGATATGAAGATCAAGACTGGCGCACGCGTTTTCGCATTGTCCGCCCTGGCAGCAATGATGATTTCCGCACCGGCTCTCGCCAAAATTGAAGAAGGTAAGCTGGTTATCTGGATTAACGGCGACAAAGGCTATAACGGCCTGGCCGAAGTGGGTAAGAAATTCGAAAAAGACACCGGCATCAAAGTCACCGTTGAACACCCTGACAAACTGGAAGAGAAATTCCCGCAGGTCGCGGCAACGGGCGATGGCCCTGACATCATCTTCTGGGCGCATGACCGTTTCGGTGGCTACGCACAGTCTGGCCTGCTGGCTGAAGTCTCTCCTGATAAAGCATTCCAGGACAAACTGTTCCCGTTCACCTGGGACGCCGTGCGTTACAACGGCAAGCTGATCGCCTATCCGGTGGCGGTTGAAGCCCTCTCCCTGATTTACAACAAAGACCTCGTACCGAACCCGCCAAAATCCTGGGAAGAGATCCCGGCTCTGGATAAAGAGCTGAAGGCGAAGGGTAAGAGCGCGCTGATGTTCAACCTGCAAGAACCGTACTTCACCTGGCCGCTGATCGCTGCCGACGGCGGGTATGCCTTCAAGTTTGAAAACGGCAAATACGACGTGAAAGACGTGGGTGTGGACAGCGCTGGCGCGAAAGCCGGTCTGACTTTCCTGGTTGATCTGATCAAGAACAAACACATGAACGCGGATACCGATTACTCCATCGCGGAAGCTGCGTTCAACAAGGGCGAAACCGCGATGACCATCAACGGTCCGTGGGCCTGGTCTAACATCGACAAGAGCAAAATCAACTACGGCGTCACGCTGCTGCCAACCTTCAAAGGCAAACCGTCTAAACCGTTCGTAGGCGTGTTGAGCGCAGGCATCAACGCCGCCAGCCCGAACAAAGAGCTGGCGAAAGAGTTCCTCGAAAACTATCTGCTGACCGATCAGGGTCTGGACGAAGTGAACAAGGACAAACCGCTGGGTGCCGTCGCGCTGAAGTCCTTCCAGGATACCCTCGCGAAAGACCCACGCATTGCGGCCACGATGGATAACGCCCAGAAAGGTGAAATCATGCCGAACATCCCGCAAATGGCGGCGTTCTGGTATGCCACTCGTACGGCGGTGATCAACGCAGCTAGCGGTCGTCAGACTGTCGATGCCGCGCTGAAAGACGCGCAAGGTCGTATCACCAAGTAAGCACTATGGCGGGTGAGCGTAGCGATCCCGCCCTACTACTACGGCTCAAACCGTAGGTCAGGTCAGCGATGCGCCGCCTGACAATAAGTTTTCATCGCTGTAGAGGAAGATTCCCCATGGATATCATTAAAAAGAAACACTGGTGGCAAAGCGACACGCTGAAATGGTCAGTGATAGGTCTGCTGGGCTTACTGGTGGGTTACCTTGTTGTTTTAATGTATGTGCAGGGGGAGTACCTGTTCGCCATCATGACGCTGATTTTAAGCTCTGTTGGCCTGTATATTTTCGCCAATCGTAAAGCCTATGCCTGGCGTTATGTCTATCCGGGCGTGGCCGGGATGGGGCTTTTCGTCCTGTTCCCGCTGATCTGTACCATCGCTATCGCATTCACTAACTACAGCAGCACCAACCAGCTCGCGCAGGAACGCGCCCAGCAGGTGCTGATGGACCGTTCTTATCAGGCCGGAAAGACCTTTAACTTTGGTTTATACCCGGCGGGTGACGAATGGAAGCTGGCCCTGACCGACGAAGGGACCGGTAAAAACTATGTCTCCGACGCCTTTAAATTTGGCGGCGAACAGAAACTCACCCTGAAAGAAGCCGACGCCCTGCCGGAAGGCGAGCGCGCGAATCTGCGTGTCATCACCCAGAACCGCCAGGCCCTGACCCAGCTGACGGCCATCCTGCCAGACGAAAGCAAAGTGATCATGAGCTCGCTGCGCCAGTTCTCCGGCACGCAGCCGCTCTATACCAAAGCCGATGACGGTACGCTGACCAACAACCAGAGCGGCGTGAAATACCGTCCGAACAACGAGATCGGTTTCTATCAGTCGGTGAATGCCGACGGCAACTGGGGCGACGAAAAACTCAGCCCGGGCTATACCGTCACCATCGGCTGGGACAACTTTACCCGCGTCTTCACCGACGAAGGCATTCAGAAGCCGTTCTTCGCCATCTTCGTCTGGACAGTCGTCTTCTCGGTCCTGACGGTGATCCTGACCGTGGCGGTCGGCATGGTGCTGGCGTGCGTGGTGCAGTGGGAGTCCCTCAAGGGCAAAGCCATCTATCGCGTGCTGCTGATTCTGCCGTATGCGGTTCCGTCGTTTATCTCGATTCTGATTTTCAAAGGGCTGTTCAACCAGAGCTTCGGTGAAATCAACATGATGCTGGGCGCGCTCTTCGGCATCAAACCGGCCTGGTTCAGCGACCCGACCACCGCCCGCAGCATGATTATCATCGTCAACACCTGGCTCGGTTATCCGTACATGATGATCCTGTGCATGGGGCTGCTGAAAGCGATTCCGGACGATCTGTACGAAGCCTCGGCGATGGACGGCGCGGGCCCGTTCCAGAACTTCTTTAAGATTACGTTCCCGCTGCTGATCAAGCCGCTGACGCCGCTGATGATTGCCAGCTTCGCCTTTAACTTTAACAACTTCGTACTGATTCAGCTTCTGACCAACGGCAGCCCGGACAGGCTCGGAACCACCACGCCAGCAGGCTATACGGACCTGTTAGTGAGCTACACCTACCGCATCGCCTTCGAAGGCGGCGGCGGTCAGGACTTCGGGCTGGCAGCCGCCATCGCCACCCTGATCTTCCTGCTGGTAGGCGCACTGGCGATTGTGAATCTGAAAGCCACACGCATGAAATTCGACTAAGGAGGGCACACATTATGGCTATGGTACAACCCAAATCTCAGAAACTGCGCCTCCTGGCGACGCACTTAGGGCTACTGATTTTTATCGCAGCAATCATGTTCCCGCTGCTGATGGTTATCGCCATCTCCCTGCGTGAAGGGAACTTTGCCACCGGCAGCCTGATCCCGGATCAGATCTCCTGGGAGCACTGGAAGCTGGCTCTGGGCTTCAGCGTCGAACACGCCGATGGCCGCGTGACGCCGCCGCCGTTCCCGGTGCTGCTGTGGCTGTGGAACTCCATCAAAGTGGCCGGTATTACCGCCATCGGGATTGTAGCGCTCTCCACCACCTGCGCTTACGCCTTTGCCCGTATGCGTTTCCCGGGTAAAGCGACGCTGCTGAAAAGCATGCTGATTTTCCAGATGTTCCCGGCAGTGCTGTCGCTGGTGGCGTTGTACGCGTTGTTTGACCGTCTCGGTCAGTACGTGCCCTTTATCGGTCTGAACACTCACGGCGGCGTGATTTTCGCCTACATGGGCGGTATCGCGCTGCACGTCTGGACGATTAAGGGCTATTTCGAAACCATCGACGGATCGCTTGAAGAAGCGGCGGCGCTGGATGGGGCAACACCGTGGCAGGCTTTCCGCCTCGTGCTGCTGCCGCTGTCGGTGCCGATTCTGGCGGTGGTCTTTATTCTGTCGTTCATCGCGGCCATTACCGAAGTCCCGGTCGCGTCGCTGCTGCTGCGTGATGTGAATAGCTACACGCTGGCCGTAGGTATGCAGCAATACCTCAACCCGCAAAACTACCTGTGGGGCGACTTTGCCGCAGCCGCTGTGCTCTCCGCCATCCCGATTACCGTGGTGTTCCTGCTGGCTCAACGCTGGCTGGTCAATGGCCTCACGGCGGGCGGTGTGAAAGGTTAAGCTTCATTGTGTTATGCCACTGCAACCCTCAACTTTAGACGTATTGTATTGACCCAATACTCAAAATATTTTGCGGTGCTGGAAGGCGGCAAGTGAGTGAATCCCAGGAGCTTACTAAAGTAAGTGACTGGGGCGAGCGAACGCAGCCAACGCATCAGCAGCGTAAAATATGAAGAGTAAACTTGTGACTGTTGTTTGGCGGCCTTCAGGCCGCCATTTTTTTATTCGCGTTTCAGCCGCTTAGAGTTGCACAGCCAGAGGGTAATCACTAACAGCAGGATCGCCGCCGAGTAGATCAGCACATCAAGGGGGGATTTATGATCGACGATGATCAGCCGCACAATCGCGGTGATCCCGATATAGACAAAGTAACGCAGCGGGAAGTGAAAGCCAGACTGAAAGTATTTCACAATCAGGGCGATAAATTCGAAGTAGAGAAAGTAGACCACCAGTCCTTCAACCAGCTCATATTTGCTGGTTTGTTCAGGGGCGAACAGCACATCCGCCAGATGCACCGTCTCTTTGCCGAGAAAGACGACCAGTATCAGGCCAAGGCTCAACAGACCGAGGCTCAGCACGGTCTGGAGGACCATTGAGATAAACTCAACGCGCGGACGAGTCAGGGATGTCATACAGCACCTCATTCTCTGGAGCGAAGATCCTGTATAACTCAAAAATGTGACAGAGATCTATATTTTTTGTTTATGTTTGGAGCAAACCAGAGGAATCGCCCGGTGGCGCGACGCTTACCGGGCCGACAAAATCGTTGGCCGGAAACGCGCAGCGCCATCAGGCAAAACAGCATTAACGGAAGTTAACGGAACGGTCGCTGGTCATGTCGTACAGCTGGAACTTACGTCCAAGCTGCTGTCCACCGTCACGCGTCAGCGGCGTCCAGCCAATGGCTGCGCGGCTGCGGGTCGGGCCTGACGAGAAGAGATCCAGCGGGATGGAAACATATACCCCTTTGGTGAAGTCCCCTTCCCCGTACTCGTCCGGCGACACGTTGGTGATCGTCGCGTAACCGCCCACAACCACGCCGCTGTCGAAGCGCTTCGCAATCTCCAGCGTACCGCCCTTATCCCCCGCCAGATATTGCCCGACGCTGGCTTTCACCAGTACGTCCTGGGCAAACGACGGCGTCCAGTAGGCGGTCAAATGACCGGTTTTGACGCTGTAGTCGGTGAATTTCATCATGTCCTGCGCACTGCGCCAGTCACGCTGTTTCACGTAGTTGGCATCCAGGCCGAACGCCCAGTTGCTGTCTACCGGACGGTAGAGCACTTCTGCCCCCGCGCCGCCGTACATGGTTTCCAGATAACCGCCATACACCTGGCCGTAGAAGCCATTTCCGAGATACTGGAAATAGTTGGCCTGCAGGTTATTCACATACACATCGTTCTGCACATATTCACGCACGCGGGTACGCACGCGCGGCAGCTTCGAGTCGCTCGGCGGGTTGGTGTAGTTAAATTTGTCGTAGTTGTTGGCGATGTTGCCAAACACGCTGCCGGTGGTCAGCAGGTGATCCGTCATCCACAGATCCGCCGTGGCCATCACGCCCAGCTGATACATGTAGAAGTTTTCCGGGCCGCCGACGGACTGGTTGAGGATCGGGTCGATATGGAAATCGAAGCGCGATTTGTCGATATACCAGCCCTGCTCGGTGGTTTCTGGCACGACCGGTTCGATACGTTTTTGCACCAGCTCCGTTTCATGGCCCAGCGGTTCGCCTTCGAGATGACGCTTCAGGCTGGCGACGTCCGTTTCCGTGGTCACCTGCGGCATGTTGAGTCGGTTTTCCGTCACGCGGATCGTGCGGATCCCATCCGGCAGATCGTTCATCACGATGCGGTTCGCCCGTTCGATCCCTTCGTGGGAGTCGCGATACTTCACCTGCTCGCCCGTGACATACAGCGTGTCACCTTTGGTCTGGATTTTCGGATCGGCCAGACCCGCGTTGTATTTCAGCAGGGTCAGCTGATTCGCCACCACCGAGTGCTGCATGATCGCATCCTGCGGCTGCGGTCGATAGGCCGGGCGGGAGTTGTCGTTGTAGGACGGACGCATATCGTTAAAGTTGGTTCGCAGCGTGACACCAAACATGAAGGTGTTGCCGCGCTCGTAGCTGAGGTTAACGTCGGCCCAATCGGTAACACGGTAAATGGCGCCGACGTTAAACTTGCTCTTCTGCTCGATCTTGCCTGCAAAATCTTCCGTGTAGTTGTTGCCTTCGTACTCCAGCTTCAGGCGCAGCGGCTGCCATGGCGTCTGATATTCCACGCCGCCAAACAGCGACGCCGGGCCGTGGAACATCTGATCGCCGTTGACCGAACCGGCTTTCTGATAGCTGTTGTCGCGATAGCAATATTTGTCGCTGTAGGAGCAGAACGGGTTTTTCACGTTGCCGCTGGTGCCAAGGTATCCCCAGCCCATCCCGAGGGAAAAATCGAACGGTCCCCAGGCTTTGTTGGCGACGATATACTCCGCATCAAACAGACCCGTACCGCCGATATCGCGCGCGCCGACGGAGACCTGCGGCATCCAGTAGCTCTCTTCCCACAGGCGCAGTTTGACGTCGAAGGCTTTGTCTTTGTAGGTCTGATTACCTGAGAACGCCTCGACGCTGCTGTACTGTTTGGTACGCACATCGGTGTAACGCAGGGTGGTTTCGAGCCACGGGAAGAGCTGTACCGACGCGGAATAGTAGCGGTACTGATCGTTATCGCGGTAGTTAAGGCTGATTTCGCCCTCGCGCGCCATGCGTGCCGTTGGCGTTTGCATCAAGCCGACGCCGCCGAAATCTGACTGCGACGGCCCGACGGGCGCGGGAAAGGTTTCGGCGTGGCAGGCGGCGCTGACGCAAAGCGCCAGCATGCTGTAGAGATAAGTTCTTTTCATTAATCCGGTATCCGATGCGTCAGGGAGTGAAGGATGTCGGTGTTCAGCCCGTCATACGCCTTCGTCCAGAAGTGATCGGCAAAGCCGACAAAAATCACGCTGCCCGGCATCGGTTCGATATGGCGTTTGTTCCAGTACGCTACCGGGGCTTTTTGCGTGCGACCATCGGGATAAACCACCCACGCATAGCTGCGATCCGCGCCTTCCAGCAGGCTCTGGTCATCCAGGTAACTCGCGAGATCGCGCCCCGGCGTAAACGGCTTTTTCCCAGGAGCGCTGACCAGCCCCATCACCGTCACGGTGGTCGGCTGCGGTGTGATCCACAGGGTGTATTCTCCTTCCAGGGTCGGATTGCCTTTCTCCGCCACGCGCACTTCGTCGGGATCAAGATTAATCAGCTGACGCCCCGTTACGCTTATCGCCTGCAGCTGCTGGCGCACGGCGTTAATCGCGGCAGCCGTGTCGCCCGTTTCTTGCCCTGCCAGACCCGTCAGTCGGGCCAGCAGCGCCTTGTGTTGTTGATCGGCAACCGCGCTGGCCTGACGCTCGCTGATCACCGCCCCCGGCCACCAGCTATTCGCCAGACGCGGCTGGCCGACGAGATCAATCAGATGTTCAGCGTTAGAAAGTGTTTTCGGCTCTTTACTCCCGGGGGTATAGACCTTGACGGTGCCCGCCGACCACGCCAGCGGTGCGGTCAGTGTCAGGAGCAGCGCAGCAGATGTGATGATTTTCATTGTTTCGCCGCCTTGATCAGGGTGGCTTTCACCGGGAAGAAATTCGCGCCAAGGTATTGCAGAGACTGGCGAATCTGCCCTTCGTCATCCACCCAGAAGCGGTTGTGCCAGCGAGCCTGGTCGGTCGTGACCTCTTCATCAAGGATACGCACCTGAGTTTGGTCACTGCCCACGGTCACGGTGTCGGTGCCATCCCAGCGGAACAGGGATCGCGCCGTGGCGTAGCGCACCTGTTTGTGCTCCGTCCAGCCCATGGTGCGCGTCCAGCTTGCGCCGTCGACGATCTGATTCGGTTTGATAAGCGGGTCTTCTGCGAGGTTATTCACTTCAAGCAGGTTGTCGCCGCCGAGCAAGGTTTTCACCAGACGCCCATGTTGCGTCACGAGTGTGGCCTGGTCCTGCGTCACCCATTTCTGCTGCCCGTTTTCGGCGAAAGCGAGCACCACAAACAGCTGTGGCCCGTCGTTTAACTGCATGTACTGGCTGGCGTAAGGCATATTCTGGATATCGTCATCCGTCAGATGCACGCCTGGCGTGCCGAACAGGCTGTCCCACAGTGAGTTTCCCAGCCCTTTGGTGGTGGCTGAGCACGCCTGCAACAGCAGGCAAATCAGAATGATTGCAGGTCGCTTCACGACTCTTCTCCGAAGGGGTGAAATAACCACACCGAAGTGTGGTTATGGTAATACACCCGTTATTACTGAGTGCTTGTTGTCGTGGTGGTCGTGGTTCCGGTATTGGAGCCATCACCGCCACCGGTTGCCGCCAGAGCGACACCCACGGCCGAGCCTACGGTGCTGGTCGCGGTTGCGGTAGAACTCCCCGCAGACGCAGACGTTGCCGCCGAACCTGCTGCTTCCCCGACCTGAACCGGAGCTGCATAGGCAGACGTCGCCGCAAGCGCAGATATGGCAAAAATGCCATACAGTACTTTCTTCATAACAATTTCCCTTCAATGAATGAATGGAGATTTGCCCAAAAAGAAATTCAGGCGGATTCGAGTATACACAACTAAAGCAGAGGGATTGCCGAACGGGGAAATAGGGGGATGGTTTTAGGATAAATGGATGAAAGTAAATAGCATCGGCTATTTACCATTTATAAAACCATATTAAATCAACAATTTATAATATACACGAAAACGCAAAGGCTCCGTATATTCCTAAAATAACACCCAGTGATTAGCAGGGTAATCGACCTTTTCGGATTAAACTCAGAATAGAAATTTGCGCCAGGTAACGGACAACCGGAATTATCCGATAAAAAAATGCCGGCATTCCGCCGGCATTGATATGGGAATATTAATTATCCGCGCCAGGATTTATAGCGATTAATCAGACCATTCGTTGAACTATCATGGCTGTTAATATCTTTGTCATCACCCAGCTCTGGCAGAATGCGGTTAGCCAGCTGTTTGCCCAGCTCTACGCCCCACTGATCGAAGGTGAAGATATTCAGGATCGCGCCCTGCGTGAAGATTTTGTGCTCATACAGCGCAATCAACGCACCCAGGCTGAACGGAGTGATTTCGCGCAGCAGGATGGAGTTGGTTGGGCGGTTGCCTTCGAAGACTTTGAACGGCACCACGTGGTCCAGCGTCGCCGGATCTTTACCCTGATCGCGATATTCCTGCTCAACCACGTCGCGCGCTTTACCAAACGCCAGCGCTTCGGTCTGGGCGAAGAAGTTAGACAGCAGCTTCTGATGATGGTCGGACAGCGCGTTGTGGGTCACCGCTGGCGCGATGAAATCACATGGGACCATTTTGGTGCCCTGGTGAATCAGCTGGTAGAACGCATGCTGACCGTTAGTGCCCGGCTCACCCCAGATGATTGGGCCAGTCTGGTAATCCACGGCGTTGCCGTTACGGTCAACGTATTTGCCGTTGGATTCCATGTTGCCCTGCTGGAAGTACGCCGCGAAGCGGTGCATGTACTGGTCGTACGGCAGGATCGCTTCGGTTTCAGCGCCGAAGAAGTTGTTGTACCAGATGCCGATCAGCGCCAGCAACACCGGCAGGTTTTTCTCAGCCGGGGTGGTGGAGAAGTGCTTGTCCATCGCGTGGGCGCCGGAGAGCAGCTCAACAAAGTTGTCGTAGCCCACGGACAGGATGATCGACAGACCAATCGCTGACCACAGGGAGTAACGGCCGCCGACCCAGTCCCAGAATTCAAACATGTTCGCGGTATCGATGCCGAACTCGCCCACGGCTTTGCCGTTGGTAGAGAGCGCCGCGAAGTGTTTCGCCACGTGTTTGTTATCGCCAGCCGTTGCCAGGAACCAGTCGCGCGCGCTGTGGGCGTTGGTCATGGTTTCTTGCGTGGTGAAGGTTTTAGACGCAACCAGGAACAGGGTGGTTTCTGGATTCACTTTTTTCAGCACTTCGGCGATGTGGGTACCATCGACGTTGGAGACGAAGTGCATGTTCAGATGGTTTTTGTACGGGCGCAGCGCTTCGGTCACCATGAAGGGGCCGAGGTCAGAGCCGCCGATACCGATGTTGACCACGTCGGTGATCGCTTTGCCGGTATAGCCTTTCCAGCTGCCAGAGATAATGGCTTCAGAGAAGGTTTTCATCTTCTCAAGCACGGCGTTCACTTCCGGCATCACATCTTTGCCGTCAACGATAATCGGAGTATTGCTACGGTTGCGCAGGGCAACATGCAGAACAGCACGGTCTTCGGTGCGGTTAATCTTCTCGCCGGAGAACATGGACTTGATCGCCCCTGCCAGATCGGTCTCTTTCGCCAGATCCTGCAGTTTTGCCAGCGTCTCTTCGGTGATGCGGTTTTTGGAGAAGTCCACCAGCATCAGATCGTCGAAGGTTGCGGAGAATTTGCTGAAACGGTCGCCGTCTTTCGCGAACAGGTCCGCGATGGTGACGTCTTTCATTTCGTCGAAGTGTTTTTGTAGTGCCTGCCAGGCAGTTGTCTGCGTTGGATTGATATTTTTCATTAGCAATACTCTTGTGATTTGAGAATTGTGACTGCGGTCGATTGTAGCGCCTGCGCGCGGAAATTGTGATGGTTTTTATGCCATTGCCCTGGTCTGCATCAAACGGGCGTGAAAAGTCCCAAAAGTATAGTCGCTATAGCCAGCCCTATCGCGGTGGAATGTCCTTCGGATCGCCGTAAAACGAGGGATAAAATAATGGCTTGTTATTAGTCCTGTTACTGAGGGGTACCCCCCCATGAAAAATCCGCATAATCCCAGCGTTGACAGGACTCTCCCCACATTTTATTTATAGGGCGGTATTTGCGCCTGCACCTGTCATCGTTTCGTTCTTGTGCCATGGTCGCTTTATTCTTTCCCTGACACGAGGATGTTATGACGAGTTTTGTTGTCGCCAAATTTGGCGGTACCAGTGTGGCCGATTACGACGCCATGAACCGCAGCGCCGACGTGGTGCTGGCCGATCCGACGACCCGCCTGGTGGTGCTTTCTGCATCGGCTGGCGTGACGAATCTGCTGGTGGCCCTGTCAGAAGGACTGGAAGCAACCGAGCGCTTTGTGAAGCTCGATGCGCTGCGCAAAATTCAGTTCGATATTCTCGAACGTATGAAGAACCCTCAGGTGATTCGCGAGGAAGTCGAACGCCTGCTCGAAAATATCACCACTCTGGCGGAAGCCGCTTCCCTGGCAACGTCGACGGCGCTGACCGACGAACTGGTGAGCCACGGCGAGCTGATGTCCACCCTGCTGTTCGTTGAGATCTTGCGTGAGCGCGATGTGCTGGCGCAGTGGTTTGACGTGCGCAAAGTGATGCGTACCAGTGACCGCTTCGGTCGTGCCGAACCGGACGTCGCGACCCTTTCCGAGCTGTCTAAACAGCAGCTGGCACCGCGACTGGCCGAAGGAATTGTCATTACCCAGGGCTTTATCGGGAGCGAAGCCAAAGGCCGCACCACCACTCTGGGCCGTGGCGGCAGCGACTACACGGCTGCGCTGCTCGGCGAAGCGCTGTACGCTTCCCGCGTGGATATCTGGACCGACGTCCCAGGCATCTATACCACCGACCCGCGCGTGGTGCCTGCCGCAAAGCGTATTGATGTTATCGCCTTTGAAGAGGCTGCCGAAATGGCGACCTTCGGCGCGAAAGTGCTGCACCCGGCCACCCTGCTGCCTGCCGTACGCAGCGATATTCCGGTGTTTGTCGGGTCGAGCAAAGATCCTAAAGCTGGCGGGACGCTGGTGTGTAAAAGCACAGAGAATCCACCGCTGTTCCGCGCCCTGGCGCTGCGCCGCAAGCAAACGCTGGTAACGCTGCATAGCCTCAATATGCTGCACTCTCGCGGTTTCCTGGCGGAAGTGTTTGGGATTCTGGCGCGCCACAATATCTCGGTGGATCTGATCACCACTTCCGAAGTGAGCATTGCGCTGACGCTGGACACGACCGGCTCGACGTCGACGGGCGATACTCTGCTGACGCAATCGCTGCTGATGGAGCTTTCCGCCCTGTGCCGCGTTGAAGTCGAAGAAGATCTGGCGCTGGTCGCGATTATCGGCAACCAGCTGTCACGCGCCTGCGGCGTGGGCAAAGAGGTCTTTGGCGTGCTGGATCCATTCAATATCCGCATGATTTGCTACGGCGCATCGAGCTATAACCTGTGCTTCCTGGTACCAGGTCATGAAGCCGAGCAGGTCGTGCAGAAACTTCATCATAATTTGTTTGAATAAAATTCCTTAGCACGATAAACATTACCTATAGCCGGGCTCGAACCCGGCTTTTTTATAACTAAATAACACAACGTCATCGCAAGGAATTCACTATGTTATCCGCTATCACGCGGCTGTTCCCGTTATGGGCACTGCTGCTCTCTGTTCTCGCCTATTACACGCCATCGACTTTTACGCCTGTCGGCCCGTGGGTCACCACGCTGCTGATGCTGATCATGCTCGGCATGGGTGTGCATCTGAAAATCGACGACTTTAAGCGCGTGCTGTCGCGCCCGGCACCGGTCGCAGCGGGGATTTTCCTGCACTATCTGGTGATGCCGCTGGCCGCCTGGCTGCTGGCGCTGGCTTTCAAGATGCCACCGGATTTGTCCGCCGGTATGGTGCTGGTGGGAAGTGTCGCCAGCGGTACGGCTTCGAATGTGATGATCTATCTGGCCAAAGGCGACGTGGCGCTGTCGGTGACCATCTCATCCGTCTCAACGCTGGTGGGCGTTATCGCCACACCGCTGCTGACGCGTCTGTACGTGGATGCGCATATTCAGGTGGATGTGATGGGGATGCTGCTCTCCATCCTGCAAATCGTGGTGATTCCGATTGCGCTCGGTCTTGTCATTCACCACCTGTTCCCACGCGTCGTCAAAGCCGTAGAACCTTACCTGCCTGCTTTTTCGATGGTCTGCATCCTGGCGATCATCAGCGCTGTGGTCGCAGGTTCTGCCTCGCATATCGCCTCGGTTGGTTTTGTGGTGATTATCGCGGTGATCCTGCATAACACCATTGGTCTGCTGGGCGGATACTGGGGCGGGAAACTGTTTGGCTTTGATGAATCGACCTGCCGCACGCTGGCGATTGAAGTGGGGATGCAGAACTCAGGCCTCGCGGCAGCGCTCGGTAAGATCTACTTCTCTCCGCTCGCGGCCCTGCCTGGCGCACTGTTCTCCGTATGGCACAACCTGTCCGGCTCGCTGCTGGCGGGCTACTGGTCAGGAAAACCGATTGCAGAGCCAGCGAAAAAAGAAGTGGTAAAAGAAAACTAATTCACTTCGCGCAAACCCCGGCTTGCTTTACACTGAAGCCTCTACTCTCAAGAGGCTTCAGGTATGTCCACACCGAGATTGACCCAGAAAGACATGACGGAAAGCGAGCAGCGCGAGCTGAAAACCCTGCTCGATCGCGCACGGATTGCACATGGTCGTACTCTGACAAACGCTGAAACCAATCAGGTGAAAAAAGAGTACATCGATAAACTGATGGCCCAGCGTGAAGTTGAAGCAAAAAAAGCCCGCAAACTTAAAAAAGCGCAGGCTTATAAACCGGATACGGAATCCACGTTCTCGTGGTCTGCAAACACCTCACCCCGTGGAAGGCGCTAATTTAGCGCCCTTTCTTTTTACGGCCCGGCTGCACGAAACGCTTCCCGGCAGGCTTGTTGCGCTCTTTTTCTGCTGATTTTGGCGCACTGACGACAGGCCGTTTAATCCCCTGCGTTTTCGGTTTGGCTTTGGCTTTCGGCTTCGCCTCGGACGACGACCCTTCTATCAGCTTAAACAGCTCAATCAGCTCATCGCCTGTCAGATCGCGCCATTCGCCCTGCGGAATTCCGGAGAGGCTGACGTTCATGATGCGCGTTCGCTCCAGTTTCGTGACCTCAAAACCAAAGTGCTCACACATACGACGGATTTGACGGTTTAGCCCCTGCACCAGGGTAATGCGGAAGGTGAACGGTGCCTCTTTTTTGACTTTGCACTTCTTCGTGACGGTACCGAGAATCGGCACGCCCGCGCCCATACCGCGAATAAAATCATCCGTAACCGGCTTGTTGACCGTGACCAGATACTCTTTCTCATGATCGTTACCGGCGCGCAGGATTTTGTTCACCAGATCGCCATGGTTGGTGAGAAAAATCAGCCCCTGCGAGTCTTTGTCCAGACGCCCAATCGGGAAGATGCGGCTGCTGTGGTTGACGAAATCAACAATATTATCCCGCTCACCGTCTTCCGTGGTGCTGACAATACCCACCGGTTTGTTCAACGCGATAAAGACCAGATCTTCTTCGTCTCTTGGTTCGATCAGCTGACCATTCACTTTTACCACGTCGCCAGGCACCACCTGATCGCCAATGGTGGCGCGTTTACCGTTCAGGAAAACGTTACCTTGCTCGATGTAACGATCAGCCTCGCGACGCGAGCAGATTCCGCTCTCGCTAATGTATTTGTTTAATCGGGTTGATTGGGTGGGCAGCATAATTTCTCCTTAATGGGCGAAATATACCTTAGGTTTGGGCTGGTAAAAAGATTAGCCGGTAAAAACTGACTTTCCCTTTTCCGCCTTGCGAGGCGGCTTCAGGATCTGCGTTTCGCCCATTTATCGGATGACGATTTTCTTCTAATTTCACGCCATGAGTTCATTCGGGATGTAGTTTAAAAAATACATGGAGTAGTATGAAGGAAATCGTTCAGACACCCTCTTTCCGCTGCTGGGAGCAAAACCTAAAAGATAAAAGGCTCAAGACGCTCATTGCCGCACGCCTTTTTCGTTTAGCCAACGGTTTGCCAGGGGATGTGAAGCCTGTCGGGGAAGGGGTCAGCGAGTTGCGAATTCACTATGGTCCTGGTTACCGCATCTATTTCAAACACTATGACGAGATTTTGCTCGTATTGCTGAGCGGCGGAAACAAAAGCAGTCAGGACAGAGACATACAACTGGCTAAGACGTTTGCCAGATCGCTTGAACCCAATGAGTTTATAAGCTATGAATAAATTTACGCTGTACGATCCCGCCAGTGCGCTTGTCGATGATGATGAAATCGCTGTGTTTATGGCTGATGCATTTGAAACCGGTGACGCCGCTTATATAGCAAAAGCGTTGGGTGTCATTGCCCGGGCAAAGGGGATGAGCCAAATAGCCGCTCAGACGGGTTTATCTCGTGAACAACTCTATCGTTCATTCAGCGAGAAAGGTAACCCAACGCTTAAAACCACGTTAACGGTCATGCAAGCGCTGGGTCTCTCTTTAACGATTAAAAGTGCGCACGATTAATACTCATCCCTTTCATCATCTTCATCCGGCTGTTCCATCACGCTGTAGGCCACCGAGCAGAACAGGGAGTTGAGACGTTTCATGTCGCCAAGCAGCCCCAGGTGCAGGGAGCTGGTTTCGATACTTTGCACGTTTTGCTGATGCAGACGGTCAACGTGCGCGTGGGAGTATCGGCGGTTGAGGATGCGGAAGCGATGCTTGTTGCGGCGCAAACGGCGGGCGCTGGGCACGTCGCCAGAGAAGAAGACCGACATGGCCAGCTGCAGGTTACTGAGTAATTGATCGTGCAGCGCATCCAGTTCAGCAACCCCTTCCAGCGAAAACGCCCGACGGGCGGCCAGCGATTTGTCGGCGATCTCACTGCCCATACGCTCGACGATATCGGATGCCTGCTCAAGGTTGAGGGACATCTCGATGATCTCGGCCCAGCGGCGGGATTCCTCTTCCGCCAGCTCGTCTTGCGGCATACGCGCGAGATAGAGTTTGATCGCGGTGTAGAGCACGTTGATATCATCGGCCAGTTTGCGCAGCTCTTTCTCCTCGCGAGGCTCGCCGTGCATCACTTTCTTCAGTCCATCCAGCATGGTTTCCATCGCGTCGCCCATACGCAGGGTTTCGCGGGCGGCATTGGCCAGCGCCAGCGCCGGGGTATCCAGCGCTGAGGTGTCGAGATGCTTCGGCTTCAGTCGGGCGTCCAGCTCGGGCTCATCGCGGATCATGCGCTTGCAAAACCGCGCCATTGGCCCGGCGAACGGCACCATCGCCAGACAGCGCACCAGGTTGTAGAAGACGTGGAAGTAGATCACCAGCTCAGCTTTCGGCAGCGGCAGGTTATCCATCAGATTCGCCAGCGGGTGAACAAACGGCAGGATTATCAGGCTGCCCACCAGCTTAAAGAGCAAACTCCCCAGCGCCACGCGACGGGCCGCAGCATTTGCGCCGCTGTTGTTGAGCATCGCCAGCAGACCCGAGCCAAGGTTCGCGCCGATCACCAGGCACAGCGCCACCGGGAAGGAGATCGCCCCTGCGGTGGTCAGGGTGGCGGTCAACAGCACGGCCGCCAGACTGGAGTAACTGATGATGGCAAACACCGCGCCAATCAGCGCGTCGAGCATGATGTCGCCCGTCAGCGAGGCGAAAATCACCTGCACACCGTTGGCCTGGGTGATCGGCGTAACCGCCTGCACGATCAGCTCCAGCGCCAGTAGAATCAGCCCGAGACCAATCCCCACGCGCCCGAGCTGTCCTTCGCGGGTCTGTTTGCGGCCAAGGAAGAAGATGACGCCGATGAAAATCAGCAGCGGTGACAGCCAGGAGAGATCGAAGGTCAGGATACGCGCCATCAGCGCGGTCCCGACGTCGGCACCCAGTACAATCACCAGCGCCGGCGTCAGCGCCACCAGATCTTGCGCCACAAACGATGTGACGAGCATGGTGGTGGCGTTACTGCTTTGCACGAGGGCGGTGACGCCGATCCCCGCGCAGAAGGCGAGCGGCTTCTTCTCAACGCTGCGGCTGAGGACGGTACGTAAGCGTGCGCCAAAGACGCGCATCACGCCGGTACGAACAATGTGCGTGCCCCAGACCAACAGGGCGACGGCCGATAGCAGGTGTAACAACGTCAGCACGGAAGTGGGTTCTCCTTATTGTTATCGATTCCTGAAGCCCATGCCTGAAACGCCGGATAGCGCGTAGCTTATCCAGCCTACGATGAGCCTGAGCTTGCTTAAGTATAAGGGTTTAAACGCAATAAAGAGACAGGGCGCCCGATGAGCGCCCTGTTAGTTGTAAGGAAAAGTGACGTTAATCAGCGTCGTAGCCCAGATTCGGGGCCAGCCAGCGCTCTACTTCTGAGACACTCATCCCTTTGCGCAGGGCATAGTCTTCCACCTGATCGCGCTGGATTTGCGCCACCGCGTAGTATTTGCTGTCAGGATGGCTGAAATACCAGCCCGAGACGGACGCGCCCGGCCACATGGCGTAGGATTCGGTAAGCTTCATGCCCGTATGGGTTTCCACATCCAGCAACTGCCAGATGGTGCCCTTTTCCGTGTGCTCCGGACAGGCCGGATAGCCCGGTGCCGGGCGAATCCCCTGGTAGTTCTCGCGAATCAGCTCCTCGTTGCTGAGGTTTTCATTTGCCGCGTAACCCCAATGGACTTTACGCACCCGCTCATGCAGGTATTCAGCGAAGGCTTCTGCCAGGCGGTCAGCAATCGCTTTCACCATGATTTTGTTGTAGTCATCGTGCTGTGCTTCGTAAGCCTCGGCGAGAGCATCCTCTTCCAGCCCGCCGGTAACGGCGAACGCGCCGATGTAGTCCGCTTTGCCGCTGAGTTTTGGTGCAACGAAATCGGCCAGGCAGTAGTTGGCAAACCCGACTTTCTCGGTTTGCTGGCGCAGATGACGGCTCACCGCCAGCACGTTAGTGCGGGTTTCATCGCGATAAATTTCGATGTCATCCCCGACGCGGTTCGCCGGGAACAGCCCCACGACGCCGCGCGGATTGAGGCTCTTTTCAGCGCTGAGCTGGTCGAGCAGATCGTTGGCGTCTTTAAACAGGCGCTGCGCCTCTTCACCGACCACCTCATCTTCAAGAATGCGCGGGTATTTTCCCGCCAGCGACCAGGTCATGAAGAACGGCGTCCAGTCGATGTAATTACGCAGGGTTTCGATGTTCGCCGTGACCGCCTGTACGCCCAGGCGATGCGCCACCGGCGGCGTGTAACTTGCCCAGTCGAAGGCCAGATCGTTTTCCCGCGCGGCGGCCAGTGTCACTGGCGGAGTGCGCGGTTTTTTACGGCCATGCTGGATACGAACGGTGTCGTACTCTTTGCGGGTTTTCGCGACAAATTCATCGCGCTGGGTCGCAGAGAGCAAGGCCGACACCACCCCCACGGTGCGTGAGGCGTTCTGTACGTAGACCGTCGGCCCGCTGTAGTTCTGCTCGATTTTCACCGCAGTGTGCGCTTTTGAAGTCGTCGCACCACCAATCAGCAGCGGAATGGTAAAGCCCTGGCGCTCCATCTCCTTCGCCACGTTGACCATTTCGTCCAGCGACGGCGTGATAAGCCCGGAAAGGCCGATCAAATCCGCATTCACTTCGCGCGCGGTTTTGAGAATTTTGTCTGCCGGAACCATCACGCCGAGGTCGATGATTTCGTAGTTATTGCACTGCAGCACCACGCCGACGATATTTTTGCCGATATCGTGGACGTCGCCTTTGACGGTGGCGATTACCATCTTGCCGTTGGTCTGCCCTTTTTCTTTGCTGGCTTCAATGTAGGGTTCGAGATAGGCCACCGCCTGTTTCATGACGCGCGCGGATTTGACCACCTGTGGCAGGAACATTTTGCCCTCGCCAAACAGGTCGCCGACCACGTTCATTCCGTCCATCAGCGGCCCTTCGATCACCTCAATCGGGCGAGCGGAGAGCTGGCGGGCCTCTTCGGTATCGAGTTCGATAAATTCGGTAATGCCTTTGACCAGCGAGTATTCCAGACGCTTTTTCACGTCCCACGAGCGCCACTCGGCCTGCTGAACCTGGGCGCTTTCGTCGCTTTTACTGCCGCGATATTTCTCCGCCAGCTCCAGCATCCGTTCAGTGGAGTCGTCGCGGCGGTTGAGGATCACGTCTTCCACGGCGTCGCGCAGCTCGGCGGGCAGGTCGTCATAAATCGCCAGCTGTCCGGCGTTGACGATCCCCATATCCATGCCGTTACGGATAGCGTAGTAGAGGAACACGGCGTGAATGGCTTCACGAACCGGATCGTTACCGCGGAACGAGAATGAAACGTTGGAGACACCGCCGGAGATCAGCGCATGCGGCAGCTCGCGTTTGATATCCTCGCAGGCGCCGATAAAGTCCTGCGCGTAGTTGTTGTGCTCTTCGATACCCGTCGCGACGGCAAAGATATTGGGGTCGAAAATGATGTCTTCTGGCGGGAAACCGACCTCTTCCGTCAGGATCTTGTACGCGCGGCGGCATATCTCAATCTTGCGTTCGCGGGTATCGGCCTGGCCGACTTCGTCAAACGCCATCACCACCACGGCCGCGCCATAGCGGCGCACCCGTTTTGCGTGATGAATGAACGGCTCCACCCCCTCTTTCATCGAGATAGAATTGACGATGCCTTTGCCCTGAATGCACTTCAGCCCTTTTTCGATGACGTCCCACTTTGAGGAGTCAATCATGATCGGCACGCGGGCGATGTCCGGCTCACCGGCAATCAGATTCAGGAAACGCACCATCGCCGCTTCGGCGTCGAGCATCCCTTCATCCATGTTGATATCGATGATCTGCGCACCGCTTTCCACCTGCTGGCGGGCAACGTCCAGCGCTTCGCTGTATTTTTCTTCTTTGATTAACCGCTTGAACTTAGCGGAACCAGTGACGTTAGTTCGTTCACCGACGTTCACAAACAGGCTGTCATCGGCGATGGTCAGCGGCTCAAGGCCCGCCAGACGACAAGCCACCGGCAGCGTCGGTAACGGGCGCGGCGGCAAGCCTGCGACGGCATTGCTCATGGCTGCGATATGTTCCGGCGTGGTGCCGCAGCAGCCGCCGACGATGTTCAGGAAACCCGATTCTGCCCACTCCCGAATTTGCGCGGCCATCGTCGTTGCATCGAGATCGTATTCGCCAAAGGCGTTTGGCAGGCCGGCGTTCGGGTGCGCCGTGACGTAGCACTCGGCGATGCGGGAGAGTTCCTGCACGTACTGGCGCAGTTCATCCGGGCCGAGGGCGCAGTTGAGGCCAAATGTGAGGGCATCCGCGTGGCGCAGGGAGTTGTAAAACGCTTCCGTCGTCTGACCGGAAAGGGTGCGCCCGGAGGCATCCGTAATGGTGCCCGAGACCATAATCGGCAGATCGACGCCCAGCGCTTCCATCTCTTCCTTCACCGCAAAGATCGCAGCTTTCGCGTTGAGGGTGTCGAACACCGTTTCGATCATGATCAGATCGCAGCCCCCTTCCACCAGCGCCTTGGTGGATTCACGATAGGCCTCGACCAGCTGATCAAAGGTCACGTTACGGAAGGCCGGATCGTTCACGTCCGGTGAAATAGAGGCGGTACGGTTGGTGGGGCCAAGCACCCCGGCGACGTAGCGCGGTTTGTCGGGCGTGCGGGCCGTCCATGCATCGGCGCAGGCGCGCGCCAGCCTGGCGGCCTCAAAATTGATTTCTGCCGACAGGGATTCCATCTGGTAATCCGCCATGGCGATGGTTGTCGAGTTGAAGGTATTGGTTTCGACGATGTCCGCGCCCGCCTCAAAATAGGCGTTATGAATGGCCGCGATGACATCCGGTTTACTCAGCACCAGCAGGTCATTATTCCCTTTCAGGTCGCAAGGCCAGTCGGCGAAACGCTCGCCGCGAAAATCGTCCTCACTCAGACGATAGCTCTGGATCATGGTGCCCATGCCGCCGTCCAGCACCAGAATTCGTTCATTTAACTGCGCACGCAGTTGATCTACTTTGCTGCTCACACTCGCTCCCGACAACGCTCAACAAGGCCAAAAGGCCAGCAGTCCATACTGGCATAATCTCGCAGGGTGGAGAAGTCACGTAGCGTTAACATGAGACATGTTCACTATCACTCCTCCGATCAGTCAGGATAACGGTTGCAAATTCACCAAATAAAACGAAAATGATTTCCACGATACAGAAAAAGGATTCCGTCATGGTCGCTACCGTTCCCGCAAAACGCGGCAGAAAACCTGCTGCCACCACCGCGCCGCCAGGCGGACAAGTTCAGTCGCTCACACGCGGATTAAAGCTGCTGGAATGGATCGCGGAATCCCACAGCAGCGTGGCCCTGACCGAGCTGGCGCAGCAGGCAGGCCTGCCGAACTCCACCACGCACCGTCTGTTAAGCACCATGCAGCAGTTGGGCTTTGTCCGTCAGGTGGGTGAACTGGGCCACTGGTCCGTCGGTGCCCATGCGTTTATCGTCGGCAGCAGCTTTTTGCAAAGCCGTAATCTGCTGGCGATTGTGCATCCGATCCTGCGCAAACTGATGGAAGATTCTGGCGAGACGGTCAACCTGGCGGTGCTCGATCAGAGCGACCATCAGGCGATTATTATTGACCAGGTGCAGTGTACGCAGCTGATGCGGATGTCCGCACCCATTGGCGGTAAGCTGCCGATGCATGCGTCGGGGGCGGGGAAAGCCTTTCTGTCGCAGCTCAGCGAGGAGCAAGTCACTGGCCTGCTGCACCGCAAAGGGCTGCATGCCTATACGCATGCCACGCTGGTTTCCCCGCTGCATCTGAAAGATGATTTGGCCCAGACGCGCAAGCGCGGCTATTCGTTTGATGATGAAGAACATGCGCTGGGTCTGCGCTGTATCGCGGCGTGTATTTTTGATGAGCACCGCGAACCCTTCGCCGCGATCTCCATTTCTGGGCCGATCTCGCGCGTGACCGATGACCGCGTCACCGAGCTGGGCGCGCTGGTCATCAAAGCGGCGAAGGAAGTGACGCTGGCGTATGGTGGGATTCGCTAAGGTTGAATGCGGCCTGATACCCTCTCCTAAACAGAGAGGGGAAACACTACATTGACCACCGCACGCTAAAACGCTGCCGCCTGCGGTAGGCGTATACATCTTCAACGTAACCATTTTTGATGCGCGTTTGCAGACCGCGCCAGTAGTCGGCGTGGAACAGATCTTCGTGCATCTCTGCAAATAACGGCCCGATGCGCGGGTCGGCACAGAGCCAGTGGCGAAACTCCTCCGGGAAGACATCGCCCGGCGAGACGCTGTACCACGGCTCGCTGGCCAGCTCATCTTCCGGATAGCGCGCAGCCGGGATATCGCGGAAATTCACCTCGGTCATGTAGCAGATTTCATCGTAATCGTAGAACACCACCCGCCCGTGGCGCGTCACGCCAAAGTTTTTAAACAGCATATCGCCGGGAAAAATATTGGCCGCTGCGAGCTGGCGGATCGCGTTGCCGTACTCTTCAATCGCATCACGCAGCGCCTGGCCGTCCACCTGCTCCAGCCAGATATTAAGCGGAACCATTCGGCGTTCGATGTAAAGATGGCTGATGGCAATCTTATCGCCCAGATCGGTGATTTTGCCCGGCGCTTCCTGCATCAGCAGGGTCATTAGCGCAGGCGCGATCTGCCGTTTATCCAGCACAAAGTTTTCGAACTCCTGAGTGTCGGCCATGCGCCCCACGCGGTCGTGCTCTTTGACCAGCTGATAGCAGGCGCGAACGTGCGCCGCCGTCATCTCTTTCTGCGGCGCGAATTTATCTTTGATGACCTTAAACACACGATCAAAACCCGGCAGCGTGAAGACCAGCATCACCATCCCGCGGATTCCGGGCGCTTCGATGAACTGCTCGTCGCTACTGCTGATGTAGTGCAGGTATTCGCGATAGCTCTCAGTTTTCGCGTGCTTCTGGCAGCCAATCGCCATATACAGCTCAGCGGTGGTTTTGACCGGCAGCAGCTCGCGCAGCCACTCCACCAACGCGGCGGGGTGTGGCGCATAAACCATGAAATAGGAGCGGGCGAAGCCGAAGACAATGCTCGCCTCGGCGCTGGTTGTCAGACAGGTATCGACAAAAAGCTCGCCGTCATCCGTACGATGGATCGGCAACAGAAAGGGAATGGTGGCCGTGGGGGTGAGCAACTTCCCGACCAGCCAGGCGGCTTTATTGCGGAAAAACAGTTCGTTAGCCACCTGTAAATGGCTGCGTTGTAAAACGTCGGTGCCGAAAGCGTCCGTCAGATGCGCGATGATATAGCCCACGTCGCGCGTTTTGTTTTGCCATGGCAAACGCAGCGGTAAATCCGAGAGCATTTTGCTCAACAGACTTTCCCAGCCGTGTTCGGGGAAGAAATCCTTCGCCAGCGGGCGCGGGATGGTGCGAAAGCGACGCTCAGGCTGAGAGCTGAAAATAAATAACCGCTCAGGAGATAACGAGCGGTGGTCAAATAACCGGCAATAGACGGAGTTGAAAAAGCTCTCCGCAATCTCGAAGCGCGGGTAATCCGGCAACAGATGGGTGTAGTGCTCTTTTACGCGGAGCAGAAAATCGGCGTCGGGGCTTTTGCCATCGGTGATGCAGCGCAACTGCTCGACCACCAGACCCACGTGATGATCGTAAAGATGGATACGCTGTTTCATCGCCTGCTGTACGGCGTGCCAGTCGGCGTGTTCGAAGCGCTGCTGCGCGCCTGAAGTCACTTCCAGAAAACGGCCATACTGCGCGTCGAAGCCCTGCAGGATGGTTTGTGCAATCAGTAACTCCAGGCCACGCGACATAGGCTCCCCTCATCCCGGCCCTCTCCCCAGCGGGGAGAGGGGGAAAACATCAGAACTGTGATTCTTCAGTCGAACCGGTCAACGCCGTAACCGATGAGGCGCCACCCTGAATGATCGTCGTGACGTTGTCGAAATAGCCTGTGCCCACTTCCTGCTGGTGAGAGGCAAAGGTGTAGCCCTCTTTGCTGGCTGCAAACTCTGGCTGCTGCACTTTTTCCACGTAGTGCTTCATGCCCTCACCCTGCGCGTAGGCGTGGGCCAAATCGAACATGTTGAACCACATGCTGTGGATACCCGCGAGGGTGATGAACTGGTATTTGTAGCCCATCTCAGAGAGTTGCTGCTGGAAGCTGGCAATGGTTTTATCATCCAGATTCTTCTGCCAGTTGAATGACGGCGAGCAGTTGTACGCCAGCAGTTTGCCTGGATATTTAGCATGGATCGCATCGGCAAAGCGTTTTGCCAGCGCCAGGTCCGGCGTGGAGGTTTCGCACCACACCAGGTCGGCATACGGGGCGTAGGCCAGACCGCGGCTGATAGCCTGCTCGATACCCGCATGCGTACGGTAGAACCCTTCGCTGGTGCGCTCACCGGTAATGAATTCGCTGTCGTAAGGGTCGCAGTCAGAGGTAATCAGATCCGCCGCATCCGCATCGGTACGGGCGATAACCAGGGTCGGCACGCCCAGAACATCCGCCGCCAGACGCGCGGCGACCAGTTTCTGGATCGCTTCTTGCGTCGGCACCAGCACTTTGCCGCCCATATGGCCGCACTTCTTCACGGACGCGAGCTGATCTTCAAAGTGAACCGCCGCTGCACCGGCTTCAATCATTGATTTCATCAGCTCAAACGCATTCAGTACGCCGCCAAAACCTGCTTCGGCATCCGCCACGATAGGCAGGAAGTAGTCCACGAAACGCGGATCGTTTGGCTCAATGCCGGATGCCCACTGGATCTGATCCGCACGACGAAAAGTGTTGTTGATCCGATCGACCACCGAGGGTACGGAGTTGGCCGGATAGAGCGACTGATCCGGATACATACTGGAGGCCAGGTTGGCGTCGGCCGCCACCTGCCAGCCGGAGAGATAGACCGCTTCAATCCCCGCTTTCGCCTGCTGCAACGCCTGGCCACCGGTCAACGCACCGAGGCTGTTGATATACCCTTTTTTCGATTCGCCGTGCAGCAGACGCCACATTTTTGCGGCACCGAGCTGCGCCAGCGTGCATTCCGGGTTGACCGAACCGCGCAGTTTCACCACTTCCTCTGCGCTGTACGGGCGGTTGATGCCTTCCCAGCGCGGTTGAGTCCACTCTTTTTGTAATTCTTCGATTTGTTGGGTACGGGTTTTCATGTGCAGATGCTCCATATTATCGTCCTGGCTTCCCAGGCGTTATTGGTGAAGGCAGTTTGGTCACGGCCAGCGCTAGAACCAAAGGGATTCTGAGCACTGCCTGGGCCAAAATGGCGAACAAAATAGCCTGGGTAGTTAGGCCAGCAGGCGATAGCCGGGCAAAGTAAGGAAGTCGATTAATTCTTCAGACGTCGTGATTTGCTCCATCAGACGCGCGGCATCGTCAAAACGGCCACTGCTGAAGCGGTGTTCGCCCAGCTCGTCCTGAATCACCCGCATCTCCTCGGCAAGCATCTGGCGGAACAGGGATTTAGTGACCGGTGTGCCGTTATTGAGCGTTTTCTGGTGGTGGATCCACTGCCAGATGGAGGTACGGGAGATCTCCGCCGTGGCGGCATCTTCCATCAGGCCGTAAATCGGGACGCAGCCATTGCCCGAGATCCATGCTTCGATGTACTGGACCGCAACGCGAATATTGGCGCGCATGCCTGCTTCAGTTCGCTCGCCCTCGCACGGCATCAGCAGTTCTTCAGCTGAGACAGGTGCGTCGTCTTCGCGGGTAACGAAAAGCTGATTTTTGTTCTCACCCAGTACGCTGTTGAAAACCTCCATCGCCGTATCCGCCAGGCCCGGATGGGCAACCCAGGTGCCATCGTGGCCGTTGCGGGCTTCAAGCTCTTTATCCGCCTTCACTTTGGTCAGCACCTGATTATTGCGCTCGGCATCTTTACTCGGAATAAAGGCCGCCATCCCCCCCATCGCGAACGCACCGCGTTTATGGCAGGTCTTGATCAGCAGGCGTGAGTAGGCACTCAGGAAAGGCTTGTCCATAGTGACCGCCTGGCGATCGGGTAGCACACGGTCTGGATAATTTTTCAGGGTTTTGATGTAGCTGAAGATGTAATCCCAGCGCCCACAATTCAGGCCGACGATGTGGTCGCGCAGGGCGTGCAGGATTTCATCCATCTGGAACACTGCCGGCAGCGTTTCGATCAGCAGGGTGGCTTTGATGGTGCCGCGCGGCAGATTGAAGCGATCTTCCGCGTAGCTAAATACCTCGCTCCACCAGGCCGCTTCCTGCCATGACTGCGTTTTTGGCAGGTAAAAATAAGGGCCACTCCCTTTTGCCAGCAGGCTTTTATGGTTGTGGAAGAAGTAGAGCGCAAAATCAAACAGGCTGCCGGGAATGGCTTCGTTGCGCCACGTGACGTGCTTTTCAGGCAAATGCAGGCCGCGCACACGGCAAATCAGCACGGCCGGATTGGGTTTCAGCTGATAGATTTTTCCGGCTTCATTGGTGTAGCTGATAGTGCCATTGACCGCATCGCGCAGGTTGATTTGCCCCTCGATCACTTTACGCCAGTCTGGCGCCAGTGAATCTTCGAAGTCTGCCATGAACACTTTTACATTAGCATTCATAGCGTTAATCACCATTTTACGCTCAACCGGGCCGGTGATTTCGACGCGACGATCCTGTAAATCCTGCGGAATACCACGGATTTTCCAGGCTGAGTTACGAATGGAAGCAGTTTCCGAAATGAAGTCTGGAAGCTTACCGTTATCGATGTCCTGCTGTTGCTGAATACGAGCCGCCAGCAGTTTATTGCGCTTCGGTGCAAAGCGCGTCACCAGCTCAGTCAGAAACTCGACGGCGTCTGGCGTCAGAACCTGCTGTTCCAGCTCACCATAGGGCTGGTTAAACGTCAGTTCATCGGTAGTCGTTGCCTGTTGATTCATTTCTCTGCTCCTCATCAAAGATCCAAAAAAACGTCCCCCACTGCGAGCGAAAGATCGTTGTGTGGTTTTCGCTCAGCAGATTTAAGACTATCCATTATTTTTCTAAAATCAAAAACAATTTCCATTTTAATTAAACATTGTTCTTATCTTGTTGATTATGAAGAGATTAAAAATTATTTAACGGATGAAGGGTTTTTCGGAAATAAAAAAGGCACCCGAAGGTGCCTGATCTGGAATGCTGAAACGCTTTAGGATCGTTCTGCGCAGAGGATTAATCTAACGTCGGATTCATGTGGCGCAGATCGTATGGCGTGATCTGATAGACGTAATAGTTGAGCCAGTTAGTAAACAGCAAATTGCCATGGCTGCGCCAGGTTGCTCTTGGCGTGTTTTGCGGATCGTTTTTCGGGAAATAGTTGTACGGCACTTCCGGGGTTAACCCCGCTTCCACATCGCGGAAAAACTCGCTGGCCAGGGTATGCGCATCGTATTCCGGATGTCCCGTCACAAAGGCGATACGTTTGTCTTTACTGGCGAACAGATAGGCGTCGCCATCTTCCGTTTCGGCCAGGATCTCGAGATCCGTGTAATCACGAATCAGCGCGGCCGGGAAATCTGCGTAGCGCGAGTGAGGTGCGAGGAAAGAGTCGTCAAAACCACGCGTCAGCAACGCATGAGGATGGAGAATGTGGTGTTCGTAAACGCCAGACAGCTTTTCCGTGCGGGTTTGCTTCGGGATGCCGTAGAGAATATTCAGTGCCGCTTGTACCGCCCAACAGACAAAGAGCGTTGAAGTGACGTGATCTTTGGCCCACTCAAGTACCTGTTTGATCTGCGGCCAGTAGGCCACGTCGTTGAACTCAACCAGGCCCAGCGGTGCACCCGTGACGATCAGACCATCGAAGTTGTCGTTACGGATATCTTCGAAGTTGCAGTAGAAGTTATTCAGATGCTCGGACGGTGTGTTGCGCGATTCACGGGCATCGACGCGCAGCAGCTGGATGTCCACCTGCAGCGGGGAGTTGGAGAGCAGGCGCAGGAACTGGTTTTCCGTCTCAATCTTTTTGGGCATCAGGTTCAGGATGAGAACCTTAAGTGGACGAATTTCCTGACCTGTCGCGCGCGAGGCCTTCATCACGAAGACATTCTCTTCACGCAAGAAATTAACGGCTGGCAGCTCGTCCTGCACCCTAATCGGCATAACCTTATATCCTCACAGCATACGTATAAACGTTTAGACATCCAGATAGCTGACAATACCCAGGAATCGTGCGAATGTCGAGTCTGTAAGAGGAAGGTGAGAAAGTTTCACGGAGGGAAGCAGAGGAACAAATAAGAAAGGACAAAAACGCAAAAAGGCCATCCTTGCGGATGGCCTTTTCACTTAATTGATGCCTGGCAGTTCCCTACTCTCACATGGGGAGACCCCACACTACCATCGGCGCTACGGCGTTTCACTTCTGAGTTCGGCATGGGGTCAGGTGGGACCACCGCGCTAAAGCCGCC
>NZ_PKFT01000011.1:0-86349 GCF_002870005.1 Lelliottia sp. F153 | reverse complement strand
CAGAGACTTTGGTATTCATTTAGCGTCTTGCGACGTTTAGAATCCATGTCACTTTGAGTGCCCACACAGATTGTCTGATAAATTGTTAAAGAGCAGTGCCGCTTCGTTTTTCTCAACGGCGCGGGGTGTGCATATTACGCCTTCCCGCTTCAGAGTCAAGCTTTATTTTCGCTTATCTCTGTTGGTGTTCATCTCTGAACCCCGCTAACCCGGCGGCGTGTATGCCGTTGTTCCGTGTCAGTGGAGGCGCATTATAGGGAGTTATTCTGGGGTGACAAGCATAAAATCGAAAAAAGTTATCGTTCGCTTATTTTTCAAACTCACCGTCGATTAAACCCGCGAATCGACCGTTAATTGTGCGATTTCCCGCGCAAAACTGGCTACCTGCGGCCAGTCCGTATAAACCACTTCTTTACGGGTATCCGTCTCCCCCCCGGTCATCTTCATAATGAGGCGGATCATAAAGCGGTCATACCAGCTATAGCGTGGATAACGCAGCGCGCCCGCAAACACAGCACAGCGTTCTGGCTGCCACGGCGAGTTCAATAAAAACTTACGCGTATAGCTGTTGGTCTGCGGCGTGCGTTTCTCCGCTTTACGTGCAACCAGGTTCACTGAATAGAACGCACCGGGCAGGCTGTTTAATGTCGCCAGATGTTTTTTCACAAAGCGATCCAGCGCAGGATGGAAATGGCCATAACGAATAGAAGCGCCAATCACCACGCGATCGTAATCCTGCCAGTGAATCTCTTCCGTCCGATTGAGATTCACCACATCAGCGTAAACGCCCTGCTCTTTCAATTCAGACGCCAGATAAAAGGCGATCTCACGCGTCTGACCATCTCGTGTCGAAAATAAAATGAGTGTTTTCACCAGCTAGATCCTTACTCGCGCCAGAATGTTGGGGTGAACAGCACCAGCAATGTGAATACTTCAAGACGCCCGAACAGCATATTGGCAATCAGGATCCACTTCGCTACCGGGTTCATGCTGGCAAAGTTATCCGCCACCACGCCAAGTCCCGGCCCAAGGTTATTGAGCGTTGCTACTACGGAAGCAAACGCCGAGAAATCATCAACGCCGGTGGCGATAATCGCCAGCATGCTGACGATAAAGACCAGCGCGTAGGCAGAAAAGAAGCCCCACACCGCTTCGAGAATACGTTCCGGCAGCGCGCGGTTGCCAAGCTTAATGCTATAAACCGCATTCGGGTGTACCAGACGTTTCAGTTCACGGTTGCCCTGTTTGAACAGCAGCAGAATACGGATGACCTTCAGGCCCCCGCCCGTGGACCCCGCACAGCCGCCGATAAAAGCAGAGCACAGAAGCAGTACCGGCAGGAACAGCGGCCAGCGGGCAATGCTGTCCGTGGTAAAGCCCGCCGTCGTAGCCATCGACACCACCTGGAAGAAAGCCTGGTTAAGGGTCATCACGGCCGAGCTGTATACATCGTGGAACCACAGCACCAGCGTACAGATGATGACCAGCGTCAGTTGCACGCCGATAAACATTCTGAACTCTGGATCGCGCCAGTAGACCCTTAGGCTGCGCCCACTCAATAAAGAGAAATGCAGGCCGTAGTTACAGCCGGAGATCAGCAGGAAGATAGCAATAATGGTGTTGATAGTCGGGCTATCGAAATAGCCCACGCTGGCGTCGTGGGTCGAGAACCCTCCAATCGCAATCGTAGAGAAGCTGTGGCCAATCGCATCGAAGGCAGGCATCCCGGCAAACCACAGGGCCAGCGCACACGCGACGGTCAGTAACACGTAGATGAACCAGAGCGTTTTTGCCGTCTCGGCAATACGCGGACGCATCTTATTATCTTTCAGGGGGCCTGGCATTTCAGCACGATAGAGCTGCATACCACCGACGCCCAGTATCGGGAGAATCGCCACGGCGAGGACAATGATCCCCATACCGCCGAACCATTGCAGCATCTGGCGATAAAAGAGAATGGCATGCGGTAGCGAGTCCAGCCCCACCAGCGTGGTCGCCCCCGTGGTCGTTAACCCGGAAAAGGATTCAAAAAACGCGTCGGTCACGGTCAGATTCGGCTGTTCCGCGAAGATAAACGGCAGCGCACCCACGCTCCCCAGCACGGTCCAGAACAGCACTACAATCAGAAAGCCCTCGCGGGACTTCAGCTCGCCCTTCTCACGACGGTTAGGCCACCAGAGAATTGAGCCAATCACCAGCGCGGCGAAAAAGGTCTGCGTGAACGCGCGCCCCGCGCCGTCCCGATAGATAAGCGCTACCAGCCCTGGGAGGATCATCGTCCCGGAAAAGAGTATGACCAGCAGTCCAACAATTCGGGTTATGGCACGAAAATGCATCTCTGCCGTTCCTTTGGTATTCAAAAAGTAAGGTGGGGATTATTCTTCAATCGGCAGTAATTGCAACGCACCACGACTAAAATCAGCCAGTTTTGCTGAAAAAGCCGCCAGTTCCGCCTGAGGAAGCGCCACGCGTAATTGTACCGTCGCCTGGTAATCACTCTGCACAATCACGCCGTTAACGTTTTTAAGCAGCGTTTCGATGCCAGATAACTGAGCGTAATCACACAACAAAGTATATTCGGTAAGTGGCGTTTTGCGGACCGTCTGCAACAGATTAAGCGCCTGCTGCACTCCTCCGCCGTAGGCTTTTACCAGCCCACCGGTTCCTAACAGGATGCCGCCGTAGTAGCGAACCACCACGGCGGTGATCTCCCCGACGCCGCTTCCCATCAACTGAGAGAGCATCGGTTTACCCGCTGTTCCTGCGGGCTCACCATCATCAGAAAAGCCAAGCTGTTGCGAATCATTCGGCGGACCGGCGACCCACGCCACGCAGTGGTGGCGGGCAACAGGATGGTCTGCGCGAACAGATTCAACAAAGGCTTTCGCCGCCTCCACGCCGTCCGTATGGGCCAGCAGCGTGATAAAGCGGCTCTTTTTGATCTCTTCAACGAAGGTGACCGGCTCAGCCGGTATCAGCCAGCTGTCCATCACGCCAGTTTCTGATCTCGCGTCATGTTCTCGATGCTGTTTTCGTGAATCACCACGTTATCTTCGATACGAATGCCACCAAACGGCTTCAGCGCTTCAATTTTCTGCCAGTTGAAGTGTTTGCTGAACGGGCCTTCACGCCACGGCTGCAGCAGAGAGTCGATGAAGTAAATGCCTGGCTCAATGGTCAGCACCATGCGCGGTTGCAGCACACGGGTGCAGCGCAGGTAAGGATACTTCGACGGCGCGGCCAGATGCGTGCCGGTATCATCCTGCATAAAGCCAGCCACATCATGAACCTGCAGGCCCAGCGGATGACCAATCCCGTGCGGCATGAACGGCCCGGTGAGATCGTTTTCCACCATCGCCTCTTCGCTCATATCTGTCAAAATCTGGTGTTTACGCAGCAGTTTGGCGATGCGCTGATGGAATTGAACGTGGTAATCGACGTAGCTGGTACCCGCCTTCAGGGTGCTGATAAGCGCCAGCTGTTCGTCATTCACATCTTTGATCAGCTGCGCGAAATCCGTATCGGCATTCGCCGCCCAGGTACGGGTCAGATCGGCTGCATAACCGTTGTATTCGGCGCCCGCATCCAGCAGGAAACTGCGCATCTCGGCCGGCACGCGGTGATCCAGTTTTGTATAGTGCAGCACGGAAGCATGCTCATTCAGCGCCACGATGTTGCTGTAAGGCACGTCCGTATCGCGATGACCGGTCGCCGTCAGGTACGCCTGATTAATGTCGAACTCGCTCATCCCGGAAAGGAAGGCTTCCTGGGCCGCCTGATGACCGTTCACCGCCGTTTTCTGCGCTTCGCGCATACAGGAGAGTTCATAGTCGGTCTTATACGAACGGTAATAGTGCAGATAATCAATCACGCCTTTCGGGTTGATGTTATCCGCAGGAATATCCAGACCCCGAGCACGCTCCGGCACCGGACCAATATACCCGATGTTGCCACGCGCAGCAGGCAGCTGGCTGCCGATACCGTCGGCTTTTGGCAGGGCAATCACATCCACTTCTTCGGTCCAGAAGCTGGTCGGCAGCGGCTCCACGTTGTGCCAGTAATCGACCGGCAGATAGAACCACAGTTTCGGCTTGTTCACGCCATCCACCAGCAGCCAGCAGTTGGGAACCTGCGTCACCGGCACCCAGGCTTTGAACTGCGGATTTACCTTGAAGGGATACGGATGGTCATCCAGGAAGACGTTGACCAGCTCACCAGAGTGAATAAGCAGCGCATCGAGCTTAAAGCGGGCCAGTACATCGCGGGTACGTTCCTGTAACGTAACAATATGATTTTTATAAAGTGAGGCCAGTGAGTCCATCATTCTTCCTTTCTTTATTGAGCTCAAGTCTTCGCATCTTAGCACACCTCGCTTTTACTGCGTCATTTCCACCGAGCGTGATCAATGCAGCATTTATTTAATGAGTGATTTGCATTTTATTAACATAAATTCCACACTCGACTTCATCTGGTATGACCAGATCCAATTGCTGGATTCAGGAGACTGACATGCTCTACAAAGGCGACACCCTGTACGTAGACTGGCTGGAAGATGGCATCGCCGAACTGGTGTTCGATGCCCCCGGCTCAGTCAACAAACTCGACACCGCGACGGTGGCCAGCCTCGGCCACGCGCTGGATGTCCTCGAAAACCAATCTGATTTGAAAGGGCTGCTGCTGCGTTCTGAGAAAGCCGCCTTTATTGTCGGTGCCGACATCACCGAGTTCCTCTCCCTGTTCCAGGTGCCGGAAGAACAGCTCAGCCAGTGGCTGCATTTTGCCAACAGCGTCTTTAACCGCCTGGAAGACCTTCCTGTTCCCACGATCTCTGCCGTCAACGGCTACGCGCTGGGCGGCGGCTGCGAATGCGTGCTGGCGACAGACTATCGTCTCGCCACGCCGGACCTGCGCATCGGCCTGCCGGAAACCAAGCTGGGCATCATGCCGGGCTTTGGCGGTTCCGTACGTATGCCACGCATGTTGGGCGCCGACAGCGCGTTGGAAATTATTGCTGCAGGTAAAGACGTAGGCGCAGATCAGGCGCTGAAAATTGGCCTGATTGACGGCATCGTGAAGCCGGAAAAACTGCGCGACGGTGCGATCAGCATTCTGCGTCAGGCGATCAATGGCGATCTCGACTGGAAAGCCAAACGCCAGCCGAAACTTGAGCCGCTGAAACTCAGCAAAATTGAAGCCACCATGAGCTTTACCATTGCCAAAGGCATGGTGATGCAGACCGCCGGAAAACACTATCCGGCACCGATCACCGCCGTCAAAACCATTGAAGCCGCCGCACGCTTTGGCCGCGATGACGCGCTTAAATTAGAAAACCAAAGCTTCGTGCCACTGGCGCACACCAGCGAAGCGCGTGCGCTGGTCGGCATTTTCCTCAACGATCAGTACGTGAAAGGGAAAGCCAAACAACTCACCAAAAACGTTGAAACGCCAAAACACGCGGCGGTACTCGGCGCAGGCATTATGGGCGGTGGGATTGCCTACCAGTCGGCCTGGAAAGGCGTGCCGGTAGTGATGAAAGATATCAACGAGAAATCCCTGACGCTGGGCATGAACGAAGCGGCCAAGCTGCTCAACAAACAGCTTGAGCGCGGCAAAATTGACGGTCTGAAGCTGTCGGGTGTGATCTCAACCATTCAGCCAACGCTGGAGTACACCGGTTTTGATCGCGTGGACATCGTCGTTGAAGCGGTCGTCGAAAACCCGAAAGTGAAAAAAGCGGTACTGGCAGAAACGGAAGAGAAAGTGCGCCCGGATACGGTTCTGGCGTCCAATACCTCGACCATTCCGATTGGCGAACTGGCAAGCGTTCTGAAGCGCCCGGAAAACTTCTGCGGCATGCACTTCTTTAACCCGGTCCATCGTATGCCGCTGGTCGAAGTGATTCGCGGGGAAAAAACCTCCGACGAAACCATTGCCAAAGTGGTGGCGTGGGCCAGCAAAATGGGCAAAACCCCGATTGTGGTGAACGACTGCCCAGGCTTCTTCGTCAACCGCGTGCTCTTCCCGTACTTTGCCGGATTCAGCCAGCTGCTGCGCGACGGCGCGGATTTCCGCAAAGTCGACAAAGTGATGGAAAAAGTATTCGGCTGGCCAATGGGCCCGGCGTATCTGCTGGACGTGGTCGGCATTGATACAGCGCACCATGCGCAGGCTGTGATGGCCGCGGGTTTCCCACAGCGGATGCAGAAAGATTATCGCGACGCCATCGATGCACTGTTCGACGCCAGTCGCTTTGGGCAGAAAAACGGTCTGGGTTTCTGGCGTTATAAAGAAGACAGCAAAGGCAAGCCGAAGAAAGAGGACGATGCTGCCGTTGAAGATCTGCTGGCTGGCGTCAGCCAGGCAAAACGTGATTTCAGCGACGAAGAGATTATCGCCCGCATGATGATCCCGATGGTCAACGAAGTAGTGCGTTGTCTGGAAGAAGGCATCATCGCCAGCCCGGCAGAAGCAGATATGGCGCTGGTCTACGGCCTCGGCTTCCCTCCGTTCCACGGCGGTGCGTTCCGCTGGCTGGATACGCTCGGCAGCGCGAAGTATCTCGACATGGCGCAGCACTATCAGCATCTCGGGGCGTTGTATGACGTGCCGGAAGGCCTGCGTAATAAAGCGCGTCATAACGAACCGTACTATCCCCCAGTTGCGCCTGCCCGTCCGGTTGGCGAGCTGAAAACGGCTTAAGGAGTCACAATGGAACAGGTTGTCATTGTCGATGCAATTCGCACCCCGATGGGCCGTTCGAAGGGCGGCGCATTCCGCAACGTGCGCGCGGAAGATCTCTCCGCGCACCTGATGCGTAGTCTGCTGGCGCGTAATCCTGCGCTGGAAGCGGCTGCGCTGGATGATATTTACTGGGGCTGTGTACAGCAAACACTTGAGCAGGGTTTTAACATCGCCCGTAACGCTTCCTTGCTGGCCGAAATCCCGCATTCGGTTCCGGCGGTCACCGTCAACCGTCTGTGCGGTTCGTCGATGCAGGCGCTGCACGATGCGGCTCGCATGATCATGACCGGCGATGCGCAGGTCTGTATGGTCGGTGGCGTCGAGCACATGGGCCACGTGCCGATGAGCCACGGCGTCGATTTCCACCCAGGCATGAGCCGTAACGTGGCGAAAGCCGCGGGCATGATGGGACTGACCGCCGAAATGCTCTCCCGCATGCATGGCATCAGCCGCGAAATGCAGGACGCCTTTGCTGCGCGATCTCATGCCCGCGCCTGGGCTGCCACGCAGTCCGGCGCCTTTAAAAATGAAATCCTCCCGACCGGCGGCCACGACGCTGACGGCGTACTGAAACAGTTCTACTTCGACGAAGTGATCCGCCCGGAAACCACCGTCGAAGCGCTTTCCACGCTGCGTCCGGCGTTTGACCCGGTGACCGGCACGGTGACGGCAGGCTCATCCTCTGCCCTTTCCGACGGTGCTGCGGCGATGCTGGTGATGAGCGAAAGCCGCGCTCGCGAGTTAGGCCTGAAGCTGCGCGCTCGCGTCCGTTCCATGGCCGTAGTGGGCTGCGATCCCTCGATTATGGGTTACGGCCCGGTTCCGGCGTCAAAACTGGCGCTGAAAAAAGCCGGTCTGACAGCCAGCGATATCGACCTGTTTGAGATGAATGAAGCGTTCGCCGCGCAGATCCTGCCGTGCATTAAAGATCTGGGGCTGATGGAGCAGATCGACGAGAAGATCAACCTCAACGGCGGCGCGATCGCGCTGGGTCATCCGCTGGGTTGTTCGGGCGCGCGTATCAGCACCACGCTTATCAACCTGATGGAACGCAAAGACGCTCAGTTTGGTCTGGCGACGATGTGTATCGGGTTGGGTCAGGGGATCGCGACGGTGTTTGAGCGGGTGTAATGAGAAAGCCGGGGGCGTTTCGCTCCCCGGCCTGTAACAGAATAAATGATTTAGTTGCCGTTTTTCCCGCCTGTCAGGGGCGGGTTTTTTATTTAGATAAACGCAAACGCATCGCCGAACAGGCGATCTTCCCGCGCATCACGCTCATGGCAGAACAGGTCGCGAGCAATCTTCGCCATCTCAAAACGCCCGGCAATATAGATATCGTGTCCGGCGAGCGTCCCGTGATCCTGCAATACTGCTGTCAGCACCGTACCTGAGCGCCCGCGCCAGCCCTCTTCCGGCTGCTCAACCACAGGCTCAACGCGCAGATTCGGGTGCGTTACGCTCAGTGCTTCCAGCTCGGAAAGATCGTAGAGATGTTTCTCTTCGCGACCGCCCCAGTAGATGGTGATGTCGCGGTCCGGATTTTGCGCCAGCGCAGTCAGCAGAATCGAACGCACATAGGAGAAGCCCGTTCCCCCGGCAATCAGAATCAGCGGACGATCTTCGTCTTCACGCAGCCAGGCTTCGCCGTGCGGGATATCGACATCGATTTCACGCTCTTTCAGAATACGGTCCATCACCGCCATGGCATACAAATTAAGCTCTGACGCACCAATATGCAGCTCAATAAATTCCTGCTCCGCTGGCGTAGACGCCATAGAGAAAGGGCGCTTATCACGTTCATCCATCACCACCATCAAATATTGGCCAGCGCGGAAAGAGAACGCCGCCTCCGGAACCAAACGGACGCGATATACGGTGTCGGTGATAGCATCTACCGAGGTCACTTTACAGCTTAAGGTTGTCATTCGCTCTCTCTGTCGGGAAGTCTATAGGGCTTAACGGTCAGACTCGGGCTTACCGTCATTCAATATGGCCAACTCGTCCCAAATCGCGTCAATTCGCGCGGTCACTTCAGGATCTTTTTTAATCGGGCGACCCCATTCACGCTCAGTTTCGCCGGGCCATTTATTGGTGGCATCCAGTCCCATTTTTGAACCAAGCCCAGAAACCGGCGAGGCAAAATCCAGATAATCAATCGGTGTATTTTCCACTAACACCGTGTCGCGCGCCGGGTCCATACGCGTGGTGATGGCCCAGATAACGTCATTCCAGTCGCGGGCATTGACGTCGTCATCACAGACAATAACAAATTTGGTATACATAAACTGGCGCAGGAATGACCACACGCCCATCATCACGCGCTTGGCGTGACCTGCGTACTGTTTCTTCATCGTCACCACCGCCAGGCGGTAAGAACACCCTTCTGGCGGCAGATAGAAATCGACAATTTCCGGGAACTGCTTTTGCAGAATCGGTACAAACACTTCATTCAGCGCGACGCCTAATACAGCAGGCTCATCCGGCGGACGGCCGGTATAGGTCGAGTGATAAATCGCATCTTCACGCTGCGTAATGTGCGTAACGGTAAACACCGGGAAGCTATCCACTTCATTGTAGTATCCCGTATGGTCACCATAAGGCCCTTCCGGTGCCAGCTCGCCCTGTTCGATATAGCCTTCAAGCACGATTTCCGCGCTGGCAGGCACTTCCAGATCGTTAGAAATACACTTCACCACTTCCGTTTTGGTGCCGCGCAGCAGGCCTGCGAAAGCGTATTCCGACAATGTATCAGGCACCGGCGTCACGGCGCCGAGAATGGTCGCCGGATCGGCACCGAGCGCCACTGAAACCGGGAAACGCTCGCCCGGATGCGCCGCACACCACTCCTGGAAATCAAGCGCACCGCCGCGATGCGACAGCCAGCGCATAATCAGTTTGTTTTTGCCAATCAGCTGCTGGCGATAAATACCGAGATTCTGACGCTCTTTATGCGGGCCACGGGTAACCGTCAAACCCCAGGTGATCAGCGGCGCGGCATCTTCAGGCCAGCACTGCATGATTGGGATTTTGGTCAAATCGACGGCATCGCCTTCGAGGATTTTCTGCTGGCACGGTGCACCGCGCAGGCGTTTGGTTGGCATATTCAACACCTGCTTAAACTGCGGCAGTTTGTCGAACAGATCGCGGAAGCCTTTCGGCGGCTCTGGCTCTTTCAGGAATGCCAGCAGTTTACCGACTTCACGCAGCGCACTGACATCTTCCTGGCCCATCCCCATCGCCACACGCTTAGGCGTGCCGAAGAGGTTGCAGAGCACCGGCATGGAATAACCTTTTGGATTTTCAAACAGCAACGCGGGGCCACCGGCACGCAGGGTGCGGTCAGCGATTTCTGTCATTTCCAGATAAGGATCAACAGGGAGCGTAATGCGTTTGAGTTCGCCCTGCTTTTCCAGCAGCGCCAGGAAGTCGCGTAGATCGTGGTATTTCATGCAGTTAGTCATGGCCTCTCTGTAAGCGCTTCATTATACGGCGTTCGTCATCATGACGCTGTAATTTTGTTAAATAAGCGTGAAGTTCTGCCTCAACTTCCGCTTTCGGCCATTATAATCACCTTAGCGATCCCTTCGGGGTTTTGATATGCTTGCGCCGCGAACAAAGGGAAAGAGTGATTATGCAAGCCTGGTATTTACTGTATTGCAAACGCGGGCAAATTCAGCGTGCGCAGGAACATCTTGAGCGTCAGGCAGTCAATTGTCTGATGCCTGTTATTACGCTCGAAAAAATGCTGCGCGGCAAGCGTACAACAGTCAGTGAGCCGCTGTTCCCTAACTACCTTTTCGTCGAATTCGACCCGGAAGTGATCCACACCACCACCATCAATGCCACGCGGGGTGTCAGCCACTTCGTGCGCTTTGGCGCGCATCCGGCCACCGTGCCGTCGACGGTGATACATCAGCTTTCTGTCTACAAACAGCCGGAAGATATTACCGACCCTGAAACGCCGTTCCCCGGCGATAGCGTTGTTATCACCGAAGGGGCATTCGAAGGGTTTGAGGCAATATTTGCCGAGCCAGACGGCGAAGCGCGCTCCATGCTGCTGCTGAACTTCCTTAATAAACAGGTACGTCAGAGCGTCAAGAATACCGAATTCCGCAAGGTTTAAAACGTCACGCCGAACAGGCGACGAACGTTTTCATCCGTCTGTGCGTCCAGCCACTGCAATTCTTCGCCCCGCCAGTGGGCGATCCGCTCCACGATATGGCCAAGATAAGCCGGTTCGTTGCGTCGTGAGGCAGGTTTGGGCCGCATGTCGCGCGGCAGAAGGTACGGTGCATCCGTTTCGACTAACAGCCGATCGGCAGGAATAACCGGCAGCAGCTCGCGCAGCTCCAGTCCACGTCGTTCATCGCACACCCAGCCGGTTATGCCCAGATACAGCCCGCGATCCAGACACTCAATAGCCTCCTGGCGTGAGCCGGTAAAGCAGTGCAGCACCGCGCCAGGCAGCTTATCCAGCCAGGGTTCCAGCAGCGTCAGAAAACGTTCGTGGGCGTCGCGGCAATGCATAAACACCGGCATCCCGAGTTCTGCCGCCAGTGCCAGCTGCGCGGTAAACGCCTTCTCCTGCTCGGCAGGAGTAGAAAAGTTGCGGTTAAAATCGAGACCACATTCGCCAATCGCCACCACCTCTGGTGTTTTCGCCAGCGCATACAGCGTCCCGGCGCTTTCATCATTCCAGTGGCTACTGTCGTGAGGATGTACGCCAGCGGTTGACCAGCAGTGCTCAAAGCCTTGCGCCAGCTGCTGCGCATGCTCGCTTTCCTGAAGGTTGGTGCCCGTCAGCAACAGCCCGTTGACGCCCGCGGCAAAGGCACGCGCCACCACCTCATCACGATCTTTGGCAAACTGCGAACTGGTCAGATTTAAACCGATATCAAACATGCTCTCTCCCATATGACAACCGCCCTGTCGGGCGGCTGGTTTTACTCTTCTGTCGGATTCTCTGGCTCATCTTCTTCGTCATCCCGTGAGCGACGTTTGCCCACATAGAAGCGCGAGAAGAACACGCCAACCTCAAACAGGCAGTACATCGGTATCGCCAGCAGGGTTTGCGAGAAGACATCCGGCGGCGTCAGCAACATCCCGACCACGAACGCGCCCACCAGCATATAAGGGCGTTTCTTACGCAGATCTTCCGGCGTGGTGACGCCCATCCAGCAGAGCAGGACGATCGCGACCGGCACCTCGAAGGCCACGCCGAACGCCATAAACAGCGCCATCACAAAGCTTAGGTAGCTGGCGATGTCCGTCGAGACCTGCACCCCTTCCGGCGCGGTGTGCGTCAGGAAGCCAAAGGCCAGCGGGAAGACGACGAAGTAGGCAAAAGCCATGCCGATATAAAACAGCAGCGAACTGGAGACCAGCAGTGGGATCACCAGCTTACGTTCATGTTTGTAGAGCGCTGGCGCCACAAACGCCCACACCTGGTAAAGAATCACCGGCGCAGACGCAATCAGCGAGACCCAGAAGGTCAGCTTGATTGGCGTGAAGAACGGCGACGCCACATCGGTGGCAATCATCGTTGCACCCAGCGGCATCTGCTTAATCAACGGCGCGGAGACAACCTGATAGATGTCGTTAGCGAAATAGACCAGGCACAAGAAAATCAGGAAAACGGCAATAATGCAGTTTAACAGACGCTTACGCAGCTCAATGAGGTGCGTAATAAGTGGTTGAGTATCATCTACTGCCATGTTTACGCTTTATCACTCGACGAGGGGGCGGATTCGGAAACGGGCGCGGCGGCTTTTGCTTCTGCAGCTTTCGGTTTTACCTCAGGCTCTTGTGCAGGGACGGGCTCTTGCAGATCAGGGGCTTGCGATGGCGCACTGGCCTGATGCTCCGCTTCGGCAGGCGTAACGCCTTCGCGCTGAGCGTCGCTATCTTTTACCAGCGGATTACGAATAGTGTTCGCTTCATCGCTCGCTTTTTCAGGATCGTTGACGCTGTAAGAACGCTTCATGGACTCCGCAGCTTCACGCAATTCATCCATCGAGGCTTTCAGCTCAGGCGACAGATTATCCATGCTCGCCTTTTCAACCTTTTTCAGGCTGTCCTGAAACTCCTGGAGCTTGAGTTCCTGCGCCAGTTCATTTTGCACCGTCGTGGCCAGCGAGCGCAGCGCGCGTACCCAGCCTGCGACAGTTTTTACTGCCACCGGCAGACGTTGCGGGCCTAATACAATCAGGCCAATCACGAATACCAGCAGCAGTTCACCAAAACCAATATCGAACACGACTTACACCTGCTCTTTATCGTGGCGTTTAGCGTCTTCCTTTTTGGCTTCGTCCTGTTTGTCTGCGATGGTTTTAGCCGTAAAATCCGCGTCCTGGCTGGATTTTTCTTGCTTGTCTTCATCATCGCTGATGGCTTTCTTGAAGCCTTTGATGGACGCGCCAAGGTCGGAACCGATAGAACCGAGCTTTTTGGTGCCGAACAGCAGCACGACGATGACGGCAATGATTAACAATTGCCAGATACTGATACCACCCATACTACATCCTCGATAGATGATTAATTAATCAGGTTGCATTATACGTATGCAACCTGGCGATAGCGACGCAAATTCAGCGCGTTTTTCTCCAGCCGATCAGCCAGACCACAAGGCCTCCGGCCATCACCCAGGCGGGCATCATCTCCCAGTCCGGGCGGTTGATCAGCAACAGCGTGCCGCTGAGCAACAAGGTAGCGCCAATGCCAAAGAGGTAGCGAGACTGCCCCTGACGCACGCGATTGGACTGAAGCTCGCTGGCGATTTTATCCATGCTGTGCTGAAGGTTCTTGCTCTGACGCAAAGTGTCGTAAACCAGTTCAGGGATCTCTGGCATTTTTTCGATCCAGAACGGCGCTTTGTCTTTAAACGCACGCACCAGCGAAGGAAGGCCCACCTGATCCTTAATCCACGACTCAAGGAAAGGTTTCGCTGTTTTCCATAAGTCTAACTGAGGATAGAGCTGGCGGCCTACGCCCTCAACGTAAAGTAGTGTTTTCTGAAGTAAAACTAACTGCGGTTGCACTTCCATATTGAAGCGTCGCGCGGTGTTAAAGAGATTCAGCAGAACGTGGCCAAATGAGATTTCTGACAGCGGCTTCTCAAAAATCGGCTCACAGACGGTGCGGATCGCAAACTCGAACTCTTCGACGTTGGTATCCGGCGGAACCCAGCCCGAATCCACGTGCAGCTCGGCCACCTTACGGTAATCGCGATTAAAGAAGGCGATAAAGTTCTCTGCCAGATAGCGTTTATCTTCTTTGTTCAGCGAGCCGACAATACCGCAGTCGATGCCGATGTATTTCGGATCTTCCGGGTGTTCGTAGCTTACAAAAATATTACCTGGGTGCATGTCGGCGTGGAAAAAGCTGTCGCGGAATACCTGAGTGAAGAAGACCTGCACGCCGCGCTCGGCCAGCAGTTTCATGTTGGTGCCCTGATTTTCCAGCGCCACCACATCCGAGACGGGAATGCCGTAAATGCGCTCCATCACCATCATGTTCTGACTGCAGTAGTCCGAATAGACCTCAGGCACATACAGCATCGGGCTGTTTTCAAAGTTACGGCGCAGCTGAATGGCGTTGGCCGCTTCGCGCAGTAAATTCAGTTCATCGATCAGCGTTTTTTCGTACTCACGCACCACTTCGACTGGGCGCAGACGACGACCATCCGGTAACAGGCGCGGGACCCAGCGAGCCAGACGGTAAATCAGCTTCATGTCTGCTTTAATGATCGGCAGGATATCCGGGCGAATCACCTTGATGACGATCTCTTTGCCGTTCTCTTTCAGCCGCGCAGTATGCACCTGCGCAATGGAGGCAGAGGCCAGCGGGGTGATCTCAAAATCATCGAACCAGGTTTCAACAGGAATGCCGCCCATCGCCTCTTCAATCTGCTGCTTGGCACGCGCACCGTCGAAGGGTGCAACGCGGTCCTGAAGCAACGCCAACTGATCGGCAATTTGCGGTGGGAAGAGATCGCGGCGGGTAGAGAGCATCTGCCCAAATTTAATCCAAACCGGGCCGAGCTCCTGCAACGCCAGTCGCAACCGCTCGCCGAGCGGCTGATCTTTATGACGGTTTGGCATCCAGAACAACATGCGCCGCCCGAATCGCAGCGGCAGCGTAATACGCATTTTGGGGATAAGCTCGTCGAGCCCGTAACTCAAAAAGGTGCGGACGATAAAGTAGAGGCGCCGAATTTCACCAGGCGTCATTTGCCCTCCAGTTTTTCCAGCCGTTGGGTTAGCGCGTCAACCGCGCGTTCGACAGCGGCGGTTTCTTCTGCAAACCACGCCATCTCAAGCGGACCGGGCGCCATTCGCCACTCTTCGGTCAGCACTTCAGCCACGTAGCGTTGCTGGCGCTGCACGCCTTTACGTAAAAAGGACGACCCGCCGCGCAGAAACTTGCCGATGCCTTCGGCCATGATGTCACCGGTATAAGGTGCCAGTAGCTCCGCCGGGTCAAACTCAGCCAGATCGGCCAGTGCGACAAAGTTTTGCACCACCTGAATATCGCCTTCGACTTCCAGCTCACCGCTGCGGATTAGCGCCGTGAGTTGCTGACGGTCGCGCAGTTTTGGCAGCACGCTCATGTGCGTAATGACAGAGCAATCGGCGTCGCCTTCCCACTCGCCCACGACATCCAGCTGACGTTCGCTGAACACCAGCACCAGCGGCGTCGAGAACTCTTTTAGCACCACGCGAAGTACCTTGCCGTTTAGCCGCTGGCGCGCCGTTTTCAGCGCAGGCGAGCGATACAAAAAGGTATTCAGGACATTCTCGATGCCTGCGGTGACTAACGGTTTAAAAGGCATACGTTGCCTCCAGTCAGAACTTGTAGCCGCGATGCAGCGCAACAACACCCGCCGTCAGGTTGAAGTACTCAACGTTTTCAAACTCGGCATCCTGCATCATGGCTTTCAGGGTGTCCTGATCCGGGTGCATACGGATAGACTCCGCCAGATAGCGATAGCTTTCTGCGTCTTTTGCCACTAATTCGCCAATACGCGGCAAAATGTGGAAGGAATAGGCGTCGTACGCTTTGCTCAACGGCTCAATAATTGGTTTGGAGAACTCCAGCACCAGCAGACGTCCACCCGGCTTCAGCACGCGATACATGGAACGCAGCGCTTTTTCTTTTTCGGTGACGTTACGCAGACCGAAAGAGATGGTGATGCAGTCGAACGTGTTATCGGGGAACGGCAGGGCCTCGGCGTTAGCCTGTACATATTCAACGTTACCGACCACGCCGATGTTGCGCAGTTTTTCGCGCCCCATTTTCAGCATGGAGTCGTTGATATCAGCCAGTACAACGCGGCCCGTTTCACCGACCATGCGGGAGAATTTTGCGGTCAAATCACCGGTACCGCCGGCTAAATCCAGAACGGTTTGACCACGGCGAACACCGCTACAGTCGATAGTGAAACGCTTCCACAAGCGATGAATGCCGAATGACATCAGGTCATTCATGACATCGTACTTTGCCGCCACGGAATGGAATACGTGGGCCACCATGTCTGCTTTCTGCTCTTTGGCGACAGTCTGAAAGCCAAAGTGCGTTGTTTCTTGTGAATCTTCAACCATCTCAGTGCCTGCTAATCAGTCAAATGTGCATGAAGTGTAACAGATTGGGCGCGTTTGCCCTACGATTCAACCACCCTGAAAGAATCGTTCTGACTGCGTTTCAGGGGCGGTTTGTGCCGCTAACTCACTGTCATCACTGCTCATATTTCGTTCATTCACGCCTTCGCGCAGACGATACTCTTCATCCTGAGCCGTGGCCTGCTCCGCCAGTTCCGGATTAATCTCGCGCTTAACCTCTACACCCAACGTGCGAAACGCTTCGGCTTGTGCCAGCAAATTACCCCGCCCGGAGGAGAGTTTTTTCATCGCCTGTCGATAGTTATCCTGCGCGCGATCCAGGCTTTGCCCCACGGAAGACATATCGTCGACAAACAGGCGCATTTTGTCATACAGCTTGCTGGCGCGATCGGCAATCTGCTGCGCGTTACGGCTTTGATGTTCGTAGCGCCACAGGTTGGCAATGGTGCGCAGCGCCACCAGTAGCGTGGTCGGGCTGACCAGCATAATGTTGTTTTTCAGCGCTTCGGTGATAAGCTCCGGCTGCCTGTCGAGCGCCAGCAGGAACGCCGGTTCGACCGGGATAAACATCAACACATAGTCCAGCGACCGCAGGCCGGGTAACTGCTGATAATCCTTACGGCCCAGCAGACGAATGTGATTGCGCACGGAGGCGATATGTTCCTGCAGCGCGGATTCGCGGGTGAAATCGTCTTCCGCATTGAAGTAGCGCTCGTAGGCCACCAGCGTCATTTTGGCGTCAATCACCACGTCTTTGCCCTGCGGCAGACGCACGATCACATCGGGCTGCATCCGCGAGCGGGAATCGGTCTCAATGCTGACCTGCGTTTCATATTCGTAGCCTTCGCGCAGCCCGGAGGCCTCCAGCACGCGGGTTAGCACCACTTCTCCCCAGTTGCCCTGGGTTTTGTTGTCGCCTTTCAGGGCGCGCGTCAGGTTGACCGCTTCTTGCGCCATTTGCGCATTTAACTGCTGAAGATTACGGATCTCGTGCGCCAGCGTATGACGTTCACGGGCTTCCTGACCAAAGCTGTCCTGCACCTGGCGACGAAAACCGTCGAGCTGTTCGCGCAGCGGCGTCAGCAATCCATTCAGGCTCTGGCGGTTTTGTTCATCGACGCGGCGATTGCTCTGTTCAAAAATACGGTTGGCGAGGTTTTCAAACTGCTCGCTGAGGCGCTGTTCGCTGTTGATCATCTGGCGGATTTTATCTTCCGCATGCAGCTGGGTGGATTCGAGACGGGTGGTGACTTCGCGGAGATCCGCTTCCAGGGAGGTATTAATATCGCGCAGATTGCGCAGTTCGTTGTTGAGCAACTCGCACTCATCGCGCCAGTGACTGCTCTGGGCCAGCTGCTGTTTAGCAGCGCTCAGCTCAGCGACCATCTCTTCACGATCGAGCAGCTGTTCCGCTTTATGCTGAGCATGTTGATAGCTCGAGATCAGCCAGCCAATGACCAGCCCCGCCAGCGCTATCGCCGCATAAACGATGATTGAGATATCCACAACGCCTCCTGCATCAAACCATTACCCGCACAAAATAGAATTGTGCTGTATAAACGTCCAGTTTGAAAGGAATTTCCTGCGAGGCGTTACGCAAAAAAGAAAAGGCCGAACGTGTCGGCCTTGAACAGAATGTTGTGCGATTAGATCAGGCGGCGAGCCGCTTCGACCACAATTTTCACCGCGTGGCTTTCGGTTTGCTTCATGGTTTCTGCGTTCGGGATCTCTTGCTGAGTACGGTTAACGATTACGCCCGCCACCATACCCGCACGCAGACCCTGGCTTGCGCACATGGTCAGAAGCGTTGCCGATTCCATTTCGTAGTTCATGACGCCCATCGACTGCCACTCTTCCATAGAACCTTTAAAGCGGCTCACCACGCGACCGGAGAAGGTGTCGTAGCGCTCCTGGCCTGGGTAGAAGGTGTCAGAAGAAGCGGTCACGCCAATGTGCGTGGTTGCGCCGATAGATTTTGCCGCCTCAACCAGAGCCGTCGTACATTCGAAGTCAGCGACAGCCGGAAATTCCATTGGTGCGAAGTGCAGGCTTGCACCGTCCAGACGCACAGACGCGGTCGTCACCAGAACGTCACCGACGCTGATGTGCGGCTGAATCGCGCCGGTGGTGCCGATACGCAGGAAGGTACGAATGCCCAGCTGCGCCAGCTCTTCCACAGCAATAGAGGTAGAAGGGCCGCCGATACCGGTCGAGCACACAATCACCGCTTTGCCATCCAGCTCAGCACGCCAGGTGGTGAATTCACGATGCGCTGCCAGCTTAACCGGCTTATCCATCAGCGCGGCGATCTTTTCCACACGCTCAGGATCGCCAGGGACGATAGCCAGCGTAGCCCCTTGTAAATCGTTTTTAGTGAGGCCGAGATGAAAAACATCAGACTTAGACATAGGTGACTCCTCTGTGGGTCGGTGTGTCAGAAGAAGTAAAACGGTACTTTACAGAAGCACCAGGCTTAATTTCGTGACACACCTCACCATGAATGAAAATGGTTGCAGTTAATTTCCACAAAATAGTGATTTACATCACATTAACAAGTTATATCGTTCAGGGCTGCACAAAAGATAGCCCGTTTCGGGCACTGTGAGTTGTTAACTTGAGGTCTATATTTACTTTTGCGCTTACAGGTACGGAGAATACCATGACACAAAAGACCCATTTTGCACCTGCTGCTGCCCCTCTCGCCGCGACCATCGTCTCCACGTCAGAAGAAGCCATTACCGCAGGCGAAACCTCGATCCCCTCGCAGGGTGAAAACATGCCCGCTTATCACGCGCGCCCGAAAGAGGCCGACGGTCCGTTGCCGATCGTCATTGTGATACAGGAGATTTTTGGCGTTCACGAACATATTCGCGATATCTGCCGCCGTCTGGCGCTGGAAGGCTATCTGGCCGTTGCGCCGGAGCTTTATTTCCGCCAGGGCGATCCGAATGATTACAGCGATATCCCGACGCTTTTCAGCAATCTGGTCAGCAAAGTGCCGGATGCGCAGGTGCTTGCCGATCTGGACCACGTCGCCAGCTGGGCCGCGCGCAACGGCGGCGATCCGCACCGTCTGCTGGTCACCGGTTTTTGCTGGGGTGGACGCATCAGCTGGCTGTATGCCGCGCACAATCCGCAGCTGAAAGCCGCCGTGGCGTGGTATGGCAAACTGGTCGGTGAGAAAACGCTGAATTCACCGAAACATCCGGTGGATATCGCGACCGATCTTAACGCGCCGGTTTTAGGGCTGTACGGCGGACAAGACACCGGGATTTCGCTTGAGAGTGTGGACACCATGCGCCAGGCGCTGCGTGCCGCCAATGCCAAAGCCGACATCGTGGTCTATCCCGACGCGGGACATGCCTTTAACGCCGACTATCGTCCGAGTTATCACGAAGAATCCGCCAAAGATGGCTGGCAACGTATGCTGGCCTGGTTCAGGCAGTATGGAGCGAAAAAGGGTTAAGTTGCTCACACATTGACGCAACAACCGCAGCCGTTGTTTGACTTTTAAACAGAATTTCGACGATATAAAAAGCACAGGCGTGTAACTACGATCCGTAGGCAAGACCTGAAGCCCATCTCTCTCTTTCGGGGGGAAAATGGGCTTCAGGTCTTTTTTTTTGTTCTGGAGACAGGGGCCAGACATGAATCACTTGCAGACAGCACTGGATATCATCGCCCAGGTGGGCGGCGCTGAAAACATCGAGCATCTCGAGCACTGCTCCACCCGCTTACGGCTGAGCCTTTACGATAACGGGAAAGTGAACGAGCGCGAACTGGCGAAAATTGATGGCGTGCTCGGCGTGCGCGTCAACGTACAGTGCCAGGTCATTATCGGTCATGAAGTGGTGCAGGTTTATGAAGCGGCGCGCTCCCTCATCGGCACACCCCAGGCAAATGCGTCAGCTCAGACGGTCAAACCGCATCGTGGCGCGCAAATCGTCGACTTTGTGATAAGCGTCTTTCAGCCGCTGGTCCCGGCCATTGCGGGCGGCGGCGTACTGAAATCGCTGCTGCTGTTGCTGGATGTACTTGGCTGGCTCAGCCGCGACAGTTCCACTTACAAAGTGCTGGATAACATCGGCTCGGCCCCGCTCTATTTCCTGCCGATACTGGTGGCGATAACCACTGCGACGAAGCTCAAAGTGAACGTGCTGGTTGCCGTCTCTGCCGTAGCGGTAATGGTGTTACCGGCAATGACGAAGCAACTGGCTGATGGCGCAGAGTTTATGTCGTTTGATCTGCGCAATGTCGCCTATGCCTCGCAGGTCTTCCCGGCCATTCTGTGCGTGCTGTTTTACGCTCAGACCGAGAAGCTGTTCAACCGTTACTCTCCTGGCGCACTGCGTATTTTTCTCTCGCCGATGCTCTCTCTGCTGGTCACGGTGCCAGTGACGTTGCTGATCCTGGGACCATTGGGCTATGAGCTTGGCGCGGGCCTGGCCACGGTGATCTTATGGCTCTATGGCAAGCTGGGATTTGTGGCGACCGGGTTACTCGCGGCAGCCCTGCCGTTTATGGTCGCAGCCGGAATGCATAAGCCGATGCTGCCTTATGCCGTCGCCTCGATGAGCCAGTTCGGGCGCGAAATGCTCTATCTGCCTGCGTCGCTGGCACATAACATCGCAGAGTCTGGAGCCTGTCTGGCCATTGCACTCCGGAGCAAAGATAAGGTACTGAAATCCACCGCCTTCTCCGCAGGTATTTCCGCGCTGTTCGGTATTACCGAACCCGCCCTGTATGGCGTCACGCTTCTCAATAAAAAAGCACTTTATAGCGTGCTTGCGGGTAGCCTGGTTGGCGGCGCATTTATCGGCTGGATGGCCATCGAAGCCTTTGCGCTGGTAGGGCCAGGCCTTGCCAGCATCTCCATGTTCGTCTCACCCGATAACCCAATGAACATCGTCTGGGCCTTTGCGGGTGCCGGTTTATCTTTTGTCATCGCCTTTCTGAGTGCTCTGCTGTTATGGCGCGATAAAGCCCCGCAACAGGCCGATGAACTGCACTTTATCCGTCCCGTAGAGGGGCAAATCATCCCGCTGGAAAACGTTAACGACGACGTTTTTTCACGCAAAATTATGGGCGATGGCGTAGCCATTGTCCCTTCGCAGGGCGTCCTGCGTGCTCCCGCCGACGGCACGGTCGTTAACGTCTTTGAAAGCGGTCATGCCCTAAGCCTCTTAACGGATGCAGGGGTTGAGCTGATTTTCCATATCGGCATCGACACCATCAGGCTGCAGGGCGACGGATTCCGCCCGCTGGTGAAAGAAGGCCAGCACGTGAAAAGCGGCGACACACTGATTGAGTTTTCTCTCGACACCATCACCGCCGCCGGGCTGGATCCGGTTGTGGTCATGATCGTCACGAATGGCGAACGATTCTCGCTGACACCAGGCAGTAACCACGACAAAGACACTCATCCTCACATCATCATGACGCTAAAGGAGTCCGTGTAATGGATAAATCCCTCCCGTTTCCGCAAGGTTTTTTATGGGGCGGCGCGATTGCCGCTAATCAGGCCGAAGGAGCATGGAACATTGATGGCAAAGGGCCGTCCGTCGCTGACGCCATCACCTGGAAGCCGAACCTGTCGCTGAAGGATTATGACGGTCATATGGCGCTGACGGATGAAAATATCCGCGATGCGTTTGAAGGGCGCAACGATGCGCTTTATCCCAAGCGTCGCGGCATTGATTTCTATCACCGCTATAAAGACGATATCGCCCTGTTTGCCGAGATGGGCTTTAAGGTTCTGCGCGTGTCCATTGCCTGGTCGCGTATCTTCCCGACAGGCGAGGACGCAGCCCCTAATGAAGCGGGCCTGCAGTTTTACGAGGAGATGTTCCGCGAGCTGCGCCGCCATAATATTGAACCGCTCGTCACGCTCTCACATTATGAAATGCCGCTGGCCCTGAGCGAGAAGTACAACGGCTGGGTACATCGTAACGTGGTGGATGCTTTCGTGCGGTTCAGCAATGTCTGCTTTGATCGCTACAAAGATCTGGTGCGCTACTGGCTCACCTTTAACGAAATCGACAGCATTCATCGCCATCCGTTTACCACCGCCGGGATTCGCGAAGAGAAAAGCGCGCCAGGAAAGGCGCAGCAGGACATTTACCAGGGGCTGCACCACCAGTTCGTGGCCTCTGCGCTGGTGACCCGCGACTGCCACGCCAAAATTCCCGGCAGCCAGGTCGGGTGCATGCTGACGAAGCTCACCACCTATCCTCACAGCTGTCGCCCGCAGGACGTAGAGGCCACGCTGAAAAAAAATCTCGAAAACTACTTTTACGCCGATGTGCAGGTCTTTGGTGAATATCCGCCACTGATCCTGCGCGATCTCGCCAGCCGTGATATTCAGATTGAGATGCAGGCAGACGATCATCGTATTTTGAAAGATCACACCGTCGATTTTGTCTCGTTCAGCTATTACATGTCCCTCACCGAATCGACGCAGGCTGATGTCGAGCGCACCGCGGGTAACACGATTCTGGGGGTAAAAAACCCGTACTTGCCTGCATCCGAGTGGGGCTGGCAGATTGATCCCGTCGGGTTGAAAATCTCCCTGCTCGAACTGTATGACCGTTACCAAAAGCCGCTGTTTATTGTCGAAAATGGCCTAGGGGCAAAAGATACCGTCGAGGAAGGGAAAATCCACGACAGCTATCGTATCGACTATTTCCGCGCCCACTTCGAACAAACATTGGCAGCTATCAACGAAGGGGTAGATGTGATGGGATTCACCACCTGGGGTTGTATCGACATTATCAGCGCGGGCACATCGCAGATGTCCAAACGCTACGGCTTTATTTATGTCGACCAGGATGACGAAGGTAACGGCACGCTGGAACGCCTGAAAAAAGAGTCGTTCTGGTGGTACCAGAGAGTGATTGCCAGCAATGGCGCTGACATGAGCTAAACGGCCAGGCCGCAGGAATAACCGTGATAACGATAAAAAAATCGCTCAATAACAGTATGCTGCTGGTCGATCACGACCAGCGGGAGATGATCCTGTTTGGTAAAGGGATTGGGTTCGGAGCCAAACCCGGTACGCATATCGACCTGGCGCAGGTGGAGAAAGTCTTTCTGCCGCTTAGCGATCTGAAATCACGCCATTTTTTATCCCTGACGGATACCATTCCTGCGGCGTACTTTGACGTCAGCCATGAGATTCTCACGCTCGCCCGCAGCCTGTGCGGCGAAAAGCTGAACTCCGTGCTGCTGTTTACGCTCGCCGAACATTTGCATTTTGCGGTGGAGCGTAGCCGTAACGGGCAGCTGATCCTGAATAAACTGAGCTGGGAAGTGAAGCGCTATTACCCGCAAGAATACCGCGTCGGGATGCAGGCGCGAGACAACGTGAATGAACGCTTTGACGTAGAGCTGCCGGAAGAAGAAGCGGTCAATATTGCGTTCCATCTCATTAACGCCAGCAGCCAAGATGACAACAGCTCCGCCCATCAGCAGGTCGAACTGGTGAATCGCATCGCCGAGATCGTGCGATACAAGCTGAGCAAAGCGATCGATACGGAGTCGGTGAATTACCGGCGGTTTATCACCCATCTGCGCTATTTCGCGGAACGCGTGTTAAGTGGAAGCGTGGTGGTCAGTGAGACCGAGGATTTTTATCAGGAGCTGATGCGCCATCGCCCGGACGCAATGACCGTCGCGTGGGTGATTCGCGATTACGTCCAGGAGAAGTATCAGCTAACGCTGCCGAAAGATGAGCTGACGTGGCTGAGCATTCACATCAGCCGGTTAATGGACGGTCATGCCTAGGCCGGGCAATCGCCCGGCCATATCGCATTACGCCTGACGCAGGTTCTGCGCGGCTTTCACCATGTTCGCCAGTGCCGCACGGGTTTCTGGCCAGCCGCGGGTTTTCAGGCCGCAGTCCGGGTTGACCCACAGACGCTCAGCCGGAATACGCTGGGCGGCTTTCTGCAGCAGAGCTTCAATCCACTCCACGCTGGGTACGTTCGGGGAGTGAATGTCATACACGCCCGGTCCGATTTCGTTTGGGTAGTCGAACTCTTCGAACGACTCCAGCAACTCCATATCGGAACGCGACGTTTCAATGGTGATCACATCCGCATCCAGCGCGGCGATCGAGTCCATGATGTCGTTAAATTCGCAGTAACACATGTGGGTGTGGATCTGCGTGTCGTCCTTTGCCACGGCGGCGTTGATGCGGAACGCTTCCACGCCCCACTCCAGATACGCCGCCCAGTCGCTGCGACGCAGCGGCAGACCTTCGCGCAGTGCCGGTTCGTCAATCTGGATGATGCCAATGCCTGCCGCTTCCAGATCCGCCACTTCATCACGCAGCGCCAGCGCAATCTGTTTGGCGATGGTTTCGCGGGTCACGTCTTCGCGCGGGAAGGACCAGCACAGAATAGTCACCGGACCGGTCAGCATGCCTTTGACCGGTTTGTCGGTCAGAGACTGGGCGTACTTCGCCCATTCGACGGTAATCGCTTCCGGGCGGCTCACGTCGCCAATCACCACAGGTGGTTTCACGCAGCGTGAGCCGTAGCTCTGCACCCAGCCGTTCTGGGTAAAGACGAAACCGTCCAGATGCTCGCCGAAATATTCCACCATGTCGTTACGCTCGGCTTCGCCGTGAACCAGCACGTCCAGACCCAGGCGTTCCTGCTCAATAATCGCCTGTTTGATGTGTTCGGCGATGCCGGTGCGGTAGTTATTGGCGTCGAGATTGCCTTTTTTGAAGTCCAGACGCAGGCCGCGAATTTCAGTGGTCTGCGGGAATGAGCCAATAGTGGTGGTTGGCCAGGCCGGCAGATTAAAGCGCGCGCGCTGGGCTTCAGCACGAACTTCATAGGCATTTTCACGCTGGCTGTCTTTTGCGGTGATCGCCGCCAGACGTTTTTCCACCGCCGCGTTGTGAACACGAGTCGAGTGACGGCGCGCCTGAATCGGTGCGCTCCATTCGGTAATCGCAGCCGTGTCGCCGCTGTTCAGCGCATCGCGCAGCAGGGCCAGCTCTTCACATTTTTGCAGGGCGAAGGCAAACCAGCTTTTCACTTCCGCATCCAGACGCGTTTCCACGCTCAGATCGATCGGGCTGTGCAGGAGGGAGCAAGACGAAGCTACCCACAGATCACGTTGGCCGACAATGTCTTTGATCTGCGCGTATTTCTCGGTCAGATCGGCGCGCCAGACGTTACGTCCGTTGACCAGACCGGCAGAGAGCAGCCAGTCAGACGGCAGGCGTTTGTGCAGCTCAGCTACGTCATCGTTGCCGTGAACCAAGTCAACGTGCAGGCCCTGCACCGGCAGCGCGGTGATGGTGTCGAGGTTCGGCGTGACGCCTTCGAAATAGGTGGTCAGCAGCAGTTTAACCTGCCCGGAGAGAGCGTCGTAAGCCGGTTTGAAGGCATCCAGCCACGCTTGAGGCAGCTCCAGTACCAGCGCCGGTTCGTCGATTTGTACCCACTCGATGCCGCGTTTTGCCAGCTCAGCCAGCACCTGCTGGTACACCGGCAGGATGTCTTTCAGCAAGCTCAGGCGGTCAAACTGCTCGCCTTTCACTTTGCCCAGCCACAGATAAGTTACCGGGCCGAGCAGTACAGGTTTGATTTTGTGGCCCAGCGCCAGCGCTTCGTCCACTTCATCCAGGATTTGCGTCCAGGTCAGTTTGAACTGCTGGCCTTTTACAAACTCCGGCACCATGTAGTGATAGTTGGTGTTAAACCATTTCGTCATTTCTGCGGCTGCCGCTGGCTCGCCGGTCGGTGCGCGCCCACGACCCAGGCGGAACAGGGTGTCGATATCTACCGATCCATCGTTGTTCTGATGACGAGCCGGCACATTGCCGAGCAGCAGGCTGGTGGTCAGAACATGGTCGTACCAGGCAAAATCGCCCACCGGCAGCAGATCCACGCCTGCCTGTTTTTGCTGATCCCAGTGACGCGCACGCAGCTCGCGTCCAACCGCCAGCAGCTCTTCACGGGTGGCGTTGCCCGCCCAGTAGCTCTCTTGTGCTTTTTTCAGCTCGCGGCGAAGGCCAACGCGAGGAAAACCGAGGGTGTGGTTAATAATTGTCATGTCGCTGCCTCTTATGAATTCGTTATTTAGCCATCCAGATGTTTACACATCCATAATGTGAATGTACTGTATGATCCACAAGCGCAAATTGTTCATGGCGAAGTGAAGGACTTTCATGATCGAGATAAAACACCTGAAAACGCTACAAGCGTTGCGGAACTGCGGTTCGCTCGCAGCGGCTGCGGCCACGCTGCATCAAACACAATCCGCCCTGTCCCACCAGTTCAGCGATCTGGAACAACGCCTTGGCTTTCGTCTGTTCGTGCGTAAGAGCCAGCCGCTGCGCTTTACGCCGCAGGGCGAGATTTTGCTGCAGCTGGCAAATCAGGTGCTGCCGCAAATCGCCAGCGCTCTGCAATCCTGCAATGAGCCGCAGCAGACACGGCTGCGCATCGCAATTGAATGTCATAGCTGTATTCAGTGGCTGACGCCCGCGCTTGAGAATTTCCGTCAGAACTGGCCGCAGGTAGAGATGGACTTTAAATCGGGCGTGACCTTTGACCCGCAGCCGTCTCTCCAGCAGGGCGAGCTGGATCTGGTGCTGACTTCCGATATTCTGCCGCGCAGCGGTCTGCACTATTCGCCGATGTTTGATTATGAAGTGCGCCTGGTGCTGGCACCTGACCATCCGCTGGCGGTGAAAACGCGCGTCACGCCGGAAGATCTGGCGACCGAAACGTTGATGATCTATCCGGTGCAGCGCAGTCGTCTGGATATCTGGCGCCATTTCCTGCAACCAGCAGGCATCAGCCCGAACCTGAAAAGTGTCGATAACACCCTGCTGCTGATTCAGATGGTGGCGGCTAAAATGGGGATCGCGGCGCTGCCGCACTGGGTGGTGGAGAGCTTTGAACGTCAGGGCCTGGTAGTAACCAAAACCCTGGGTGAGGGATTGTGGAGCCGACTGTACGCTGCCGTGCGCGATGGCGAGCAGCGTCAGCCGGTCACGGAGGCGTTTATTCGCTCAGCGCGGAATCACGCTTGCGACCATCTGCCGTTTGTTCGGAGCGCGGAGCGACCCAATGGCGATGCACCCACAGGGAAGCCAGAATTACCGTTCCCCCAATAATAAAGCTCGGCCAGTGGGGTTGTTCCTGCCAGATTGCCAGGTTCACCAGCAGCCCCGCAGGCACGTGAACGTTGTTCATGATGCCCAGCGTCCCGGCATCCACCTGCGTGGCCCCGTAGTTCCACATAAAGTAACCCAGCCCTGAAGCGACTACCCCAAGCCAGATCAGCACGCTCCATTGCAGTGTGGTGGTCGGCAATTTTTGCGGATTGCCCAGCATAAACCACGCCACCACCGCCACGATGAACGCCCCCATATAAAACCAGGCGAACGCGTTGTGCTGCGGCATCGGGTGGATCTCCATCAGGCGTTTGTAACCCACCATGCCAATGGCAAAGCTGATGTTCGCGAGCTGGACAAACATCAGCCCGGTCCAGAAGTGATCGCTCACTTTGTCGTAGCGAATAATCGCCGCACCGGCCACCGCCAGCAACGCGCTCAGGACGTAGCCCCAGCGCAGACGACGTTTGCTCAGCAGGTCATAAATCAACGTGATGTAGAGCGGCGTCAGCACCGTGAACAGCAGGAATTCCGATACCGACAGATAGACATAGGCGCGGAAACTGAACAGATACATGATGCCGAGCTGCATTGCGCCCACCAGCATGTATAGCAGAATGGTTTTGATCGTCTGTCCGCGCAAGCGCAGGAACGGCAGAAACACCAGTGCAGCCAGCCCAACGCGCATCAGCACAGAGAAGTAGCTGTCGACGTGTCCGGCAAGATATTCACCGATCAGGCTGAACGAGAAGGCCCACAGGATAGTGGTGATAATGAGTAGCGCCACAATGCATGTCTCTCAGAAAGAAGGACGTGCATTGTAGCGAACTCTTCAGTTGACAACTGAGTAATAAATAATCAAATGAAGATTATTCAAGGAACAGTTTGCGCAGGTAGTTCGGCACGGCGTTATCGGTGTTGGTGCCAATCACCTCCAGCTCCGGGTGCAGATCTTTCAGACGCTGGTGCGCGTTTTCCATAATGCAGCCTTTCCCGGCCATCGACAGCATTTCAGCGTCGTTCATGCCGTCGCCAAAGGCGATGCAATCTTTCAGCTCGTAGCCCATGCGTTTTGCCACCGCTTCCAGCGCGTGACCTTTCGATACGCCGCCCGCCATCACTTCCAGACAGGTCAACGTTGAGAAGCTGACGTTCACCCGGTCGCCCCAGCGCGCGTTAATGGCCTGCTCCAGCGGCAGCAGCTCTTCGTGGCTTTCGCAGGTGAAGAACACTTTACTGATCCCTTCAGGCTCCAGCAGACCCGGCTCGTACAGGGTGTAGTTGAAAACCGCTTCCTTGAAGAAACGCATTTCATCCGGACGATGACGGTTCATAAACCAGTCGTCGTTGCGGTAAACGTTGGTGACGATTGACGGGTTGCTATGCACCACGCCAAACAGGTCGGCGGCGATATCGCGATCGAGGTTATGGGTGAAGATCAGATTGCCGTCGGTGTCGTGTACGCGCGCACCGTTGGAGGTGATCATGTACGCTTTGATGTCCAGATTATCGCGGATCTGCCCCACGTCCACGTGGTGGCGGCCTGTTGCGAAGACGAAATTCACGCCACGGGCTGTCAGGAGTTTTAAAGTTTCTTTCGCGTAAGGCGACAGGGTGTGGTCGGGAGAAAGCAGCGTGCCATCTAAATCAGATGCGACAACCTGGTACATAGGAAAATTTAACCTCAATAGGAAATCAGTTATGCCTGTCGAAAAACTCGACGATAGCGTTGAGCGCGACTGAGCGCATGGTGTCCTTTTCAAAAAGGATCTCATGGTACGCGCCCTTTATGACCAAGGGTTTCTCCCCTTCACAGGGGTGCCCGGCGGCGGCGCGCAATTCGCAAAAACGGTCGTGCATGCGGTTATCCACCACACGCTCTTCTTCCGCCTGAATCAGTAACGTTGGCGTGGCATCTTTACCCGCACCGGCCAGCGCAGACTCCCCCGCGCGGATACCCTCACGCACCCAGTGGTACGTTGGTCCACCGACGCGCAGGCGCGGCTCATCAGCGTAGAAACGCAGGTTACGCCGATACCGCTGGCGGCTATGCGTTAGCACGTTCACGGCAAACGGCAGGGCGCGCCAGCGACCGGTGCCGATCGCGTAGCCTTCACGAATGCGCTGATGGCCCTCAGCCCAGTCGAGAATATGGCGCACCATCCAGTCCGGAAAGCGCATCACGATGCCAAACATCGGCGCGGTGAGCGCGATGGCATCGCACTGATGCGGATGACGCTGTAAAAAGAGCGTCGCAATCGCCCCGCCCATGGAGTGTGCCAGGATATAGCGCTTGCGCCACGGACCCGGCTGTACTTCCTGCTCCCAGAACGCGGCGAGATCGTCGACATAATCGCTGAAATTCACCACATGCCCGCGGTGCGAGTCGGATAACAACCGACCGGAGCGCCCTTGCCCACGATGGTCGATAATCAGTACATCAAACCCAAGATGGAAAAGGTCGTAGGCCAGTTCAGCGTATTTAACGTAACTTTCGATACGACCGGGGCAAACCACGATCACGCGGTCGTTTTTGACATTCCGAAAACGAACAAAGCGCACCGGAACATTATCCACGCCTGTGATTTCGGCTTCTTCGCGCTGACGCCAGAAATCGGTCAGCGGCCCCATGGAGAAAGCAGCAAATGCGTTCTCGCGTGTTTCCCAGTCCTTTTTCTGCTGAAACATCGGGTTTCCACCCCTGTAAGCCAAGGAATATCGTTTTTTCTGGTTGCGTCACACAATGACGCGACAATAGCGTATTGTGGCATAAAAATAGACGATTCGGGAGTTTCAAATGACCTTCGAGTGGTGGTTCGCTTACCTGCTGACATCCATCATCCTGAGCCTTTCCCCTGGCTCTGGCGCGATCAATACCATGACCACGTCCATTAACCACGGCTATCGCGGCGCGGTCGCGTCCATTGCCGGACTGCAGACCGGGCTGGGTATTCATATCGTGCTGGTGGGGATTGGCCTTGGGACGCTGTTCTCGCGTTCGGTGCTGGCGTTTGAAGTGCTCAAATGGGCGGGCGCGGCCTATCTGATCTGGCTGGGCATCCAGCAGTGGCGCGCGGCAGGCTCGATTGACCTGAATACCCTCGCCCATACCCAGACGCGTGGTCGCCTGTTTAAACGCGCGGTATTTGTGAACCTGACCAACCCGAAAAGCATCGTCTTTCTCGCCGCCCTCTTTCCGCAGTTTATTGTCCCGCATCAGCCACAGGTGATGCAGTACGTGGTGCTCGGAGCCACCACCATTATCGTCGATATCATTGTGATGATTGGTTACGCAACCCTGGCGCAACGAATTGCCGCGTGGATAAAAGGGCCGAAACAGATGAAGACGCTGAACAAAGTGTTCGGGTCGTTGTTTATGCTGGTGGGTGCGTTGCTGGCGTCGGCGAGGCATGCTTAGCCGGGAAAAGCCGGATAGCGGTGCAAGCACCGCATCCGGCATTCAGGATATTAGCGGGAGATAATCAGGTGAATCCCAAACCCTGCGAAGAGCGCACCCGCAAAGCCGTCGATCCACTTCGCCAGGCGTTGATAGCCGCGGCGCATGGACGGTAAGGCGAACAGGCTCGCTACCACGGTAAACCACGCGAAGGTTTCGACGACGATCAGCAGGAAAATGCCCCAGCGCGCGCCCGCGCCGACGTCGTCACCGACGAACAGGGAAAACACCGAGCCGAAGTAGATAATCGCTTTTGGATTTGCAAGGTTGGTCAGTAAGCCGCGCACGAAACTGCGTCCACCGGTCGCCAGCTCAACGTTAGGTTCAGCGGCTACGCTCTCTTCTTTCTTCAGCGCACCGCGCAGCATCTGGTAGCCCATCCAGCACAGATACAAGCCACCGCCGACCATAATGATATTATGCAGCCAGGCCATTTTCGCGAGGATAAGGTTCAGGCCAAGCAGCGCAACGGCAGCCCAGACCATGACACCCATGGTAATACCGAGCACGCCCATCATCGCCTCTTTGCGGGAGCGGCTGACGGCAGTCTGCGAAACGAAGAAAAAGTCAGGGCCAGGGCTCATCAACGCAACGATGTGCACCAACGCCACTGTGAGGAATAGCATTAACATAATTAACTCGCGGGAAAATAATTCAGTGAGTCACCATCCTGGCACTTTTTAGCCGGACTGACTACTCCTCATCGTCACCATCAGCATGGGAACGAATAAGCGCCATAAATTCTTTGCCAAAGCGCTCGAGTTTGCGCGTACCAACGCCGTTGACACTCAGCATTTCACCGGCGCTGAGCGGCATCTGCTCGGCCATTTCGATCAGCGTCGCATCGTTGAACACCACATACGGCGGGATGTTCTCTTCGTCGGCAATCGCTTTACGCAGCTTGCGCAGTTTGGCAAACAGCTTGCGATCGTAGTTGCCGCCGTAGGATTTCTGCATCACGCGCGGTTTCAGAGCGACGACGCGTGGAACCGCAAGCTGCAGCGCTAACTCACCGCGCAGCACAGGACGCGCCGCTTCCGTGAGCTGAAGCGCGGAGTGCTGGGCGATATTTTGTGTGGCGAAACCGAGGTGAATCAGCTGACGGATAATACTCACCCAGTGTTCGTGGCTCTGTTCGCGGCCAATGCCATAAACCGGCAGCTTATCGTGGCCCATCTCGCGGATACGCTGATTATTTGCACCGCGCAGCACTTCCACCACGTAACCCATACCAAAGCGCTGATTCACGCGGTAAATGGTTGAGAGCGCCTTACGCGCGTCCATCAGCCCATCGTACTGTTTTGGCGGGTCGAGACAAATATCGCAGTTACCGCACGGCTCCTGGCGCCCCTCACCAAAGTAGTTAAGCAGTACCAGTCGACGGCAGGTTTGCGCTTCGGCAAACGCGCCCATCGCGTTGAGCTTATGACGCTCGATATCCAGCAGCTGCCCCTGCGGTTTTTCTTCCAGGCAGCGGCGCAGCCACGCCATATCCGCCGGATCGTAAAACAGCATCGCTTCGGCAGGCAGACCGTCACGCCCGGCGCGGCCCGTCTCCTGATAGTAGGATTCGATATTGCGCGGGATGTCGAAATGCACCACAAAGCGCACGTTCGGTTTGTTGATCCCCATCCCGAACGCCACGGTCGCGACCACGATTTGCAGGTCATCACGCTGGAATTTTTCCTGCACATCGGCGCGGATATGGTTTTCTAAACCGGCGTGATAGGCCGCAGCGCTAAAGCCACGGTTTTGCAGACGCGCGGCGGTGTCTTCCACTTTCGCACGGCTGTTGCAGTAAATAATGCCGGATTTGCCGCGCTGCTCCTGCACGTAGCGCAGAAGCTGGTCCGTCGGCTTGAATTTTTCCATCAGCATGTAGCGGATGTTGGGGCGGTCGAAGCTGCTGACCTGGATAAAGGGATCGTTAAGCCCGAGCAGGCGCACGATGTCCAGACGCGTGGTGTCATCCGCCGTGGCGGTGAGTGCCATAAACGGCAGCGCCGGGAAACGCTGGCGGAGCTGGCCGAGTGCGGCGTATTCCGGGCGGAAATCGTGACCCCACTGGGAGATACAGTGCGCTTCGTCGACCGCCAGCAGCACCGGGTTCCAGTGCGCCAAATGTTCGAGGAAGTTGTCCAGCATCAGACGTTCCGGGGCGATGTACAGCAGGCGAATCTGCCCGGTACGGCATCCGGCCATCACTTCCTGCTGCTGTTCACGAGTCTGAGTGGAGTTGATACAGGCAGCGGCGACGCCGTTAGCCAGCAGCTGATCCACCTGGTCTTTCATCAGGGAAATGAGCGGTGAAACCACCACCGTAAGACCATCCAGCACCAGCGCGGGAACCTGATAGCACAGGGATTTGCCGCCGCCTGTCGGCATCACTACCAGACAGTCGCGGCCTTCCAGCACGGTTTCAATGATGGTTTCCTGGCCAGGGCGGAATTGCTGGTAGCCAAAGGTTTCATGCAAAACCTGTTTAGCCAGCGATTCCTGATTCATTACTTCCGCCTGCGCCACGTTAACCCCATTTGCCAGATACAAAACAGGCGCTATTTTCAGCGCCTGAGAGAGAAACTTCAACGTTTAACGCAAAAACATTCTAGCAGGCTAGAAAAGATCGTTAAGCATCACGCCCACGCCGACGCGGGTCTGATTGAAGTTGTAGTCGATCAGCGACTCGCCGTAACCGCTGTACACCTGAGTATAGATGCGTACATGTTTGGTCATCGGGTAGCTCAGCCCCAGCTCTGCGCCGCCGTAACCGGTGTTCCAGTTGTACTGACCTTTGGCGCTCAGCACCGCATCGCCCAGCTGATAGCCGATCTTCAGCTGATAGTAGCCCATGTATTTGGTGATATCCGGGTTGTCGTCCGTATCGCCAATCACATACCACGGCTTCACTTCTACCATCCAGTTGCCGTTTTCCGCCATCAGACGTGTGTACAGGCGGTTCCAGCTACGCGAGGTCGGATCGGAACGGCCGTTGGAGTCGTGGTTATAGCCAAACTCCACATCACGCAGCGTCCAGCCGGCAAATTCGTCGTCGGTCGCAAAACCGAGGAACAGCTGCGGCTCATAGTTGGTTTCGCGGAACGGAGAAGATTCGCCGCTATTGGAGAGCTGCCACCAGGATTTCTGGGTATATGAGCCGCCCAGAACCGAGTTCGGCCCCAGAATGCCGCGCCAGAACGGGAAGGCCAGGCTGAGCTGGAACTTCACTTCGTCTTTACGCGCATTATCGGACCAGTTATAGGAGCTGATCGCTTCTTTGTTGAGATCGCTCGTCTGGGTGTAGATCACATAGTTTGTGTCGTACGGGTAGAGCGTGAACGGGTTATCGTGCTCCTGAAGCATGTTAGCAATAATGCTGCCGCGAACGGCGGGCTTATCGTGCACTTCCTTGAGCGTCGCTTCCTGCGCAAATGCTGTGAGCGGCAGCGTAACCGCCGCCAGTAACCAACCCAGATACGTCCGCATCGGTGGGGTTCTCCTGCAAAATGAAATTATGTGAATAGTTATGTGGGCCACATTCTACCTATTTCTCAATTAACTTCCCCTCTTCGTTTCTGAAAGTGGAATTCCTTATCTCTGAAGCATAAAATCAACATTTTGTTAACAACGAAGGATGCGACTTTTCATGTCAGCCACGCTTACCGCTGAAGAAGCTCTGAAACTGGTGGGAGAGATTTTTGTCTATCACATGCCCTTTAACCGCGCGCTGGGGCTGGAGCTTGAACGTTACGAGAAGGGATTCGCTCAGCTCAGCTTTAACAATCAGCCGATGATGGTGGGAAACTGGGCGCAAAGCATTTTGCACGGCGGAGTGATCGCTTCTGCGCTGGATGTTGCCGCCGGGCTGGTCTGCGTGGGCAGCACGCTGGCGCGCCATGACACCATCAACGAAGATGAACTGCGTCAGCGCTTATCCAGAATGGGCACCATTGATTTACGCGTGGATTATTTACGGCCAGGCCGCGGGAACCGTTTTACCGCCACCAGCAGTCTGCTGCGCGCAGGCAATAAGGTCGCCGTCGCTCGCGTCGAATTGCATAACGAAGAGCAGGTTTACATCGCCAGCGCAACCGCCACTTATATGGTGGGTTGAGAAGGTGTAATCGGGTAAAATGAATTTACTTTTTTGTAACGGATTATCCCGATGGATGCTAAACAGACGCGGCAGGGCGTTTTACTCGCTCTGGCCGCTTATTTTATATGGGGTATCGCGCCTGCGTACTTCAAGCTGATCTACTTTGTCCCGGCCGACGAAATCCTCACCCACCGTGTGATCTGGTCCTTTTTCTTTATGGTGGCGCTGATGAGCGTGAGCCGCCAGTGGTCGGGCGTGAAAACGCTGATGCAAACCCCGAAGAAGATTTTCCTGCTGGCGCTGTCTGCGGTGCTGATCGGCGGCAACTGGCTGCTGTTCATCTGGGCGGTGAACAACCACCATATGCTGGAAGCGAGCCTCGGCTATTTTATTAACCCGCTGGTGAATATCGTGCTGGGGATGCTGTTCCTCGGCGAGCGTTTCCGCCGAATGCAGTGGGTGGCGGTGCTCCTGGCGCTGTGCGGCGTACTGGTACAGCTTTGGACCTTCGGCTCGCTGCCGATCATTGCTCTGGGGCTGGCGTTTAGCTTTGCGTTTTACGGCCTGGTGCGTAAGAAAATCGCCGTGGAAGCGCAAACCGGGATGCTGTTTGAAACCCTGTGGCTGCTGCCGCTGGCGGCGATTTATCTGTTCGGCATCGCCGACAGCAGCACCAGCCATATGGCGAATAATCCGTGGTCGCTGAATCTGATGCTGATTGCCGCCGGTGTTGTCACCACCATCCCGCTGCTGTGCTTCACCGGTGCCGCCACACGCTTACGCCTCTCCACGCTTGGCTTCTTCCAGTATATCGGCCCGACGCTGATGTTCCTGCTGGCGGTGGTGTTCTACGGCGAAGTACCGGGTGCGGATAAGATGGTGACGTTCGCATTCATCTGGGTGGCGCTGGCGGTATTTGTCGCCGATGCGATTTATACCCAGCGTAGAGTGCGGAAAGGGATGTGATTTTTTGCCGGTGGGCGCTTTGCCACTCTGGCCTACAGATTACGTAGGCCGGAGAAGGCGTAGCTGCCACCCGGCATCACGCTCAAAGCCAGTTACGACGTTTGAAATAGAGATACGGTGCCAGCCCGGCGAGGATCATAAAGATAATCGCGCCCGGGTAGCCGAAGCTCCAGCGCAGTTCCGGCATAAACTCAAAGTTCATCCCGTAGCTCGACGCCACCAGCGTTGGCGGCAGGAACACCACCGACACCACCGAGAAGATCTTGATGATGCGGTTCTGCTCGATATTGATAAAGCCCATCGCCGCCTGCATAAGGAAGTTAACTTTCTGGAACAGGGATTCGTTGTGCGGCAACAGGGATTCGATATCGCGCAGGATCTCACGCGCCTGCTCCAGCTGACCGCCCGGTAAACGCGCTTTACGCACCAGGAAGTTCAGGGCGCGCTGGGTATCCATCAGACACAAACGCACTTTCCAGCCGATATCTTCCTGCTCCGCCAGCGTCGACAGCGCTTCGTCATATTCATCGCCCTGATGGCCTTCCATGATCACGCGGCTCAGCTTTTCCAGATCGCTGTAGATGTTTTCGATTTCGTCCGCCAGCTGCTCGATTTTGGTTTCGAACAGGTCGAGCAGCAGCTCGTAGGCGTTACCATCTACCATCGCCTGGCTGCGGGCACGCATGCGGTAGAGACGAAACGCAGGCAGCTCGCGTTCGCGCAGGGTGAACAGGCGGCCATCACGAATGGTAAATGCGACGGTGGAGTTACCGGCGTGATCTTCCGCATCTTCATAGAAAAAGAAGGAGTGGATATGCAGGCCGTCTTCGTCTTCAAAGAAACGCGCGGAGGCCTCGATGTCTTCCAGTTCCGGGCGGGTCGCCAGGCTTTGTCCGAGCTCTGATTGTACGCGAAGGCGTTCATCGTCGTCCGGCTCGACCAGATCCACCCATACGGCATCAATGAGGGGCTGTGACTCTTCAGCTTCAAGCCGAATCAGTCGGTTTTTTTCCAGTTGAAATGCGCTCAACATGACCGGGACTCCCAATGCAAAAAATATCGGACAGTTCGGTGGGCACACAGAAACAATATGGGTTTCAGACCATTAAAAGCCTGACTCAGCGCGACGGGAATTAAGCAGGTCGCTGACAACCACTAAGGCCATCAGCAAGAGGAGATAGCCTTAGGAGTTGTTCCTGGATGACAGGGAATTGAGCCAGTATCTACTGGGTGTGTCCAAGGCGAATGTCCTCTTAGCGTAATCGTGCGCGCATGTTACGCCAGCAATAACTGTGGCGTCAACACGCAACGGAACGCTGAAGAGCAATAAATAGCCTTCAGCTTATAAGGCTAGCAGATTATTACAAAATAATGATATTTTTCTGAATGTTACACTGTTTCCAGCTTGGCGTAAGCCGCGACCAGCCATTTGATCCCCTGCCCCTGGAACGCCACCTGCAGGCGACTGTGCTCGCCGCTGCCTTCCAGATTCACGATGGTGCCTTCACCAAATTTGGAATGGCGAACGCGCTGGCCCAGCTTGTAGCCCGTATCGTTTTCCGAAATCGGCGTGCCCATCCGCTGATGGTTGACCGGACGGCTGATACTGGCGCGCAAACGCACCTCTTCGACGCACTCCTCCGGCAGCTCGCCGATGAAGCGCGACGGGCGATGGTAGACCTCTTTGCCGTACAGACGGCGCGTTTCCGCATAGGTCAGGGTCAGCTTTTGCATCGCACGGGTGACGCCCACATAGGCCAGCCGACGCTCCTCTTCCAGACGCCCGCCTTCATCGAGCGACATCTGGCTTGGGAACATCCCCTCTTCCATCCCGACGATAAACACCTGCGGGAACTCTAGCCCTTTCGCCGAGTGCAGCGTCATCAGTTGAACCGCATCCTGCCAGGTATCCGCCTGCCCTTCGCCCGCTTCCAGCGCCGCGTGAGAGAGGAATGCCTGCAGCGGCATCAGATCTTCGTCTTCTTCGTTGTAGCTGAACTGGCGCGTTGCCGTCACCAGTTCCTCTAAGTTCTCAATACGCGTCTGGCCTTTCTCGCCTTTTTCCTGCTCGTACATCATGCGCAGACCGGAATCTTTCACCACCCGGTCCGTCTGCACGTGCAGCGGCATGTCGGCCGTTTCCTGTGCCAGCGCGTCAATCAGTTCGATAAAGCGCTGAAGCGCGCTCGCGGCGCGTCCTGCCAGCGCTTTTTCCTGCAACAGCTCACGGCACGCCTGCCACAGGGTGAGCTGGCGGTCACGGGAGGCCTGGCGCACCACGTCGAGGGTGCGATCGCCGATGCCGCGCGTGGGTGTGTTCACCACGCGCTCAAAGGCCGCGTCGTCGTTGCGGTTGGCAATCAGGCGCAGATAGGAGAGCGCATCTTTGATTTCCTGACGTTCGAAGAAGCGCATGCCGCCGTAAATGCGATACGGCATGCTGACCTGTAACAGCGCCTCTTCCAGCACGCGCGACTGGGCGTTGCTGCGATAGAGAATGGCGCACTGCTCAAGCGCTCCGCCGTTTTCCTGCCAGGTTTTAATGCGGTTGACCACAAAGCGGGCTTCATCCAGCTCGTTGAATGCGCAGTAAATTGAAATCGGCTCACCATCGACGCCGTCGGTCCACAGCTTTTTGCCCAGACGCCCGTTGTTGTTTTCTATCAGGGCGTTTGCGGCGCTCAGAATATTGCTGGTTGAACGGTAGTTCTGCTCCAGACGAATGGTTTCGGCGCCCGGGAAGTCGTTCAGGAAGCGCTGGATGTTTTCCACCTGCGCGCCGCGCCAGCCGTAAATCGACTGGTCATCATCGCCGACGATCATCACTTTGCCGGTATCGCCCGCCAGCAAGCGGATCCACGCGTACTGAATGTTGTTGGTATCCTGGAATTCGTCCACCAGGATGTTGGTGAAGCGCTCGCGGTAATGCTGAAGAATATGCGGTTTGTTGAGCCACAGCTCATGGGCGCGCAGCAGCAACTCGGCGAAATCGACCAGCCCCGCGCGGTCGCAGGCTTCCTGATAGGCCTGATAGACCTTCTGCCAGGTTTGCTCCACCGGATTACCGAAGCTCTGAATGTGGTGCGGGCGTAGCCCTTCGTCTTTCTGGCTGTTGATGTACCACATCGCCTGACGCGGCGGCCACTGCTTCTCGTCGAGATTCATCGCCTTAATCAGGCGTTTAAGCAGGCGCAGCTGGTCTTCACTGTCGAGGATCTGAAAATCCTGCGGCAGATTGGCATCCATATGGTGCGCGCGCAGCAGACGGTGCGCCAGCCCGTGGAACGTGCCTACCCACATGCCGCCCTGGCTGGTGCCCATTAGCTGTGCGATACGGTGGCGCATCTCTGCCGCCGCTTTGTTGGTAAAGGTCACCGCCATGATGGAGTACGGCGAGCAGTTCTCTACGCTCTGCAGCCATGCGATGCGATGCACCAGAACACGCGTCTTACCACTGCCCGCCCCTGCCAGCACCAGCATATTGGTCCGCGTCGCGGCAACCGCGTCGCGCTGTTTGTCATTAAGGCTGTCGAGAAGGTAAGAAACGTCCATTGGCACCGCCAGAAGTCATCTGCCCGACAGCGTTTTTTCTGCCGGGCATACTGTTGATTTATACAATACTGCTGGTGATTATATCAGCGTGGTGAGGGATGCCAACCGCGAAATTTCGATGTGTGGCAACAGGCGGCTGTCGGCGGTCTGCATCAGGTCGGCCCTTTCCGGTTTGATCCAGCAGGCTTGCATTCCGCAGCGGATCGCGCCCGCCACGTCGGTGGTCAGGTCATCGCCGACGTGCAGGATCTCGCCCAGCGGCAAATCAAGTTTTTCGGCAGCCAGATGATACATGTCGTTAAAAGGCTTCGAGCGCCCGTGCGGGCCCGCGCGCAGGACGAACTGGAAATAATCTCCCAGGCCAAACAGTTCCGGCTGCGCGTTACCGTTGGTGATCGCCACCAGCGGCCATTTTTTGCCGAGTGCCGTCAGGGTGTCGTGCGTTTCCTGCGGCACATCGATCCGGCTGCGCCATTTGGCAAAGTTCGCCATTGAAGCTTCTGCGCCCAGCGCCGCCTCTTGCGCACTCAGCCCGGCATTCAGCATTGCCTGCTCTACCGCACGACGACGCCATTCGGTTACGTCGTGGTAGATGTCCGGTTCGGTTTCGCGCAACGCCTGGCGCAGGCGCTGAAAATCTTTGTTTTGCAGCGTTTTTAAAGCGGGATGGTAGTTTTGCACAAACGCCAGCGACTCCTGCTCGGTGCGCAGAATCACTTCGCGGTTATCGTAAAGGGTGTCATCAAGGTCAAACGTCAGGGCAGAGATCTGACCCAGTGGGCGGTAAAAACGCATTATTTCCCCCGTTTTGCGCGTGGATGCGCCGAGTCATACACCGAAGCAAGGTGTTGAAAATCAAGATGGGTATAGATTTGAGTGGTCGATAAATTGGCATGGCCTAACAGCTCCTGCACGCCGCGCAGGTCGCCGCTGGATTCCAGCATGTGAGTGGCAAAAGAGTGACGCAGTTTGTGCGGGTGAACGTGGCTGTTCAGCCCCTGCTTGATGCCCCATTCGGCAAAACGCTTCTGCACATTTCGCGCGGAGATCCGCTTGCCCAGCTTCGAGAGAAACAGCGCGTTCTCTTCGGCACCAAACAGCCCGCGCAGATCGAGCCAGTGCTCAATCCATACCACTGCATTGCGGCCAATCGGTAAACGGCGCTCTTTGCTGCCTTTCCCCATCACCCACACTTCACCGGTATCCAGATCGAGATGTTTAAGATCTAACCCCACCAGTTCCGAAAGACGTAAGCCCGCACCGTACATCACTTCCAGCATGGCGCGATCGCGTACCGCCAGCGGATCGTTAAGATCGATATCCAGCAGCCGATTCACGTCATCAACGTCGATATTTTTCGGCAGATGGCGCGGTGCTTTCGGGGTAGCGATGCCTTTCGCCGGATTGGCTTTTAGGTCGCCCTGGCTCACCAGCCAGTCGAAGAAACTGCGCAGGGCAGAGAGACGTAACGCGAGACTCGCGGGGCCTAAACCTTTGCGGCGACTGCGCACCACAAACCCGCGCACGGTGGCAGCGTCACATTGTTGCCAGCTCTTCAGGCCGGTTTCATCGGCGATCTGCATGATGGCATCAAGCTGGCGCTGATAGTTCAGCAGCGTGATCGGGCTAAGCTGACGTTCAACGCCCAGATAGCGCAGGAAACGCACCACCAGAGGCGCAAGCAGGGAATCCGTCATACGCGCTCAATCCAGCGCTCCAGCAGCTCAGGGAGCATCAGGGCGATTTCCTGCAGCAAATGCGTGGCTTGTCCCTGCTCGTAATGATGCGCGTCGCGGCTGGTGAATAACATCACGCCCAAATCGCCTTCGCGCCCCATCAGGGACATGGCAACCGAGCCGATAGCCTTGGCTTCAGGAAGTACCACCAGCAGTTCAGGACCGTTCAACGGGCCGAGATAGTGATGCTCATGACCAAGACGCTGAATGCGCAGCGGTTCAAACGCCTGACGGCTTAGCGCCAGATGCGTGAAACCGGAGGGTGCACCGATGCGCCAGCGGTCGGGAAAGAGACGAATAGTTGCGCCTGCCAGCCCAAGCTCACGCGCCCAGCGATGAAAACGGCTGAGAAACTCGTCCAGGCTGTGCGCCGACGCGAGCCGCGCCTGCAAATGCAGCAGACGATAAAACAGGCTTTCGTTATTGCTGGCCTGTTCCATCAGCAGGGTCATGTTCTCTTCCAGCTGATCGATGTGCTTGCGCGAGCGCGCCATATGCCATTCGACCAGCGAGACGGTGTCGCGCACCGGATGCGGCACGCGCATCTGTTCGACCACGCGTGCATTGCGGATAAAAAACTCAGGATTGCGCAGCAGATAATCAACAACAGTCCGGTCGTCCAGCTCCGTTATTGCTTCCTGCAGTTCTTCCCCTGGTTGTTTCATAAATGGATAAACCCGTCGTATACATGTGCCGCCGGGCCAGTCATATACAGTGGATGACCCGGACCTTTCCAGGCGATATCAAGACGACCGCCCGGCAATTCCACGCGAACCTCTTCTGCCAGTAACCCTTGTGAGATACCCACAGCCACAGCCGCGCACGCGCCGCTGCCACAGGCCCGCGTTTCGCCTGCGCCGCGCTCATAGACGCGCAGGCGGATATGTTCACGTTTCACCACCTGCATGAAACCGATATTGGCGCGCTCAGGGAAGCGCTCATGGCTTTCCATAATCGGGCCTAAGGTTTCAACGGCAGCGACATCAACATCATCAACCTGAATCACGCAATGGGGATTGCCCATCGAGACGACGCCGCACAATACTGTCTGCTCGGCCGCCCGCATAATATAGGTCTTTTCCGCTTTGATTGCCCGAAACGGGACCGCAGACGGCTCGAAGTTGGGCTCGCCCATGTTCACGCGCACCAGCTCGTCGTCGGTGACGCTGAGCACCATGCGGCCATTGGCCGTACTGACGCGAATATCGCGCTTGTTGGTCAGCCCTTTCAGACGCACAAAGCGCGCAAAGCAGCGCGCGCCGTTGCCGCATTGGGAAACTTCGCTACCGTCAGCATTAAAGATACGGTAGTGAAAATCGAGATCCGGATCGTAGGGTGGCTCAACGACCAGCAGCTGATCAAACCCCACGCCCAGATGCCTGTCCGCCAGGCGACGAATCAGCTCAGGGGAAAAAAAGACATTCTGCGTTACCGCGTCGACGACCATAAAATCGTTGCCAAGGCCATGCATTTTAGAGAACTGCATCATTTACTCCATTGCGCGGTTGAACAACTGATTGTCAGTAGTTGACCTGGCTTGGGCCGCCGTTATCGCCGCGATCGTTGCTCACTGGCGTCGATGATTCAATCTGGGTTTGAACGGGTTTGGTTGGCGGCGGCGCTGTTTTATCGGCTGGCGGGAAGTAAAGCGGCCCTTTCAGACCACAGCCAGTCAGACTAAACAGTGTGATGAGAACGGCAAGCGTTCGAAAAACGTTTTTCATTATGGGTTGCCCGTAAGTTCATGCTTTCTGTTTCTATCATCGCAGGAGAAGACACAAAAGCAAGAGTTAGCCGCTTTCCTGCAACGGGAATTATTTAGCGTTATACTGCCGCCATCACGAAAAACAGGAACAAAACCATGAATGACAGTGAATTCCATCGCCTGGCCGATACCCTGTGGCAGACCATTGAAGAGCGCCTGGACGACTGGGATGGCGACAGCGATATCGATTGTGAAATCAACGGCGGCGTGCTGACGCTCAGCTTCGAAAACGGCAGTAAGATTATTATCAACCGCCAGGAGCCGCTGCACCAGGTGTGGCTGGCAACAAAACAGGGCGGCTACCATTTCGATCTGAAAGGCGACCAGTGGGTGTGTGACCGTAGCGGCGAAACGTTCTGGGATCTGCTTGAGCAGGCTGCGACGCAGCAAGCGGGCGAGGACGTCAGCTTCCGTTAAGTGAATTGATACCGTTTCTTTCTGGAAACGGTATTCACAAAAACACGCTTTTCCTTTTTATTTATTTCATAGATCCCCAGTAGACCTTCCATTAATTAATTTAAATTCCTCTATTATTCACACCTCATCATTACACTAAATTGATTGATTTCTTTTTGGGTCGGGCACAGAATTATTTTCGTTATACACTGCAACTCCAAAAATTATAATCCAGCTGAATATATAATAAGGAAATGATATGTCTGACTTGGTTTATTTAACCCTGAATGGCGACCAGCAAGGGTTAATTTCTGCTGGCTGTGCATCCATGAGTTCAATCGGTAATAAGGCCCAACTCGCCCATGTTGATCAAATCATGGTGTATGGGCTCAAGCATGCCCTCTCTCGCGTACAGAACGTTAATCATCAGGAGTTAAGTATTGTAAAACCCATCGATAAATCTTCTCCTCTGTTAGGAAAAGCCATAAATGATAACGAAACGCTCACCTGTGAATTCAGTGTTTACCGTACCAACCGGGCAGGTATGAATGAGCTTTACTATAAAATAAAGCTGACCAACGCCCACATTTTGCACCTGGAAACAGTCATTCCGCACAGTGTTATTGAAAACGGAGCAGAATCACAGGAAAAAGTTTCCTTCAGTTATGAATCTATCACCTGGGAGCATTTCTCAGCCGGAACCAGTGCATACAGTTTGTGGAGTGAGCGAATTTTATAATCTCAAGGAATGATAATGAATATGAATGAATGGTACTCCAATCCTGGCGCGTGGGATAACTACGATTCTCATCCGTTTCCCACTATGAACCCCATGCTGGGTGATATGGCAATGCTTAATGACACGTTGATTAGTCAAAGCCACCCTATCCTTTTGCTGACGCTTGAGGAAGCGCAGGAAGTGACTGACGAGATGCTTGGAAACATCGATAGCTTTTTCTCCTACCGCGCAGGGCCGGGGAACATCAAAGATGCCATGGATGGCTTTCACTTTCTCAGCCGTTTGACAACCTACTATAACCCTGCAGGACAATTGCTTATTAACTTCCAATCGCTGGGTATTAAAGCGGTTGAGTACACACTCAATGGCCATAGCTACATCAAAATCACTGGTTATCCAGGCCTGCGTCGTATTTTGCAGGGGACCCGCTATGGTGCTCGCAATGTACAGATAATGGAAATGGGGATTGGAAGGCTTGGATATTTCGGCGCTATTACGGGCGGAATTAAATGTTGTATCTATTTTTCTCTTGCGTGGCGAGCGATAGAACTCATTTTTAAATCTGACTATACATTGAATGATTTTCTGGTAGATATTCCTATGGATGCGGTGAAAGCGATAGTTGCCGGGGTGGTGATTGGAGCGATTGGTGGGGGATTTATGTTAATAAGCGGATCAATATTAATTACTCCTTTTTGTATAATTGCTATAGGATTTGCTACGAACATAGGATTTAACATTATTGATGATAAATTAAATTTATCTGCAAGCCTAAAAAAAGGACTCCTTACAGCGATCACAGAAAGGAATAAAATCAGTGCTTGGAACCTACAACACAACGATCAGTTTTTTAGCAATTCATTCAGCCAGGGATGGTAAGAATGAAAAAAAATACAACGTTAAGCTGGAAAGTGTTTATCATCAAAAAAATCGTATCCATTTTTATCATAGGAGTATTCTCTCTATTTATTTTATTCAATATTAAATCAGTTCCATTACGAAGTGTTATCTCATTAATTAATCGAAGAGAAATTATCTTCAATTATGGTATGTCAATCGCATGTTTTGGAGGATTACCATTTGCGCTATATATTATTGGTTTTACGCTTCGTACTTTATTTCAGAAAAGAACCATAACTTCAGAACGACCAACATTAGCAGGAAGTATATTTTTATTTTTTAGCATTGCTATTTTCGGCATCTTCATCATCGCATCTTATTTAGTGCCATTATGGCTAATTTTTTCTGGATATCATCCTTGCCAGGGGGCCTCACTGCATGGGTACTTTGTGCTTGATTTAGATTTATGTAAGAGCATTGTCCCACCATCTAGTGTTTGGTGAATCATTGCGGCGTGTCTGAAACGACTTATTAGGCGGCAGCCCGCTAGCGCTACGCTTATCGGGCTTACAACGACTGAACCTTAGGCCGGATAAGCGAAGCGCATCCGGAATGGCGGCTCAGGAAAAATACTGCTGCAACAGCGGCTGATTCGCGTCCTGGTTGGCCGGCGGAGCGGGGATAACCTGGGTGCGGAACGGAATCACCTGCGCGCGGCCATCGACTTTCACAATCTGATAGAACTGCGGCAAGTTGAAGTTGATAAAGCTTGAGCCGTAGGTGAAGCGGTCGTGTGAGGACGAATAGAAACGGCTCACGTCGCGCACCAGCTCTTCTTTGCTGCCCTCGCAGTGGTGATACACCTCGGCGCGGTTGGTCTCATCCAGAATATAAATGGTAAACCCGGACTCATCGGCCGCTTCTTCGAAGAAGAACTGGATAATCCCTTCGCTGGCAAACCCATCCACTACCTGCGGCAGTTTGACGTGGTTCGTTTCCACCTGCACAGAGAGGCCGTGCAGCTTGTTGTGGGAAATCGCGCCGTAGAACTCAATCGCGTTTTCCAGCTTCTGTACAGAAACGTTGAGGCGTTCAAAGAACAGGCCCCAGGTCTGGCCGGAGACGCGCAGCGCTTTGAAGCGCCCGGTTTCCTGACGCGTACTGGACAGGCGCAGTTCGATACACTCTGACACCAGCTGCTGCACGCGGGTACGAATCAGGCCACGCAGATGCTGACTGTAGCAGAACACTTCCACGCTATCCGGCGGCGCGGCGTCCTGGTGCATTTTGCCGAGAATGGTTTTCAGCGCTTCGATCATCGCCTGCTCGCCGTTGAAATGCAGGGTACGCACTTCGTTCCACGAGTTGCGATACAGCAGATCCACGCTGCCGACCAGGCAGTTTTGCTGCTCGCCAAAGCTAAAGACATCCAGCTTGCGGAAATCAAAATGGACCACCTGATTGCGGAAGGCCGCCGTCGGGTCGTATTCCAGGTTGACGATAATCGCCAGATGGCGAATCTCACACGGGCTGTAGAGCGCTTTTGGTGTTGGCGCTGGCAGACGCAGCGGGAAGTGGTGCGACACATCGGCGACCATTTCCTGCAATTTGGCGAGATCAACGACCTCATTGCCTTTGATAAACAGGCGCGTCCGCGATGTCAGCAGGCCGTTAAACCAGGCCCAGGCCACCAGCTTATTAAGATAGCGGTTATATTCCAGCGGCTGATGGCTGATGATCGAATCCATGCTTGGCGCACGGTTGTACAGATACCAGCCCGTGCGGTTGGCGCGGCCTGGCGGAACATAGATAAAGGTCAGATTAGGTTCTGACAGGTCCGGCGAAATCTGCGGGTTAACCAGCGTGACTTTCCCCGGCAGCGCTTCGAACGCAGCGTACAATTTACGGGTTAAAACACCGATATCCTGCGGGCTGGCGGAAACGCTGAGGTTGTTACGGCGGGCGAAGCGAATCAGATTGCGGTAGCTCTGCATCATCGCATCGAGCAGTTCGTTGTGCGCCTCACGCACCTGATCGATTTTCCAGTTGGCGCGGTTATCGAGCATAGACAAACGTTCTTCGTCCCAGCCCCACTCTTTGACTAACTGACTGACCACTTCACGACGCCAGCCAACGCATGCGCGTTCGCGGCTGAGTTTTTCACAGACTTTGAGATAGAAACATCGACGCACCAGGTCGAGACGTGTGGTGTCATCAATGGCTTTCAGGTATTCGGTCACGCGTTCAAGCATCATGCAGTAGGCATCGAGGCCAAAGGAGACGATCTCTCCATCATGCAGACGCTGTTTGATATCTTTCGCCAGCAGTCGCGGCGTAGGGTATTCCCAGGAGTAGGCTTCCAGCAGCAGGGTTTTCAGCACCGCTTTATACGGGGAATCAATACTCTTATAGAGCTGCCACAGGCTCGCGCCAAAATACTCTTCGGCGGACAGGGAGCTTAAACCGCCCAGATCCAGCCATTCGTTTGGCGTCAGGACGCCCTGCGAGTAGAGCGACATGACGTAATCGTCGTAATGCTCTTCTTCTTCGCACGGCACCATATTCCACAGAATACGCTTCCCGGCGAGGCGCACGGCGCTACGGTAAAATTCGTCGAGCAGCAAAATATGCTGCGTGGAGCCACAGTCTTCACCACCGAGACTGCCGCTTTCGTTATGGCGGAAACGGTTTTCATCAATCAGGAAGAAGCTCACTTCCACGCCGAGCGACGCCGCCCAGCTCTCCAGCAGGCTGCATTTACGCTGCAACAACTGGCGCTCGTCATTATCGAGCCAGGACTGATGGCAGACCCAGATATCGAGGTCAGAAGAACAGCTTTGCCCTACGGATGAGGTACTCCCCATGGTGTAGACGCCGGTTATCGGCAGCTCACCTTTTGGAGACACCTGCGGCGGCATGCCACGGTAGAGTTCCAGCTCGGTCAGATAGTGCTGTTGAGTTTCATCAGGCGTGAAAAGGCAAATGCCCTGGGGAACGTTACCATCAAGGTAACCTGGCATCAGCGGATGGTGATAGTGCAGTAATGTTGGCAGCAGACTGTAAACCTGTTGGAAAGCAGGTCCCATGGCAGCAAGCGCACGATCCACGCGCAATTGATTTATGGCATCCAGTCTCTGTTTCAGAGTCTCAATATAGAGGTACAAGACATATCGCCTGATGTTGCCGGACGTAGCAATCGTTCAAAAGAGCAATGATTACGAGCCCGCAGTATTTCAAAAAAGAACCGTTACCCTTTTTCGTCCTCACTCAATGGTGGTAGCGACGAAAAAATGGTCTAAAACGTGATCAATTTAACACCTTGCCGATTGACCGTAAAGAAAGATGCGCTACATACAAGTGTAGCACCGTTCTGTACGTGTAAATTCCTTAATACGGCAGCGGGTGTCCTGCGCACCGCCTTGTCCCTCACCCCTTAATCGACCGTAAAACTGACATCCCAGAGTCAACAATGTTAGGATGGTCTGCGGACGATAATGACGGTAACAAGCATGTTAGACAATGTTTTGAGAATTGCCACACGCCAAAGCCCCCTTGCGCTATGGCAGGCACAATATGTTAAGCAGCGCCTCGAAGCCTGCCATTCCGGGTTGCGTGTCGAACTGGTTCCTATGGTGACGCGCGGCGATGTGATCCTTGATACGCCGCTGGCGAAAGTGGGCGGAAAAGGCCTGTTCGTCAAAGAGCTGGAAGTTGCACTGCTTGAGAACCGCGCCGATATCGCCGTCCATTCCATGAAAGATGTCCCGGTCGAATTCCCCGAGGGATTGGGCCTGGTGACGATTTGCGAGCGCGAAGATCCGCGCGATGCGTTCGTCTCAAACCACTACGCTTCTCTGGACGATTTACCCGTCGGGAGCGTGGTTGGCACGTCAAGTTTACGCCGTCAGTGTCAGCTGGCGGAGCGCCGCCCGGACCTGGTGATTCGCTCCCTGCGCGGCAACGTCGGTACGCGTCTCGGCAAACTGGATAACGGCGATTACGATGCCATTATTCTGGCGGTTGCGGGCCTGAAACGTCTGGGGCTGGAGTCTCGTGTACGCGTTGCCCTTGCACCAGAGCTTTCACTTCCGGCCGTCGGCCAGGGCGCGGTGGGGATTGAGTGTCGTCTTGACGACGACCGCACCCGTGCCCTGCTGGCACCGCTGAATCACGACGAAACCGAGATTCGCGTCAAAGCCGAGCGCGCCATGAACACCCGCCTTGAAGGCGGCTGTCAGGTGCCGATTGGCAGCTATGCTGAATTCATTGACGGTGAACTGTGGCTGCGTGCGCTGGTTGGCGCACCGGACGGTTCGCAGATGGTGCGTGGTGAACGCCGCGGACGGGCGCAAGACGCCGAAGCGCTCGGCATCTCGCTTGCCGAAGAACTGCTGAATAACGGTGCCCGCGAAATTCTGGCAGACGTCTACAACGGAGAGCCACCAGCATGAATATTCTCGTCACCCGCCCTTCTCCCGCAGGAGAGCAGTTAGTGAGCCGTCTGCGCGCACTGGGGCAGGTGGCATGGAGTTTTCCGCTGATTGAGTTCTCCCCTGGCCGGCAACTCTCTGCGCTCGCCGACCATCTGCACGCATTGAATGAAGGCGATTTGGTTTTCGCCTTATCACAACATGCCGTGGAATTTGCACACGCCCAACTGCAGCAAGAGAAACAGCACTGGCCGACTGCGCCGCGCTATTTCGCCATTGGACGCACTACCGCTCTGGCCCTGCATGCGGTCAGCGGAATTGACGTCCAATACCCGTTAGATCGGGAAATCAGCGAAATCTTGCTACAATTACCTGAATTACAAACTGTTGCGGGAAAGCGTGCGCTGATTTTGCGCGGAAACGGTGGCCGTGAACTGCTGGGCGAAACCTTAAGCGCCCGTGGGGCTGACGTCACGTTCTGCGAATGCTACCAGCGCTGTGCAAAACATTATGATGGCGCGCAGGAAGCGATGCGCTGGCACACGCGCGGCGTGGATACCATCGTCATCACCAGCGGCGAAATGCTACAGCAGCTCTGGTCGCTCATTCCGCAATGGTATCGTGAAAACTGGTTACTCCGCTGTCGGCTTCTGGTCGTCAGTGAGCGTCTGGCGAACCTCGCCCGGGAACTGGGCTGGCAAGATATTCGGATCGCTGATAACGCCGACAACGATGCGCTGCTGCGCGCATTACAATAACTCTCATAATGGGAAGCCATAATGACGGAACAAGAAAAATCCTCCGCCGTGGTTGAAGAGACCAGGGAGACTGTGGCCACCCCGCCGCAGCCAGAAAAGACTGAACACACTGTTGAGAAAAAAAACGGCAGCAATAAAACCAGCCTGGCGCTGAGCGCGATAGCTATCGCCATTGCCCTGGCGGCCGGTGTCGGTTTATACGGTCTGGTAAAAAAACAGGCCACCAACCAGACGGTCACCAGTGATGCGCTGGTGAACCAAATCACCGCCCTGCAAAAAGCGCAGGAGACACAGAAAGCGGAGCTGGAAGGCGTTATTAAGCAGCAGTCTACGCAGCTGGCCGAAGCCAACTCTCGCCAGGAAGAGCTGACGAAACAGCTCGGCGAAGTGCAGCAAAAAGTGGCGACCATTTCCGGCACCGATGCCAAAACCTGGCTGCTCTCTCAGGCCGATTTCCTGGTCAAACTGGCCGGGCGTAAACTGTGGAGCGATCAGGATGTCACCACCGCCGCCGCGCTGCTGAAAAGCGCCGACGCCAGCCTGGCCGACATGAACGACCCGAGCCTGATCGCCGCGCGTCGCGCCATTACCGAAGATATCGCCAGCCTGGGTGCCGTTTCGCAGGTCGATTACGACGGCATCATTCTCAAGGTCAATCAGCTGTCGAATTCGATTGATAACCTGCGCCTCGCGGATAACAACGACGACGACTCCCCGATGGATTCCGACGGCACGGAGCTGTCCAGCTCCCTGAGCGAGTGGCGTATCAATCTGCAAAAAAGCTGGCAGAACTTTATGGACAGCTTTATCACCGTCCGCCGCCGCGACGAAACCGCTGTTCCGCTGTTAGCGCCGAATCAGGACGTCTATCTGCGCGAGAACATCCGCTCCCGACTGCTGGTTGCGGCGCAGGCCGTCCCGCGTCATCAGGAAGAGACCTACAAGCAGGCGCTGGATAATGTTTCAACGTGGGTACGTGCTTACTACGATACCAGCGATGCCACGACGACCGCGTTCCTGGACGATGTTGATAAGCTCAGCCAGCAAAATATCACCATGAATGTCCCGGACAAACTCGAAAGCCAGCCGATTCTGGAAAAACTGATGCAAACCCGCGTGCGCAACCTGCTGGCCCAGCCTGGCGTTGCAGCGCAGCCGGATGCAGCAGCCCCTGCGCCAGCCCCTGAAAGCGCACCTCAAGGAGAGTGATCATGTTAAAAGTCTTATTACTCTTCTTATTGTTGATCGCCGGGATAGTCCTCGGGCCGCTGATTGCTGGCCATCAGGGCTATGTACTGATCCAGACCGATAACTACAACATTGAAACCAGCGTGACGGGTCTGGTGATCATCGCGATCCTCACCATGGTGGTGTTGTTTGCGATCGAATGGATCCTGCGCCGCATCTTCCGTACCGGGGCGCACACCCGTGGCTGGTTCGTTGGCCGCAAACGCCGCCGCGCGCGCAAACAGACTGAACAGGCTTTGCTTAAACTGGCCGAAGGCGATTATCAGCAGGTTGAAAAGCTGATGTCGAAAAACGCCGACCATGCAGAGCAGCCGGTGGTGAACTATCTGTTAGCCGCCGAAGCGGCCCAGCAGCGTGGGGATGAAGCGCGTGCGAATCAACATCTGGAGCGCGCGTCGGAGCTGGCATCGAATGATCAGATCCCGGTAGAAATCACCCGCGTGCGCATCCAGCTGGCACGCAATGAGAATCACGCCGCGCGTCATGGCGTTGACCGTCTGCTTGAGATCACCCCGCGCCATCCGGAAGTGCTGCGTCTTGCCGAGCAGGCTTATATCCGCACCGGCGCCTGGGGTTCACTGCTGGATATCATCCCGTCGATGGCGAAAGCCAACGTGGGCGATGATGAGCATCGTGATGAGCTGCAGCGCCAGGCGTGGATTGGTCTGATGGATCAGGCGCGAGCCGATCTGGGCAGCGATGGGCTGAAAACCTGGTGGAAAAATCAGAGCCGCAAAACGCGCCAGCAGGTTCCACTGCAGGTGGCGATGGCCGAACATCTCATCGAATGTGACGATCATGACACAGCGCAGGAGATCATCCTTGATGGCCTGAAACGTCAGTATGATGACCGTCTGGTGATGGTGATCCCACGTCTTAAAACCAACAATCCTGAGCAGATGGAAAAGATGCTGCGCCAGCAGATCAAAACCGTGGGTGACCGCCCGCTGCTGTGGAGTACGCTGGGCCAGTCGCTGATGAAACACGGCGAATGGCAGGAGGCAAGTCTCGCTTTCCGCGCAGCGCTGAAACAGCGCCCGGATGCGTTTGACTACGCCTGGCTGGCCGATACGCTGGACAAACAGCACAAGCCGGAAGAAGCCGCTGCCATGCGTCGCGATGGCCTGCTGTTAACGTTGCAGAACAACGGTCAGTAAGCTTAAGCACTGCGAATCAGGAGGCCCATGGGCCTCCTTTTTTATTGCCGCAATCCTGAGGATCGCCCATAAAAAAACGCCTGCTATAAAAGCAGGCGTTAAACAGGTCTGTTTGACAACATATTTGGTGCTTCACTCAACGTTGTGTCCATGGTGTTTGATGAGGCCGAAGCGACATCTGTCTGTGGACGATAAGCACCTTAAATGGCTCTGCGTCATTCCTGAGTTTATGAGGCACTAAGGCGAACATAAGAGATGGAATGAGCATCTACGCGTATATTATTGCACGTTACGTGCCAGGGTTACAAAAAGAAGTTTTACATTTCGCAACATGATAAGAAGAAAGGAATTTTTATTTTGATGGGGTATTCAGAACAGCTGAAAAGGACCTAAATTTGGCGCAAGTGTCTCCTGAGAGCGACACAATTATCGCTAAAGAAGAATAGTCATATAAAACAGTGAATTAGCTGTCTCTGAATCGCGACAAATAGAATTTACGTTGTCGGGAAATGACAACAGAGGAATAAACGACAGAAAACAAAAAACCCCGCCGAAGCGGGGTTCAAAATTGGTCGGCGAGAGAGGATTCGAACCTCCGACCCACTGGTCCCAAACCAGTTGCGCTACCAAGCTGCGCTACTCGCCGATGTACTGCTTTTTTGAATTTTTAGTTCAATTCGTTAAGTCGTGGTGCGAGGGGGGGGACTTGAACCCCCACGTCCGTTAAGACACTAACACCTGAAGCTAGCGCGTCTACCAATTCCGCCACCGTCGCAATGTCACAACTTATCAAATAATGGGGTGGCTAATGGGATTCGAACCCACGACAACTGGAATCACAATCCAGGGCTCTACCAACTGAGCTATAGCCACCACTACTTATTCTTTCACGCGGTATGTACTACTACCACCGCAGCTCGAACGCCACACTACTTTATTGGCGCGCCCGACAGGATTCGAACCTGAGACCTCTGCCTCCGGAGGGCAGCGCTCTATCCAGCTGAGCTACGGGCGCTTAGCGCCGTTGCGGGGCTGGATATTACGGAGGTCTCGGTCTGCTGTCTAGTGCTTTTTTGAAAATAATGCGCGTTTGGTTACGCTTTGTGCATTTTGTCGCTTATTACTCCACTTTCTGGATTTCAGCGTGGCGGCTGAGACCAAAAAGCTTATAGCCAATCGACACGGCGGCCATAAAGATAATCCCGACAAACAGCGACATGCGGGTATCTTCATTAAAGTACATGCCGATTAAGACGCAAATCAGGAACGCCATCGTTAAATAGTTCGCCCACGGGAACATAATGGAGCGGAACGGGTGACTGGCGATCGCCTGCTTGTGCGCCTGACGGAAACGCAGCTGACTAATCAGAATCACAAACCACGGCACCATGCCCGGCAGCACGCTGGCACTGTAGACATAGACGAACACGCGCTGCGGATTGGGGATGATGTAGTTCAGGCACGAGCCGATCAGCAGAATGGCAATGGAGACCGTTACGCCCGCTACAGGCACGCCAGCGCGGGAGACTTTACCCATCGCCGCCGGAAGCTGACGGTTTTTCGCCAGTGCATAGAGCATACGTCCACAGCTGTACATACCGCTGTTACAGCCTGAGAGCGCCGCCGTCAGCACCACGAAGTTGATAATCCCTGCCGCCGCCGTGATACCAATTTTCGCGAAGGTCAGCACGAAGGGGCTGCCGGTGGTGCCAATCTGGTTCCATGGGAAGATGGTGACGATAACGAAAATCGCGCCCACGTAGAAAATAAGGATACGCCACAGCACTTTGCCGACCGCGCTACGCAGCGTGACCTGCGGGTTTTTCGCTTCCCCGGCGGTGATACCTATAAGCTCCACCCCCTGATAGGAGGCAACCACGATACAAAGCGCCGTCAGGAAGCCCTTCCAGCCGCCCGCAAAGAAGCCGCCATGCTCGGTCAGATTGCCAAAGCCAATCGCCTGACCACCATTGCCGAAGCCAAAGAAGATCACACCCAGCCCCACCACAATCATCACGATAATGGTGGTGACTTTAATCATCGCAAACCAGAACTCAATTTCGCCGTACAGACGCACAGCCGCAAGGTTCGCGAGCGCCACCAACCCTACGGCGATCAGCGCGGGTATCCACTGTGCCATTTCCGGGAACCAGAACTGGACGTAGACACCTATCGCTGTGATCTCCGATATCCCCACCGCCATCCACATAAACCAGTAGGACCAGGCCGTGAGATAGCCGAAGAAGGGGCTCATGTACTTGTGCGCATAAACGGCGAATGAACCGGCAACCGGCTCAAGGAACAGCATTTCGCCCATCGAGCGCATGATGAAGAAGACGAACAAGCCCGCGACGATGTACGCCAGTAAGACCGACGGGCCTGCCCATTTAAGCGTGCTTGCGGAACCCATAAACAGGCCGACGCCGATAGTGCCGCCTAGCGCTATCAATTCAATGTGACGAGCTTCCAGCCCACGCTGAAGCTCAGGTTTTTTCTCTGCCATAAATCCTCGGTTGTGTTTGCTGTTGCCCGGCTTTTGCCGGTTATTATTTTGGGGTACTGAAATACGGGGAGGAATGGTTTCTTAAATCCTGCTAAATGGCAAACGATGCATTAAAAAAATGAACGTATTGCACAGAAACGCAGCAGTTTTGCAGGCGGGTTGCAGCGCGAATAGCACATCGCGCTACATTTTGATTACATTTTGCCGGTGTAATGCCAGGCCAGATAGCGCAGGAGTTTAATCTGTCGTTTAATGCGGCTCGGCTGGGACAAGAGGCGATATAACCACTCCAGCCCTAAGTTTTGCCACAATTTTGGCGCACGCTTCACATGGCCGGTGAAGACGTCATAGGTGCCGCCAACGCCCATATACAGGGCATTCGGGTAAACCAGACGGCAGTCGCGCATCAGGATTTCCTGGCGCGGGGAGCCCATCGCCACGGTCACGATTTTCGCGCCGCTGTCGCGAATGCGTTCAAACAGCGCCTGACGATCCTCGGGTTTGAAGTAGCCATCCTGGCTGCCCACGATATTAACATTCCACTGCGCGCGGAGTTTCTGCTCCGTCTGCGCCAGCACATCGGGTTTACCGCCAATCAGGAATACTGGCGTTCCGTCCTGCCCTGCCCGCGCCATCAGCGCTTCCCAGAGATCGGCTCCGGCAACGCGAGAGACCTGCGCCTGCGGAAACTTTTTGCGAATCGAACGAACCACGCTGATGCCGTCGGCATACTTAAACTCGGCGGCTTCAATCAGGCTTTTCACTTCCGCGTTATCTTCAATCGCCAGCATTTTCTCGGCATTAATGGCCACCAGGGTGCCAGATTTGATCTGCCCATCAGCGCAGAGATAATCCAGCGCATGCTGCATATCACGCCAGCCGATGAGCTGCAGGCCGCGCAGCGCATAGACCGGCGCAGAGGTATTGTCAGTCATTATTATCCTTACTCAGACTTGGGAAAGCGTGCTGGTTGCCCGCGTCAGTCGTCGGTGAATCAGGCCCGCGCTATCAAACAGCCAGTACAACAGTTTCGCCAGCAGCAGACAGAGACCGAAGACCACCATGAAAAACACCACGCGCGACACAAACGAATCCAGCCCTTCACGCGCCAGCACGATCATATTGAAAATGGCACCAAAACAGAAACTGTGCAAAATTGCCGCTTTATAGCGGTTGGTCTCTTCGTTCCCGCGCACATAAAGCCAGTCGAACCATTTGATGATAAGCCCAACGGCCACGGCGCCCGGCAGGATAAACCACACGCCGCCCATCACCACCAGCGAGCCAATCAGCGTCGGGGAGATCGCCAGGCCAGAGTGGTTGTTGAGCACTTCCCAGGTAAAGTAGTTCGCCGTGTTCAGCACCACGCCAGGCCGGTCGGGCCACAGCCAGGTCGGGATAAAGACGTAGAAATCACGCGCGATGGGGGCCAGCCCCTGGAAGTCGATTTTGTCGTAGTTTTGCAGCAGTAGCGCCAGGTTTTCCCACGGCGAGAAGGTGTCTCGGGTAAGGTACAGGAAGGTGTAAAACGCTTCGTCACCACTCACGTCCATGCCGTAGCGCTTGAGCGCCAGCCAGAACATGCCGACAATCCCAAACACCCCTGCCGCAACCAGCATCCAGAGCGAGATCCAGCCGCGAATGATGCCGATAAACAGGAAGATCGCGAAGGCGATGATGATATTCGCGCGCGTCCCGCCGACGATCATATAGGTCAGCAGACCGAAGGCCACCGTACTCACGAGGAAAAACAGCCAGGCTTTGCTGTCCTGACGCAGGAAGTAGATCACCAACATCGCGGGGATGAAGAAATAGAAGAAACGCTTAAGTGCCACGCCGGATACTTCGGCGGAAAAAATCTGGCTGTAAGAGTGCAGTTTGAACAGCAAAAAGCCGTTATGCATGAAGAAAATACCGACACTCACCAGCGCGATAATCATCAGCATCACCCAGGTCAGGTGCGTTTCCACCCGATTCATGGTGAACAGCGGACGGCGCGGCGCGTGGTTCACCGGACGTAAACGGGTCTTATAGGTGACGTAGTACACCGCGTAGAAACAGGTAGCAGACAACAGGGCCTGCATCAGAATTTCTGGCGGGGCGACGGCCACGTCAAAGCGGAAGACCAGAATACTGGTCAACGGGAAGCCGAAGAAGAAGGTCAGCAGAAACAGCAGCGAGAAAAAGACGTTGAAGTTAAAGCGCACGCGGCGGAACTCAAACCAAGTGAGCGTGCCGATAAACAGCGAGGCCAGAAGCCAAATCACCAGTAAGCCGCTAAATTCCAACTGGCTCATGCTTTGTCTCCTGCAGCTATCCGCAGCGCCTGATGCCAGGGCGTGAGAAAATTCGGGCTGAAAAAGTCGATGGCATTTTTATCCACCAACGCCAGCTGACGCTGTGCTTCGCGCACCACGTCCTCATTGAGATCGTCCGTGGTAAACAGCACCGGAATGTACTGCTCTGCCATATCCTGCCAGAAAGGATTTTCACGGTTAAGCACGCACGGAACGCCGGCCTGAATCAGGAGGCACAGCGTGCCAATCCCCTGCTGGCGCGCAAAGATGAAGTAGCCGAGATCGCATTTTCTGAGCAGGGCCAGGTAGTCGTCAAACTCGAGCTTTTCGCTGAGGATTTGCAGATTATCCGGGCTGAACAGCGCCAGCCCGCTCTGACGGACTTCCGCAATATACGCGTCGTTATGAGCAGGATAGCCCATCGGCACAATCACGTTCACCGTGTCGCCAAACTGCTTATGCACGGCTTTCAGCGCTGCGATGTGTTCGTTACTGCGATCGCCCGAATTGCCCACCAGTATGGTCAGCTTGCCTTCGCGCTGCGTATCGTTCGCCATCGTGTTCAGCGCAGGGTCCATACGCGTGGGGAAATAGAGCAATTCGCCGCGCAAATTTGGGTGCTGTTGCGCGAAAAAGTTCAGGTCGCCGCGCGTCGCAAACACGCAGCCAACGCGCCCCTGAGCCATACGGCGCAGGGGATAGAACAGGCGGAATTTCCAGCCGCGCGACACTTCATACAGATCCGCGCCCCAGATATGCCAGTTAAACTGCGCAGGCTTGATGCCGCCACTCAGCAACGCCAGCCACAGGCCGGTATTAAACTGGCCGTGAAAGAAGAAACGCTGCTCGCGGTTGGCTTTGGCTTTAGCGATCACCGCCTTTGCCAGCGCGGATTTATCCGGCCAGAAGCTTAACGACAGCGCAGGAAAGGCAGCGCTTAGCCCCTTATCCTGGCCCGCGACCATAAACTCGCGCGCGTCGGCGCTGCCGGCCGCCAGCGAGTCATTAAAAAACTGTAATACTGTGCGGTTGTGATGCGGGATATCCGAACCCAACACGTGAATCAGTGCAGTCATGCGCGTCTACGCCAAAGTAAAAATACGCCGCAACAGGCAGCAAAATAGACAATGTAAGTGGCCATATAGGCCTGAGCCGCCCCCAGCGCGCCATGCGTTGGGATCAGCCAGTGCGAGAAACCGGTCAGCAGCGTGAACTGGCTAATCTCAGCCAGGATATACAGCCGCAGAGAGGCTTTGGCAATCACCAGATAGCCGAAAACGTAAGCACCCACTTTCAGCACATCGCCCACCAGCTGCCAGGCGAACAGGTCGCGCATCGCGGTAAATTTCGCAGAGAACAGCAGCCAGATGGCGACGTCGCGCAGCAGCCAGACGGTTAAACTCGCGGCAGCCACCGCAGGAAGCACAAAACGCAGTGAGCGGCCAATTTCGCGGGTAATGTCTTGTCGGGAGGTCAACCGCGACAGAGTCGGCAGCAAATAGACACTGAACGAGGCGGTAATAAACTGGAGATAGGCGTCAGAAATACTGCTGACACCCTGCCAAATCCCGACCTCATCCCAGCTGTAGTGCGCTGCCAGCAGGTTTCGCATCATCACATACGCCACGGGGAGCGTGACGGAAGTGATGAGTGCCATCAGGGTAAATTTCCCTAACTGCCCCGCCAGAATTTTGTCCCACTGCGGCTTGAGATAGCTCAGGGGAATTGTGCGCCTGCGCATCAGCATAAACGCGGCGGGAATGACCACCAGTGCCGGAACCAGTGCCAGGCCAAGCAGTGCGCCTTCATAGCCGCCAAGACGATAGCAGACGTAATAGGCGATCACGCCGATAAGGCTGCCCAGAATCAGTGCCAGCGCATTTCCGGCGGCGTCGCGGAAACCTTTCATTAAGGCTAACAGCAGGTTAGCCCAGGCGATCCCCATCTGCACCAGCGCCACCAGACGTACCAGCCCCTGGTAATGGGTATTGCCGAAGAGTGCCTGACTGACAGGCGCGGCCGCCAGTAAAAAGACGATGGCCAGCAGCGTGGAGAACCCGAGCACCATCGCCGAGGACGTGCCGACCACCCGACGCAGCGCGGCCGCATCGTCGTGATGCTGGGCTACGTATTTGGTGACACCGTTGAAAATACCGGCCCCGGCAAGCACGCCGAGTACGGTGACGAGCTGACGGAAGTTACCGGCCTGCCCGACACCAGAAGGGCCAAACGACACCGCCAGCATTTTTACAACCAGCAGCCCTGCGCCAATCTTGACGAGTGTGGACGCGGCGGTCCACACCGATGCTTTCGCCAGTGACATATCAGCGGAAGTAGCTCAGAAGGGTATTAATCACCGTGCGCTGATTCACCGGCGCGAGGTTGTAGAACAGTGGCAGACGAAGCAAACGCTCACTTTCTTTGGTGGTGTAACGATCGTCACCGACAAACTGGCCGAACGCTTCACCCGCCGGGCTGGAGTGCAGCGGAATGTAATGGAACACCGCCATAATCTCAGCTTCTTTCAGGTAAGCGATCAGACTGCTGCGATCGTCGTTGTCGCGCAGTTTGATGTAAAACATATGTGCGTTGTGAACGCAGTCTGCCGGAATCGTGGGCAGCTCAATACGCCCTTTTTGCGCCAGCGGCGTCAGGGCATCGTAATAGGTCTGCCACAGGGTCAAACGCTGCTGGTTGATGCGCTCAGCCGCTTCAAGCTGCGCCCAGAGATAGGCGGCCTGCAGATCGGCCATCAGATAGCTGGAGCCGATATCGCGCCAGGTGTATTTGTCGACCTGACCACGGAAGAACTGGCTGCGGTTGGTCCCTTTTTCGCGGATCACTTCAGCCCGCTCCACCAGCGCGCGGTCGTTAATCAGCGTTGCACCACCTTCGCCGCCCGCCGTGTAGTTTTTGGTTTCATGGAAGCTAAAGCAACCAATATGACCAATAGTACCCAGCGCACGGCCCTTGTAGGTGGACATCACGCCTTGCGCGGCGTCTTCCACCACGAACAGGTTGTGCTTTTTGGCGATGGCCATGATGGTGTCCATCTCACAGGCCACACCCGCATAGTGTACCGGCACAATCGCCCGCGCTTTATCGGTGATTGCCGCTTCAATCAGGGTTTCATCGATGTTCATCGTATCCGGACGGACATCCACAAAGATAATTTTGGCACCACGCAGGACAAACGCATTCGCCGTCGAGACGAAGGTGTAGCTCGGCATGATGACTTCGTCGCCCGGCTTGATGTCCAGCAGCAGAGCAGCCATCTCCAGCGACGCCGTACAGGATGGCGTCAGCAGCACTTTCGCACTGTGAAAACGCTGCTCCATCCACTGCTGGCAGCGACGGGTAAAACCACCGTCTCCGCAAAGTTTGCCGCTGCCCATGGCAGACTGCATGTAATCAAGTTCGGTGCCCACAACGGGAGGCGCGTTAAATGGAATCATCTTGTCACCTGTATAACCAGTAAGCGGTCGCATCAATGTTGCCACCGCTGGCAATGTAACGTTTAAGCGCGGCGGTGTTGCCCATTTGGGTCGCCACCCGCAAAGTTGATAACTGACGCTGCGCGGCCCAACTCAGGGCGGCCTGCATAAGTTTGTCGCCCATTCCGCGACCAGCGAGCAGGCCAATACGCGCTTCGTTATCGCTCAATTGGCGCAGCGAGACAAACGCCTGGATATCACCGCTGTTTTCGCGGAAAACCAGACATTCATGGTCAAACGTGCCTTTGACGGCGTTTTCAATCCACTGGGCGTAAAAACGACCGCTGGCGTCAGGCGCATACCACGGCGCGCGAAAACGGCTTTGCGTAAAAGTCTGCGCGGCCATCTGGCGCAGCGCGGGGATATCCTGTTCGGTCGCCACTTCTGCGGCAGCCGGGCTGTGCGGCGTGACGGCAAGGCTCAGATCGACTTCGCCCTCCACCAGTTGAAAATCCAGCGTTTGCAGGGCATCCAGCCAGTCGGCGCGCCCCGCCGGAATTTTGGCCTGTACCCGCGCCCACGGCGAAAAATCCGCCGCCGTGAGTGCCGGAGCATCGTCGCGAAAGCGCACTACCGCAGAGGAGAGACCAAAAAATTCACTCTCCCAGGTTAGCGGTTCAAGTACGCCGGGCAACTCACTCAACGCCACACCCCTTTCGTATCAACAATATACTTCTGCTGCACCGCGTCGCTGCTAATGGCTTTGAACTGGCTATGGTCCACCAGCAGAACCAGCACGTCGGCAGTGTTTAGTGCGTTATCCAGCGTCGCGAGCTGGCAGTACCCGGTCAGTTTCTTCGGTAGGGTATGAATATTTGGCTCCACAACCAGCGTTTCACCGGTGTGCCAGTTGGCAATCATCTCGGCGATGCCCATCGCCGGGCTTTCGCGCAGGTCGTCGATGTTTGGCTTAAACGCCAGGCCAAAGCAGGCGATTTTTATCTCGCTGGCGCGCTTGCCGCTTTCGGCCAGGCAATCCGCTACCGTGGCTTTCACCTGATTTATTACCCAGTGCGGTTTACCGTCGTTCACTTCGCGGGCCGTGCGGATCAGGCGAGCCTGCTCCGGGTTTTGTGCCACGATAAACCACGGGTCCACGGCGATACAGTGACCGCCCACGCCAGGGCCTGGCTGGAGAATATGGACGCGCGGATGGCGGTTCGCCAGGCGAATCAGTTCCCAGACGTTAATTCCCTGGTCGGCACAAATGAGCGACAGTTCGTTAGCAAAAGCGATGTTGACGTCGCGGAAGCTGTTTTCGGTGAGCTTGCACATCTCTGCCGTGCGGGAGTTAGTGACCACGCACTCCCCTTCGAGGAAGATGTTGTAGAGTTCACTGGCACGCGCAGAGCAGACGGGCGTCATCCCGCCAATTACGCGGTCGTTTTTGATCAGCTCAACCATTACCTGGCCGGGCAGAACGCGCTCCGGGCAGTAGGCGATATTGATATCCGCCTGTTCGCCTGCCTGCTGCGGGAAGGTCAAATCAGGGCGGGCTTCCGCCAGCCATTGGGCCATTTGCTCCGTCGCACCGACGGGAGAAGTGGACTCCAGAATCACCAGCGCGCCTTTCTTCAGCACTGGAGCAAGGGATTTTGCCGCCGCTTCGACATACACCATATCCGGCTCATGCTCGCCTTTAAACGGCGTCGGCACCGCGATCAGATACGCATCGGCTTCCACCGGCGTTGTGCTGGCTTTGAGAAAACCGCCTTCAACTGCGGTTTTGACCACTTTGTCGAGATCCGGCTCCACGATATGAATTTCACCACGGTTAATGGTATCCACCGCATGCTGGTTGATATCCACCCCGATAACCTGTTTTTGACGCGACGCAAAAGCGGCCGCAGTCGGCAGTCCAATGTAACCAAGACCAATGACAGAGATGGTAGAAAAACTCATAGCGTTACCCGATTATGTTTAAGTGCATGCAAAATACGACTGCAGGCCTGCCCGTCACCATAAGGATTATGGGCGTGGCTCATCGCCTGGTACTCTTTTTCATCGTGCAGCAGGCGTGTCACCTCTGCCACGAGATGTTTAGTGTCGGTCCCGACCAGGCGTACCGTTCCGGCTTTAATAGCCTCCGGACGCTCGGTCGTTTCACGCATTACCAGCACCGGTTTACCCAGCGACGGTGCCTCTTCCTGAATGCCGCCGGAGTCGGTCAAAATCAGCCACGCGTGGTTCATTAGCCAGACGAACGGCAGATAGTCCTGCGGCTCAATGAGGATCACGTTTTCGATATGGCCGAGGATGCGGTTAACCGGCTCGCTGACATTCGGGTTGAGGTGGACCGGATAGACGATCTGGACGTCAGGGTTTTGCGCGGCGATCTCCGCCAGCGCATGGCAGATTTGCTCGAACCCACGGCCAAAGCTCTCGCGGCGATGGCCCGTCACCAGGATCATCTTTTTGCCAGCGGTGAGGAACGGATAGCGCACCGCCAGCTCTTCGCGCAGGGCGTCGCTGGCCATCACGCGATCGCGAACCCAAATCAGGGCGTCAATCACCGTGTTGCCGGTAACGAAAATTTTGTCATCACGGATGTTTTCGCGCAGCAGGTTCTGCCGGGAATTTTCGGTTGGCGCAAAATGATACATTGCCAGATGACCGGTAAGCGTACGGTTGGCCTCTTCAGGCCAGGGGGAATAAAGGTCGCCGGTGCGCAAACCGGCTTCAACGTGCCCGACCGGAATGCGTTGATAGAATGCCGCCAGGCTGGTTGCAATGGTGGTAGTGGTATCGCCGTGCACCAGAACCACGTCTGGTTTAAACGATTCCAGAATAGGTTTTAGTCCTTCCAGAATGCGGCAGGTAATTTCGGTCAATCCCTGCCCCGGTTTCATAATATTGAGATCGTAATCCGGGACAATAGAAAAGAGATTTAAAACCTGATCAAGCATCTCCCGATGCTGCGCGGTAACGCAAACTTTCGCCTCAAACCAGGGATCATTTGCCAGCGCATGGACCAGCGGCGCCATCTTGATGGCTTCCGGCCTTGTGCCAAATACGGTAAGTACTTTCACATCGATTCTCTTCGATTAGGTGATGAAGGCCGAAGCCTTCATCGTAGACGGCGTTCTTAATTTGTGCGACGACGTGTTAACGCCACGCCTGCGCCCGTCAATGCGCCCACAATCCCCCACATGATCATCAGGAATGCGCGACGCGGACTATCGCGTTTTACAGGTTCTTCAGGCGTTCGCAAATAACGATAGGTCTGAAAACGCGGGTCCAGTGTGGGACCGACATTCAGGGTATTGAGCATCGCGCGGTTCTGGTCGTAGTCGAGATCAAAATCTGGCCCAACGGCCTGCAGATTTTCCAGGCGTGCCTGCAGCATCGGGCGGCCCAGCAGGAACATTTCTGAATCCGGCAGTTCATCGGCCGGAACGTCCGTTTCACTGCGGGAGATATTGCGCTGCTCGGCAATTTTTAGTGCCTGTTCAATGTTATGGACGCGGCGGGAGAAAATGGCTTTGGCCACCTCTTCCTGGCGTTTGACCTGCGCCTTCATTTGGATAGTACGCGCGGCCCAGGCCCCTTTCAGTTCATCATTCAGATGGCTCGCGGCGCGCTGGCTGGCAAATGCCACGTACTGGCGCAGCAGGTTATTGGCGTCCGGCGCGGTTTCAGCAATCAGCTTAACGTTATCGTTAATATTGCGCAGGATGTCGCCTGGCGTGAACTGGATGTTGTTGATCAGATCGTCGAGCAGTGCGGCGTCGGCTTTACTGTTGCCGACCATACGCTGCTTGTAATAATCGGTCTGGGACCAGAAATCACGACGCGTATCCCAGGAAGCCAGCTGCATGATGAACTCTTTGTAAGATTCATCCATCACCGAGGGCTGATCCGAAGAGGCCAGATTGGCTTTAATGTCGAGATTACGCAGGAACTGCTGCTGCGAATAGAATCCGCCCAGCATATTCACCGTTGGTCGATCGGTAATCGCTGTCGCGCTCCACTCTTGTTTCGCAAAAAAGGTATACGCCAGCGCTAATAGCGCGAACCCCAGCGCGATCCCAGCAATCCACAGTTTGCCCGCCCATAAAACACGAAACAAACCACGAACATCCAGCTCATTCTCAGTTACCACTGATTTCGCTCCCGCCAACGGTTGAGTCATCACAATCCCGTTTTTACTTAGTTAATGTTGGATTTTTACCACTGTTTCTACGCATCCGGCGTTTTACACGTTTAATGAAGCGCGCGACTTTCCATGCGCGTTTAATGCAATAGCCGTACATGAAGAATGCTAGCAAGAATAATACCAACATTACCCATTCAGGAATAAAGTGCGCATATTCTGCTGCCACACCGATACCTGCTAACAGCGCGGCGGCGAGGGTAATCAGCACAAATGCCTGACGTGAAGTAAAACCTGCACGCATGATCAGATGATGAATATGCTGGCGGTCCGGCGAGAAAGGACTCATACCTTTACGCAGACGGCGATACATGATTGCCACCATGTCCATCAGCGGAATAGCAATAATCCACAGCGCCGTTACCGGGCTAATCGGGTGGGTTTTACCCTGAGTGGTTTCCAGCAAAATCCAGATAACGGTGAAACCAATCAGCGTACTGCCCGCATCACCCATGAAGACTTTGTAGCGACGGCCCAGCACACCGAGGTTGAGCAGGATATAAGGCAGGATGGCCGCAATCATGGCGAAACACCACATTGACAGACTGTACTGACCATCAAACCATAGAATGATGCCGATAGCGGCAAAGGATACGGACGAGAGACCGCCCAACAGGCCATCAATCCCATCCACCATGTTGAAGGCATTGATAGCAGCCCACACGGCGAAGAGCGTCAGGAAGAAGCCGAATGGACCGAGCACCATCTCCCAGGTACCGAAGATGTAGCCGAGACTGCTCAGATAGAGCTTACCGACCACCATCATAATGATGCCGATTGCAGCCTGGACCGAAGCGCGGAATTTTACGCTGATATCGAAACGATCATCGAGCGCGCCCACCAGCACCAGTACCCCTGCACAGGCCAGATAGAGTGCCGCATGGGGGATATAATAATCTGCGATTCCAAAGGTGAAGCAAATACCCGCGTAAACGGAGATCCCCCCGACCAATGGGATCAAGCCCTGATGGCGTTTACGATAATTGGGTTTATCCACTAACCCGATTCTTTTTGCCACCTTGCGCGCAATGAACAAAAAACAGGTTGTGAATAAAAATATACTGATTAGCTCAGTAACCGCAGTGAGTAGATTCACAATGCATGCTCTCAACAAAAGTTAGTCCTGGAAGTATAACTACGAAGCCATAGCTCCCGAAGGATTAAAGCCAGCCTCTTACAACTCCCTTTGTATGTTTTTCAATCAATTACTTTTTGACGCAACAAACATTCTAATTGTCGCACTGGTTAGTCAAAAATGGGAGTCTGCGGTTATAGCGTATAGTCCAAAAAAAGAAAACGCCACGTAAAAACGTGGCGTTGGCTGGGTTTATTTGTATTACGAGCGTTTCATCATGTCGAAGAATTCGTCGTTTGTCTTAGTCATTGCCAGCTTATTGATGAGGAATTCCATTGCATCGATTTCGCCCATTGGGTGAATGATCTTACGCAGAATCCACATTTTCTGCAGCTCTTCCTGGGTGGTGAGCAGCTCTTCTTTACGGGTACCGGAACGGTTGTAGTCGATTGCCGGGAAGACGCGCTTCTCTGCAATTTTACGAGAGAGGTGCAGTTCCATGTTACCTGTACCTTTAAATTCTTCGTAAATAACTTCATCCATTTTGGAGCCGGTATCAATCAGCGCGGTCGCGATGATGGTCAGGCTTCCGCCCTCTTCCACGTTACGCGCGGCACCGAAGAAGCGTTTTGGACGGTGCAGGGCGTTGGCATCCACACCACCGGTCAATACTTTGCCGGAAGCAGGAACCACGGTGTTGTACGCACGCGCCAGACGAGTGATGGAGTCGAGCAGAATGATAACGTCTTTTTTATGTTCAACCAGACGCTTCGCTTTCTCGATAACCATTTCAGCAACCTGAACGTGGCGAGACGCTGGCTCATCAAAGGTAGAAGCAACCACTTCACCTTTAACCAGACGCTGCATCTCGGTCACTTCTTCTGGACGCTCATCGATCAGCAGAACCATCAGCACGCAATCAGGGTGGTTGTAAGCAATGCTCTGTGCGATGTTCTGCAGCAGCATTGTTTTACCCGCTTTCGGCGGTGCCACAATCAGACCACGCTGACCACGACCAATCGGAGAAGCCAGATCCAGAACGCGAGCCGTCAGGTCTTCGGTAGAACCGTTACCACGCTCCATGCGCAGACGCGAGTTAGCGTGCAGCGGCGTTAAGTTTTCGAACAGGATCTTGTTGCGCGAGTTTTCAGGTTTATCGTAGTTAACTTCGTTAACTTTCAACAGCGCAAAGTAGCGTTCACCCTCTTTTGGAGGACGAATCTTACCTGAAATGGTGTCACCTGTGCGGAGGTTGAAACGGCGGATTTGGCTAGGGGATACGTAGATGTCATCAGGACCGGCGAGGTAGGAGCTGTCTGCAGAACGGAGGAAACCAAATCCGTCTTGCAATATCTCCAGGACACCGTCGCCAAAGATATCTTCGCCACTCTTTGCGTGCTGCTTCAGGATGGCAAAAATAATGTCCTGCTTGCGCATACGAGCCTGGTTTTCCAGCCCCATATTTTCGCCGAGAGTGATCAGCTCAGAAACCGGCGTATTCTTTAATTCGGTAAGATTCATAATGGTGTGGGTTCTTAAACTCGGGGTGAAACTCGAACTTAATGTTGTGAATGGTATGGCAGGGTCATCCATGCCTGTTAGCGGCCATCAACTCATGTCTGTTCGCTGTCTGGTCAAAGGGGAAGCACAGAACTGAAACGACAAGACGGATTGAGTGACAAGCCCGGAATCTATCTGCCTCACGCATCGTTCATTTAACAATGGGAAGCATCGGGTAAAACCAGAACGACAAGGTATGTTTAAATCGAAGTCATAGGTAACTTAGCACGACTAAAGCCGGGCGTCCAGAGATCCACAGAATTTCGGAATCCAGACCCCGGCCGAGAAACCTTACGCCAGATTAGCGTCCAGGAACTCTTTCAGCTGACCTTTGGACAGTGCGCCTACTTTGGTTGCAGCCACTTCGCCGTTTTTGAACAGCAGCAGGGTTGGGATACCACGGATGCCGTACTTCGGCGCGGTGCCCGGGTTCTGGTCGATGTTCAGCTTGGCAATCGTCAGTTTGCCCTGATATTCGTCAGCGATTTCATCCAGAATCGGAGCGATCATTTTGCAAGGACCACACCATTCAGCCCAGAAATCGACGAGGATCAGCCCGTCAGCTTTAAGTACGTCCGTGTCAAAACTGTCGTCAGTCAGGTGAATAATTTTATCGCTCATATATAACTCCACAGGAATAAGCCTGGCGTGTTGGTGTAGGATTAATCAACGACGTGTTGATGTAGCATTAACCAACTAAAGGTTGACTTTATTTCACCGGATACGCTTTCGTAAAGCAATAGTAAGCTGATATTCTACCACACTATGAGCAAAACACATTTAACAGAACAGAAGTTTTCCGACTTCGCCCTGCACGCAAAAGTTATCGAAGCCCTTGAAAATAAAGGCTTTCATAACTGCACGCCCATTCAAGCCCTCGCTCTGCCGCTCACGCTGGCAGGTCGCGATGTTGCAGGGCAGGCGCAAACCGGTACTGGCAAAACGATGGCGTTTTTGACGTCAACGTTTCATTATTTACTTTCTCATCCAGCAATTGCTGACCGAAAAGTTAACCAACCGCGTGCGCTGATCATGGCTCCAACGCGAGAACTTGCGGTGCAGATCCATGCCGACGCTGAACCTCTGGCACAGACCACTGGCCTGAAATTAGGGCTGGCTTATGGCGGCGACGGCTACGATAAACAGCTCAAAGTGCTGGAAAGCGGCGTTGATATTCTGATCGGTACCACCGGTCGTCTGATCGACTACGCGAAACAAAATCACATCAACCTCGGTGCCATCCAGGTTGTGGTCCTCGATGAAGCCGATCGCATGTACGATTTGGGCTTTATTAAAGACATCCGCTGGCTGTTCCGTCGTATGCCACCTACCACGCAGCGTCTGAACATGCTGTTCTCCGCGACTCTCTCTTACCGCGTCCGTGAACTGGCGTTCGAACAGATGAACAACGCCGAATACGTGGAAGTCGAGCCGGAACAGAAAACGGGTCACCGTATTAAAGAAGAGCTCTTCTATCCATCGAATGAAGAGAAGATGCGTCTGCTGCAAACGCTGATCGAAGAAGAGTGGCCGGATCGCGCCATTATCTTTGCCAACACCAAGCATCGCTGCGAAGACATCTGGGGCCACCTTGCCGCAGACGGACATCGCGTTGGCCTGCTGACGGGTGACGTTGCACAGAAAAAACGTCTGCGCATCCTTGAAGAATTTACCCGTGGCGACCTGGATATTCTGGTAGCAACCGACGTTGCTGCACGTGGCCTGCACATCCCTGCTGTCACACACGTCTTTAACTACGATCTCCCTGACGATTGCGAAGACTACGTTCACCGCATTGGCCGTACCGGTCGTGCTGGCGCAAGCGGCCACTCCATCAGCCTCGCCTGTGAAGAGTACGCCCTGAACCTTCCTGCCATCGAGACGTACATCGGCCACTCCATTCCGCAGAGCAAATACAATCCGGAAGCCCTGTTGAGTGAACTGCCTCCGGCGAAGCGCCTCACGCGCGCCCGCTCCGGCAATGGCCCACGCCGCACCGGCGGAGCACCACGTAACCGTCGTCGTTCAGGTTAAATATTATGCTCAGTTCCACCTCGCTCTATGCAGCTATTGATTTAGGTTCAAATAGTTTTCATATGCTGGTTGTACGCGAGGTGGCGGGGAGCATACAGACCCTGACGCGCATTAAGCGCAAGGTCCGCCTCGCGGCGGGCCTGAGCAGCGATAATTACCTCTCCCCTGAAGCGATGGAACGCGGCTGGCAATGCCTGCGCCTCTTCGCTGAACGTCTGCAGGATATTCCGCACAATCAAATTCGCGTTGTGGCGACCGCCACGTTGCGATTGGCTGTGAACTCCGTCGATTTTATTGCTAAAGCGCAGGAAATTCTCGGCTGTCCGGTACAGGTCATCAGCGGTGAAGAAGAAGCGCGCCTGATTTATCAGGGTGTCGCCCACACTACCGGGGGTGACGATCGCCGTCTGGTGGTGGATATCGGTGGTGCCAGTACGGAACTGGTCACAGGCACCGGATCGCAGGCGACGTCGTTGTTTAGCCTGTCGATGGGCTGCGTCACCTGGCTGGAGCGCTATTTTACCGATCGCAATCTCGCACAAGAGAACTTCGACGAGGCCGAAAAAGCCGCGCGCGAAGTGCTGCATCCGGTGATGGATGAGCTGCGATATCACGGCTGGAAAGTGTGTGTCGGCGCGTCGGGCACCGTTCAGGCTCTGCAAGAGATCATGATGGCGCAGGGCATGGACGAGCGGATTACGCTGGCGAAACTTCAGCAGCTTAAACAGCGCGCTATTCAGTGTGGACGTCTGGAAGAGCTGGAAATTGAAGGGCTGACGCTTGAGCGCGCGCTGGTGTTCCCGAGCGGTCTGGCGATCCTGATCGCCATTTTCACCGAATTAGAAATCCACTGCATGACGCTGGCTGGCGGCGCGCTGCGCGAAGGGCTGGTTTACGGCATGTTGCATCTGGCTGTGGAACAAGACATTCGCAGCCGGACGCTGCGTAATGTTCAGCGTCGTTTTATCGTTGATACGGAACAGGCACAGCGCGTGGCCCAGCTGGCCTCAAGCTTTGCCGATCAGGTGGCGACCACCTGGGCGCTCGAACCCTTGAGCCGCGATTTACTCCTGAGCGCCTGTGCGCTGCATGAGATTGGCCTGATTATCGATTTCAAACAGGCGCCGGTTCATGCCGCGTACCTGGTGCGTCATCTGGATCTGCCTGGTTTTACTCCGGCGCAGAAAAAGCTGCTGGCGACATTGCTGCTTAACCAGACCAACACGGTCGATCTCTCTTCTTTGCATCAGCAAAATGCCGTTCCGCCGCGCGTGGCCGAGCATCTCTGCCGACTGCTGCGCCTGGCGATTTTGTTTGCCAGCCGTCGTCGTGCCGATCTGCTGCCCGCCATTACTCTTTCTGCGGAAGGCGAAAACCTGACGCTTACGTTGCCGGATAACTGGCTGGATAATCATCCGCTTGGCGCGGAGATGATCGAACAGGAATGCCAGTGGCAGAGTTACGTCCACTGGGCTCTTGAAATTAAATAGCGCCGCTATTTTTCTTTGGCTTTCGCCAGCATGGCGCGAATGTTCGCGACGTTCGCCTGGCCCTTGTGCATCCTCTCTTCCGCCGTAATCACTTTTCGTTCCTGTTCCCAGATCAGATCGTCCTGCGGCAGTTCCAGCAGGAAGCGGCTCGGCTCCGGGCGCACCAGTTCACCATACTGACGCCGCTCTTTGCACAGGGTAAAAATCAGCTCTTTTTGCGCACGCGTGATTCCCACGTAGGCCAGACGTCGTTCTTCATCGACGTTGTCCTCATCAATGCTGCTCTGATGCGGCAGCAACCCTTCTTCCATTCCCACCAGATAGACATACGGGAACTCCAGGCCTTTGGACGCGTGCAGCGTCATCAGCTGAACCTGATCCGCCTCTTCTTCGCTCTCGCCGCGCTCCATCATATCGCGCAGGGTAAACCGCGTGACCACCTGTGTCAGCGTCATCGGCTCGTCGATCTCAGAGCCTTCCAGCATCTCGGTCATCCAGGTGAAGAGCTGGTTGACGTTTTTCATCCGCATTTCTGCCGCTTTCGGGCTGGCGGAGGTTTCATAAAGCCAGGACTCATAATCCACGCCGTGGATAAGATCGCGTACGGCGGCGATCGGCTCGCGCTCGGCAAGACGCTGGATTTCCGCCAGCCACTGAGTAAAGCGCGTGAGCGACTCGTAGCCGCGCCCGGTCAGCGTCTGGCTAAGGCCCATGTCGAAGCTGGCGGTGAACATGCTTTTGTTGCGGGTCATCGCCCACTCGCCCAGCTTTTGCAGCGTCGCCGGTCCGATTTCACGCTTCGGTGTATTCACGATGCGTAAAAATGCGCTGTCATCGTCCGGGTTGGTCAGCACGCGCAAATAGGCAAGCAAGTCTTTGATTTCAGGGCGGGAGAAGAACGAGGTCCCGCCGGAAATTTTGTACGGAATGCGGTTTTGCATCAGCATTTTTTCAAAGACGCGCGATTGATGGTTTCCGCGATACAGGATGGCGTAGTCTTTGTACGCGGTTTTGTTGACGAAGTGATGGGCGATCAGTTCGCCGGCCACGCGCTCGGCCTCGTGCTCTTCATTGTTGGCACTTAAGACTTTCAGTTCGGTGCCGTATCCCAGCTCAGAGAAGAGGCGCTTTTCGAACACGTGTGGGTTGTTGGCGATCAGGATGTTTGCCGCTTTCAGGATGCGCCCTGACGAACGGTAGTTCTGCTCCAGCTTAATCACCTGCAACGCCGGAAAATCTTTGCTCAGCAACACCAGGTTTTGTGGCCGTGCCCCACGCCAGGAGTAGATCGACTGGTCATCGTCGCCCACAACCGTAAAGCGCGCGCGCTGCCCCACCAGCAATTTTACCAGCTCGTACTGGCTGGTGTTGGTGTCCTGGTATTCATCCACCAGCAGATAGCGGATTTTGTTTTGCCAGCGCTCGCGCACCTCTTCATTACGTTGAAGCAGCAGCGTTGGCAGCAGGATAAGATCGTCAAAATCGAGAACATTACAGGCCTTGAGATGGTCATCATACAGGCTGTAACAATGCGCAAAGATCCGATCCCGTTCGCCTTTTGCGCTCGCCGCCGCTTGCGCGGGAGTCATCAGATCGTTTTTCCAGTTTGAGATCGTGGAGATCAACTGCTGGAGAATCGTCTTGTCCTCTTCGAGCCGCCCTTCGGTCAACTCTTTTAGCAGCGCCATCTGATCCGTATCGTCGAACAGGGAGAAATTCGATTTCATTCCCAGCGCGGCGTATTCGCGCTTAATAATATCCAGGCCCAGCGTGTGGAATGTGGAGATCATCAGACCGCGCGCCTCTTTGCGCCCTAGCGTCTGCCCGACACGCTCCTTCATCTCACGCGCCGCTTTATTGGTGAAGGTAACCGCCGCAATGTGACGCGCCTGATAGCCGCAGCCGCGAATCAGATGGGCAATTTTATTGGTGATTACGCGTGTCTTTCCGGAACCCGCACCCGCCAGCACCAGGCAAGGTCCGGTGACGAATTCGACGGCTTGTTGTTGTCCGGGGTTTAAACGCATAAGAAGTTCACTCAATGAAGGTCGGGAGGAGAAGAAAAAGGAAAATCGCGTGTGGTAGTATAGCGAGCCTAATCCATACCACTCAAGGCACGATCATGGCAAAAACAGCAGCAGCACTGCATATTCTTGTTAAAGAAGAGAAACTGGCACTGGATCTTCTGGAGCAGATCAAAAACGGCGCGGACTTCGAGAAACTGGCGAAGAAACACTCTACCTGCCCGTCAGGCAAAAAAGGCGGCCACTTAGGTGAATTCCGTCAGGGCCAGATGGTTCCTGCGTTTGATAAAGTGGTGTTCTCCTGCCCGGTGCTGGAGCCAACCGGCCCACTGCACACCCAGTTCGGTTACCACATCATTAAAGTGCTGTACCGCAACTAAGCAGCAAAAAGCCCGGTGGCGGCTACGCCTTACCGGGCTTATTGAGTGTCATTTCGATTGGCAGGAAAGCGCTAAATGCGCACAACCCTACTCAGTGACTGGGCTGTGCGAACGCTGCCAACGCATCTGCAACTCGAAAAGTGACGAGGGATCAGCCAGCGACGGCGATACGTTTCATATCTTTCATATAACCGCGCAGCGTATGGCCCACGCTCTCAATTGCATGGCTACGAATCGCTTCGTTCACGTCACGCAGCTGAGCGTTATCCACCGTACCTTCGGCAATCGCTTTGCCCAGATCGCCTGGCTGCAGAGTCGTCATGAACTCTTTCAGCAGCGGTACGCAAGCGTAAGAGAACAGGTAGTTACCGTACTCAGCGGTATCAGAGATAACCACATTCATCTCGTACAGACGCTTACGGGCGATAGTGTTGGCAATCAGCGGCAGCTCGTGCAGTGATTCATAGTACGCAGACTCTTCAATGATGCCGGAATCCACCATGGTTTCGAACGCCAGTTCAACGCCCGCTTTCACCATCGCGATCATCAGAACACCTTTATCGAAGTACTCTTGCTCGCTGATTTTACCGTCAAACTGCGCAGCGGTTTCGAACGCGGTTTTGCCGGTCTCTTCACGCCAGGTCAGCAGTTTTTTATCGTCGTTGGCCCAGTCAGCCATCATGCCGGAGGAGAATTCGCCGGAGATGATGTCATCCATATGTTTCTGGAACAGCGGCGCCATGATCTCTTTCAGCTGCTCAGAGAGCGCATAAGCACGCAGTTTTGCCGGGTTGGACAGACGGTCCATCATCAGCGTGATACCGCCCTGCTTCAGCGCTTCGGTGATGGTTTCCCAGCCGAACTGAATCAGTTTTTCTGCGTAAGACGGGTCGGTACCCTCTTCCACCAGCTTGTCGAAGCACAGCAGAGAACCGGCCTGCAGCATACCGCACAGGATAGTCTGCTCGCCCATCAGGTCAGATTTCACTTCTGCAACGAAGGAAGATTCCAGGACACCTGCACGGTGACCGCCGGTAGCCGCAGCCCAGGCTTTGGCAATCGCCATGCCTTCGCCCTTCGGATCGTTTTCCGGGTGAACTGCAATCAGGGTTGGCACACCGAAACCACGTTTGTACTCTTCACGCACTTCGGTGCCTGGGCACTTCGGCGCAACCATCACCACGGTGATGTCTTTACGGATCTGCTCGCCCACTTCAACGATGTTGAAACCATGAGAATAACCCAGCGCCGCGCCGTCTTTCATCAGCGGCTGAACAGAGCGCACAACGTCGGAGTGCTGTTTGTCCGGCGTCAGGTTAACCACCAGATCGGCCTGCGGGATCAGCTCTTCGTAGGTACCCACTTTGAAGCCGTTTTCGGTCGCTTTACGCCATGAAGCACGTTTCTCAGCGATCGCTTCTTTACGCAGGGCGTAAGCGATGTCCAGACCGGAGTCACGCATGTTCAGGCCCTGGTTCAGACCCTGTGCGCCACAGCCGACGATGACCACTTTTTTACCCTGAAGGTAGCTCGCGCCATCGGCGAATTCATCGCGCGCCATAAAGCGGCATTTGCCCAACTGTGCCAGCTGCTGACGCAGATTCAGTGTATTGAAGTAGTTAGCCATGATGAACTCCGTGATGTTGTGTTGCTTATTATTCGGGTCGCTTATGCGAGAATGAACTTACTATATGACAGGAAATTTATTGCGGAAATTGATATATTCACAACGTCACGTTGCAATTTCTGCAATGTAAAACCGTGGGGAGCGATCTGTGGATTTACGCGATCTCAAAACCTTTCTGCATCTGGCAGAAAGCCGTCATTTTGGCCGCAGCGCCCGGGCCATGCACGTCAGTCCCTCCACGCTCTCCCGGCAAATTCAGCGCCTGGAAGAGGACCTCGGTCAGGCGTTATTTGTGCGCGACAACCGCACCGTGACGCTCACGGAAGCGGGCGAAGAGCTGCGAACGTTCGCCCAACAGACCTTACTTCAGTACCAGCAGTTGCGGCACACCATCGATCAGCAGGGGCCGTCCCTCTCTGGCGAACTGCATATCTTCTGCTCCGTGACGGCGGCCTATAGCCACCTGCCGCCGATTCTCGATCGTTTTCGTGCTGAACATCCGTCGGTAGAAATCAAGCTCACCACGGGCGATGCCGCAGATGCGATGGAGAAAGTGGTGACGGGTGAAGCGGATCTGGCGATTGCGGGTAAACCCGAAACGCTGCCCGGTGCGGTTGCGTTTTCGATGCTGGAGAATCTGGCCGTGGTGTTAATCGCTCCGGCTCTACCGTGCCCAGTGCGCAATCAGATATCCGTCGATAATCCTGACTGGGCAACGGTGCCGTTCATCATGGCCGACCAGGGGCCCGTCCGCCGCCGCATCGAACTGTGGTTCCGTCGGCAAAAAATCAGCAACCCGTCCATCTATGCGACAGTGGGCGGGCACGAAGCGATGGTGTCGATGGTGGCGCTCGGCTGTGGCGTGGCGTTGCTGCCGGAAGTGGTGCTGGAAAACAGCCCGGAGCCGGTGCGTAATCGCGTGATGATTTTAGAGCGGAGCGATGAGAAAACGCCGTTTGAGCTTGGCGTATGCGCACAAAAAAAGCGGCTGCATGAGCCGCTTATTGACGCGTTTTGGCAGATATTGCCGAACCACTAGCCCGCCAGGAAGAACCTGAACGCCGGGTTATGGGTCTCGTCGTGACAATCGTAACCCAGCTCGTTCAGCCGCGTTTCGAAATCCGGCTCGTGCTCGCCCAGTTCGAATGCCGCTAACACACGCCCGTAGTCGGTACCATGGCTACGGTAGTGGAACAGAGAGATGTTCCAGTGCGTGCCGAGGGTGTGCAGGAACTTCAGCAACGCGCCCGGTGATTCCGGGAACTCAAAGCTAAACAGACGTTCCTGTAACGGCTTCGACGGACGCCCGCCGACCATATAGCGCACATGCAGCTTCGCCATTTCGTCATCAGAGAGATCCACCACGCTGTAGCCGCCTTCATTCAGCAGGTGGAGGATCTCTTTGCGCTCCTCCAGCCCACGGCTCAGACGCACACCGACAAAAATGCAGGCATCTTTCGCATCGGCAAAGCGATAGTTAAACTCTGTGACGGAACGCCCGCCGAGCAGCTGGCAGAATTTGAGGAAACTGCCCTTCTCTTCCGGGATTGTCACCGCCAGCAGCGCTTCGCGTTGCTCACCCAGTTCGCAGCGTTCGGACACGTAGCGCAGGCCGTGGAAGTTGACGTTCGCGCCGGACAGCACATGCGCCAGGCGTTCCCCGCGAATGTTGTGCTGAGCGATGTATTTTTTCATTCCCGCCAGCGCCAGAGCACCCGACGGCTCCGCGACCGCACGGACATCCTCGAACAGATCTTTCATTGCCGCGCAGATCGCATCGCTGTCGACGGTGATGATGTCGTCGAGATACTCCTGGCAAACGCGGAAGGTCTCATCGCCAATGCGCTTGACCGCAACGCCCTCAGCAAACAGCCCGACACGCGGGAGATCGACCGGATGACCGGCATCCAGCGCCGCTTTCAGGCAGGCAGAATCTTCCGCTTCCACCGCAATCACTTTGATCTGTGGCATCAGCTGTTTGATAAGCACTGCAACACCCGCTGCCAGACCACCGCCGCCCACCGGGACAAACACCCGATCGAGATGCGCATCCTGCTGCAACAGCTCCAGCGCCAGCGTGCCCTGCCCCGCAATCACCATCGGGTGATCGAACGGTGGCACCCAGGTAAAGCCCTGCTGCTGCGCCAGTTCGATGGCGCGCGCCTTCGCTTCATCAAAATTGGCACCGTGCAGGAGCACTTCGCCACCAAAACCGCGAACCGCGTCCACTTTGATATCCGCCGTGGCCACCGGCATCACGATCAGCGCTTTCAGCCCTAAACGCGCGGCGGAAAACGCCACGCCCTGGGCGTGATTCCCTGCTGACGCGGTGATGACGCCGCGTGCTTTTTGCTCTTCGGTTAGCCCGGCCATCATCGCGTAGGCACCGCGCAGCTTAAAGCTGTGTACTGGCTGGCGATCTTCGCGTTTCACCAGGATCACGTTATCGAGACGGGACGACAGCTTGTCCATTTTCTGCAGCGGTGTGACCTGCACAGCCTCGTAGACCGGTGCGCGCAGCACCGCTCTGAGATATTCCGCCCCCTCAGGAGCGGCGGATAAGGGTTGTGATTCGGCCATCATTAGCCCCCAAGCTTGGATTTATCGCGCACCGCGCCTTTGTCCGCACTGGTGGCAAGGGTGGCATAAGCGCGCAGGGCGAAGGAAACTTCGCGCTGGCGATCTTTTGGCGTCCAGGCTTTATCGCCACGGGCTTCCTGTGCTTCACGACGCGCGGCAATTTCCTGCTCGCTCAGCTGCAGCTGAATGCCGCGATTCGGAATGTCGATCGCAATCATGTCGCCGTCTTCAATGATGGCGATGTTGCCGCCGCTCGCGGCTTCCGGAGAAACGTGGCCGATAGAGAGACCAGAAGTACCGCCGGAGAAACGACCATCGGTGATCAGCGCGCAGGCTTTGCCGAGCCCCATGGATTTCAGGAAGGTGGTCGGATAGAGCATTTCTTGCATGCCCGGCCCGCCTTTTGGCCCTTCGTAGCGGATAACAACCACATCGCCCGCCACCACTTTACCGCCCAGAATCGCCTCTACCGCAGCGTCCTGGCTTTCGTACACTTTCGCCGGACCGGTGAATTTCAGAATGCTGTCGTCCACGCCCGCCGTTTTTACGATACAGCCGTTTTCAGCAAAGTTGCCGTACAGCACGGCCAGACCGCCGTCCTTGCTGTAGGCATTCTCCAGAGAACGGATGCAACCTTCAGCGCGATCGTCATCCAGGGTGTCCCAGCGGCAATCCTGCGAGAAGGCTTGCGTGGTGCGAATACCTGCCGGACCGGCGCGGAACATCTTTTTCACCGCGTCGTCTTTGGTCAGCATCACGTCGTACTGCTCCAGCGTTTGCGGCAGCGTCAGGCCGAGAATGTTTTTCACTTCACGGTTCAGCAGACCGGCACGTTCCAGCTCGCCGAGAATACCCAGCACGCCACCGGCACGGTGTACGTCTTCCATGTGGTATTTCTGCGTACTTGGCGCGACCTTACACAGCTGCGGCACTTTGCGGGAAAGCTTGTCGATGTCACTCATGGTGAAATCAATTTCAGCTTCCTGCGCCGCAGCCAGCAGGTGCAGAACGGTATTGGTGGAACCGCCCATGGCGATATCCAGCGTCATGGCATTTTCGAATGCCGCTTTGTTGGCGATGTTGCGCGGCAGCGCGCTGACGTCGTCTTGCTCGTAATAACGTTTGGTCAGTTCCACGATGCGAGTGCCCGCATTCAGGAACAGCTGTTTGCGGTCGGCGTGCGTTGCCAGCAGGGAGCCGTTACCTGGCTGGGAAAGGCCGAGGGCTTCGGTCAGGCAGTTCATGGAGTTGGCGGTGAACATCCCGGAACAGGAACCGCAGGTCGGGCACGCTGAGCGCTCAACCTGATCGCTCTGCTCGTCGGAGACTTTCGGGTCCGCGCCCTGAATCATCGCGTCGACCAGGTCGAGCTTGATGATTTTGTCAGAAAGCTTGGTTTTACCGGCTTCCATCGGGCCGCCAGAGACGAAGATCACCGGAATGTTCAGGCGCAGGGACGCCATCAGCATACCTGGGGTGATTTTGTCGCAGTTGGAGATACACACCATCGCATCGGCGCAGTGGGCGTTAACCATGTACTCGACCGAATCGGCGATCAGCTCGCGCGACGGCAGTGAATAGAGCATGCCCCCGTGGCCCATCGCGATACCATCATCGACAGCGATGGTATTGAACTCTTTCGCCACGCCGCCTGCGGCTTCAATTTGCTCAGCAACCAGTTTACCCAGATCGCGCAGGTGGACGTGCCCCGGCACAAACTGGGTAAAGGAGTTAACCACAGCGATAATCGGCTTACCGAAGTCAGCGTCGGTCATCCCGGTAGCGCGCCACAGCGCGCGGGCACCGGCCATATTGCGGCCATGGGTGGTGGTGGCGGAACGATACTTAGGCATGCTCTTTTACTCCCGTCTGAATATTCACTGGGACGGTGCGTGCCGCCCCAAAATTATGCTTATGAATTAACTTGATCCAACCAGCCCCATTTATCTTCCGTTTCACCGGTGAAGAGGCCAAAGAATGCATCCTGAATACGTTTGGTAACCGGGCCACGGCGGCCTTCGCCGACCTGAATACCGTCCACACTGCGAACCGGGGTGATTTCAGCTGCGGTACCGGACATAAACACTTCATCTGCCAGGTACAGGGATTCGCGGGACAGAACCTGCTCACGGACTTCGATACCCAGATCTTTCGCCAGCTTGATGATCGCATCACGAGTGATGCCCGGCAGTGCTGAGGAGGTGAATGGCGGGGTGAACAGAATGCCGTCTTTCACTTCAAACAGGTTTTCACCGGCGCCTTCTGAGATGTAGCCGTTCACGTCCAGAGCGATACCTTCCTGATAACCGTGGCGGCGCGCTTCGCTACCGACCAGCAGGGAAGAGAGGTAGTTACCGCCCGCTTTCGCGGCCGTTGGGATGGTGTTTGGTGCGACGCGATTCCAGGATGAAACCATTGCGTCGATCCCCTGCTCCAGAGCTTCTGCACCCAGATAAGCTCCCCACGGGAACGCGGCAATGATGACGTCAGTGGAGTAACCGGCTGGCGGGTTAACGCCCATGCCCACATCTCCCACGAACACCAACGGGCGAATATAGGCGCTGGTCAGATTGTTTTTGCGGAGCACTTCGCGGCACGCTTCCATCAGCTCATCAACGCTCTGAGAGACCGGGAAACGATAAATTTTGGCTGAGTCATGCAGACGCTGCATGTGTTCGCGATGGCGGAACACCACTGGTCCTTTGTGAGAGTCGTAGCAACGGACACCTTCAAACACAGAGGTACCGTAGTGCAGGGCGTGAGACATCACGTGTACCGTGGCATCTTCCCAACGAACCATCTCACCGTTGAACCAAATGTAATCAGCTTTCTTCGTCGTCATGTTTTCTTCCTGTCACGCTTAAGCGCGGATTTGTTGTGATGTGGTTGTGCTCTGGCAGATGGCCACATGGGCAACATCTACCAGTTTACTTAACTGGCTAAACAGTAAGTCGACCGACCGTGGACTGGCAACGGTCAATTCGATATTTATGTTCTTGGCATCGGTAGCGGTTTCCATATTCATGGCGCAGATCTGAAAACCACGATGGCGAACGACGCGCAATACGCGCTCTAATGTTTCTGGATTGAAGCGGGCCTGAACGGCGACCTGATGTTGCATCATGATAATTTCTCCATCATTTGTGCGTTACTGGCGCCAGGTGGCACCAACGGCCAGACATTCTCAAGTTCGTCGATTGAGACATGAAGCAGGTATGGCCCTTCGCTGGACAGCATGGTGTCGAGTGCCGCTTCAACCTGGTCTTTACGGGTGATGTGTTGGCCAGGGATGCCGAAGGCGCTGGCCAGCACGAGGAAATCAGGATTATCAGTGAGGGTAGTTTCGCTGTAACGCTCCTGGAAAAAGAGCTGCTGCCACTGGCGAACCATGCCTAAACGCTGGTTATCCAGTAACAGGATTTTCAGCGGCAGCTGTTTGCGTTTGACCGTGCCCAGCTCCTGCACGTTCATCATGAACGACCCATCCCCCGAAACGCAGATGACCGTGTCATTTGGGCGTGCAACCTGAGCGCCTACGGCTGCTGGCAGGCCGAAGCCCATGGTGCCTAATCCGCTGGAGGTGATGAAATTTTCCGGTCGGGTGTAGGTCATATGCTGGGCAGACCACATCTGGTGCTGGCCGACATCGGTGGTAACGACGCAGTCAGCTGGTTTGCGATCCGACAGTTGTTTTAACAGCAGTGGAGCGTAAATTGACTCACCAGGATGATCGTAACGCCAGCTATTTTCCACGCGCATCTGCGCCGTGTGCTGACGCCATTCATTGATGGACAACGGCTGCTGCAACGCTGGTAACAGCGCGTTCAGATCGCCCTGCAACGCCACGTGCGCCTGGCGCAGTTTATTCATTTCGGCCGGATCGATATCCATATGGATCACTTTGGCATTCGGGGCGAAGGTGTTCAGCTTACCGGTCACACGGTCATCGAAACGCGCGCCAACGGCGATCAGCAGGTCGCATTCTTGCACTGCCAGATTTGCGGCCCTAGTGCCATGCATCCCCAGCATGCCGAGGTAATACGGGTAATCCGCTTCAACAGCACCCAGCCCTTTCAGGGTGCAGGTCGCAGGGATTTGCGTTGCAGCGATAAACTCACGCAGCGCGGGAACCGCTTGCGCCATCCCCACTCCGCCCCCCACATACAGCATCGGCTGCTGCGCCTGGGCCAGCATCTGGCGAGCCAGTTCAACTTCCACCTGCGGGAAAAAGTCATCATTTTCGACGGTGGAGAAGTGCGGTTCTAAATCGCCGACTGCCACCTGAATATCTTTGGGAATATCAATCAGAACGGGGCCAGGACGGCCTGAGTTTGCCACCTGGAAGGCCTCTGCCATGACGCGCGGCAGCTCTTCCAGCGACTGCACCAGGAAGCTGTGCTTGGTGCAGGCCAGGGACAAACCGAGAACGTCCACTTCCTGAAACGCATCGGTACCGATAAACGGTGAGGCAACCTGCCCGGTAATGGCGACGACGGGAACGGAATCCAGCAGCGCATCGGCAAGGCCAGTGATCAGGTTGGTCGCACCCGGGCCAGAAGTGGCCATGCAAACGCCCGTTTTACCGGTCGCGCGGGCGAAACCAATCGCCGCCATCGCCGCGCCCTGCTCGTGTCGGCACAACAGGTGCTCCACGCCGCCGTCATACAGTGCATCGTAAATCGGCATAATTGCGCCACCCGGATAACCGAAGACCGTCTCGACTCCTTGCGCTCGCAACGCATGTACTACCCATTGTGCCCCGTTCATAGTGAGTTCCCCGTCATAAATCTGGAGAAACAGAATTTTGTGCTAGTTGTCATTATCTGCTCCTCATTTAAGTTTTTAGGTCATAAAAAAACCCCCGGACCTTTCGGTGCGGGGGTCTTAGTTCGTTAAGGCTTGTTTTTTAAGCCTTTCCTCGTCCAAGTGCAGCCCCGCACGGTGGGATAATAATCACCACCACGCTAATCACGACCAGGCTAATCACTAGTAGAAGGGCTGTCATTTTGAGTTCTTTTGGCATCTTGTTCGAAGGAATACCTAAAGAGGTATCACAGACATTGAATTAAACACAAGAAATATTTATGACGCGATTGCTTAGCTAGCGAATACTTTCGCAAAAAATGTTTGTTTTATATAAGGAAAATAGAAAATGAATATTTTTCATTTTTTAATAGTGTCTCCAACAGAGAAAACGTCGATTTTTGCGCATTTGCGAGCCCTCTTCCGTCATAAAGCAAGTGTGACTTTGTTTCATTAAAAAGCATGAACACGCCTCGTAATGTCTGCAATTGACGCTAAAAAACCACAAAACACACTGGCATAGTGACTGGCAAAGGAGACACCTATGTCACTGTCAGTCGTTTATACTCGCGCAGCGTTGGGCGTACAGGCGCCGCTTATTTCTGTGGAAGTTCATCTGAGCAATGGACTCCCCGGTTTAACCCTCGTCGGACTCCCGGAAACCACCGTGAAAGAAGCCCGGGATCGCGTTCGCAGCGCTATCATCAATAGCGGTTATACCTTTCCGGCCAAGAAGATAACCATCAACCTGGCACCTGCCGATCTCCCAAAAGAAGGCGGGCGATATGATTTACCTATCGCCATAGCGCTTCTCTCCGCCTCTGAGCAGCTTAACGCTCCCCATTTGAATCGGTATGAGTTTGTGGGCGAACTGGCGCTTACAGGCGCGTTAAGAGGCGTTCCAGGCGCAATCTCGGGAGCGTTAGCCGCGTTACAGGCCGGAAGACATATCATCGTGGCTACTGAGAACTCATCAGAAGTCAGCCTCATTGAGGAAAAGGGCTGCCTGATTGCCGGACATTTACAGGAGGTATGTGCGTTTCTGGAGGGGCGTCATGAGTTGGCTGAACCTGAAGAGAATCGTATCGGTGTGCCGGAACATCTGGAGGATCTTAGCGACATTATCGGTCAGGAGCAGGGCAAGCGCGCGCTGGAAATCACTGCGGCAGGCGGCCACAACCTGCTGCTGATTGGGCCGCCAGGCACAGGGAAAACTATGCTTGCCAGTAGGCTTAACGGTTTGTTGCCCCCACTGAGCAACCATGAGGCTCTGGAGAGCGCAGCAATCATTAGTCTGACGAATTCCACATCCCTACAGAAGCACTGGCGCAGAAGGCCGTTTCGCTCCCCACATCACAGCGCCTCACTCACGGCGATGGTTGGCGGCGGTTCGATCCCGATACCTGGTGAAATTTCCCTCGCACACCACGGTATTCTGTTTCTGGATGAGTTACCCGAATTTGAAAGACGTGTTCTGGATGCCCTGCGCGAACCGATCGAGTCCGGGCAGATTCATATCTCCCGTACCCGGGCCAAGATCAGCTATCCGGCGCAGTTCCAACTCATTGCTGCCATGAATCCCAGCCCATCAGGCCATTACCAGGGCAACCACAACCGGAGTACACCTGAGCAGACACTTCGCTATCTGGGACGACTGTCAGGCCCGTTCCTCGACCGCTTCGATCTCTCGCTCGAAATCCCACTGCCGCCACCGGGAGTGCTCAGTCAGATGAATAACACAGGGGAGAACAGCAGGACCGTACGGGAACGCGTGATTCGTGCCCAGGAACGGCAGTATTTACGTCAGAACAAGCTCAATGCGCGACTCGATAACGCAGAGATCCGTCAGTTTTGTTGTCTGTCCGAAGTTGATTCACGCTGGCTGGAAGAGACGCTGACGCGATTTGGCCTCTCAGTACGAGCATGGCAACGCCTGTTGAAGGTGGCGCGTACTATCGCTGATTTGGAGGGGAGTGATGATATCGCGCGGCAGCATCTGCAGGAAGCGCTAAGTTATCGCGCAATAGACCGTTTGCTGCTGCACCTGCAAAAGATGCTTGCGTAAAAAAGGGGCCGCAGCCCCTTTTCACATCATATCAATCGTCAGATTCGGTGTAGTCTTCTGCACCTTCCATCTGCGGCTTACCGCCGGAGAGAGTATGGAAACGCTTTGGTCGCTTAATGCGAGCCATGTATTTGATCCATACACGTTCTGCTTCAGATTCTGGCTCACGCTCACCACGGCAAACGGCAACAAACAGTTTTTCGTCTTCAGTTGCAGGCTCACGTTTCCCCAGATCCAGCTCGTTAAAGGCATAACCATGGCGCTCAAGCAGTTGCGCCTCTTTGATGGTGAAATCGCCATGACGAGAGAACCCGCGCGGATAATTTTTATTGTCGAAAAAACGATTAGTTGTCGTAAAGCTTTCCGCCATCCTACACGCTCCTAATTCTTTGGCCGAGCTATTTATGGCGCGGAGTATTAGTTACGCTTGACAGAGCGTCAAACAAAACATTTAAATCATCACGACAAATAATTTTGCGGAGAAAGATGTGGATACGGAATTGCTAAAAACTTTCCTCGAAGTGAGCAGAACGCGTCACTTTGGGCGAGCGGCGGAAGCACTCTACCTGACACAGTCAGCGGTGAGTTTTCGTATTCGTCAGCTGGAAAATCAACTCGGTGTGAATCTTTTTACCCGCCATCGCAACAATATTCGCTTAACGGCGGCTGGTGAGAAGCTCTTACCCTACGCTGAGACACTGATGAATACCTGGCAGGCGGCGCGAAAGGAGGTGGCTCATACTTCCAGATACAACGAGTTTTCTATCGGGGCGAGTGCATCCCTTTGGGAATGCATGCTGAGTCAGTGGCTTACACGATTGTATAAGTCGCACAACAACCTGCAATTTGAAGCCCGAATTGCACAGCGGCAGTCGCTGGTGAAGCAGTTACATGAACGGCAGTTAGATCTGCTGATCACGACTGAAGCCCCCAAAATGGATGAATTTAGCAGCCAGATCCTGGGACAATTTAATCTGGCACTCTATGCTTCTCAGCCTTCGATGATGAAAGCGGATCTCAGCTATTTACGACTGGAATGGGGCCCCGATTTCCAGCAGCATGAAGTGGGTTTGATCGCGGCGGATGATGTCCCTTCACTGACGACCAGCTCTGCAGAGATCGCCTGTCAGCAATTAGCCCTTCTCAATGGTTGCACCTGGTTACCCACTCGTTGGGCGGATGACAAACCCGGACTGCATACTGTCTCTGATTCTACAACGCTTGTCCGGCCACTCTATGCGATCTGGCTTCAGAACAGCGACAAGCATGTCCAAATTAAAGATCTATTGAAAATCAACGTAATGGATTAGTTTTGAGAGTCTGGCAGGGACGCAAGAAAGACAGGGTTTTTTGAGGTATTTAAAGCAAAAAAAAATCCTTTGCCGAAGCAAAGGATTATATATGGCAGGGGCGGAGAGACTCGAACTCGCGACACCCGGTTTTGGAGACCGGTGCTCTACCAACTGAGCTACGCCCCTAAATCTTCTTGCTATTAAGCCTGCTAGGTAAGCAGGCTTAATATCTTAATAAGTGGCGGAACGGACGGGACTCGAACCCGCGACCCCCTGCGTGACAGGCAGGTATTCTAACCGACTGAACTACCGCTCCACCGAAGACTTCTGTAACCAC
>NZ_PKFT01000010.1:0-128099 GCF_002870005.1 Lelliottia sp. F153 | reverse complement strand
TGGTTAAATCCTTATCAGTTATGGGGATAACAGATTCGGATTTTCCCATGAGTAGCATTATTGGCAGAGCCAACTTATTGCTGACCACCTCCATAGGAGGTGGTGTTCATGCAGGGATAAAAAAGGCAGCCATTCGGCTGCCTTAGTCTCCCCAGGTCACAACTTAGTTGCTGCGGATGTATTCATCCATTTCGGTTTTCAGGTTATCGGATTTAGTCCCGAAGATTGCCTGAACACCCGAACCTGCAACAACAACGCCCGCTGCGCCCAGTTTTTTCAGACCCTGCTGGTCAACTTTAGCCACGTCAGCAACGCTCACACGCAGACGAGTGATACACGCGTCCAGGTTAGTGATGTTTTCTTTGCCGCCGAATGCTGCAATCAGAGCAGGAGCCATTTCGCTGGTAGAGGTCGCTTTCGCATCGTCAGTAGAATCTTCACGACCTGGCGTTTTCAGGTCCAGTGCTTTGATCAGCACGCGGAAGATGGTGTAGTACGCCACTGCGTAGCACGCACCAACGATTGGGAACAGCCACAGTTTGCTGCTGTTACCGGACAGAACGATAAAGTCGATCAGACCGTGCGAGAAGGATGTACCGTCACGCATACCCAGCAGGATACAGATTGGGAATGCCAGGCCTGCCAGAATAGCGTGGATAACGTACAGGATCGGCGCAACGAACATGAAGGAGAACTCGATCGGCTCGGTGATACCGGTCAGGAACGAGGTCAGCGCTGCGGAGATCATGATACCGCCCACTTTTGCACGGTTCTCTGGTTTAGCAGAGTGCCAGATAGCAATCGCAGCAGCCGGCAGACCGTACATTTTGAACAGGAAGCCGCCAGACAGTTTGCCTGCAGTTGGGTCACCTGCCATGTAACGTGGGATATCACCGTGGAATACCTGACCTGCGGCGTTGGTGTATTCACCAATCTGCATCTGGAATGGAACGTTCCAGATGTGGTGCAGACCAAATGGTACCAGGCAGCGCTCAACGAAACCGTAGATACCGAACGCGACAACCGGGTTCTGATATGCAGCCCACTGAGAGAAGGTCTGGATAGCCGTACCAATTGGAGGCCAGATGAAGGACAGCACAACGCCCATGAAGATCGCAGCCAGACCAGAGATGATCGGTACGAAGCGCTTGCCCGCGAAGAAGCCCAGATACTCAGGCAGCTTGATGCGATAGAAGCGGTTAAACATGTAGGCTGCAATAGCACCGGAGATGATACCGCCGAGAACACCGGTATCCGCCAGGTGTTTCGCTGCGATCTCTTCAGCAGGTAAATGCAGAACCAGTGGCGCAACCACAGCCATGGTTTTCACCATGATGCCGTAAGCAACAACCGCAGCCAGAGCAGATACACCATCGTTATTGGTGAAGCCCAGAGCGACACCGATAGCGAAGATCAGCGGCATGTTAGCAAAAACAGAACCGCCTGCTTCGGCCATCACGTGTGAAACTACGGCTGGCAGCCAGCTGAAGTTTGCAGAACCGACGCCCAGCAGGATACCTGCGATAGGCAGTACGGATACTGGCAGCATCAGCGATTTACCGACCTTTTGCAGGTTAGCAAATGCATTCTTAAACATAATTGAGAGTGCTCCTGAGTATTTGTGCTTTTTTACGCTTTCACGCATGGGCACGGGGGGAGAACCGCGCCGTGGACAGGACATCTAAGCGCCCTTTATTTATTACACAGAGTAAAATAAATCCCTGTGACTTTGTTTGACGGCTATCACGTTTCAGCCTCAGACGATCAAAAAACTTTCAGTAATTTACAAAAAGCATTTCCAGATATGTCTAAAAACACCGTCACCGCCCTAAATAAGGCGGTGAACTTTACTCGCTTTGTTTATTAATTACGAGCCTAAAAAAAACAGGTGTTTCAAACAGATTGCAGGCGGGCGGGGGCGATGTGGAACAAATTGGCGAAGTTTTCCGTGGTGGCACGTGCCAACTCTTCGAGGCTGACGCCCTTCAGGACGGCCATGTACTCGGCCACATCTCTCGTCATGGCTGGCTGGTTCTCTTTACCGCGATGCGGCACCGGTGCCAGATAAGGAGAATCTGTTTCCACCAGAATGCGGTCGAGAGGCACATAACGCGCGGCATCACGCAGTTGTTCAGCATTACGGAACGTCACGATCCCGGAAAACGAGATATAAAACCCTAAATCAAGCAGCTTGCCCGCTGTTTCTCTGTCTTCTGTGAAACAGTGTAGTACGCCACCGCAATCCGTCACCTTTTCTTCCTGCAGGATCGCCAGCGTATCGGCGCGCGCATCGCGGGTATGGACGATAACCGGCTTGTTTAGCTCGCGTCCGATGCGGATGTGGTTGCGAAAGGACGCCTGCTGGCGGGATTTCGTTTCCGGCGTGTAAAAATAGTCTAGCCCGGTTTCACCCATCGCGACCACGCCCTCTTCCGCTGCCATACGGCGCAGATCCTCTACGTTATACTCTTCATCCAGATTGAGCGGATGCACGCCACAGGAAAAGGCCACGTTATCGCGCTCACCCACCAAATCGCGCATTGCGCGGTATCCCGGTAAAGTGGTGGCGACCGCCAGACAGAATTTCACATCGCGGGCGGCAGCTTTCGCCAGTACGTCGTCCACGTCTTTATGCAGTGATTGATAATCCAGGCCATCGAGATGGCAGTGTGAGTCGACTAAAAACATGATGTCTCTCTCAGAGATGGGAAGCAGGCAGCTGTGTGCCTGGTTGCAGGTAATGTTCCGTACGCAGTAACAGGTCCGTGAGTAACAGCTCGCGATTCACGCCGGTTACGGTTAAGAGTTGTTCGCGGCACACGCTGACGTCGTGGAAGATCGCACGCAGTATGGCCCCCGATAGCTGATTCGCCAGCGTATTGACCAGCGGCCAGACGTCGGTATTGCTCAGTAGCTGTGCGCCTTGCTGTAATTTGAGGGCGTCCAGTAGCAGGGATGCCAGCCAGTGCAGCCGTGCGGGCGCCTGCTCGTGGTTCAGCGCGCTTAACAGACTTAGCCAGTCCCGGCTCTCCAGCGTGCCGCTCAGGGCATCGCAAAGCTGCACTCGCTGTGCCCAGGTCTCTTTTTGCAGCAGTTCGAGGGCGGCGGCAGGTGCGCCGCTGCTCAGGCGCAGCGCGGTTAACGCTGCATCTTGTGACACCGTCACTTCCCGCTCAAGCCAGCTCAACGCCCATGATTCCTGGGGTGCGGCGAGGTGGTGAAGTCGGCAACGGCTGCGCAATGTGGCCAGTAATCGGCCCGGCTCACGGCAGGACATGAAGAACCAGGTGTTCACCGGCGGCTCTTCCAGCGTTTTGAGCAGCGCATTCGCGGCAGCTTCCGTCAGCAGCGCCGCATCCTTCAGCCAGACCACTTTCGCCCCGCCGAGACGGGCATGTTCATACAGCTTTTCGCTGACTTCACGCACCGCATCAATCCCGAGCGAGCTTTTGCCCTTCTCCGGCTCCAGCGTGTAGTAGTCCGGGTGCGTCCCCGCCTGCATCAGCTGGCAACCGCGGCATTTGCCACAGCTTTTACTGCCTTCCGGCTGCTGACACATCAGAAAACGCGTAATCGCATAAATCAGGGCGTCATCACCCATGCCGGGTAACGACTGAATCAGTAACGCATGATGCCCCCGACCGGACTGATAGCTGCTAATCAGCTGATCAAAGTGCGGACGCAGCCATGGGTACCATTTCATGCCTGCTGCTCCTGTACCCACGCAGTGACCGTTTCGCGGATCGAACGGGTGACATCCTCAAGGGATTGGGTCGCATCAATGGTACGAATCGAGCTGTCCTGCGCGGCCAGTTCAAGATAGCGCGCACGGGTGCGGTTAAAGAAATCCAGCGACTCTTGCTCAATACGATCCAGTTCACCGCGCGCGCGGGCGCGTTTCAGACCTACGGCTGGCGTAACGTCCAGATACAACGTCAGATTGGGGCGGAAATCGCCCAGCACGGCATCGCGCAGCGTTGCAAGCATGGCCTGATCGATACCGCGTCCACCGCCCTGATAGGCCTGGGTCGAGAGATCGTGACGATCACCAATCACCCAGCGCCCTTCTGCCAGCGCCGGTTTGATCACCGTCTCGACCAGCTGCACGCGGGCGGCGTAAAACATCAGCACTTCAGCTTTATCGCAAATCACTTCGTCCCCGACGGATTTGATGTCCAGCACCAGGCTTCTCAGCTTCTCGGCAAGCACAGTCCCGCCCGGCTCGCGGGTGAAAACCATCTCCCCGATGCCCAGCTCTTTCAGTGTGTCGACCACCACGTTACGTGCGGTGGTTTTCCCGGCGCCTTCCAGCCCCTCTATGACGATGTAATTACTGCGCATTTTTTTCCTTAAGTGCCTTCAGATAGTCCTGAACAGAGCGATTATGGCTGGCAAGGTTGGTGTTAAAGGTATGCCCCCCTTTTCCGTCAGCCACAAAATAGAGATACGGTGTGTGTGCCGGATGTGCGGCGGCATCAAGTGATGCCTGGCTCGGCGTCGCGATTGGGCCTGGCGGCAAACCGCTAATCACGTAGGTATTATACGCCGTTGGCGTTTCCAGATCCTTACGGCTTATCTTCCCGGCGTAGTTCTCACCCATTCCGTAAATCACCGTAGGGTCCGTTTGCAGCCGCATGCCGATACGCAGACGATTGATAAAGACCGATGCCACCTGATCGCGCTCGCTGGCGACGGCCGTCTCTTTTTCGACAATCGAGGCCATGGTGACAAACTGGTTTTGATCTTTATACGGCAGACCTTCTGCGCGCCCTTCCCACGCTTTCTCAACGGCGATAACCATTTTTTTGTGTGCGCGCTTGAGAATGGCGACGTCGGTGGTGCCTGCGGTATACATCCAGGTATCAGGCCAGAACCAGCCTTCCACCCACTCGGGATGCTCAAGCTTCAGCACCTCGGCGACGGTCGCGTACTGGTCATCTTTCAGCGTATGGCTGATGTAGGGCGCATCGCGCAGCTGTTTGAGGTAGTCGCTCAGGCGCATGCCTTCGACGAATCGCAGCGGGAATTGCGCCTCTTTGCCGCTTTCCAGCAGTTCAAGCATTTCACGCACCGTCATACCCGGCGTAAAGCGGTAGGTCCCCGCTTTAAAATGCGAAAGCTCCGGCTCAAGACGCAGCAGCCACTGGAATACCCGTGGGCGGTTAATGATTTTATCGCCGTAAAGCTGATCGCCCAGCGCCAGGCGCCCGGTACCTGCTTTCAGCGTGAATACGGTCTCTTCTTTAATCAGAATGTGACTGTTCGCCATCTGACGAACTTTCCAGACTCCCACGCCGCCAGCGATAACCATCACGACGATAAGGAGGAGGACAAAGCGCAACATTTTTTTCATGACTATCTTGTTTGCTCACACAGTGGGGCTAAAAACGAGTACAACTCACGCGACGACCATTGCTTCTGGGCATAAGCTCGAACCGGCACGACGGGCATTAATGCATTGCAGATGACCACCTCATCGGCATCCCGCAGTGCCTCTTCGCCTGCGTGAACTTCGACAACGCGAAAACCGGAGTGTGCCAGATGCTGCAAACAAAACTGTCGCATGATGCCATTCACACCGGCCTGATCCATCTTAGGCGTGAATACGTCATGACCCTGTCGCCACAGTAAATTGGCCGCACAGCATTCCGTAATGAGACCTTCGCTGTCAAGAACCAGCGCTTCATCAGCGTCTGACTGTTCAAGATGAGCGCGGATCAGCACCTGCTCAAGTCGGTTGAGATGTTTTATCCCTGCAAGCGAGGGATTACGGCCCAGGCGAATCGGGCTGAGCGCCAGGCTGATGCCGTCGCGACGCCATACGTCGTAGTGCGTGGGATAAGCTGAAACAGAGAGGATTCGAGTGGGATTCAGGCAACTTGCCCCGCTATAGCCGCGTCCGCCCGCCCCCCGGCTGATAATGACTTTCAGCACGCCGCGAGGGTTGCCTTTAGCCAGGTTGATCATTTCACGCTGAAGCTCTGCCCAGTGATTAAACGGGATCAGCAACTTTTCGCAGGCCATTTGCAGACGCTGAAGATGCGCGGCGAGCAGACAGACCTCGCCTTCAACAATGCGTGCCGTAGTGAAGCAGCCATCGCCAAACTGGGTCGCCCTGTCGCTGGCGGGAAGATAATCCTGCTGCTGGCCATTGATTAAGAACATGGAGGCTCCTTTTTCGTGACACGATAGTTTGGCAGGATGAATAATGCAGAACAAGGGAAGAAAACCGAATAAAAAAGGCCCGACAAGCGGACCTTTTCATTTATCGCAACCGGGCAGCGAGACTTAGATCTTTTTGAAGATCAGAGAACCGTTGGTGCCACCGAAGCCGAAGGAGTTACACAGCGTGTACTCCAGACCGCTCACCTGGCGCGCTTCGTGTGGAACGAAGTCCAGATCGCAACCGTCATCCGGGTTATCCAGGTTGATGGTCGGCGGAACAGCCTGATCGCGCAGGGCCAGGATGGAGTAGATGGACTCTACTGCACCTGCAGCACCCAGCAGGTGGCCGGTCATGGATTTGGTGGAACTGACCATAATACGGCTGGCAGCATCACCAAATACAGACTTCACGGCCTGAGCTTCCGCTTTATCGCCTGCAGGCGTCGAGGTGCCGTGGGCGTTAACATAGCCAATCTGGCCCGGCTCGAGACCCGCGTCGCGAATCGCGTTCACCATCGCCAGTGCCGCACCCGCGCCATCTTCCGGCGGAGAGGTCATGTGATAGGCATCGCTGCTCATGCCGAAACCAACGATTTCTGCATAAATTTTCGCGCCACGCTTTTTCGCGTGTTCGTACTCTTCAAGTACGATCATGCCAGCACCATCGCCCAGAACAAAACCATCACGGTCTTTGTCCCACGGACGGCTCGCAGCCTGAGGATTGTCGTTACGGGTAGACAGCGCGCGCGCCGCACCGAAACCACCAACGCCCAGCGGAGTACTGGCTTTTTCAGCACCACCGGCAACCATAGCGTCTGCATCACCATAAGCAATGATACGCGCGGCCTGACCGATGTTATGCACACCAGACGTACAGGCAGTTGCGATAGAAATGCTTGGGCCACGGAGGCCAAACATGATGGTCAAGTGACCAGCCACCATGTTAACAATCGTGGACGGAACGAAGAATGGGCTGATCTTACGCGGGCCACCATTCACCAGAGAGGTGTGGTTTTCCTCGATCAGTCCAAGGCCGCCAATCCCGGAGCCAATAGCGGCGCCAATGCGGGTTGCGTTCTCTTCCGTAATCTCAAGGCCAGAATCCTGCATGGCCTGAACGCCAGCGACAATTCCATATTGAATGAAGGCATCCATCTTGCGCTGTTCTTTGCGCGAGATGATCTCTTCACAGTTAAAATCCTTTACTAAGCCAGCAAATTTCGTTGCATAGGCGCTAGTATCGAAATGGTCGATTAGGCTGATGCCGCTCTGACCGGCAAGGAGAGCTTTCCAGGTGGACTCTACGGTATTGCCGACAGGAGACAACATGCCAAGTCCGGTCACAACTACACGACGCTTAGACACGTTTGTCCTCCAGGGAGGGATAAAAAAAAGGATTCGTGGGACTAAAAAAGATAAAACTCAGGCGGTCGAATGACCGCCTGGAGATGTTCACTTACGCCTGGTGACCGTTGATGTAATCAATGGCAGCCTGAACGGTGGTGATTTTCTCAGCTTCTTCGTCCGGAATCTCAGTATCAAACTCTTCTTCCAGAGCCATTACCAGCTCAACGGTGTCAAGAGAATCTGCGCCCAGGTCTTCAACGAAGGATGCGGAGTTCACAACTTCTTCCTGCTTAACGCCCAGCTGCTCGCCGATAATTTTCTTAACGCGTTCTTCGATAGTGCTCATACTCTTAAATTTCCTATCAAAACTCGCTTTCGCGATGGTTTTCGTAGTGTATAAAATGTTGAAAAATTTGCAACTAAATCCCGGCAGGTCTTACCACGATTTTACGTTATTTTGAGGCCATTCGCCCTAATAACGCAAATATTTTCGATCGTGGTTAAACCATGTACATCCCGCCGTTGACGTGGAGAGTCTCACCAGTGATGTAACTCGCTTCGTCAGAGGCTAAAAATGCAACCGCGCTGGCGATTTCCTGAGCGCCACCGAGGCGACCCGCAGGAACCTGCGCCAGAATACCCGCACGCTGATCGTCAGATAGCGCACGCGTCATGTCCGTTTCAATAAAGCCCGGAGCAACAACGTTTACAGTAATCCCGCGTGACGCGATTTCGCGCGCCAGCGATTTACTGAACCCAATCAGACCTGCTTTCGCCGCAGCGTAGTTGGCCTGACCAGCATTTCCCATGGTACCAACCACAGAACCGATAGTGATAATACGGCCATGACGCTTTTTCATCATAGCTCGCATTACCGCTTTTGACAGACGGAATACAGATGACAGGTTGGTTTCGATGATATCGTCCCACTCGTCGTCTTTCATTCGCATCAGTAAGTTGTCGCGAGTGATACCGGCATTATTTACCAGAATATCCACTTCGCCAAACTCTGCGCGAATATTTTCCAGAACAGATTCGATAGATGCAGCATCGGTCACATTCAGCATCAGACCTTTACCGTTCGCACCTAAATAGTCGCTAATCGCCTGAGCGCCCTTCTCACTGGTGGCAGTACCAATGACTTTCGCGCCACGCGCGACCAGGGTCTCAGCAATTGCACGTCCGATACCGCGGCTTGCGCCCGTTACCAGCGCGATTTTTCCTTCAAAACTCATGGTAATCCTCTTTTATTGCGCGAGTGCCGCTGACAGGGCTTCTGGCTCATTAATAGCCGATGCCGTCAGGGTATCAACAATACGTTTGGTCAGGCCGGTCAGGACTTTACCCGGGCCTGCTTCATACAGGTGCTCAACGCCCTGTGCGGCCATAAACTCAACGGTTTTGGTCCATTGCACTGGGCTGTAAAGCTGACGAACCAGCGCATCGCGAATCGCTTCCGGCGCCGTTTCGCATCTCACATCAACGTTGTTCACAACCGGAACCGTTGGTGCGTTAAAAGTGATTTTTTGCAGCTCAGCCGCCAGTTTTTCAGCAGCCGGTTTCATCAGTGCACAGTGAGACGGGACGCTCACCGGCAGTGGCAGTGCGCGCTTCGCGCCCGCCGCTTTACAGGCAGCGCCTGCACGCTCAACGGCTTCTTTGTTGCCCGCAATGACAACCTGGCCCGGGGAGTTGAAGTTCACCGGTGAAACGACCTGCCCTTCGGCTGATTCTTCGCACGCTTTGGCAATCGAAGCATCATCCAGACCAATAATGGCGGACATCGCACCAGTCCCTTCCGGAACCGCTTCCTGCATGAATTTGCCACGCATTTCGACCAGACGCACGGCATCGGCAAAACCAATGACGCCCGCACATACCAGTGCAGAATATTCACCCAGGCTATGACCTGCCAGCATTGCAGGCGCTTTACCGCCCTGCTGCTGCCAGACACGCCACAACGCAACGGATGCGGTAAGCAATGCAGGCTGCGTCTGCCAGGTTTTATTCAGCTCTTCCGCCGGACCCTGCTGAGTCAGCGCCCAGAGATCGTAGCCCAGAGCGTCTGATGCTTCACGGAAAGTCGCTTCAATAATTGGGTACTGTGCCGCTAATTCAGACAACATCCCAACCGACTGAGAACCCTGACCCGGGAACACAAAAGCAAATTGCGTCATTTTTAATCCTTAATTAGAAACGAACCAGCGCGGAGCCCCAGGTGAAACCGCCACCAAAGGCTTCAAGCAAGACCAGTTGGCCTCGTTTAATTCGTCCATCGCGTACCGCTTCGTCAAACGCGCAGGGTACCGACGCCGCAGAGGTGTTGCCATGACGATCGAGGGTCACAACAACGTTATCCATGGACATGCCCAGCTTTTTGGCCGTGGCGCTGATAATGCGCAGATTCGCCTGATGCGGCACCAGCCAGTCAAGCGCAGAGCGCTCCAGATTGTTCGCTTCCAGCGTCTCATCGACGATGTGCGCCAGTTCCGTGACCGCAACCTTGAACACTTCATTGCCTGCCATGGTCAGGTAAATGGAGCTGTCCGGGTTCACGCGATCGGCGTTAGGCAGCGTCAGCAGCTCGCCATAGCGCCCATCGGCATGCAAATGCGTCGAGATAATGCCCGGCTCTTCTGACTGACCTAACAGTACAGCGCCCGCACCATCACCAAAAATAATGATCGTTCCGCGATCTTCCGGGTTGCAGGTACGTGCCAGCACGTCTGCACCAATCACCAGCGCATATTTCACCGCGCCAGACTTCACGTACTGATCGGCAACGCTCAGCGCATAGGTAAAACCTGCGCAGGCAGCTGCAACGTCAAACGCCGGGCAGCCTTTAATGCCGAGCTTAGCCTGAATCTCACAGGCTGCGCTTGGGAAGGCGTTAGGTGCGGACGTAGTCGCGACCACGATCAGACCGATCTCGTCTTTATCAATACCTGCCATTTCCAGCGCGCGAAGGCCCGCTTCATAGCCCATCGTGGTTACAGTTTCATCTGGACCGGCGATACGGCGTTCACGAATACCTGTGCGGGTGACAATCCACTCGTCAGACGTATCGACCATTTTTTCCAGATCGGCGTTGGTTCGCACTTGTTCAGGCAGAAAACTGCCGGTACCTAAAATCTTCGTATACATGTACGCTCAGTCACTTTTAGCTAATACAGATTCCAGGCGAGCGGCAATCCGCTGAGGGACTTGTCGCTGCACCGCCTGCACTGCCTGTTCAATCGCGACGGTAAAGGCTCGCTGATTGGCCGCACCATGACTCTTAATCACCGTGCCGCGCAATCCTAACAGACAGGCGCCATTATACTGGTCGGGGTTGAGGTGACTGAATCGCCGCGCCAGGCTTTTTTGTAACCAACGCTTTAATAAAATCAGCCACCAGGACCTTTTTTTGCCTTCGCCCTGCGATTTCAGCAGGGAAAGGAACATTCGAACCACCCCTTCCATCGTCTTTAACGTTACGTTGCCGGTAAACCCGTCACACACCAGAACATCGGTCTTTCCGGTCAATAATTCATTAGCTTCAAGATAGCCAATATAGTTGATTGACGGCATGGATTTTAGCAATTCTGCGGCATCACGGATGCTATCAAGACCCTTGGTCTCTTCTTCACCGATATTCAGCAACGCAACGCGGGGATTCACAATTCCCACCACTTCTTCTGCCAGCACCGAGCCCATAATGGCAAACTGGGCCAGCATCGTACTATCGCAATCGACGTTAGCGCCCAGATCGAGCACCACCGTTTTGCCCTTCTGCTGATGCGGCAACACCGTCACCAGCGCAGGACGCTCAATCCCCTCAATGGGCTTGAGCATTAATTTCGCCAGTCCCATCAGCGCACCGGTATTTCCGGCGCTGACGCAGGCTTCAGCCCGCCCTTCTTTTACCAGTTCCAGCGCAATTCGCATTGAGCTTCCGCGACTGTTGCGGATCGCATGCGAGGGCCGGGCATCACTGGCAATAACTGACTGCGCAGGGATAATCTGCAGACGTGAACGTTGTTCAAAGTCAGCTTTTGCAAGTAATGGCGTGATGGTGTCGGGATTGCCGACTAAAAGAAGTGTGAGTTGCGAATTAGAATTCAGTGCCTGCAATGCTGCAGGCACTGTCACGGAAGGCCCGAAATCTCCTCCCATGACATCTAACGCCAGGGTTAGACGTGTCAAGGTATCTTCGCTGCCCGGTTCGGTGTATCCCCCGCTTTCGCGGGGAATGCCTCACTAAGCTTCATCACGTTTACTCTTCGTCTTTCACGATGCAGGCGTCCCGCACGGTAAAATTCGTTGAGTAGCGCGTGATTACTTAGTGATTACCTTGCGGCCACGGTAGAAACCGTCGGCAGTCATGTGGTGACGCAGGTGTTTCTCACCAGAAGTCTTGTCTACAGACAGGCTGGTAACTGCAGTCAGCGCGTCATGGGAACGACGCATGCCACGTTTGGAACGGGTTGGTTTATTCTGTTGTACGGCCATGGACCTTACTCCTTAATTACTTACGCTTTAAGCTGGCTAATACGGCAAATGGGTTTGGTTTTTGCGCTTCATCAGGCAGTTCCCCAAAGACCATGTCCGCGTCGGACACTTCACAGTGTTCAGAATCATGCACCGGAACTACCGGCAAGGCGAGGATGATTTCATCTTCAACCACTGCCAGCAGATCGATTTCACCGAATTCGTTAACCTCAATCGGCTCATACGCTTCCGGGAGTGCTTCAGCCTGTTCGTCAGAACGAACCGGACTGAAACAATACGTTGTGTGAACATGACGTGTGAACGGTTTCCCGCAACGCTGGCACTCGAGCGTTACCGTGACCTTTGCATCACCGTTCAGAACGGCCAGGCGCTGGTTATCGATAGCGAACGACATGGAGCATTCCACATCAGTGTCCACACTGACCACAAACTCGGCGATACGTTCAGCCTGATCGGCGGTATAAATACCTTCGTAATCGAGGCGTTTTTGAGCCGTACGAACCGGGTCAAGAGTCAGGGGTAATTTTACCTTTTGCATAGGGCGCGCATATTAACTTTGTAACGTCATAGAGTCAAAGAAAAAGGCAACCAGGGCTGCCTTTTGCCAATTATTCGCACACATTGCGGCCTGTAGTTTAAAATGGCTGGCATCGATACGCTATATCTGGTGAAAAAAATATGCCAAATCTCGTGCTTGCTTCCACTTCGTCATACCGCCGCGCGTTGCTTGAAAAGCTGGGGATCCCGTTTGAATGTGCCGCCCCCGTCGCTGACGAAACGCCGCATCACGCTGAATCTCCGCGTCATCTGGTGTTACGTCTGGCACAGGAAAAAGCGCAAAGTCTGGCCGCTCGCTATCCCAACCATCTGATTATAGGCTCCGATCAGGTTTGCGTGCTCGACGGTGAAATCACGGGTAAACCTCACACTGAAGAGAACGCGCGCCTGCAGCTCATGAAAGCCCGCGGCACCATTGTTACCTTTTACACCGGCCTTGCGCTTTACAACTCCGCCACGGGCCATCTGCAAACGGAATGCGAACCCTTTGACGTTCACTTCCGCCATCTGAGCGATCAGGAGATTGAGGATTATGTGCGCAAAGAGCGCCCGCTTAATTGCGCAGGGAGCTTCAAAAGTGAAGGTTTGGGGATTGCGTTGTTTGAAAAACTGGACGGGCGCGATCCAAATACGCTGGTCGGCTTGCCGCTGATTGCGTTATGCCAGATGCTCAGACGCGAACACTTCAATCCGCTTTCTGCCTGATCGTAAATGGCCCTGTTTTGGTAAGCCGGGTAAGCGCAGCGCCACCCGGCCTATATTTAACCGCGTAACACTTTCAGACAGCGTTTCAGCTGGTCATCCAGCGGCGCTTCGACGCGCATCACTTCACCTGTGCCAGGATGGGTGAATTTCAGCGCCGCAGCGTGCAGGAAGAGACGCGACAGCCCCGTTCCGGCCAGCTGTTTATCAAACTCACGATCGCCGTAGCGGTCATCAAACGCAATGGGATGTCCGGCATGTTGCGTATGCACGCGAATCTGGTGGGTACGGCCGGTAACCGGGCTACAACGCACCAGTGTCGCAAATGCGTAACGCTCTTCTACTTTAAAGCGAGTTTCAGACGGTTTACCTTCGCTGTTCACCCGCACAATGCGCTCACCGCTTTGCAGAATGTTTTTCAGCAACGGTGCCTGCACCACTTTCACATGGGACTGCCACTGACCGCGCACCAGCGCCAGATAGTCCTTTTGCATCCCCTTCTCACGCAGCTGCTCGTGCAGTGAACGTAACGCCGAGCGCTTTTTGGCCACCAGCAACACACCAGAGGTATCGCGGTCCAGACGGTGAACCAGTTCGAGGAAACGTGCTTCCGGGCGCAGGGCGCGAAGGCCTTCGATCACGCCAAAGCTCAAACCGCTGCCGCCGTGCACCGCCGTGCCGGAGGGTTTATTCAGCACCAGGATATGATCGTCTTCATAAAGGATAGCGTCAGTCAGCGCGGCGACTTTTTGCAGATGCGGCGAAACCGCCTCTTCTTCGCGTTCAGCGACGCGCACTGGCGGAATACGCACTTCATCGCCCGCTTCGAGTTTGTACTCAGGTTTCACGCGCTTTTTATTTACCCGCACCTCGCCTTTGCGCAAGATGCGATAAATCATACTTTTTGGCACGCCTTTCAACTGGGTGCGTAAAAAGTTATCGATTCGTTGCCCCGCTTCATCATCGGCGATAGCAACCATTTTTACGGATGGAGTCTCTGTTTTCATGGTTGGCGATTCTAAATATCGATACGCATTAGCGCCACTCATTTTTCTATGCTTATATTTACTTTTGCCCGGGCAGGTTTGTTCACGCGCAATCGATTTGGTGGTTATTAAACCAATCCTCTCGTTGAAGTGGAGAAACTGTGAGTAACCGGGTGATAAATGGTAAAAGTCATCTTGCTATAACCGGGTTAGCAATGGAATAATGAATCCGTTTTCCGTGTTAAATCCTGGTTAAGTAAGGATGTCGACGGAATGACCCATTTTGTCTGACCGATCATCCACGCAGCAATGGCGTAAGACGTATTGATCTTTCAGACAGTTAGCGGGCTGCGGGTTGCAGTACTTACCGGTAAATGGAATCTTCTCTGGAGAGTGTTCCCAGGCTGTTCCCCTGATAATTGCGCTGTATTTCCGTATGAAATACAGGCAACCGACACTTTGCGCCTCTTAAGCGAGCGACAACCGTGAGGTTGGCGACGTCAATAGTCACGAGGCCATCGGTTCAAACCCCGGAAAGCGTCACCTTGCCCGCAGCTTAGTCGTCAATGTAAGAATAATGAGTAAGTTACGATGAAAAGAATGTTAATCAACGCAACTCAGCAAGAAGAGTTGCGTGTCGCCCTCGTGGATGGGCAGCGTCTGTACGATCTGGATATCGAAAGTCCTGGACACGAACAGAAAAAAGCGAACATTTACAAAGGCAAAATCACCCGCATTGAACCAAGCCTTGAGGCCGCATTCGTCGATTACGGCGCTGAGCGTCACGGTTTCCTTCCTCTTAAAGAAATTGCCCGCGAATACTTCCCTGCCAATTACAACTCCCACGGTCGTCCGAACATCAAAGATGTGCTGCGCGAAGGCCAGGAAGTTATCGTTCAGATTGATAAAGAAGAGCGCGGCAACAAAGGCGCTGCGCTGACCACCTTTATCAGCCTGGCAGGCAGCTATCTGGTTCTGATGCCGAACAACCCGCGTGCGGGCGGTATCTCTCGCCGCATCGAAGGCGACGACCGTACCGAGCTGAAAGAAGCGCTGGCAAGTCTCGAACTGCCTGATGGCATGGGCCTTATCGTTCGTACCGCAGGCGTAGGCAAATCTGCCGAAGCGCTGCAGTGGGACTTAGGCTTCCGTCTGAAGCACTGGGAAGCTATCCAGAAAGCCGCAGAAAGCCGCCCGGCTCCGTTCCTGATTCACCAGGAAAGTAACGTTATCGTCCGTGCTTTCCGCGATTATCTGCGTCAGGACATCGGCGAAATTCTGATTGATAACCCGAAAGTGCTTGAGCTGGCTCGCCAGCACATCGCAGCACTGGGTCGTCCAGATTTCACCAGCAAAATTAAACTGTACACCGGTGAAATTCCGCTGTTCAGCCACTATCAGATTGAATCCCAGATTGAGTCCGCCTTCCAGCGTGAAGTGCGTCTGCCGTCCGGCGGTTCTATCGTTATCGACTCCACCGAAGCGCTGACCGCCATCGACATCAACTCCGCACGCGCAACCCGCGGCGGCGATATCGAAGAGACCGCCTTCAACACCAACCTTGAAGCTGCAGATGAAATTGCCCGTCAGCTTCGTCTGCGTGACCTGGGCGGCCTGATCGTTATCGACTTTATCGACATGACTCCGGTTCGCCATCAGCGCGCCGTTGAGAACCGTCTGCGTGAAGCGGTGCGTCAGGATCGTGCACGTATTCAGATCAGCCATATTTCTCGCTTTGGCCTGCTGGAGATGTCACGTCAGCGCCTGAGCCCGTCGCTGGGTGAATCAAGCCACCACGTCTGTCCGCGCTGTAGCGGTACGGGTACCGTGCGCGACAACGAATCTCTCTCCCTCTCTATTCTGCGCCTCATCGAAGAAGAAGCACTGAAAGAGAACACCAAAGAGGTTCACGCGATTGTTCCGGTGCCAATTGCCTCCTACCTGCTGAACGAAAAACGTGAAGCGGTGAGTGCCGTTGAAACCCGTCAGGGCGGCGTGCGCTGCATCATCGTACCAAACGATCAGATGCAGACCCCGCACTACTCCGTCCTGCGCGTGCGCAAAGGCGAAGAGACCAGCACCCTGAGCTACCTGCTGCCAAAACTGCATGAAGAAGAGATGGCGATGCCGTCTGATGCAGAACCGGCCGAGCGCAAGCTGCCAGAACAACCGGCGCTGGCCACCTTCATCATGCCAGAAGCCCCACCGGCTCCTGTTCAGGAAAAAGCACCGGCGAAAGCCGCTGCGCAGAAACCTGCTGAAACCAGTGATAAACCTGCTGAACCAGGTCTGCTGGGCCGCTTCTTCAGCGCACTGAAGAAAATGTTCGCCGGTGAAGAGCCTCAGCCGGAGCAGCCAAAAGTTGCGCCGAAAGAAGAGAAACAAGAGCGTCCACAGGATCGTCGTAAGCGTCAGAACAACCGCCGCGATCGTAACGATCGTGACCGTCGTGACAACCGCGATAATCGTGGCGACCGTGACAACCGTGGTGAACGCGATAACCGTTCCGACAACAACGAAGGTCGTGAAGCGCGCGAAGATAATCGTCGCAACCGTCGCGAGAAGCCACAGCAGCAGAATGTGGAAGATCGCGAAATTCGCCAGCAGGCGGGCGATGAGTCTGAAAAAACCAGACAGCGTGACGAGCAGCAGCCACGACGCGAACGCAACCGCCGTCGCAATGACGATAAACGTCAGGCGCAGCAGGAAGCGAAAGTTGTCAACACCGAAGCACCTGTTGAACAGGATGCCGATCAGGAAGAACGCGTTCAGGTGATGCCGCGCCGTAAGCAGCGTCAACTGTCGCAGAAAGTTCGCTTTGCATCTGAACAGGCCGAAGTCGCTACCGTTGCCGCCGCTGAACCGGTTGTTGAAACCGCTCAGAACACGCAGCTGGCGAAACTGGACCTGCCTGCGGTTGTCGATACGGTCGCTGAGCATGATGACAATGGCGAAGCGCGTGATAACAACGGTATGCCGCGTCGTTCCCGTCGCTCTCCGCGTCACCTGCGCGTGAGCGGTCAGCGTCGTCGTCGTTACCGTGACGAGCGCTACCCGACTCAGTCTCCGATGCCTCTGACTGTCGCCTGCGCGTCACCAGAAATGGCGTCCGGCAAAGTCTGGATCCGCTACCCGGTTGCCCGTCCTCAGGAGCAGCAGGTTGAAGAGCAAAACGTCGCTGCAGAAACCGTTGAGCCAGTCGTTGCACCTGTAGCCGCTACCGAAGCCGCCGCCGTGGTCGTTGAAGAAGCACCGCAGATCGTGGCCGAATCTCAGCCAGTTTTTGAAGCCGAGCCAGTCGCGGAACCTCAGCAGGTTGTTGAAACCGCTAAGATCGAGACAACTCATCCGGAAGTGATTGCCGCGCCTGTCGACGAGCAGCCTCAGTTCATCGCACAAGAAGATGTTGTGGTGGCTGAACAGGTTGCAGAAGACGCAGAACCGGCAGCCGAGGTGGTTGAAGAAGAGGTAGTGACTGAAGCGGTTGCTGAGCAACCTGTCGATGTTACCCCGACTCCACAAGCACCGGCACCCGCCCCGGTTGTGAAACCAGAGCCTGTTGTCGCTGTCGTTGCTGAGCATCATCATGCAACCGCACCGATGACTCGCGCGCCGGCACCGGAATACGTGCCAGAAGCACCACGTCATAGCGACTGGGTACGCCCTGCGTTCGATTTCGACGGTCGTGGTTCTGCAGGTGGTCATAGCGCCACTCACCAGGCAACGGCTCCGGCGACTCGCCCGAATCCGGTTGAATAACGCGCCGTTCTGATGAAAAGCCGACCTTCGTGGTCGGCTTTTTTTTGGCTTTTTTACGGGAGGGGTTTTCGCATTCCGACGATTTGTGGCATCACCTCACGCATCATTTCCAGAAAACGCCTCAATCGTGCCGGGTAATAGCGCGACCACGGATAAACCAGGTGCACCGGCAGCGCAGCGGGTTGCCAGCCCGGCAAAAGAGGCACCAGCCTTCCCTCGCGGATGTCCTGTTCCACGGTCCAGCTCGAGACCACCGCCACGCCTAATCCATTCAACGCCATGGTGCGCGTTACATACAGGCTGTCAGTGCTCAGACGCGGCGAAATTGCCACACGCGCAGGCTGCGGCGAAGCTCCGTCAAACAGATCAATATGCTGATGATAAAAGGTATTGAGTGCAATCCAGGGAAGCGCCGTGAGATCGTCGGGGACCTCAGGCATGGCATGACGGGACAGTAGCTCGGGCGCCGCGACCACACAGCGCGGGACTTCGGCCAGCAGCACCGATACCGTATTAGGGTCGATCTCCGCCCCTACGCGGATCGCGCAGTCGATGTTATCACTCAGAAAATCCGCCGATCTGTCATATAGCATCCAGTCGACAGAAAGCTGCGGATAGCGCATTAAAAACTGGCTCAATGGTGCCAGAAGTTGTTCCTGCCCGAACGCATGGGGCGCCCGCACACGCAAGGTGCCGACAGGTTCATCTTCCGATTGCCCCACCTCATCCTCCAGCGCGAGCCAGCTGTCGATCACTTTTCTGGCATGCTGATAGCAGCGCTCGCCGTCATCGGTGAGCTTGGTGGCGTGGGTGGTGCGTAACAGCAAACGCACGCCGAGGAGGGTTTCCAGCGACTGCAGGCGTCGGCTAACGGTCGCCTGCGTGGTCCCCAGCTGCCGTGCTGCGGCAGAGAGCGATCCCGATTCCACGATACGCGCAAAGGTGCGCATTAGTTCCACTCTGTCTATACGCTCTGTTCGCTTCATGATTATTCTGATCATACGTTTAACGTATAACCGTTTTACCACCCCGCTGGCTACCGCTTCAAGCCTGAATGCACAAAAATAGCCTCACTCCATGAATGAGGTACATCAAATGAACACTGCCCCCCTTACCCAGGCTACCAGCCGCTGGGTTATTTTTATCCTTGCCATTGGCGCCGGGTTTAGCGTTGCATCCATCTATTATGCTCAGCCGCTGTTGCCGTTAATGGGCACCGATTTACACCTCAGTATCGAAGGGATGGGACTGGTGCCGACCCTGACGCAGACAGGCTACGCCCTTGGCATCCTTTTCCTGCTGCCGCTCGGCGACCGTCACGATCGCCGAACCTTAATTCTTGTTAAAAGCGCAGCACTGGCACTCTTTCTGCTGGGCTGTAGCCTGACCGGGCAGCTTCACTCGTTACTGCTGGCCAGCCTGCTTATTGGTATGGCGGCGACCATGGCGCAGGACATCGTCCCGGCGGCGGCTATTCTTGCTCCGGAAGGCAAACAGGGAAAAACCGTCGGGACGGTAATGACCGGCCTGCTGCTGGGTATTCTGCTGTCGCGTACTGTCAGCGGTGTGGTGGGTGAAGCGTTCGGCTGGCGGGTGATGTATCAACTTGCCGCCGTCAGCATCGCCTTGATCGGCATGGTGATGTGGGCTGTGTTACCGCGTTTTGCGGTTCACTCTACGCTCAGCTATCCGGCCCTGATGCGCTCGATGGAGCACCTGTGGCGTCGCTACCCGGCCCTGCGACGTGCGGCGCTGGCCCAGGGCTTTCTCTCTATTGCCTTTAGCGCGTTCTGGTCAACGCTGGCGGTGATGCTGCTGGAACGCTACCACCTCGGTAGCGCGGTGGCTGGTGGATTTGGGATTGCCGGTGCCGCAGGTGCGCTGGCCGCCCCGCTAGCCGGAGGCCTGGCAGATAAACTCGGTGCAGGAAGAGTGACCCAACTGGGTGCCGCGCTGGTGACTATTTCGTTTGCGCTGATGTTGTTAATGCCCGCTTTGGGCACCCACGGGCAACTCGTTCTGATCGCGATTTCCGCGATCGGTTTTGACCTTGGGCTACAGTCCAGCCTGGTCGCCCATCAGAACCTGGTCTATAGCCTCGAACCCCAGGCGCGTGGGCGGCTCAATGCGCTGCTGTTTACGGTGGTATTTATTGGGATGGCGCTCGGCTCGGCGCTGGGCAGCAAAGTGTACGCCCTCGCGGGCTGGCAAGGCGTAGTGATGCTGGCAACGGTGTGTGGTGCGGCGGCGGTGCTGATCCGCTTAATAGAAAGCGCGCGGCTGGTCAGCGTGCAGGCACAAAATCGCTAAAAAAAAAGCCCAATCCGGCACGCCGGGTTGGGCAGACAAAACATATCCAGTTTCAAGACATGTTCTAAAAGGTCAAAATGTTACTTGTTCAGCTGGAACAGAGACATCCCCTGCATATCACTGAACGCTTTATAAGAGGCCTGAAGTGCTGCTTGCTGCATGGTGTAAGACGAAATCGCGGCGTTCCAGTCCACGTCCACCAGATCACTCATCTGCTGAGTCTGCCCCAGCGCGCGGTCATCACCCAGTGCATCCAGCTTATCGAGTTCGTTCAGCTTGGTGCCCAGATCGGCACGCACGGTCAGCACGTTATCCAGGGAATTACTCAGTCCACGGTTGGCTTTATCGATATTTGCCACAAGTGCATCTGTCTTAGCCTGGTCGCCGCTTACCGGTGTGTTCAGCGCAGCGATGGCGTTATCCAGAATCTTAAACAGGTTAGTTTCCTGGGCACTGCCGTCAGGCTCTGGCTTGGCATTGCTGGTAAACTTTTCAAACACTTCCGAGCCAGTATGGCTAATCTGCATATCGCGTGCAGAGTCCACCTGCTGAGTGATCGCCGTACTGCCACCGTTATAGCTGCCATCTGTCTGATCAAACGGCGCGGTGTCGGTCTTAAAGCCCGCAAAAATATAACGACCATTGCCATCGGTGCTATTGGCCAGGTTGACCAGCTGATCGCGAATACCCTGCAGATCGGTTGCCACAGACGCCCGGTCGATATCACTCAGGGAGCCGTTGTTCGCATACACGATTTTATCCTGCGCAGACTGAATTGCCGTCGTCACCTGGCTTAACACGCTCTCTTCCAGCGACACGCGCTGCGTCGCAAACGTACGCGCGAGAGCGAACTGGCTATTCTGCGACTGGGCCTGAGACAGTACAACGGCCTGCGACGCGGCAATCGGATCGTCCGACGGACGGTTCACGCGTTTGCCGGTGGACATCTGCTCGCCATACCCCAGCCATTTGCTTTGGGACTCAGTGATCCCACGCATATTTTGCTGGTACATCATTTGGGTGCTAATACGCATCGTTCACCTCGGCCTTAGCGAATATTAATTAACGCATCAAAGAGCGTACTGGCAGTCTGCAGAACCTGCGCATTCGCGAGGTAATACTGCTGGAAACGCTGCAAGTTGCCATATTCTTCGTCGAGGTTAACCCCGGAGATAGACTGCTGCTGATTGCTCAGCTGTGTCACCACATTTGTTTTGGTCGCAGCGCTGGTTTTCAGTGAAGACGTGGTGCTGCCGACGGTACTGACCAGCGAGGCATAAGCATCGTTAAAGGTCTTGTTGCCACCGACCACTTTGCTGCTTTGCAGATTCAGCAGCGCTTTCCCGTTGAGGTTATCACTCTCACCACCCGTCGCCGAACCCGCCATCGCCAGTTTGGATTCATCGCTGATCAGCAGATCCATGTTCACGATTGCGTCAACAACCGGTTTCACCGTAAAACTGTCTTTCGTGGCTGCGCTACCGCTGACATTCACGGTAACACCGTCAAACGTCATGTTGCCGCTGGCATCTGGCGTAGCCGTAAATGAGGTTTTGTCAGCACTACGGGTGACGGTCCAGTCAGTGCCGTTAAATTCAAGCTTATAATCTGTCGCCTGAACTTTAGAGCTGTCCGCGATAGAGGCCGTGACGGCCGCACCTGGCACGCTGTTTTTGCTATTGCCGGTCACCGCTGGAGAGCCGATATCGAACAATTTGCCGCCCGCATCACCATTGGCATCAAAGCCTTTCTCGTGCTGCTGGTTCATGGCGTCAGCAAACGAGAGCGCCAGCTGGTTCAGCGTATTTCGCGCTTTATCCAGGTCTTCTGCGCGGAACGTTAACAGACCGCCCAATGAGCCGGTGTTCAGCACCTTCTCGGGAATTTCGATATTACCGGCGAGGGAATCCACATACGCCACGGTGGTGCGCGCAGGATCGGCGCTCGACGGCACCGCCGCTAACTGGTTAGCCGTGCTGCCCTGAACCAGGGTGTAACCATTACCGAATGAGACGTTGTAGGTGCCGCCGTCCTGTACCGCGACTTCCACACCCACGATCTGATTCAGTTCGCTCACCAGCTGATCGCGCTGATCGAGCAGATTGTTTGGGGAAGCCCCTGCGCCCACGCCGGTCAGACGTGAAATCTGATCGTTCAGATTCGCAATCTGTTTGGCATAGGAGTTAATCTGATCCACGCTGGTCGCAACCGCAGTGTTTACCTGCTTATCCTGATCGCGCAGGTACTGGTCGGTCGTTTTGAACTGATTGACCAGGCCATCCGCTTTGCCGAGAACAGTCTGGCGCGCCGCCGGATCTTCTGCGTTACTCACCAGTGTTTGCAGGCTGGTAAAGAAGCCCTGCAGCGTGGTGGACAGGGAGTTAGTGGTATCAGACAGCACATCGTCGATTTTCGACATCTGCTGATAACGCGTGGTCAGGCCGCTGCTCTGAGTCTGTGCTGCACGCAGCTGGTTGGTGATGAACGCATCATATTCGCGCTGTACGCCCGAAACATAAACACCATTGCCAACCCAACCACCGCCGGTCAATGTACTGTTCGCTGCACCCAGCACCGTGGTCTGACGGGTATACCCGGCCACGTTGTAACTGGAAATATTGTTGCTGACGGTGTTCAGTGCCGACTGTGCCGCACTGAGGCCACTCATAGCGCTGTTAATCAAACTGGACATTGAGGTTCCTTTTTAAACTTTCAGACACGAGTCCTGATTAGGATTATCGACATCGCGCGCGCAAACTTGAGTCCTTAGAACAGATTTTCGATATCGGTGCTGTAAGCCTTGCTGACTTTCTCACCCATCGCTTTAAGCTGTTGAATCATACCGGTCAGTTTGCGGGCATACTGCGGGTCGGTGGCGTAGCCTGCGTTCTGCAACGCCTGCGCGCCCTGCTCCGCCGTCGCGGCCTGCGTGACCGCAGCGTAGCGCGGATTGCGGCTCAACAACCCGACATAATCTGACAAGGCTTCAAGATAGGAGCTGTAAACGCGGAATTTTGCTTTGACCTTCACCGCCGCACCGTTTTCAAATTCGGTGGTGGTGATCTCCGTGGTCGGCCCTTTCCAGCCTGACGACGCTTTGACGCCAAAAATATTAAAGCTCGGCTCGCCGTTTTCACGGCGGATCTGACGCTGCCCCCAGCCGGATTCCAGCGCGGCCTGCGCCAGAATCAGGTGGTGAGGAACCCCACTCTGCTCACTGGCCAGACGCGCCGGGAGCGAAAGCTGAGCGAGGAAGTCTTTACTGTCGCCCGTCAGCGGCTCATCGCTGCTAGCGGTCGGTTTCGGCATGGCTTTACGCACCATCTGCGTCAGCGCCTGGTTCTGATAACTGGTCACCGTTTCAAGATCAAACTTCATCGGCACCTGCTGGGTTTGCTCATCGGGCTGAACACCCTGCGCCGCCTGCATCTGTTTCACGATCATATCGGCGAGGCCAAGCCCCTTACCGGCGGTCATCTGCTGGGCAATCTGTTGGTCATACATGCTGGTGTAGAGTCGCGTCGAGTCGCTGCTGAACATGCCATCTTTCGGCAGCGCTTCTCGCATGCTTTTCAGCATCATCTGCACAAACATCCCTTCCACCTGGCGGGCAACCGGGCGGAGGTTCGCCGCCGGATCGGTGCCTGCTTTGGCTTTCAGATCGTTGAGCGACTGGGCATCCCAGGCCGCACTTGCCATCAGTTTGCTATCGCCGAGCATTAGATGATTTCCAGTTTGGCGCGCAGGCATCCTGCACTTTGCATGGATTGCAGAATCGACATCAGATCCATCGGCGTCGCCCCCAGCGCGTTCAGCGCACGAACCACGTTGTTCAGGTTGGCACTGGAGCGCACGCTTTGCAGCGAGCCGCCGCTCTGGCGCATATCAATCTGCGTCTGTGGCGTCACCACCGTCTGACCGCCACCAAACGGCGTATCCGGCTGGCTAACGTTAGCCGAGCGGTTGACGCTGATGGAGAGGTTGCCCTGCGCCACGGCGCAGCTGTCCAGCGTCACTTCGCGGTTCATCACCACGGACCCGGTACGGGAGTTGATGATCACTTTGGCATCCTGCAGCGGAACGTTGACTTCCATATTCTGGATATCCGCCAGCATGCGCACCTGGTTGCTGCTGCCCGTCGAGGTGCGGATCTGCACGGTACGTGCGTCGAGCGCCGTCGCGCTACCAAAACCACGGCTGCGGTTGATGGTATCGGCAATCTGCTGCGCCATAGTGAAGTCTTCATTATTCAGCTGCAGGTTGATGGTGTTCCCGGCGCCAAACTGCGTTGGCAGTTCACGCTCGATGATCGCCCCGTTGGTGATACGCCCGCCGTTCAGCTGGTTCACCTGCACGCTGCTGCCGCCCGCCGATGCACCCGCACCGCCGACCAGAATGTTACCCTGTGCCAGCGCGTAGACCTGGCTGTCCACCCCTTTTAACGGGGTCATCAGCAGCGTCCCGCCGCGCAGACTTTTGGCGTTACCCATTGACGAAACCACCACATCGATGGTTTGCCCCTGGCGCGCAAAGGCCGGGTAGGATGCGGTGATCATTACCGCCGCCACGTTTTTCAGCTGCATGTTGGTGCCCGTCGGGACGGTGATCCCAAGCTGGGACAGCATGTTGTTCAAACTCTGAGTGGTAAACGGCGTCTGGGTGGTCTGGTCGCCCGTTCCGTCCAGGCCAACCACCAGGCCATAGCCTATCAATGAGTTTTCACGTACGCCCTGTACACTGGTGAGATCGCGAATGCGGTCAGCCTGGGCGCATGTCGCCACCAGGACCAACACCATTGCGAAGAGGGATTTAAACATAGGTCACCTCGCTTACATCGGCGATAAATTAAGGAAGAAGCGTTGCAGCCAGCCCATATTCTGCGCTTCGTTGATGTAGCCGTTACCGACGTACTCAATGCGCGCATCCGCCACCTGGGTGGACGGTACGGTGTTGGTGCCACTGATGGTGCGAGGGTTAACCACACCGGAGAAGCGAATGAATTCAGTGCCCTGATTGATGGCGATCTGTTTTTCACCCACTACGTGTAAATTGCCATTCACCAGAACCTGGTCAACGGTCACCGTCAGCGTACCGCTGAAGGTGTTACTGGCATTGGCGCCGCCTTTGCCGTTAAAGCTGTTACCGCCAGAGGCTTCCACATCGGCACGCGCATTGCCAAACAGGCCCTGCAGATAGCGTGGAACGGTATCGAAACCAAAGTTGGTTTTGCCGTCGCGGCTGGCATTCGCCGAGGAGCTTTTGCTCGCGCTGACGTTCTCCTGCAGCGCAATGGTCAGGGTATCGCCGACGTTACGCGGGCGACGGTCTTCGAACAGCGGTTGATAACCGTAGTTAATCGGCTGTGCGGACTGGAAAATGGAGCCGTTCACCACCGGCGTTGGGCCGGGAACGGGTTGGGCGGTAGTCGCACCCTCTACCAAAGGTTTTGACGGGATCAAGGCGCAACCGCTGAGGGTAACGGCCAGGACAGTCAGTATTGGATAACGAAACGCCGCGTTTTTTTGCATTGCCTTCATCTTCGAAAACAGGGAGCCGGTGCGGTTTACCGCACCGGACTACACCTTAGAGTTGCGTCAGTTTTTGCAGCATCTGGTCGGTCGTCGACACTGCTTTACTGTTAATTTCATACGCGCGCTGAACCTGGATCATGTTCACCAGCTCTTCCGCCACGTTGACGTTAGAGGTTTCGACATAGCCCTGATACAGCAGCCCGGAACCGTTCAGGCCCGGCGTACTTTCATTCGGCGCACCGGAGGACTGGGTTTCGGTGTAGAGGTTCTCACCAATGCTTTCCAGACCGGTATCGTTCATGAACGTCGTCAGGTTCAGCTGTCCAACCTGAACAGGCGCGGCCTGCCCTTGCTGGGTCACGCTGACCACACCGTCACGTCCGATGGTAATGCTCAGGGCGTTAGCCGGAATGGTGATCGCAGGCTGAACCTGGAAACCACCGGCGGTCACCAGCTGACCATTCTGATCCACCTGGAACGAGCCATCGCGGGTATAGGCTGAGGTTCCGTCAGGCAGCTGCACCTGGAAGAAACCCTGGCCTTTGATTGCCACGTCTTTGCTGTTGTTGGTCTGGGACAGGTTGCCCTGGCTGTGCAGACGTTCGGTCGCAACCGGACGCACACCCGTACCAATCTGCAGCCCTGATGGCAGCGTGGTCTGCTCGGACGACTGCGCGCCCGGCTGACGAATGGTTTGATAAAGCAAATCTTCGAACACGGCACGCTGACGCTTAAAACCATTGGTGCTGACGTTCGCCAGGTTGTTGGCGATGACATCCATATTGGTTTGCTGCGCGTCGAGACCCGTTTTCGCGATCCATAAAGAGCTGATCATAAGAAATCCTGTTAACTCATAGACAGCAGTTGGTTAGCACGGCCGGCGTTTTCATCCACGCTGGTGATAACCTTCATTTGCATTTCGAAACGTCGGGCGCTGGCGATCATATCGGTCATGGCTGCAACCGGTTTGACGTTACTGCCTTCCAGCACGCCGGACATCACGCGAATGCTTGGGTCAGCCTGCAAGGTCGGGCCACGCGTTGCCTGTGCTGCCTGGCTCAGACGGAACATCCCGTCATCGCCGCGCGTCACTTCATTGCCTTCCGCTTTGACCAGCTTCAGTCGACCGACCGGGGCAATGGTGTTCGCCGGATCGCCGGGGTTGAGGGCCGAAATGGTCCCGTCCGCCGCGATGGTGATTTCCGAGCCTTCCGGCACCGTAATCGGACCCGCTTCGCCAATCACCGGATGCCCCTGAATGGTCATCTGACCGTTGGCATCCACCTGGATATTACCGTTGCGGGTATAGCCTTCTGAGCCATCAGCCGTTTGCACCGCCAGCCAACCGTCCTGCTGGAGTGCAACGTCCAGCGGACGCGAAGTGTAATCCATCTGACCAGGCGTCATATCGGCACCCGGCGTTGAGGCGATAACCAGCGTACGCGTTGGCAGCGACAGCCCTTCCACCGGCACGGCGCGCAGCGCATTCAGCTGCGCACGAAAGCCCGGTGTTGAGGCGTTCGCCAGGTTACTGGCGGTCACAGCCTGCTGATTCATCGTCTGGCTGGCTGCGCCCATCGCGGTATATATTGCGTGATCCATTACATCATCCCGTTAGACGATTAACGCAGGTTGACCAGCGTGTTGAGGATCTGGTCCTGAGTTTTGATGGTCTGCGCGTTCGACTGATAGTTACGCTGCGCGACAATCATGTTCACCAGTTCTTTACTCAGATCGACGTTGGATGCTTCCAGCGCGCCGTTGGTCAGCGTACCGAAGTTACCGGAACCGGCGGTGCCGAGCAGCGCCACACCAGAGGACTGAGTGGAAGACCAGACGTTATCGCCTTCAGATTTCAGACCTTCGTTGTTGGCGAAGTTCGCCAGCACGATCTGGCCCAGAACCTGGGTCTGTTCGTTGGAGTAGTTACCCACCACAGTGCCGTCATCGTTGATCTGGTAGCTCACCAGGTCGCCCGGCTTGTAACCGTTCTGGTTAGTCGCCACGATGTTGTTCGCACCGGTGTTCTGCTGCATGGAGTTGGTGAAACTCATCGCGAAGGTTGCAGGGGTTGCGCCCGGCATGGTCGCGGTGGTGATGTTGACCTGGCCACCGCCTGTCAGCACGCCGCTGGCATTAAAGGTCAGCGTGGTGGCCAGAGAGGGGGTGCTGCCCGCCACGCTGCCATCCTGCGCATAGACTTTCCAGCTGTTCGCAGCGGTGTCTTTGACGTAGAACAGGTTCATGTTGTGCGCATTACCCTGGCTGTCAAAGACCGTCACGGTCCCTTTTTTGTTATAAGAATCGACGTTTGTCGGGTCGAACGGTGTCACCGTCGGCGTCGCATCGGTGGAGTTCAGGTTGATCTGCTGAGACGCGGTGGTGGTGGACTTCGCCGCCATCAGCGTGTTCGGAATTGAGATCGCCTGCGGGTTCGCACCGGTCTGTACCGTTGGCGGTGTGCCCGCAACCGGATAGCCCGTCAGCTGCAGACCCTGCATGTTGACCAGGTTACGGTTTTCGTCGAGTTTGAACTGACCGTTACGGCTGTAAAAAACAGAACCGTTTTCATCGACCATACGGAAGAAACCGTTCTGGCTGATGGCCACATCCAGCCCACGGCCGGTGTTAGTGGTGGTGCCATCGGTAAAGTCCTGGGTAATACCCGCAACTTTAACGCCCAGACCCACTTTGGAACCTGCGAACATATCTGCGAAAGATGCTGTGCCAGATTTAAAACCGTAGGTCGCGGAGTTGGCAATGTTGTTGCCAATGACGTCCAGGTTGGTGGCCGCAGCATTCAGGCCGCTGACCGCTTGAGAAAAGGCCATGACTTACTCCTGATAAGTGTTAAGGCTTAAATAATCTGCCGAACTTCGTCGAGCGTGGTGGTCCCAGAAGTACCCAAATCCAGTTTGTTACCATCAGAGCCGCGAATCACCCCCTGCACCAGAGCGAATTGCAGCGGCTGAGCCACCAGCTGAGTCGTCCCGTTGCTGGCAGAAATCGCCACTTTGTAAGAACCGTTCGGTGCGGTTGTGCCATCTGTCAGGCTGCCATCCCAGGTAAAGGTATGAACGCCCGCTTTCAGCTCACCAATGTCGATCGTGCGCACCACAACACCGTCTTTGTTGGTGATGGTGGCGGTGACTTTATCGGCCGGTTGCTGCAGCTCAACGCCAAATGGCGTGGTCGTGGTGGTACTGCTTCCGTCGGTGGTGCTGGTCCCTGCCAGGATAGTGGTCCCTGGGATCATCACACCGTGGCCAATGAGATTGGCGGCCTGCAAAGACTGGCTGTTGTCGATTTGACCGGAAACGGAACCCAGCGTGGTATTGAGCTTTTCAATGCCGCTCACGGTACTGATCTGCGCAAGCTGCGTGGTCAGTTCATTGTTCTGCATCGGGTTCGTCGGGTCCTGGTTTTTCAGCTGCGCAACCAGTAACGTCAAAAAGCTGCCCTGTAGATCGGCAGCACTGTTACCGGTCAGCGAGCTGGAGCCAGTGGCCCCACTGGTGCTGGCGACGCCGGAGTTGGTCGGGTCATTCACATTGACGGCGATGGACATTCGTGTCTCCTTTACTGGCCGAGAGTGAGCGTTTTGAGCATCATGCTCTTCACGGTATTGAGCACTTCAACGTTCGCCTGATAGCTGCGCGACGCTGACATGGTGTTCACCATTTCGCCGACCACATCGACGTTTGGCATTTTCACGTAGCCTCTCGCATCCGCCAGCGGGTTGCCTGGCTCATACACCAGTTTGTCCGGGGCTTGGCTCTCAACCACATCGGCCACTTTCACACCGCCGGTTGCCGCGCCCGGCGCAGCATTAACCTGAAAGACCACCTGTTTGGCGCGATAGGGCTGACCATCGGGTCCGGTCACGCTGTCGGCGTTCGCCATGTTACTGGCGGCGACGTTCAGACGCTGAGACTGCGCGGTCAGGGCTGAACCCGCGATATCAAAAATATTCAGTAAGGCCATGAATTAGTTGCCCCCCTGCAGGACGCTCTGCATGCTTTTAATCTGTCCACCGAGCACGGTTAGCCCCATCTGATACTGCAGGCTGTTATCGGCAAACTGGGTGCGCTCCCGGTCCATATCGACGGTGTTACCGTCCAGGGATGGCTGGTCAGGAATGCGATAAAGTAAATCGGTGGACGGCGCAGTCATCGCTTGAGCGGGAATGTGGCGTGAAGAGGTCAGCGCAAGGGCAACACCCGTCCCTTCGGCCCGACCACGCTCCATCACTTTTTTAAGCTCAGTAGAAAAATCAATATCGCGCGCCTGAAACCCTGGGGTGTCGGCATTCGCGATATTGGCGGCCAGGATCTCCTGCCGCTGGGCGCGCAGATTGAGCGCTTCCTGTTGAAAACGTAACGCGGCGTCGAGTTTATCGAGCATGTCTCCTCCGCTGATGGCGAAATTTCAGCATGTAGCTTAAATCTCAACCCGTCTTCCTTATCGAAGGAATAAACGCAAAATGCGTCGCTATTTGTTGCGTTGATGGGAAAGCCTTAGGGGTAGAATCCTGTTAAATCCAGGAACCGCGGGAAAGTGAGATGCTGACGTTCAAAAATGGCCTTGCCGTTACCTTACTGCTGTTCAGTACCCAGTCTTCAGCGCTGGGGCTGAATGTGTTGCTGACCGCTTTTTTTGCTGAGCGTCTGGCGGGGTTAAGCGATGAGGTCAAAGTCGATATTCGAACGCAGCCGAATCTCCTGCCCACTTGCGAACAACCCTCGTTCAGCATCAGCGGCGGTGCCCGGCTGTGGGGTAATGTGAACGTGCTGGCCCGCTGCAATAATGAGAAACGCTTTTTGCAGGTAATGGTTCAGGCGACAGGCAACTACGTTGTCGCCGCTCAGCCCATCGCACGCGGCAGCGTTTTACAGCCCGCTCATGTAGAATTAAAGCGCGGACGCCTGGATCAACTTCCGCCGCGCACCATGCTGGATATTAACCAGGCACAGGATTCGGTGAGCCTGCGCGATCTGGCGCCAGGTCAGGCCATCCAGCTGTCGATGCTGCGCCAGGCGTGGCGCATTAAAGCCGGACAGCGCGTGATGGTGGTGGCGAACGGAGATGGCTTTAGCATTAATAGCGAAGGCCAGGCGCTGAACAACGCTGCGGTCGCCCAAAACGCACGCGTTAGGATGTCTTCAGGTCAGGTGGTTAGCGGAACCGTCGGTTCTGATGGGAATATTCTGATTAACCTATAATCTTTTTAAAGATATCGCGGCAGCTGCCGATAAATAATCATCAGATGATTATATCAGGCGCCAACGCCGCGAACCTCTATGAGGACAACACTATGAGCATTGATCGTACATCGCCCCTGAAGCCGGTTAGCACTGTACAACCTCGCGAAACGAACGACGCGCCAGCCCTTAAAGCGCGTCTGGAAAAATCGTCCACGGCCAACAGCACCAGCGTCACGTTAAGTGATGCACAGTCAAAACTGATGCAGCCAGGCACGAACGATATCAATATGGAACGCGTTGAAGCGCTGAAAACCGCGATTCGTAACGGCGAACTGAAAATGGACACCAGCAAAATTGCTGATGCGCTGATTAACGAAACGCAGAACTTCCTTCAGAGTAAATAACCGTATGAGTCGACTGTCAGAAATATTGGATCAAATGACGGTAGTCCTGAACGATCTGAAGACGGTGATGGATGCCGAGCAACAACAGTTATCCGCAGGCTATGTCAGCGGCAGCGCTCTGCAGCGCATTACTGAAGATAAAAGCTCGCTGCTGGCTACCCTGGACTATCTGGAGCAGCAGCGCCGCGCGGAGCAAGATCCACGTCGCAGCGCGAACGACGATATCGTTGAGCGCTGGCAGACCATCACAGAAAAAACGCAGCACCTTCGCGATCTCAACCAGCACAACGGCTGGCTGTTAGAGGGGCAAATTGAACGCAACCAGCAGGCGCTTGAGGTGTTAAAACCTCATCAGGAGCCGGGGCTGTATGGCGCCAATGGCCAGACATCCAGCTCACGCGGTGGCGGGAAGAAGATTTCGATTTAACGCTTCAGTGAAGAGATGAAGTGGGAAACGGGGAGCACCCTCTGGTGAACTCCCCTTTAGTCGTTTATGCCGTCCGGCGAGCGAACTCTTTCACCTTAAAGCCGAGCACCGCCAGTGTAGCGAAGTAGGCAATAATTCCCACGACCACAACAGCCATCAGGCGCAGCAGACGATACGGCATGGTGCCCAGAGACCATTCCGGCATCACATACATCATCCCGACCAGCGCCGCCGCCATCACCACCACCGCAATGACCAGACGCACCAGGAAACTCATCCAGCCCGGCTGCGGAGTGAAAATTTTCTGCTTACGCAGCTGCCAGTAGAGCAGCCCGGCGTTCAGACAGGCCCCCAGACCGATCGACAGCGACAGACCCGCGTGCTTCAGTGGCCCGATAAACGCGAGGTTCATCAGCTGGGTCATCACCAGCGTCACAATCGCAATTTTGACCGGCGTTTTGATGTCCTGACGCGAATAAAAGCCCGGCGCCAGCACTTTCACCACAATCAGCCCCATCAGGCCGACGGAATACGCCACCAGCGCGCGCTGGGTCATTAATGCATCGAACGCGTTGAATTTGCCGTACTGGAATAATGAAACCGTTAAGGGTTTCGCCAGAATCCCCAGCGCCACAGCGCTTGGCAGCGCCAGCAGGAAGCACAGGCGTAAACCCCAGTCCATCAGTCGACAGTATTCATCATGATTGCTGCTGGCAAAGCTTCGCGACAACGACGGCAGCAGAATCGTCCCCAGCGCCACGCCCAGCACCCCGGACGGGAACTCCATCAAGCGGTCGGCGTAGTACATCCACGACACGGAACCTGACACCAGGAAGGAGGCGAAAATGGTGTTGATAATCAGGGAAATCTGGCTCACGGACACGCCGAGGATCGCCGGACCCATCTGCTTGATCACGCGCATGGCACCCGCATCGCGGAAGTTAATGCGTGGAAGCACCAGCATGCCGATCTTTTTCAGATGCGGAAGCTGATAAGCGAGCTGCAGCACGCCGCCGACGGTGACCGCCCACGCCAGGGCCAGCACCGGCGGATGGAAGTGCGGTGCCGCAAACAGGGCAAAACCGATCATGCTGACGTTTAAAAACGTCGGTGCAAACGCCGGAACGGAGAAGCGGTTCCAGGTGTTGAGGATCGCCCCGACCAGCGACGCCAGCGAAATCAGCAGAATATAAGGAAAGGTAATGCGCAGAAGCTGCGTCGTCAGGGCGAATTTATCCGCCGTGTCGGCAAAGCCCGGCGCGGTCACCATAATCACCCACGGCGCGGCCAGCATCCCGATCACCGTGACAATCGCCAGAGCCAGCGTCAGCAGGCCCGAGACATAGGAGACAAACACGCGGGTCGCGTCTTCGCCCTGCTTGCTTTTGTATTCCGCCAGAATCGGCACGAACGCCTGGGAGAACGCCCCTTCGGCGAAAATTCGGCGCAGTAAGTTCGGCAGTTTGAACGCCACAAAGAAGGCGTCAGTCGCCATCCCCGCGCCAAACACTCTCGCCACAATCGCATCGCGCGCAAAACCCAGCACGCGAGAAAACATGGTCATCGAGCTGACTGCTGCCAGCGATTTTAATAAGTTCATTAACGTGAATTTCCACAACCACACGGCAAAACGCCTGCATAGCAGGCGTGAAAAGTGCGCTTAGTCTACCCGTATTTAAGCGAATTACTATCCGCAGATGTTACAGGGGTTAAACAGTTTCTACTCGCTCATCGCCTCGCGCCAGAGCTTTTCAATGACGCGTTGCGCCAGAATCGCCTGTTCGCCCGAAGTTTCAGGAACCGTCTGATTTTGCACGCACTCAATGAAGTGACGCGCACAACCGGCGAACCCGCGCTGCTCCAGCGTACTTTGCCAGCCAGGGATTGGCCGCGTCACCACCCCGCTCCCTTTTTCCTCACGCCATTCGCGCATATCGGTCACATCAATGAGTGCGCCGTCGGTGACCGCCTGCACGGATTCGCGCTGGCTTCCCGCACGACGATGCATGCTGGTGGTCACCTGAATTGTGTCCACCGCGAAATGGTGTTCGGCATACACCATCTGCCCCTGATCGTTGGTTTGCAGGGTGCCGCTTTTCAGCTGTGCATTACCGTTGGTCAGCCACAGGGCCGTATCGACCACATGCAGATAATCATCCAGCAGCGTAAAGCGCAGATCGTTCGGGCCAATGCTGTCGGTGCGATGCTTATCCATGCGCAGCGATGCCGCCGCGCCAAGCCGGGATTTGAGATCCTGATACAGCGGCGAGAACCGGCGATTGAACCCGACCATCAGCGTCAGATTTTTGCGCGCCGCCAGCTCAACTAGACGCTCGGCGTCCTGTACATTCTCGGCCAGCGGTTTATCGACACAAACGTGAACACCGGCATTGAGCAATTCGCTCACCACCTGATAGTGCGTCGCCGTCGAGGTATGAACGAATACCGCGTCACAGTCGCGCGCCAGATCCGCCATGGAGGCAGCATAAGGAATTCGCCAGGTATCGCAGATTCGCTGCGCTTTTTCCCGCGTCGGGGACCATGCGGTTTGCAGCGTCCAGTCGGTCGCCGCGCCCAGAACCGGCAGCCAGGCTTTCTGCGCGATCCCGCCGAGGCCGACCACGCCAATGCGTAATGTTGTCACCGTTAGTCTCCTAAATGCGCCAGCAGGGAGTCGAGGCGCTGTTTGAGTTCCGCCACTTCGTTTTCCAGCGCGTCGACCCGTGCAGCAAGACTCTCGTCCTCGGCGGGCGAAACCGCTTCAACCACATTGATGAGGGTTTCAACGTCGCCACTGAAAAGATGCATATAGCGGCTTTCGCGTTTGCCCGGCTCACGCGCGAGGCGCAGCACAAACGGGCCATCTTCGCGTGAGGCGAGATTTTCCAGCGTCTGCTCCACTTCCTGCATATCACTGAATTCATGCATTCGTGCGGCGCGGGAACGCAATTCACCCGGCGTTTGCGCCCCGCGCAGCAGCAAGGTGGTGATCACCGCCACTTCGGCGCTGTTCAGTTTCAGATCGCCAAATTCGGAATTGCAAAAACGTTGTTCATATTTAGTGACGCGGTTGCCAAACCCACTGACGGTGCGCAGATAGTGGCGTTTAACCAGCGCATCCAGTTGCTCTTGTACCTCGTGCTCGCTCAGGTTGAGCACCGGCTCACGGTTGGTTTTCTGGTTACAGGCCAGCGTCACCGCATTGACCGACAGGGGATATTGCTCTGGCGTCGTGACCTGTTTTTCCAGCAGGCAGCCAATCACCCGCGCTTCTGTGGCAGTTAACTGATATTTCATGGGTGCTCCTTAGCGACCTGCGGTCCATTCTTTGGTGGTTAACGCCGTCAGCACGTGGTCGCGCCACTCGCCGTCGATCAACAGATAATCTTTCGCGTAGCCTTCTTTTTCAAACCCAAGCCGCGCCAGCAGATCGCCGCTACGCTGATTGTGCGGCATATAGTTGGCCATAATGCGGTGGATGTGCTGAGAGCGCTGCATATAGCGGATCGCGCTGGTCAGGGCTTCAAACATCAGCCCTTGGCCCTGCCATTTCTGGCCGATGGAGTAGCCGAGGTAACAGGCGTGAAACGATCCGCGCACCACGTTCGAGAAATTGGCGATCCCGATGATCTCTTTCTCTTCCGGGTCGAGCAACGCGAAATAATAGGCACTGCCCTGCTTGTGGAATTCGGCAATCATACTCAGGCGGGCCTGCCAGCCGGAGGGATAGCAGTGGCTTTCATCCCGAACGGGTTCCCAGGGCTTTAAAAACTGGCGATTCTCGGCGTAATAATCCGCCAGACGCCAGGCATCACGCTCATGCACCAGACGAACGACCAGTCTGTCTGTTGTCAGGCGCACTTTTGGCACGTTACTGCGATAGCCAAACATCGTTACCACTCCTTCCCGTTACTTCTGCTCTACCTGTTAGCTTTACTATACCTGCGCCGGTGCTTTCTGTGAAAACAGTGACATACCCTTTTTCACAGATTTCACAAAATTCGATTAAAAAGCTGAATCAAACCACCCTTTTGATAAAAAAATATTGTCGCTGGCGGTGTGGGAAAACGCCTCGCAACCACGCAGAATATTAGCGTGCTCATCTTTCTCTACACTTAAGCCTTCAGACTGCCTTTTCGGGGCCGTCAGCAGGATGACGTGATTTTTCCCTGGAGGGAAAATGTCTCGCGTATCGCAAGCCCGGAGCCTGGGCAAATATTTTCTGCTCGTCGATAACATGCTGGTCGTGCTCGGCTTTTTTGTCGTCTTCCCACTGATCTCCATTCGCTTTGTCGATCAAATGGGCTGGGCGGCATTAATGGTCGGTATTGCCCTGGGCTTGCGTCAGTTTGTCCAGCAGGGACTTGGCGTGTTTGGCGGCGCGATTGCCGACCGCTTCGGCGCAAAACCGATGATTGTCACCGGCATGCTGCTGCGGGCCGCCGGATTTGCCACCATGGGCATCGCGCACGATCCCTGGTTGCTGTGGTTCTCCTGTTTCCTCTCCGGGATTGGCGGCACGCTGTTTGATCCGCCGCGTACCGCGCTGGTCGTGAAACTGATTCGCCCACAGCATCGCGGGCGCTTTTTCTCGCTGCTGATGATGCAGGACAGCGCCGGTGCGGTGGTTGGCGCTCTGCTCGGCAGCTGGCTGTTGCAATATGATTTCCGTCTGGTGTGCGCCACCGGCGCGGTGCTGTTTATCCTCTGCGCGGCATTTAACGCCTGGCTGCTGCCCGCCTGGAAACTCTCAACGGTGAAAGCCCCCGTGCGCGAGGGGTTGGGCCGCGTGCTGGCCGATAAACGCTTCGTTACCTACGTGCTGACGCTGACGGGCTATTACATGCTGGCGGTGCAGGTAATGCTGATGCTGCCCATTATGGTTAACGATATTGCCGGTTCGCCTGCGGCCGTCAAATGGATGTATGCCATCGAAGCCTGCCTGTCGCTGACCCTGCTCTACCCTATCGCGCGCTGGAGCGAAAAACGTTTTCGTCTTGAGCATCGCCTGATGGCGGGCCTGCTGCTGATGACGTTAAGCATGATGCCGATTGGTCTGGTCGGCACTCTGCAACAGCTCTTTATTCTGATCTGCACCTTCTATATTGGGTCGATCATTGCCGAACCGGCGCGTGAAACCCTCAGCGCCGGGCTTGCCGATCCGCGTGCGCGCGGCAGCTACATGGGCTTTAGCCGACTGGGGCTGGCCTTTGGCGGTGCGCTCGGATACGCCGGTGGCGGCTGGTTGTTCGATTCAGGGAAAGCGCTGAATCAACCGGAATTGCCGTGGGTGATGCTGGGCGTTGTAGGCTTTATCACCCTCATCGCCCTGTGGTGGCAGTTCAGCCCGAAACGCAGCGCGAGCGGGATGCTCGAACCCGGGGCCTGATGGTCTGAGCACGTATTCCGACGGGCGGAAGGTCCACTTTCGCCCCCGAATATCAGGTTTTTCTGCTGGTAACTGGTATACCCCCCTGACATACTGAGGCGTCAGGACAAGAGCGCCGACATCATGTTGAGGAACCCCATGAAAAAGATTGTCATTGCTGCTGCGTTAGTTATCAGCGGCCTGCTGGTCGGTTGTAACCAGCTTACGCAATACAGCGTTAGTGAGCAGGAAATTAATCAGGCGCTGGAAAAACACAATAACTTCTCCAAAGATATCGGCGTGCCCGGCGTTGCCGATGCCCATATCGTACTCAATCAACTCGTCAGCCAGATTGGCCGCGAAGAGCCGAATAAAGTCACGCTTTCCGGCGACGCCAAACTGGATATGAACTCCCTGTTTGGCAGCCAGAAAGCGAACATTAAGCTGAAACTGAAAGCGCTGCCGGTCTTTAACAAAGAGAAAGGGGCCATCTATCTTCAGGAAATGGAGATCGTGGATGCCGAAGTGACGCCGGAGAAAATGAAACCGGTGCTGCAAACCCTGATGCCGTATCTGAACCAGTCGCTGCGGAACTATTTCAATCAGCAGCCTGCCTATGTGCTGAGCGAAGACAGAAGCAAAGGTGAAGCGCTGGCGAAGAAATACGCCAAGGGGATTGAAGTGAAACCGGGTGAAATTATCATCCCGTTTACGAATTAACCGATAGGGCGCCGTGGGCGCCCTTTTTTTTATACCGTTATTTAACGGAAATGTGTGCAAACGAAAACGTTTCCCCTTATGATTTGTGTCCGGCAAAAACAGCCATCCTTATGACTGATTCCTGATAAGCCGGAGCATATCAATGACTGCACATCCCCAGGTTCTGAAAATCCGCCGCCCTGACGACTGGCATATCCATCTGCGCGATGGCGACATGCTGAAAACCGTTGTCCCTTACACCAGCGAAATCTATGGCCGCGCGATTGTCATGCCTAACCTGGTTCCACCAGTCACCACCGTTGATGCCGCAATTGCCTATCGTCAGCGCATTCTTGATGCCGTTCCGGCAGGTCATGATTTTACCCCGCTGATGACCTGCTACCTCACCGATTCGCTCGACCCGAACGAAGTCGAACGCGGCTTTAATGAAGGCGTGTTCACTGCCGCCAAACTCTACCCGGCCAATGCCACCACCAACTCCAGCCACGGTGTGACCAGCACGGATGCCATTATGCCGGTCCTGGAACGCATGGAAAAACTGGGCATGCCGCTGCTTATCCACGGCGAAGTGACGCATCCCGATATCGATATTTTTGACCGCGAAGCGCGCTTTATCGAGACCGTGATGGAACCGCTGCGCCAGCGTCTGCAGGGGCTGAAAGTGGTCTTTGAGCACATCACCACCAAAGACGCGGCCGAATATGTGCGCGACGGCAACGATCTGCTCGCCGCGACAATCACCCCTCAGCACCTGATGTTCAACCGTAACCACATGCTGGTCGGCGGTGTGCGCCCTCACCTGTACTGCCTGCCGATCCTCAAACGCAATATCCACCAGCAGGCGCTGCGTGAACTGGTCGCCAGCGGTTTTACCCGCGCCTTCCTCGGAACCGACTCCGCCCCGCACGCGCGTCACCGTAAAGAGGCCAGCTGCGGCTGTGCGGGCTGTTTCAACGCCCCAACGGCGCTGGCCAGCTACGCCACGGTATTTGAAGAGATGGGCGCGCTGGAGCACTTCGAAGCCTTCTGTTCCCTGAACGGCCCGCGCTTCTACGGCCTGCCGGTAAATGAAACCTTTATCGAGCTGGAACGCAAACAGAGCCAGGTCGTCGATACTATCGCCCTGACAGACGACACGCTGATCCCGTTCCTGGCCGGTGAAACCGTTAACTGGACGGTTAAACAGTAATTTTTTATCGCCCCCTGTTGTAAGTTCAACATAATGCCTGTATAAATACACAGTATATTACACAGGGGGCAATTATGCGTATCGAAGTGACTATCGCCAAAACAACCACTTTGCCTGCTGGCGCGCTGGATGCGCTGGCCGGAGAACTCTCCCGTCGCATCAACAGCACGTTCCCCGATCAGGAAGGGGCTGTCACCGTCCGTTACGCCTCCGCGAACAATCTTTCCGTCCTCGGTGGGGCAAAAGAGGATAAAGATCGCATTAGCGAAATCCTGCAAGAAACCTGGGAAAGCGCCGACGACTGGTTCATCACCGATTAATTCAAACTCCCTCATTGTCATTTTTTGCCGGGTCGCCCCGGCTTTTTTTATGCCGATTAAATAAGTTCAAATTAATTGCGTATCTTCTTAAAAAAACGTGAATAAGATGGCGTTTTATTGTTCAAACAATCCTAAAAAGCAGAAATTTAGGTTGCAGCCTGTTTATTTTTCCCTTCATATCCCTTATTTATTGATATACTGAAGTTGCTTCAGAAAAACACGCATTGAACCTCACAGTCGTTGTCTTCTCACACGTATTACGGGGGTTATGATGGAAAAGAATAATGAAGTCATCCAGACTCATCCACTTGTCGGATGGGACATCAGTACCGTAGACAGCTACGATGCGCTGATGCTGCGTTTGCACTACCAGACCCCGAATCAGCCTAGCCGTGAAGAAGCGGAAGTTGGACAGACACTGTGGCTGACCACAGATGTCGCGCGTCAGTTTATTTCTATTTTAGAGGCAGGTATTGCCAAAATAGAGTCTGGCGACTACCAGGAAAATGAGTATCGTCGGCATTAATTTTATGCCCTACATTCACTCAACAGGCACCTAAGGGGTGCCTCATTTATTTCTCCCTTGAATAAGCCTTTCATCTTATTTACTCTGCAAACTTAAGTCCTGGTTTAAGAGATTCTCATGAAATACGACTTGATTATTTTAGGCAGCGGCTCCGTCGGCTCTGCTGCGGGTTATTACGCAACCCTCGCTGGCCTGAACGTCCTGATGATTGATTCCCACCTTCCTCCGCATGCTGAGGGGAGCCATCACGGCGACACCCGCCTCATCCGCCATGCGTATGGCGAAGGCGAGCGCTACGTTCCGCTGGTACTGAGGGCGCAACAACTCTGGGATGAATTATCAGCCCTGACCGAAGATAAAATTTTCGAGCGCACGGGCGTGGTGAACCTCGGTCCTGCGCATTCGGAATTCCTGGCGAACGTGGAGCACAGTGCCCGCGAATTCAATCTCGACGTGGAGCGCCTCGACGCCACCGCCGTCATGAAACGCTGGCCAGAGATCACCGTTCCCGAGGATTACATCGGACTCTTTGAAGCCAACTCCGGCGTACTGCATTGCGAAACCGCCATCAAAATCTGGGTCTCCCTCGCTGAAAAAGCGGGCTGCGCTCAGCTCTTTAACTGCCCGGTCACGGCCATCCAGCATAGTGACGACGGTGTAACCGTTGAGACGCCGGAAGGGCCTTATACCGCCTCCCGTCTGCTGGTCAGCGCCGGGACATGGGTTACGAAACTGATGCCTGAGCTGCCGGTTCAGCCGGTGCGTAAAGTCTTCTCCTGGTTCCAGGCCGACGGGCGTTTCAGCACCCAGAATAAATTCCCGGCCTTTACCGGCGAGCTGCCGAATGGCGATCAGTTTTACGGCTTCCCGTCTGAAAAAGACGCGCTCAAGATTGGTAAGCATAACGGCGGGCAGATCATCTCCTCCCCGGAGGAGCGCAAAGCGTTCGGTGCTTTGCCGGGCGATGGTTCCGAGGCGTTCAACTTCCTGCGTAATGTGCTGCCAGGCGTCGGCGGGCTGCTGTACGGTGCCGCCTGTACGTACGACAACACTCCGGATGAAGATTTCATTATCGATACGCTTCCGGGCCACGACAATACGCTGCTGATCACAGGGCTAAGCGGACACGGGTTTAAATTCGCCTCCGTGCTGGGTGAAATCGCCGCGCAGTTTGCGCAGGGTATCACTCCGCAGTTTGATCTGGCCCCCTTCTCTCTCGCGCGTTTTGGCGGATAATCCTCTTTTCAGGCTCCGACCCGTCGGGGCCTTTCTCTTTATATCGTCGGACAGAGATAATGCGCAGGATCTTTGATTATCTGGTAAACAATATTCGCGAGCATTTGATGCTCTATATTTTTCTATGGTCAATGCTTGCCATCATCGATGTTATTTATATTGTATTTTTCTGAAAAGACACGCTGACGATAATTGACAATACTTTATATTACCTTAATCTGGCCGCAAATAATTTGATTACCCCACAACACCCGAAAACCCTTTCCTATCTAAGAACAGCCACTTAAACACGAATGAATTGAATCAGAATCGCGTTACACAATCAAAAATATTGAAATAGAAAAATGAATATTCCTAATGCTTAAATATCAGTTGCAATAAACCTTTTCACAGGCCATTTTTACCCTTCAAATTAATTAGGGATGGTCATCATTATGCAGCTGCGTAATTCTTCTGCACGCTATGGAATAATATCCATGTGCTTGCACTGGTTAATTGCTCTCGCGGTTTATGGCATGTTCGGCTTAGGGTTGTGGATGGTGACGCTTAGCTATTACGATGGCTGGTATCACCAGGCGCCTGAACTGCATAAAAGCATTGGCATCCTGTTGATGATGAGCCTGGTGGTCCGTATCGTCTGGCGTCACATTTCCCCTCCTCCACCGGCGCTAAAAAGCTACAGCAAACTGACGCGACTGAGCGCCATCGCCGCTCACATCGCCCTGTATGGCCTGCTGTTTGCCATTTTAATTAGCGGGTATCTGATTTCGACCGCCGACGGTAAACCGATAAGCGTCTTTGGTCTCTTTGAGGTTCCGGCCACGCTGGCGGATGCCGGTTCTCAGGCCGATCTGGCGGGCCAGGTGCATCTCTGGCTTGCCTGGGGCGTCGTGATTCTTTCTGTCCTGCACGGCCTTGCGGCCCTTAAACATCATTTCATCGATAAAGACGCCACGCTCAAGCGCATGCTGGGCCGATCGTCTGTAGACTCTGGAGCATAAAATGAAAAAACACCTGCTGGGTATCGCGTTAGGTTCTTTGGTATTTGTCACCGGCTCCGCCGTGGCCGCTGATTACAAAATCGATAAAGAGGGCCAGCACGCCTTCGTGAATTTCCGTATTCAGCATCTGGGCTACAGCTGGCTGTACGGCACCTTTAAAGATTTCGACGGCACTTTTACCTTTGACGAGAAAAATCCCGCCGCAGATAAAGTGAATGTGACCATCAATACCAACAGCCTGGACACCAACCACGCAGAGCGTGATAAACATCTGCGCAGCGCGGATTTCCTCAACGTGGCGAAATTCCCGCAGGCGACATTTACCTCAACGGAAGTGAAAAAGGACGGCGATGATCTGGATATTACCGGCAATCTGACCCTGAACGGCGTGACGAAACCTGTCACCCTCGATGCGAAACTCATTGGTCAGGGGGATGATCCATGGGGCGGCAAACGCGCTGGCTTTGAGGCTGAGGGTAAAATCCGTCTGAAAGATTTCAACATCACCACCGATTTAGGCCCGGCATCGCAGGAAGTGGACCTGATTATTTCCGTGGAAGGCGTGCAGCAGAAGTCCTGATAAAAAAATCCCGGCCGCATCGCGCGCCGGGATTTCTCATTTATTCCGGGTCAGGGATGCCCAGTTTGGTATTCAGACGACCACGCGATTTATTGAAAATCTTGTTGCCGTTTTCTCGCCCTGCGCGACGGCGGCGCTGCTCTTCTTCGGGCAGTACGCTCTCTTCGCTACACAGCTCGCTACAGCAGCCTCTGAACTTCTCGGCACAGCTCGGACACTGAATAAACAGCAGATGGCAGCCGTCATTTTTGCAGTTGGTGTGGGTGTCACACGGCGTACCGCACTGATGACAGTGCGCGATCACATCTTCGGAGATGCGCTCGCCCATACGCTCGTCAAAGACGAAGTTCTTACCGATAAAACGCACCGGCAGGCCCTGCTCACGCGCGCGACGGGCGTACTCAATAATCCCGCCTTCGATATGCCAGACTTTATTGAAACCGCTGTGTTTCATAAAGGCGCTGGCTTTTTCACAGCGAATACCGCCGGTGCAGTACATCACAATTTTTTTATCTTTGTGTTCCTGCATCATCTCCACGGCTTTCGGCAGCTGCTCGCGGAATGTGTCCGCCGGGATTTCCAGCGCGTTTTCGAAATGGCCTACTTCATATTCGTAGTGGTTGCGCATATCGATAAACACGGCATCAGGATCGTCCAGCATGGCGTTCACTTCTGCCGCTTTCAGATATTCGCCGACATCAGCGGCGTTGAACGTCGGATCGTCGATGCCATCAGCCACGATGCGCTCACGCACTTTCATGCGCAGCACCCAGAAGGATTTCCCGTCATCATCGAGGGCAACGTTCAAACGAACATTGTTGAGAGCGGGATCAAAACCATAAAGAAAATCGCGGAAGGCGTTTACTTTACTTTCTGGCACGCTGATCTGCGCGTTGATCCCTTCATGAGCCAGATAAATGCGGCCAAACACCTTTAGCGCCTCGAAAGCTTTATAGAGTGCGTCGCGGGTGACCTGCGGCTCTTCAATGGTAAAATATTTGTAGAATGAGATGGTTACACGCGCTTCGGTTTCCGCCAGCATGCGTGCTTTCAAGGTCTCATTCGAAATGCGGTTGTGTAACACTGGCATGGTGTACGGTTCCTGCAATCGTTAAGAGAAAGAAAATCGGCGGCATCATATAGCATACAATGAGAATTTACATCCCCACATTTTGCGCTACATTTCCCTCATCCAGAAAATAAAGTAGCAACAATTGCTGCAAAAGCGTTCATTTGGCGCCCTTTCGTTTTGGTTATGTATTTAAAAAATGCGAGAATGCTGGCATAAGGACGAAAAAGACAGGAAAGACATGACCCGATTACCTCAGTTTTCAACGGCGTTGCTTCATCCACGTTACTGGCCAACCTGGGCCGGCATCGGCCTTTTATGGTTGCTGGTTCAACTTCCCTATCCGGTTATCTATCGCATCGGTTGCGGTCTTGGTCATCTCGCTCAGCGCTTTATGAAACGACGCGTCAAGATTGCGAACCGCAATCTGGAACTTTGTTTTCCAGACATGGGCGAACAGGAGCGCGAGCGGATGCTGCGCAAGAATTTCGAATCTGTCGGCATGGGTCTGATGGAAACCGGAATGGCCTGGTTCTGGCCCGATAAACGTATGGCGCGGTGGTTTGACGTGACTGGAACGGGTATGGAGCCAGTGCATACCCTGCAGGCGGAAAAAACCGGCGTGCTGCTGATTGGCATTCACTTCCTGACGCTCGAAATTGGCGCAAGGATGTTTGGCATGCAGGCTCCCGGCATCGGCGTCTATCGCCCGAACGATAATCCGGTGATCGATCTTCTGCAAACCTGGGGCCGTATGCGCTCCAATAAGAGCATGATCGACCGTAAAGACCTCAAAGGGATGATCCGCGCGCTGAAAAACGGCGAAGTCATCTGGTATGCCCCTGACCACGATTACGGTAAGCAATCCAGCGTGTTCGTCCCTTTCTTTGCCGTTCAGGAAACGGCGACCACCACTGGTACCTGGATGCTGGCCCGTATGTCTAAAGCCGCCGTTGTGCCTTTTGTTCCGCGTCGTAAACCAGACGGAAAAGGCTACGAGCTGATGATGCTTGAGCCAGAGCGCACACCGCCGCTGGATGATGCAGAAACCACGGCCCGCTGGATGAACGGCATCATTGAGCAATGCATCATGCACGCGCCGGAGCAGTATATGTGGCTGCATCGCCGCTTCAAGACACGCCCACAAGGCATGCCTTCCCGCTACTAACTAACCTCCATGCGGTCGTTCAGGCCGCATCGCTTTTAGCTTTAAAAGCCCTTCGCATTGCAGCAATCATCCCCCAGGCGCATAATTAGCAAGCTTACTATCTTCTTTTATCGCAATGCGGAATGCTATGTCGCCCTCAGATGCCCCCATAAACTGGAAACGTAACCTCGTCGTGGCCTGGCTCGGCTGTTTTTTAACCGGAGCCGGATTTAGCCTGGTGATGCCTTTCCTGCCGCTGTATGTCGAGCAACTCGGCGTGACGGGCCATAGCGCACTGAATATGTGGTCCGGTCTGGTTTTCAGTATCACTTTCCTGTTCTCAGCCATTGCCTCCCCTTTCTGGGGCGGGCTTGCCGACCGCAAGGGGCGCAAGATCATGCTGCTGCGTTCTGCGCTCGGGATGGCGATTATCATGGTGCTGATGGGGATGGCGCAGAATATCTGGCAGTTCCTGATCTTGCGTGCGCTGCTGGGCCTGTTAGGTGGATTTGTCCCTAACGCTAACGCCCTTATCGCCACGCAAATCCCTCGCCATAAAAGCGGTTGGGCGCTCGGCACCTTATCGACCGGCGGCGTCAGCGGCGCACTGTTAGGCCCGCTCGCCGGGGGGCTGATGGCCGATACCTACGGATTGCGTCCCGTGTTTTTCATCACCGCCAGCGTGCTCTTTGCCTGCTTCCTGCTGACGGCGTTCTTTATTCGCGAAAACTTCACGCCGGTGTCGAAAAAAGAGATGCTGCATGCGCGCGATGTCATCGGCTCGCTGAAAAACCCGAAGCTGGTGTTGAGCCTGTTCGTGACGACGATGATTATCCAGGTGGCGACCGGATCGATCGCCCCGATTTTGACGCTGTATGTGCGCGAACTGGCCGGGAATGTCAGCAATATCGCGTTTATTAGCGGCATGATAGCTTCCGTGCCGGGCGTTGCGGCGCTGCTGAGCGCACCGCGTCTCGGGAAGCTTGGCGATCGTATCGGCCCGGAGAAAATCCTGATTGCCGCGCTGGTGATCTCGGTTCTGCTGCTGATCCCGATGTCCTTCGTGCAAACCCCGTGGCAACTCGGCGTGCTGCGCTTTTTACTGGGCGCCGCTGACGGCGCACTGCTTCCGGCAGTGCAAACCCTGCTGGTCTACAATTCGACAAACCAAATCGCCGGGCGAATCTTCAGCTATAACCAGTCGTTTCGCGATATTGGTAACGTCACCGGCCCACTGGTCGGCGCCGGGATCTCCGCCAGCTTTGGCTTCCGCGCGGTCTTTATTGTGACAGCAAGCGTCGTGCTCTTTAATGCCATTTACTCCTGGTGGAGCCTGGCACGCGCCTCGCGGCCTGCCCTTAATGCATCCTCCTGACAACTTATTGCCCCATTCATACTTGCAAAATCAGAGAATCAGCTATTCTTTCCCTGAACACCACTGCGAATCACAGGGAGAAACCGATGACCATGTATGCCACGCTGGAAGAAGCGATTGATGCCGCCCGTGAAGAATTCCTCGCCGACAACACCAACGTCGAGGAAGAGGATGCGGACATCCAACAACTCAATATCCAAAAATATGTCCTGCAGGATGGCGATATCATGTGGCAGGCCGAATTCTTTGCAGACGAGGGGGAAGACGGTGAATGCCTGCCCGTGCTGAGTGGTCAAGCGGCTCAGGCGGTGTTCGACGGTGATTATGAAGAGATCGAGCTGCGTCAGGAGTGGCAGGAAGAAAACACCCTCCATGAATGGGATGAGGGTGAGTTTCAGCTTGAGCCGCCGCTGGATACCGAAGAGGGGCAAACCGCAGCGGATGAGTGGGACGAGCGTTAATCAGCCCTATTCGTAAGGGCCGTGCTGGGCGTCGATGGGCAGTAACAGCGTGTCGAAGACCAGCGAGAACGGCAGATCGATAATCGTGACATAACGCCATGCGGAGTCACGAACGTCCCATTGCACTCCGGGATAATACTGGTTGCCATGGCCCTGACCGGGAATGGTACGGCTGATAATGCTGCCGCAGCCGCTCAGCAGCAGCGCCATCATCACCACGATGAGTATTCGCATTCAAACCTCATATAAAAAATACCGGCCTTGGCCGGTATTTTTATTTTCGTTCGGCTTACTTCGCCTTCAGGGCCAGCGGGTTCAGCTTTATCGTCGAGTAGTAGTTCACCCACGAAGAGTATCTCTCCGGAGAGGACCATACGCGGTAGTGCAAACGCGCCATCGTCACAGGATCGCTTAACAGCACCAGACGGCGGTCGCGGTTCAGTTTTTCCGGCGTTTCGTTGAGCGCCTGCTCGATGTGGCGATCGCGGGCGATCTCCAGCACCTGGCTTGCACGGTGACGCGCCGTTGCCATTGCGGTGGCCAGGGCGTTAAACGACGGGTTAAACACCGCGTGAATAAAGCCATCATCCAGCGAGCGGCTGCGGTTCATTGCCAGATACTTGTCGGTATCCACCAGCACCTGCGGCGGGGAGTACTCTTCCGGGATCAGGAACAGTTTCCAGCGTTTGGTACGTAACCCCACCGTAGAACGGCTGGAAATCACGGAGACAAACGGCGACAGGATCAGCGAGAACACAATCGGCGCCAGCCAGAACAGGAAGCGTAAATCCAGCCACGCCATTCCGGCAGCCCACACCAGACCCAGCAGCATCTGCGAGCCATGACGCATAAAGGCTTCGCTCCACGGCGTGGAGTCATCATCACGCTGCGGCGAGTTCCAGACCACTTCCCAACCGAGGAACGCGCTGACCACAAACACCGTGTGGAACAACATTCGTACCGGGGCCAGCAGCACGGAGAACAGCACTTCGAGCAGCAGGGAAAGCGTCACGCGACAGAAGCCACCAAACTCTTTCGAGCCTTTGCACCAGATAAGAATGATACTCAGCAGCTTAGGCAGGAACAGCAGCACCATGGTTGACGCAAACAGCGCAATCGCCAGTTCAGGACGCCACTGCGGCCACACCGGGAACAGCTGGCGCGGTTGCAGGAAGTACTGCGGTTCGGTCAGGGCATGGACAACCTGAAGTGCGGTCGACAGGGCCAGGAACATAAACCACAGCGGCGCAGACAGATAAGACATGACCCCTGTCAGGAACACGGCGCGGTGAACCGGGTGCATCCCTTTAACCAGGAACAGACGGAAGTTCATCAGGTTGCCGTGACACCAGCGGCGGTCACGTTTTAACTCATCCAGCAGGTTCGGCGGCAGCTCTTCATAGGAGCCAGGCAGATCGTAGGCAATCCACACGCCCCAGCCTGCGCGGCGCATCAGCGCAGCTTCCACGAAGTCGTGAGACAAAATGGAACCCGCAAACGAGCCTTCGCCCGGCAGCGGTGCCAGCGCACAGTGTTCGATGAACGGCTGCACACGAATAATGGCGTTGTGGCCCCAGTAGTGGGATTCACCTAGCTGCCAGAAGTGGAGACCGGCGGTAAACAGCGGGCCGTAAACGCGGGTAGCAAACTGCTGACAGCGCGCATACAGCGTGTCCATACCGGAGGCTTTCGGCGATGACTGAATGATCCCGGCGTTCGGGTTCGCTTCCATCAGGCGCACCAGGCCAGTCAGACACTCACCGGTCATCACGGAGTCGGCGTCCAGCACCACCATGTAGCTGTACTGATTACCCCAGCGGCGGCAGAAGTCATCGATGTTACCGCTTTTACGCTTCACACGACGACGGCGGCGACGGTAGAAAATCTGCCCTTCGCCCTGCACTTCCGCGATGAGTTCCATCCACGCTTTTTGCTCAGCCACGCAGATGTCCGGGTTGTAGCTGTCGCTCAGGATGTAGACGTCAAAATGCTCGGCGTTGCCGGTCGCCTTTACAGACTCCCAGGTCGCGCGCAGGCCCGCGAATACGCGGTCAACGTCTTCGTTACAGATAGGCATGATCAGCGCAGTGCGGTGCTCGGGATTTAAGGCTTCATCCCCGACCGTCGACGCTGAAATGCTGTATTTGTCACGCCCCATCAGCAGTTGCAGGAAGCCCATCAGCGCGGTCCAGAAACCGGCGGAGACCCAGCAGAACAACACCGCAAACAGCAGGAGGATCCCACTCTGCAGAATGTACGGCAGGAGCTGCATGAAGGAGACCCACAGATCCTGTCCAACCATGTCGGCCGGATTGATCAGCGCCCAGCCCTGATAAGGCAGGATGGTTTTCATGTACCAGGTGGCGACCACGGTTTGCGCCAGGGTCAGAACCAGCAGGGTGTAACGACGAAGGGTGCCGACGGTACGCCACTTCTGCTCAGACGCCTGCTGTTCTTTGGTCAGGCGAGACAAATAGCGCGGCGCCACATCGCGACCGCGAAGACGATCCCAGAAGCGGCCCACCGGGTTGGTGCGCCACGGGTCCGGGAACATGGAAGAGCGCGTCGCTTTCGGCATAGCCTGCAGCTGGGTGCGCCCCTCATCGTCTTTAACCAGCTGCCCTTCTGCCAGCGAATCCGGCCAGGCCTGCTCCAGACGCGCCTTGACGGAACCCAGTGGCGTATCGTCATCACGGGTAAATTCGTGATGCTCGCCATCCAGCGCGGTATGAACCGCGCGGATGTCGCTCTTAGGCAGCGCCGCTTTCTCAATATCTGTCAGCGGCATGGCATCGATATATTCAGATGTATTATTCATTGGCAGGTAGCTGATAGCTCCAGGTTTCACTCAGCGGCTGATCGGCATTGACCAGCGCAGCGCGCATTTCAGTGGTCTGTTTAGGATCTTTCACTTTTACGCGCAGGGTTAAACGCCACCCTTTGGTTACCGGGTTGTAACGCACGGTGCTCTCAACGATTTCACCATTGTCACCGATGCTGGTTTGCGCCGTGACAGGCGTATCCGGCGTCAGTTTTTTCATATCCTGACCGGCGAAGTCGACCACAAACGCCACGGTGCCATCAGGCTGGCGAATGAGATTCGACTGCTTCACATCGCCCGTTGAGCGACGCGTCTGCATCACATACGCGTTGTCCGGCGCATGCAGTTTGTCTTCATCGCGGCTGAAGGTGATGGTGTACTTGAAGTTCATCTCTTTGCCGGCTTCCGGCAGTTGATCCGGCGTCCAGTAAGCGACGATATTGTCGTTGGTTTCATCGTTGGTTGGAATTTCAACCAGCTCGACTTTCCCTTTACCCCAGTCCCCTTTCGGTGTGACCCAGGCGCTTGGACGCAGATCGTAACGATCGTCGAGATCTTCAAAGCGAGAGAACTGACGACCGCGCTGGAGCAGACCAAAGCCCTGCGGGTTTTCCATCGCAAAGCTGCTGACCGCCAGGTGTTTAGGGTTGTTCAGCGGACGCCAGATCCACTCGCCGTTGCCCGCAAGAATAGACAGGCCGTTGGAGTCGTGCAGTTCCGGGCGGAAGTTGGTCGCCGGAGACGGCTGGTTCGGCCCGAACAGGAACATACTGGTCAGTGGCGCAACGCCCAGTTTGCCCACCTTGTCGCGCAGGTAAACTTTGGACTGCACGTCGATAACCGAGTCACGACCTGGAATGATCACAAAACGGTAGGCACCGGTCGCACGCGGGGAGTCCAGCAGTGCGTAGATAGTCAGGCGTTTGTCCGTCGGTTTTGGACGCTCGATCCAGAACTCACGAAAACGCGGGAATTCTTCACCAGACGGCAGCGCCGTGTCGATTGCCAGACCACGCGCAGAGAGACCGTAAACCTGGCCGGAACCGATCACGCGGAAATAGCTGGCCCCCAGCATGCTGACAATTTCGTCGTTTTTATCTTTGCTGTTGATGGGGTAAAGCACTTTAAAGCCTGCAAATCCCAGGTCTTTAACGGTGTCTTTATCGTGTTTCACATCGCCAAAATTAAAATAATCCGGGTTGTACTTGATCTTACGCACCGCAGTAGCCGTCACCTCATTGATGGCAACCGGGGTGTCGAAATACATACCCTGATGATAAAACTCAAGCTTGAACGGGGTTTTAATGTTGTTCCAGTACGCTTTATCGTGATTGAACTGGATCTGCTGATAGTCCGCATATTTCATGTCGCGGAAAACGGAGGGCAGGTTACTTTTTGGCGCCTCATAGCCTTTGTCGGCCAGCGATTTTGCCTGTTTTGCGACATCATCGATGGAAAAAGACCATGCAGAAGAGGTATACAGTGACAACAATACTGCTGCACCTAACCAACGCATTTTCATCATTTGTGGTTTATGTTTCATAATAAGTAAGCACTTCCCCCTTTGTGTGCTTAATTCGATCCGATCCATTTTACTGGAAATTCAGGCAATCCGACAACATTATCACTGCTTTGTTCAGCGGCTGGCTCATGGATTAAGCAACGAGAAGAACCCACTCTTCACTTTGCGTGCTTATCCTGGAGACAGGGTGTCGGTCTTGGTGTAGGGTTGGCTTCGAATGTAACCACTATTAGCCTTATGGATAAGGCGAAAAGTCTGAGAATGCACAAAGTTATATGACCACTGTACCTGTACAACGTGAATATTTCCTCGACTCGATCCGGGCATGGCTGATGCTATTGGGGATCCCATTTCACATCTCACTGATTTACTCCAGCCACACCTGGCACGTTAACAGTATAGAGCCATCATGGTGGCTGACACTGTTTAACGATTTTATTCACTCCTTCCGCATGCAGGTGTTCTTCGTCATTTCTGGCTATTTCTCCTACATGCTGTTTATGCGCTATCCGATGAAGCGCTGGTGGAAAGTGCGCGTCGAGCGCGTCGGCATTCCGATGTTGACCGCCATCCCGCTGCTGACACTGCCCCAGTTCATCATGTTGCAGTACGTAAAAGGCAAAGCGGATAACTGGCAAAACCTGTCGCTGTATGAAAAATACAACACCCTGGTCTGGGAGCTGGTTTCGCACCTGTGGTTCCTGCTGGTGCTGGTAGTGATGACGACCGTGAGCCTGTGGATTTTCAGCAAGTTGCGCCGCCATCTTAGCCGCCATCACGAATCGCATTTCCCCCACCTCACCTATGGCAAGCTCTCCCTGCTCTTCCTGGTGCTGGGTATCGCTTACGGGGCGATTCGCCGTATTCTGTTTATGGTTTATCCGCCGGTACTGAGCGATGGGCTGTTTAACTTCGTCGTGATGCAAACCCTGTTCTACATCCCCTTCTTTATGCTGGGTGCGCTGGCATTCATCTCGCCGAAGCTCAAAGCGCTGTTCACCACGCCATCGCCATGGTGCGCCGTAGGTTCAGCCCTCGCCTTTGCGGCCTATCTGCTCAATCAGCGTTATGGGAGTGGCGATGCGTGGATGTACGAAACAGAAAGCGTGATTACGATGCTGCTGGGGCTGTGGATGGTGAACGTGGTGTTTGCGCTGGGGCATCGCCTCCTGAACTTCAAATCCGCGCGGGTGACCTATTTCGTCAACGCGTCGCTGTTTATCTACCTGGTTCACCACCCGCTGACGCTCTTTTTTGGTGCATATATCACCCCGCACATTCGTTCTAACGCATTAGGCTTTTTCACCGGTCTGGTGTTTGTGGTGGGGATTGCCATCCTGCTGTACGAAATTCATCTGCGAATTCCCCTGCTGCGTTTCCTATTTTCCGGTAAACCGCAAAACAAAGCGGAGAGCGTCAAAGCCGCTTAACGCCCCTGTCGCGCCGGGCCTCCGGCGCGTCTACAGCAGCCATTCCACCGGCAGCCACCAGGCGAGCCGCACCAGCACCCGCTGCCAGAAGCGCGTTTTCGGCTCTTTCTTGAGGACAATCTCCTCGCCCTCTTTTTGCTCCACCCAGTTTAAACGCCCGAATTTATCCAGCCGGATTTGCCACGCCTCATGCTGACGGCTTTTCAGAAAACGTCGGTGGATCAGGCGCGCCAGGGTTTCGCTTTCAATGACAAACCCCATTTCGGTATTCAGCATCGTCGAGCGCGGATCAAAATTCAGCGAGCCGATAAACACTTTTTCGTTATCAATGCTGAAGGTTTTAGCATGTAAGCTAGAGCCGGAATTCCCGGTCAGGCCGCGATCCCGAAGGCCTGGGACAAAATCCTGCGTCGGTTTCAGTTCGTAGAGTTCAATCCCATGACGCAACAGTTTTTTGCGCCAGCGGGCATACCCCGCATGCACCACCGCCACATCGTTTGCTGCCAGCGAATTGGTGAGAATCGCGATTTTGACGCCCTTGCGCACCATTTGCAGCAGTAACGCGACGCCGGCGCGGGTCGGGACAAAATAGGACGAGATAATATCGATCTGTTCAACCGGCGAGCCCATAACATCCAGCAGACGTTGTGGCAGCAGGGAATGACGTTTCGCCCGCCCTAGCCCCTTACGCGGATCATCGCTGAGCAGACGAGTTTTCGCCCAGATAAGCGGCAGATTGCGCGCTTCAAGCCGGGTGATGAACTGGCTGGATTCGAGTTTATCCAGGTACCGCTGGGTGATGTCATTCTGATACCACTCTTCCGGCGGATGGAGACGCATTTCAATCTCCTCCTCCGACAGCTCAAGCACCTGCTTCAGGGGCGAGACGCAGGCGCTGTTCCAGTAGCGTTCGAAATCGTCCGTGACATCCGCCACCACAGGCCCGATGGCCATCACATCCAGATCGGAAAAGAGCGGCGCCTCCCCTGCCCCAAAATAGGCATCCCCGACATTTCGGCCCCCCACAATGGTCGCTTCACCGTCGACGGTGAAACTTTTATTGTGCATTCGGCGGTTAAGTCGGGCGAAATCGGTGAGATAACCCAGCGCGCGCAGGGTGCGGAAAGAGAAAGGGTTAAACAGCCGGACGTCGATATTGGGATGGGAATCAAGCAGGCGCAGGATAGTATCCAGCCCCTGCGTATTGTTGTCGTCAAGCAAGAGCCTGACCCGCACGCCGCGCGATGCCGCAGCGAGTAGCACGGAAAACAGCAGACGCCCCGACATATCGTCTTCCCAGATGTAGTACTGCACATCCAGCGTCTTCTCGGCCATTTCCGCAAGCCTGTAGCGGCAGGCAAACGCGTCCAGGCTGTCATCCAGAGGAAGCAGCCCACACATTCCCGGATGTTCGGCATTGACGGGCGCGATAGCACGCCCGAGTCGCGTGTTATGCGTCGAGATCCTCTCCTCGCTGGGTAAGGAGTCGTTGGTAAAGTCGGGCATTTTCGTCATCATAGCAAACAAAGTATACCCGTTCCGGTAACGGCTTGCGGGTGAGATAGTCTGAAACCGTCGTCACCGCGATGGCCGCCGCAGCAGCCTTGGGAAAACCGTAGACACCGGTGCTGATCGCCGGGAAGGCGATAGTTTGATAGCCATTGGCGGCCGCCAGGCGCAGACAATTCAGATAGGCATCTTCCAGGCTTCGCGCCTCATGATGCTCTCCGCCCTGCCAGATCGGGCCTACCGCATGAATAACTGCTTTAGCAGGCAGATCGCCTGCAATCGTAATCACCGCATGTCCTGGCGCTAACTCACCCTGCTGCTGACGAACAATTTTACAGGCTTCCAGCAGCTGTGGCCCGGCGGCGCGATGAATGGCACCGTCGACGCCGCCACCGCCCATCAGCGATGGATTGGCGGCATTGACAATGACATCAACGTGCTGCGTGGTGATGTCCCCGAGGACAACTTCAATGTGCGGTCTCATATCTAACCCTCTACTACCCATCTCTTTGTTAAGTGTATAGCAGCGGTCAGTTGGGAAGAAGTAATTGATAAGAAAAGCCCTCCGGTCGTGAAACGGGAGGGCTTTGTTTTAGCGATAACTGACTTGCAAAACAGCCAGCGTTTTTTCCGGATTGATATATTTCATACTTACCGTGGCGACATCTGGGTAAGGGTTGTGTCCCCGCAGGGCATCACCGTAACTTACCTGGGTGGTTTGCACGCGTCCTTCGTGCGGGCATGACAGCGCAAACTGATTATTGTGTGGTGAAATCTCACAGGGGTCTTCCACAATTGCCCCGCGAAAATGAATCACACCGCCGTTAACCGTTGTCGCAGCTAATGCTGGAGTCAGTGCCGATAAAACAACAATACCTGCTGAAATAATACTTTTTACTATGGACGCTGCCATGGTTGGCTCCTCAATGAGAAATCATCCTTGAGGGGTCACGCATTCCTTATTCAAATCATAGAAACATTCATTGGGAACCGCCAAATTATCCAATATATTGATTTCGTGAATATTTCATTCAGAACCCGGCCATTGTTGCGATAAATGAAGCGATTGCCCGTCAGAGACATTAACGACAATTCTCACGGAATCTTTAGGGTTAATATTCAGACTCAGACGGGTTAAATCGATCGGTTGATTCGCGGGAATAGAAAGGGTGCTGCGCTGGCTAGACGTACTTTGACCCCCAAGCCCTTCCCGAGAAGAAATAATTTGCACCTGACACACGCAGGGTTCAGTCAAAATAACCTGAGGAATGATGGTGGTCATATCCCCGTCGTGGGTGGTTTTAAAGGTGATCTGGCTCGAGAGCGCAGCAAGGAGTAATAAGGTGTGCATGATAAACTCCCGAAAAAAAACAGGGCAAATGCCCTGTTTTTTTGTAGTACAGATTCGAAATTAATACTGATGCGCAGTCGCGTTGTTGCCGAAGCCAACCTGATGCACAGTTACAGTTGACCCGGAAGCGGTCTGGTCCACTGCCGCGCCGTTGCCGCCGCCGAACTGTTTAACACTGATGGTGGAGTCTTTACTGTTCCACTGATCGAGGGTTGCGCTGTTACCAAAGCCTTTCTGCAGCAGGTCAATGGAACTGTCATCAGAACCTTGTCCTACATCAGCACCGTTACCGCCGCCGTGCTGAGTAATAGTCAGGTCAGAATTTTTAGCGTCAGTTTGCAAGGCAACAGCTGAGTTGCCGCCACCGTACTGGTAAATGCTCAGAGTTGAGTTCGGGCCGCTATTACCGCCACCCCAACCACCACCGCCGCCGCCATATTGTGGAACCGCACCAGCCAGAGCACTGCCAGAAACTACGATTGCTGCAATTGCTGCCACTTTGAAAAGTTTCATGGTAAACCCCCATCGGATTGATTTAAGTCGTCGTAAATAGTCAGCGTTGGATAACGCGAATTGCCATTTGCGACTGTCTCTGTACTACAACTGCTGTTTTTTGCGTACCATACTGGGTAATATTCGCTTTGTTACCCGAGCCTTTCTGGATAATCATCGCGGTATTACCAAAAGCCCCTTGCTTAATACTCGCATCATTGCCGTTACCGGACTGATCGATATAAGCGAGGTTATAAGTCCCTGATTGATCAACTTTCGCTCGGTTGTTCCCGCCATCCTGAGAAACAACGGACAGTAATTTAGAACCGCCCTGGCGAACGTCAGCATTATTACCTGAACCTTGTTGACCAATAATGGCTGCCTGATTATATGAAGACTTGCTTAATTCATTAATCGCGAAGTTATATTCCGAGACTGCCAAATCCGGACCTGCCGCGATCGCTAACCCAGGCGCACCCAGTAATGTAAACATCATAAATAACGTTCTGTTTTTCATGTTGTCACCTGGACCTGGTAATAAATAAATGGCTTGGTGTTAACGCGATTCGTTTTTTGTTAACGCCGCGTTACGATGAAGAGTATGTCTACCGAAACAATTTAAATATCTCACCCGCGAGTGTTATTTTTATTTAATGGGTCACCTCAAAGTATTAATTAATGCCAAAATTACCAGTCAACAGCGTAAGTTAGTTTTTTAAATATTATTTTGACAGCCTGTTTGCGCTTCGTTAAGGAAGCGCTTATCGCCCCCGTCGCGTCTGCCATTTGCGCTTCGTCGACAACATTCCGCGACACCTCTGTCACAAGACGTACGATTTCTTAAGAGCTTTCTGTTAGCATGCAAAGTCTTAGACTTTTCATCTCACTCATACCTGTCACGAGTAAACACAAAATAATCAATTGATATTAAAAACAACTGATTGCAATAATTTGTATGATTTTTAAAATGTGTGCAGCATTATTATCATGTACAACTTTTTTATCATTACTGAACTTTTAAAGCGCCTTAAATTCACAAATTAATATTGATTTTTACATTCTGTTACACCATTAACACTTGATTTAAAAATCGTAATAGCTAGATTGAAATCAGCAGTACGAATTATTTTTAATATTTACCTCCTCCTGGAGGTTATGGTCTGATTCTACACACAGCAGTGCAACATCTGTCAGTACTTCTGGTGTCCCCCGAATATATCGGGGGACAGCTGCCAGGTGTTATAAAAAAAGTGGGGTTTCATCATGTTTAATGAAGTCCATAGTTTACATGGTCATACATTACTGTTGATCACAAAGCCTTCTTTACAAGCGACAGCCTTATTACAACATTTGAAGCAGTCTCTGTCATTGAACGGGAAATTGCACAATATTCAACGTTCTTATGATGATATTGCTCCTGGCAGCATCATTCTCTTCGATATGATGGAAGCTGATAAAAAGCTTATCCATTACTGGCAAGATAACTTAAGCAGGAAAAACAATAATATCCGCGTGTTATTATTGAATACACCTGATGAGTATCCTTTCCGGGATATTGAAAGCTGGCCGCATATCAACGGCGTCTTTTACGTCACTGAAGACGAGACGCGTGTGGTGGAAGGGTTGCAGGGTATTTTACGTGGAGAGTGTTACTTTTCACAAAAACTGGCCAGCTACCTCATCACTCACTCCGGAAATTATCGCTATAACAGTTCAGAGTCGGCTTTGCTGACGCATCGCGAAAAAGAGATTCTGAATAAATTACGCATTGGTTCTTCAAATATTGAAATCGCCCGTTCGTTATTTATCAGCGAAAATACAGTGAAGACACATCTCTATAATCTTTTCAAGAAGATAGCTGTTAAAAACAGGACTCAGGCTGTTTCATGGGCAAACGATAACCTCAGGCGTTAATAACATGAAACGCACGTCGAGTTGGATCGCGGCAGTCGGCTTTCTGCTCGCTGCCGGAAATCTTCACGCTGTTGAAGTGGAAGTGCCCGGATTATTAACTGACCACACCGTCTCATCTATCGGCCACGATTTTTATCGGGCATTTAGCGACAAATGGGAAAGTGATTATCCAGGCAACTTAACAATCAATGAGCGGCCCAGTGCTCGATGGGGAAGCTGGATCACCATAACGGTTAATCAGGACGTGGTGTACCAGACATTTTTATTCCCAACGAAAAGAGACTTTGACAAAAACATCAGTTTTGCACTGGCACAAACTGAAGAAGCGGTAAATCGTCTGCAAATCGATAAGGCTCTGCTGAGCACTGGCGATTTAGCAAAAGATGAATTCTAGCGATATTAATCTCCGGAGGCTGTAATGCGTCTCGCACACACAGTGATTTCGTTAATGCTGATTGCACCGTTAAGCTGGGCCGGGAATATGACTTTCCAGTTCCGTAACCCAAACTTTGGTGGCAATCCAAATAACGGGGCTTTTATGCTCAATGAAGCCCAGGCCCAAAACTCCTATAAAGACCCCAGCTATAACGATGACTTTGGTATTGAAACACCGTCTGCACTGGATAACTTTACGCAGGCTATTCAGTCGCAAATATTAGGTGGCTTGCTCACGAATATTAATACCGGCAAACCTGGCCGCATGGTGACCAACGATTTTATTGTCGATATTGCCAATAAAGACGGGCAACTGCAGCTGAATGTGACCGACCGGAAAACGGGCAAAACGTCCACCATTCAGGTATCGGGTCTCGCAACCGATTCAACTGATTTTTAAACAACCACGAAATAAGGACAACAATCATGCAGCGCTTACTGATTCTTGTTGCAGTGTGCTTATTGAGCGGTTGTTTAACTGCTCCACCTAAAGAAGCCGCTAAACCCACGCTGATGCCCCGGGCGCAAAGCTATCGCGACCTGACGCATCTGCCGGCGCCAACCGGTAAGATATTTGTCTCGGTTTATAACATTCAGGATGAAACGGGCCAGTTCAAACCGTATCCGGCAAGTAACTTCTCGACGGCTGTTCCACAAAGTGCCACCGCCATGCTGGTGACTGCGCTCAAGGATTCACGCTGGTTTATTCCTCTGGAACGCCAGGGGCTGCAAAACCTGCTGAACGAACGCAAAATCATTCGTGCGGCTCAGGAAAACGGCACCGTTGAGGTTAATAACCGCGTACCGTTGCAGTCGCTGGTTGCCGCAAACGTCATGGTTGAAGGCTCGATTATCGGCTACGAAAGTAACGTGAAATCGGGCGGTGTCGGGGCGCGTTATTTCGGTATCGGCGCGGACACGCAGTACCAGCTCGACCAGATTGCCGTCAACCTGCGCGTGGTTAACGTGAGCACCGGTGAAGTGCTGTCGTCGGTCACCACCAGCAAAACGATTCTCTCCTATGAAGTTCAGGCCGGTGTCTTCCGCTTCATCGACTACCAGCGTCTGCTGGAAGGTGAAATCGGCTACACCTCGAATGAACCGGTGATGATGTGTCTGATGTCGGCCATCGAAACAGGGGTTATTTTCCTGATTAACGACGGGATCGATCGCGGACTGTGGGATCTGCAGAATAAAAATGACGTGAAAAATGAGGTCCTGGTGAAATACCGCGAAATGTCGGTGCCTCCAGAATCCTGATACAGAAAGCCCAACGAAAAAGCGAGGCGCTAAGGCCTCGCTTTTTTATTTGCTCAATACCGTGCCGTTTTCCTGCGCCCGCTCTCGCCGGGCCGCCAGCCACAGTCCGCTGTTTTTCATCGCGTAGCCAAACACCAGTCCCAGAAGGAGCGACGGGATAATCATTTTCCAGTCGCCTTGCCCGGCAAAGGTCGCGCATGCGCCAATGAAAGTTCCAGGAACAAAAGAGAGCAGCAGGTGTTTTGCCTGAATGCACATCAAAAAAGCCACTACGCCAGTCATCATATAGCCGACGATCTCAAGATGCGGCGCAAGCGCGCTGCCGTGCATGATAATCAATGCCCAGACAACGCCGCTCATCATGGTGCAGCCCGAGATAAACAGCCCTTTCAGTCCGCCCTGCGGGCAGGCGAAGTAAGCGGTACAGCCGAGGAAACCCGCCCAGCTGAGCAGTCCCAAAGTCACGGCAACCCATCCCCAGATTCCGGAGAGGATCCCTGTCGTAATGGCAATGGAAAGTAATATATTCATGGCGCGCATTTTATCAGATACGCGCCAGTGAAATGAGATCACGAGCACATTTTGTTCAAATCAAAATGTATCGTTACATTGAATATGTGATTTAAATCACTCTTCGTTCTCTTCCTGTAATTCGTCCCACATGGCGGAGATCGCTTCACGGGTCAGCGGCGCCATGGTGCGCCAGAAAGGAGATGTGGCATGGGCTTCAATCTTACCGAGGAAAGCGCCGCACCAGGGGAGAATGTAATCGCCAAACAGCGTTTCCAGAGCTTCGCTTTCATCGTCACCGGCGTGATCTTCAATCCACGATGCCGCCAGCAGCAGCGTGCCGATATGGTCGGCAGGCGCATCGCTCAGGGGCATACCGCGCTCGGAAAGGAACGCGCGCACTTCAGATTCCGTCGCCCCCTCTTCCCAGGAAGAGCGATACGGTGAAACGCTCCCCTCTTCGCCCACAAACAGGGCGTTATAATCCGCCGAAATCTGCTGCATATCGCAGCTCTTTTGCAGGCGTTGCAGTAGCTCGTCCTGCTCCAGCGGCCAGTTGTCCGCAAGCTTACCTTCGCGAATCAGCGTAAAGAGCGGAACCAGCAGCGGATCTTGCGGCTGGCGATAGTACAAGGTGCCCAGTACGCGGCAAAGGATTGAAAACTCGTTCATTTATTTATTCCATGACTGTATTAAAGTTCAGCAAATTCAGCGATCGGTGGCATGCCACGCGATTCGAGGAAGTCCAGCATCCGACGCGGGGTAACGTTAAGAATACGCTCTTCCGGGAACCCGACTTCATCTAACACTTTCCGGCACTCGCCAAATTCCCCCAGCGTAAAGGCGGTGTGGGAATCAGAGCCCAGCGCCACCATTCCGCCAGCATCACGCACCGCCGCCGCCACTGCGCGACAGTTGGCTTCGCTGCCAATACGCGAATGGGTAAAGGAGGAGTTATTGATTTCCAGCGCCACGCGGTGTTTTGCCGCCGCCTGGGCGACCGCCTGAATGTCGATTGGGAATTTCGGGTTGCCAGGGTGGCTGATAATGTGGACGTTACCGCTGGCAATCGTCGCGATCATCGCCTGAGTGTGGGTCTTTTTATCCTGAGGAGCAAACACCGGTTCATGAAAACCGGCGATAATCAGATCCAGAGAGGTGAGCATCGGGCCAGTACAGTCGATCTCGCCGTCCGTATTTTTAATGTTCGCCTCAATGCCGCGCAGTATCCCGACGCCATCCACCAGACGAGGCCAGATGCGCATATTTACAAAGTGCCAGTAGTGCGGCGCATCAGCCATATCCGGGCCGTGATCGGTGATCGCAAAAAGCGTAATCCCTCTCAGTTTGGCTTGTGCGATGTAGTCATGAAGGGTGCTGTACGCGTGGGTGCTGGCGACGGTGTGCATATGCAGGTCTACGGGATACATCTCTCTCTCCTCTGATGTTTTACCCCAAGGATAGCAGGTATACCCGGCGAATATCAGCAAAAACCCGGCAAAAGCCGGGTTGCGGTTAGTAGCCTCGCTGCCTGTCGACCTGTCCGGTCGCTGCTTTCCCCTGCTCCAGCAGCGCTATCGTGCGAGCGATGTAATCCACGGCTTCTGCCGGGCGGGTGACAGCGGCAATATGCGGCGTCATCGCCACGCGCGGATGCGCCCAAAGCGGGCTCTCTTCCGGCAACGGTTCACGGCTGTAGACATCCAGCATCGCCCCTTTCAGCTTACCGCTGTCGAGCGCTTTAAGCAGATCCGCTTCCACCAGATGCACGCCGCGCGCCAGGTTCATCACATAGCTTTGATCCGGCAGTTGGTTCAGCAGATCCTGATTGATAATCCCGACCGTCTCCGCCGTATTCGGCAGCAGGTTGATCAGCACGCGCGTGCCTTTCAGGAAGGCCGGCAGTTCGTCATGACCGGCAAAACTCTCCACGCCAGGATAGGTCTTTCGCGTGCGACTCCAGCAGCGCAGCGGGAATCCCCACGGCGCGAGGGCTTCCGCCACTTTTGAACCCAGCACGCCCGCACCCAACAGCCCGACGGTAAAATCTTCGCGCTGATAATCGGCTAACGGCTCCCAGCGCGATTGTTGCTTCAGCGCCTGATAGTCGTCAAAACGGCGGAACCAGTGCAGAACCTGACTCACCGCGTATTCCTGCATTTGCTGGCCCATACCGGTATCTTCGAGGCGGAACAGGGGAATATGTTCTGGCAACATTTCCGGATGCGCTTTTAATTTGCTCAGGATGGAATCCACGCCCGCGCCGAGGGCAAAGACCGCTTTCAGATTGCGCCCCTGCAACATCTCCACCGGCGGATGCCAGACGAGCGCATAATCCGCATGTTCGTTATCGCCCCGCTTCCATTCACGCACGCGCGCGCCCGGAATGGCTGTCGACAGCGCCTTAATCCAGTAAGGGGTATCAAAAGTCGGGTGGTAAAAGATGATATCCATAAATGACTCCTGCTTTTTATTGCGATGTTTTATATGTGTTTTCAAGAGGATTATCAGGATAACAAATATTGCGCAGGGTGTGTTGATGATAAAAAAAGCGCTTTCAGCACATTCAGGAATCACATTGCTGAAACTTTATCTAAACACGCCAAATAACTGAAAAAGTTGATTGACGGCGATGCCCCTTTTACTTACATTAGCGCCCGTCCCAGCAACAACGGGATGACAATACGGTGAGGTGTCCGAGTGGCTGAAGGAGCACGCCTGGAAAGTGTGTATACGGCAACGTATCGAGGGTTCGAACCCCTCTCTCACCGCCATATTTGAAGAAGAGCTCGCATGAAAATGCGGGCTTTTTTTCGTCTGTCGTTTGGGTCTACTCCTCGACAATCCGCGCGTATTCTTCGGCCAGAAAATCCACCAGCGTGCGCACAGAAGGCAACAGTCCGCGCCGCGAAGGATACACGGCGTGAATGACTTCCCGCTGCGGCTCCCACTCGCTCAGAACCCTGACCAGCTCACCGCGCGCCAGCTGCTCCTTGACCATTAAAACAGGCAACTGGACCACGCCGACGCCAGCCGATGCCGCTTCGCGCAGCGCCAGCATATCGGAGGTGATATAACGCGGCGTAAAGTGGATCTCCGCCTTCGCGCCCGCAGGCCCGGTCAGCGCCCATTTGTGAACCTGCTTGCCCGCCCCCATGCTCAGTCCGGGCCACTGGCTGATTTCAGCAGGCGCTGTCGGTGTACCCAGCCGTTCAATCAGCTGCGGGCTCGCCACCAGACAGTGACCGCGATCGGCGAGCACACGCAGGACCAGATCGCTATCGTCAAAAGGACGTGGCCTTACGCGAATTGCCACATCAATCCCCTCCGCCACCACATCCACGCGCCGGTTGGTGGCTTCCAGCTGCAGATTCACGCCCGGATAGCGGACCATAAATCGCGCCAGCATCGGGCCAATATGGACATGCAGCAGCGTTACCGGACAGGTTATGCGCACCATTCCGCGCGGCTCTGCCTGTAGAGCGGCAACGGCCTCCTGCGCCGCCTCGGCTTCTACCAGCATCGCTTTGCAGTGCTGATAAAAGGTATGGCCAATGTCGGTGACCGTAAACTGCCGCGTGGTGCGCTGTATTAATCGCACGCCCAGCCGCTCCTCAAGCTGCGCAATACGACGGCTGAGGCGGGATTTCGGCAAATCACAGGCCCGCCCTGCCGCGGCAAATCCGCCGTGGTCCACCACTTTCACAAACCACGCAAAATCATTGAGATCCTGCATTTCTACTCCATCGTCCTGTTTATGGAACAGTGAGTATTAATTTAACACTCTACCGGGATATTAATGTCGAATATAAGCTAATACACATCAACCGAACAGCAGGAGAAAAACATGAAACAGGTTACTGGCGTCTATACCGCACCGCGTCCCCACTGGGTAGGCGACGGTTTCCCGGTACGCTCAATGTTCTCTTACCAGACTCACGGCGAAGCCCTCAGCCCTTTCCTGCTGCTGGACTATGCAGGCCCGCACGTTTTCCCTGGCGACGGCGTGAAACGCGGTGTGGGTGAGCATCCCCATCGCGGCTTTGAAACGGTGACCATTGTCTATTCGGGCGACGTGGAGCATCGCGATTCAACCGGTAAAGGTGGCGTAATTGGTCCGGGCGATGTGCAATGGATGACAGCCGGTGCGGGCATTTTGCATGAAGAGTTTCACGCCGATGCTTTCTCGCGCCAGGGCGGTGAGCTGAAGATGATGCAGCTGTGGGTCAACCTTCCGGCGAAGAACAAAATGGCCACACCGGGTTACCAGAGCATCACCAAAGCGGCGATCCCGGTCGTGGCGCTGCCCGATAACAGCGGCGAGCTGCGGGTGATTGCCGGTCAGTATGGCGATACACAAGGTCCAGCGCACACCTTCTCGCCCCTGAACGTGTGGGACATTGCCCTGCATCAGGGCGGTCACCTGAGCCTGAACCAGCCGGATGGCTGGAGCACGGCGCTGGTGGTGGTCGAAGGCAGTATCACAGTGAATGGCACCACCGAAGCCGGTGAAGCCCAGCTGGTGGTGATGAGTCAGAGCGGGGATAAACTGCACCTTGAGGCCACCCGTGACGCAAAAGTGCTGCTGATGTCCGGCGAGCCGTTAAACGAGCCGATTGTCGGTTACGGTCCGTTCGTGATGAACACTAAAACCGAAATCGCAGAGGCGATCGGTGATTTTAATTCCGGTCGTTTTGGTCAGATGTGAGCGTAAACCGGCAGAGGTGATTATTGCTTAACCGAACAGCCACTCGGGCATAAAATTTGCTTGACCGTTTTAGCGCAACTCCCTATAGTAGCGCCCCGTTGCCCCCGAGAGGTCAGGCAGCGAAACAATACGGTGAGGTGTCCGAGTGGCTGAAGGAGCACGCCTGGAAAGTGTGTATACGGCAACGTATCGAGGGTTCGAACCCCTCTCTCACCGCCATATTTAGAGAAGAGCTCGCATGAAAATGCGGGCTTTTTTTTCGTCTGTCGTTTGGGTTCCTCAGAAAGCAAAGCCCGGTTTCCCGGGCTTTGTCATCAGCAGCAAATTCAGTCGTAGGCAAGCAGTGCGCGCTGGCACAGAACCGAGCGTACGCAATCATCTTTGTTGAAACGCACCACCCCAACCATGTCATCCTCCACAAAACGTGCCAGCGCATCGCTCAGGCCCGATTTGACACCCGACGGCAGGTCGCACTGGGTGATATCGCCGTTGACGATAACGGTCACGTTTTCCCCGAGGCGCGTTAAAAACATCTTCATTTGCGCTGCGGTCACGTTCTGAGCCTCGTCGAGAATGACGACCGCATTTTCAAATGTACGTCCGCGCATATAGGCGAACGGCGCGATTTCCACCTTACCAATCTCTGGTCGCAGGCAGTACTGCATAAAAGAAGCCCCCAGGCGTTTCACCAGCACGTCATAGACAGGCCGGAAATACGGGGCGAACTTCTCTGACATATCGCCGGGCAAGAAGCCGAGATCTTCATCGGCCTGCAATACCGGACGGGTGACGATAATTCTGTCCACATCCTTATGAATCAGAGCCTCCGCCGCCTTGGCAGCACTTATCCACGTTTTCCCGCATCCGGCTTCACCGGTTGCGAAGATCAGCTGTTTACTCTCGATAGCATTCAGGTAGTGCGCCTGAGCTTCATTGCGGGCGGCAATTGGGGAGTTATCACGGCTGTCTCGCGCCATGCCAATTGCTTCTACGCCGCCACTCATCTGCACAAGCGAGGTGACCGACTCTTCTTCACGCTGTTTATGGCTACGTGAATCCCGTCTCAGCACACGTTTTGCTTCGCGACGAGCTTTGATCACTGCTTTTTGTCTTCCCATGGATAGCACCTTGAGTTGTTGGTATTCATCACACGCGCCGTTGGCAGCGCGATTATGCGCACGAACATCTGAGGTTTGGCTTCCTTGTAAGCCCTTGCTTGCCTTTTGGAATGACGATGCAAAACGGCTACGCGCACCGTTCTGCACGCCGGATAAGTTCTTTTGAGGTATTGGGGAGGAGAATTTTGTGGTGAAGAAATCGCTGCCGGAGTCAGAGCCTCCGCGCCGGGTGCTGCGGTTGTTATGTTTAACTTGTCCAGTACAGGACCCAACCATTCGCGATCTCCATAGTGAATCGTTATCACTGCCGGGAACTACCGCTGTCTTATATTAAGTACATCAGGATTTATCACAAATGCAACATATTTTTTACCTGAACGCAACTTTTTCAGACTCGCCCTGCAGCTGAGTTCAGTCTCATACAGAAATATGACAGAAATATAACAGTGAGGGTCATAGGAAAAAATAATCTCCCCGCGCGGGTGGCGGGGAGAATAATCAGGCTTCGATCAGCCCTTGGGCGAGATACGCGGTGTTATCGCGCACGCCCGGCAGAGCAAAGAAATAGCCGCCGCCGATAGGTTTTATGTACTCTTCCAGCGCCTCGCCGTTTAACCGCTTCTGCACGGTTAAAAAGCCCTTCTCCAGATCGTGCTGATAGCAGACAAACAGCAGGCCCATATCCAGCTGCCCGGAGTTGGTCACCCCCAGCGAATAGCTGTAGCCGCGACGCATCATCAGGCTGGACTGGGTTTCCGGCGTTCGCGGGTTCGCCAGACGAATATGGCTGTCGAGCGCGATGGTATCGCCGTCCGGATCGTTTGCGTAATCCGGCACATCGTGTTCGTTTTTCATACCCAGCGGCGCACCGCTCTGCTTGTCACGACCGAAAATGGTTTGCTGCTCTTTCAGCGGCGTGCGATCCCAGAACTCCACGTGGAACTGGATAATGCGCACCGCCTGATAAGTGCCGCCCACCGCCCACGCCGGTTCGCCCTGATCCGCCGTGGTCCAGACCACGTTTTTCATCAGCGCCGCATCGCGGCTGTCCGGGTTGGCCGTTCCGTCTTTAAAGCCGAGCAGGTTGACCGGCGTCTCTTTTCCCTGACTGCGCGCCGCGTGATCGGAGATAAACCCTTCCCGCTTCCAGCGCACGCTGAGCAGATCCGGCGTGTGCTTGATGATATCGCGCAGGGCGTGTATCACCGTATCCTGGGTATTGGCGCAGATCTGGATCAGCAGATCGCCATGACAGAGCGCGGCGTCGAGAGAATCATTTGGAAAACGCGTCATCTTTTGCAGCGTTTTCGGTTTCTGTTTCTCAAGCCCGTAGCGGCCGTCAAACAGCGACTCGCCAACGGAAACCGTGACCGTCAGATTATCCGGGGCGATAAACGGCCCCAGAATACCCGAATCCATCGGCGGCATCCGCGGGTTCGTCGTTTCCGGCGCCGGGCCGCCTGCCGTCAGAAACGCAATCCGCTTCGTCAGCAAACGGAACAGACGTTCCAGATCCGATTTATCGCTCGCCAGCGAATCAAACGCCACCACCATCATCGCCGCCTGCTGTGGCGTCAGGATCCCGGCCTGATGTTCACCGTAGAACGGCTGCGTCTCCATGCGTGCATTCGGGGAGAGGGTTCCCGGCGCGCTTTGCGGTTTGCCCGCATGCGCCACCGGGCAACCTCCCGCCAGAGCGAGCGCGCCGCCAAGCGCCCCCACCCCTTTTAACAATCGACGGCGCGACGGTTCTGCGACGTCGATTTCGTGATGTTTACTCATAATGCTTAGTCCAGACCCAGTACGCCACGCAGCTGTGCCAGATCTTCCGCCAGCGTCGTGATTGGCCCTTTCAGCGCATTCCGGTCGGCGTCCGTCAATTTGTCGTAAGTCTCATACCCGTCTTTGGTACGGTACTTCGCCAGAATGGTATTCACTTTCTTGAAGTTGGCATCCACTTTCGCCAGCAGTTCGCTGTTGTCTTTCTGCAGCTGCGGACGCAGCAGGTCTACAATCTTCTGCGCGCCGTCAACGTTCGCCTGGAAGTCCCACAGGTCGGTGTGGCTGTAACGATCTTCTTCGCCACTGATTTTGCTGGCCGCCACTTCTTCAATCAGGCCAGCCGCGCCGCCCACCACTTTTGACGGCGGGAAAGCCAGCTCGCTAATGCGTTTTTGCAGATCCAGCACGTCGGTATTCAGCTGCTCCGCGTACTCCTCCATCCCTTTGGTGGAGTTGTCGCCAAACAGCGCTTTCTCCAGACGGTGGAAGCCGGTGAATTTCGGATCGGCGGCTTTCTGCTCGTAATCATCTTCACGGGCGTCGATGCTGCCGTCGAGGTCAGAGAACAGCTCGGCAATCGGTTCGATACGCTCGTAGTGCTGGCGCGTTGGCGCGTACAGAGATTTGGCTTTCTCGATATCACCCGCTTTTACCGCGTCGGTAAAGGCTTTGGTACCAGCAACCAGGTCTGCGGTCTCTTTGGTCACGTAGGCTTTATAGGCGGTGATCGCCTCGCCCAGACTCAGCAGCGCTTCGCCTTTCGCCGCATCCGCCGTGGCTTCGCCTTTGACGATCAGCTTGCCTTTCGGGTTGGTCAGCAGGCCGCAGGTCATGTCATATTCGCCCGGCTGCAGGTTAGCCGTCATTTTCTGGGTAAAGCCCGGCGCGATGTTTTCACGCTCTTCCACCACCATCACGCCTTTGAGGATTTCCCACTCCAGCGCCTTCTGGCTATGGTTCTGAATGATAAACTGGGTTTTACCGCTGTTGACCGTGATGGTCATCGGCTCACACTGTTTATCGTTCACAGTGACTTTCACCTGTGGAACATCTGCCGCGCCCGCTGAGAATGCATATGCAAACAGCGCTGCCACACCTGCCTGTAATGCAGTACGTCGAAATTGAATTGCCATGACCCTTCCCTTTCTAAAAGTATGTATAAACAACACGAAGCACTTCAGGGCGCAGTACGCGACGGCTGAGTACTGGGGCGTGATGGCATAAAGAACAGCACCAGCGCCGGAATGAGATAGATGAAATACATCGCCACTTCGCTGACGCTCGGCGTTTCCTGATAGCCGAAGATGCCTTCGAGCAGGGTGCCGGTCAGAGAGTGGGTGGAGAGCGTATTACTGAAATCGAACGCAACGTCCTGGAAGTGGTTCCACAGGCCCGCCTCGTGGAAGGCGCGAATCGCCCCTGCCGCCAGCCCGGCGGCGACCAGCAGAATGAACAGGCTGGTCCATTTGAAGAACGCGCCAAGGTTCAGGCGAATGCCGCCCCAGTAGAGCATGAATCCCAGCACAATCGCGGTGGCGAGCCCCAGCATCGCGCCGAGCGGCGGCCAGATCCCTACGTCCTGCTGGAACGCCGCCAGCAGGAAGAAGACCGACTCCAGCCCTTCGCGGGCGACGGCGAAAAAGACCATCCCAATCAGCGCCCAGCCGTGGTGGTTACCCTTTTGCAGCGCGTGATCGACCGCCTGCTCCAGCTGCACTTTGACGTTACGCGACACTTTGCGCATCCAGAATACCATCCAGGTGAGGATCACCACGGCAATCACCGCCACGATCCCTTCGAACAGCTCCTGCTCTTTTTGCGGGAATTCACCGGTGGTTTCGTTAATCAGGATCCCAAGACCTAAACAGAGTGCGGCGGCGAGAATAACGCCAATCCACATCACACCAATCCAGCGGCCGCGCTGGGTGCGCTTCAGGTAGCTGGCAATCAGACTGACAATTAAGGCCGCTTCAAGCCCTTCACGTAACATAATGAGAAATGGAACAAACATGCCGACACCTTAAATGTTTATCGCGGTCAACTGGTGCAAAGAAAGGTAAATAACTGTGATAGTGATTATCATTACGGCAGAAAGAAAAACAAGCGAATTGTGTCAGGTTTTGATGACCAGTTGTAAATCCATCGCCGGTTAATAGTTACGATCGTTACCGTTATGTATATAACTTATAACGTAAATGCCCATTTACGGTTTCCCTGCCCTATGGCTAAATAAGCGCTTCGTTTACCTGCTGAAAATTCAAAATGTATAACTTTGTTCATTTCCTGCTGGCGCTGGTCATTATTCTTGCGCTCGCCTGGCTGGTGAGTTTCGACCGCCGAAAAATTCGTATTCGTTATGTTTTACAGCTTATTGTGATTGAAATTGCGCTGGCGTTCTTTTTCCTGCACGCCGAAAGCGGTCTCTTCGTGATTAAATATGTCTCCGGTTTCTTTGAATCCCTGCTGAAATTTGCCGCGGAGGGCACCAATTTTGTCTTTGGCGGAATGGGTGAAAAAGGGCTGGCGTTCATTTTCCTCGGCGTGTTGTGTCCGATTATCTTTATTTCTGCCCTGATCGGTATTCTCCAGCACTGGCGAATTCTGCCGATTTTTATTCGTCTGATCGGCACCCTGCTGTCAAAACTGAATGGCATGGGCAAGCTGGAATCCTTTAACGCCGTCAGCTCACTGATTCTCGGCCAGTCGGAAAACTTCATTGCTTACAAAGGGGTGCTCGGCGATCTCTCGTCTCGTCGCCTGTTCACCATGGCGGCGACGGCGATGTCCACCGTTTCCCTGTCGATCGTCGGCGCTTATATGACCATGCTCGATGCGAAATTCGTGGTCGCGGCGCTGATCCTCAATATGTTCAGCACCTTTATTATTCTGTCGGTCATTAACCCGGCAAGCCCGGAAGCTGAGCCGGAAATCAAACTGGAAAAACTGCACGAATCCCAGAGCTTCTTTGAGATGCTGGGCGAGTATATTCTGGCCGGTTTTAAAGTAGCGATGATTATTCTGGCGATGCTGATTGGCTTTATTGCCCTTATTAGCGCCGTCAACGCCCTCTTCTCCAGCCTGTTTGGAATGAGCTTCCAGCAGATCCTTGGCTATGTGTTTTATCCGCTGGCGTGGCTGGTGGGCATTCCCCTGAGTGATGCGCTGAACGCGGGCAGTATTATGGCGACCAAACTGGTGGCGAATGAATTTGTGGCGATGATTGAGCTGCAAAAAATTGCCGGTCAAATGACACCGCGCGGGCTGGGCATTCTCTCTATCTTCCTGGTGTCGTTCGCCAACTTTGCCTCTATCGGCATCGTGGCCGGGGCGATCAAAGGGCTGAACGAGAAGCAAGGCAACGTGGTGTCTCGCTTTGGTCTGCGTCTGGTGTATGGCGCGACGCTGGTGAGCTTGCTGTCGGCAAGTTTTGCGGGGCTGGTGCTTTAACACCGTTGTCGAACAGATGATATGCAGGCCGGGTCAGCGTTAGCGCCACCCGGCTTTTTCTTGCAACAATAACAATGAGGATAGCGAACAATGACCATCAAAACAGGGCTTATGGTTGCCGCACTTTTCATGCTGGCCGGCTGCAACGCCCCCTCGCATACGGCTCCTGACGCCACCTGCAAAGTGGATAACCAGATGCAGCAAACCACGCTCTATTTCGGTCTGAATCGTCCGGCGGGTGCCGCCATCACCGGGCAGGAGTGGCAGCAGTTTGTCGATCAGGACGTGACGCCGCGTTTTCGCGATGGCTTAACGGTGTTTGATGCGCGCGGACAGTGGCTGGGCAATGACGGGAAAGTGGCGCGTGAGCCAAGTAAAGCGTTAATGCTGATCCACGGAAAAGATGCCCAGAGCGAGAGCAATATCGAAGCATTACGCGGGATCTACAAATCACGGTTTGCACAGGAGTCGGTGATGCGCGTTGATCAGCCGGTCTGCGTGCAGTTCTGACAGAAAAAAAGCCGGGCGGCGACGACGCCTTACCCGGCTTTGAACACCTGTTAACGCTTATTCAGGCTGTAACTTTACCGGTGGTGCCGTGTGGTAATGCGCATCCGCTTCGGCAAAACGTTCCTGCATAGCCGTCGACGGCGCTTTACCCAGCAGGCTGAACACCACAATCCCGATGCTGCCAAAGATAAAGCCTGGAATGATTTCATACAGGCCCAGCCACGCGAACTGTTTCCAGACGATAACCGTCACTGCACCGATGATCATCCCCGCCAGCGCGCCGTTTCGGGTCATGCGTGACCAGAGTACAGAGAACAGCACCACCGGACCAAAGGCCGCACCAAAGCCCGCCCAGGCGTAGCTCACCAGTCCCAGCACGCGGTTTTCCGGGTTTGCGGCCAGCGCGATAGAGACCAGCGCCACCGCCAGCACCATAAAGCGTCCGACCCACACCAGCTCTTTCTGGCTCGCGCCTTTACGCAGGAAGGCCTTGTACAGATCTTCTGTAATGGCGCTTGAGCAGACCAGCAGCTGACAGCTCAGCGTCGACATCACCGCCGCCAGAATCGCCGACAGTAAAATCCCGGCAATCCACGGGTTAAACAGAATCTGCGCCAGCTCGATAAACACGCGCTCGGCGTTCTGGTTCACCGCCCCCGCCTGCGCCGGGTTGTTATTGAAGTACGCAATGCCGAAGAAGCCGACCGCGACCGCACCCGCCAGGCACAGGATCATCCACGTCATACTGATACGACGCGCATGCACGATGCTGTGGTGAGAGTCCGCCGCCATGAAACGCGCCAGAATGTGCGGCTGGCCGAAGTAGCCCAGGCCCCAGCCCATCAGTGAGATGATGGCCACGAAGTTCAGCCCTTTGAGCATATCGATGTTTTCAATGCTCTTTTGCTTGATCACTTCCAGCGAATCGCCAAACCCGCCGACGGTGATAATTACAATCACCGGGGTGAGGATCAGGGCGAAAATCATCAGGCTCGCCTGCACGGTATCCGTCCAGCTCACAGCCAGGAAGCCACCGACGAAGGTGTAAAGGATGGTGGCTGCAGCACCGGCCCACAGTGCGGTTTCATAGCTCATGCCGAAAGTGCTTTCGAACAGACGAGCCCCGGCGACAATCCCGGACGCACAGTAGATGGTGAAGAACAGCAGGATCACCAGCGCGGAGATAATACGCAGTACGCGGCTTTTATCTTCGAAACGGCTGGTGAAATAGTCCGGAAGCGTCAGCGCGTTGTTGTTCACTTCGGTGTGAACACGCAAACGACCGGCCACCAGTTTCCAGTTAATCCATGCCCCGATACACAGGCCGATGGCAATCCAGCTTTCGGAAATCCCGGAGATGAAAATCGCGCCCGGTAACCCCATCAGCAGCCAGCCGCTCATGTCGGATGCGCCCGCTGACAGCGCGGTCACGAAGGGCCCTAAACTACGCCCACCTAAAATATAGTCGTCAAAGTTTTTGGTCGAACGCCATGCAATAAACCCTATCAGGATCATGCCAAAAATATAAACGAGAAATGTCACCAGCATCGGTGTGCTAATAGCCATTTAAAATCTCCAAAAATATCGAGCGACAGCCGTCCGGACTGCCTTATTATTCGATTATCGGAACGTGATAATCATGAGTGTATTTCGGTTGGGCGCGCGTATCCTGCCGTAAGCGCTCCACATGCACAAATGATTTAACACTGCATTTACATCAAATTCATCCCTGGATTTATAGGTCTTTCGTATAGGTTGCACTCGCTCACGCTTTTACGGGTTGCACCTTTTAAAAGTGTTAAGTGCCGCATAAAAACGGGCTTCACACGCAGAATCTCATCGTATTTACCAGCTTACTTATCGTTAACAATCCATTCATTTTTCAGCTTGCAGCCCAGGTCACATTTAACACGGTTGCACAAAGTTGCAACATGGTGGATATTTCACGCTAACGAACGAACATCACTAAAGATCAACAGGAGTTACTGGCATGGGCATGACCACCATGGGGGTTAAGCTGGATGACGCGACCCGCGAACGGATTAAGAGCGCTGCAACCCGCATTGACCGCACGCCGCACTGGCTGATTAAACAGGCCATTTTTAATTATCTGGAACGTCTGGAAAACGAAGACGACTTACCGGAACTGCCTGCCCTGCTGGCGGGTGCCGCCAACGAAAGCGAAGACGCCGCCGCCATCGCCGAAGAGAACCACCAGCCGTTCCTCGACTTTGCCGAGCAGATCCTGCCGCAGTCCGTGAGCCGCGCCGCGATCACCGCCGCGTATCGTCGCGCCGAAACCGACGCCGTGCCGATGCTGCTGGAGCAGGCCCGTCTGCCGGAGCCGATTGCGTCCCAGGCGCATAGCCTGGCATATCAGCTCGCCGACAAACTGCGTAATCAGAAATCTGCCAGTGGTCGCGCCGGTATGGTGCAAGGGCTGCTGCAGGAGTTCTCCCTCTCCTCGCTGGAAGGCGTGGCGCTGATGTGCCTCGCGGAAGCGCTGCTGCGTATTCCGGACAAAGCCACTCGCGATGCATTAATCCGCGACAAAATCAGCAACGGTAACTGGCACTCGCACATTGGCCGCAGCCCGTCGCTGTTCGTCAACGCTGCCACCTGGGGCCTGCTGTTTACCGGCAAACTGGTCTCCACCCATAACGAAGCCAACCTTTCCCGCTCCCTGAACCGCATTATCGGTAAGAGCGGCGAACCGCTGATCCGCAAAGGTGTGGACATGGCGATGCGTCTGATGGGCGAACAGTTCGTCACCGGTGAAACCATCTCCGAAGCGCTGGCCAACGCCCGCAAGCTGGAAGAGAAAGGCTTCCGCTACTCTTACGACATGCTCGGCGAAGCGGCCCTGACCGCCGCCGATGCGCAGGCTTATATGGTCTCGTACCAGCAGGCGATCCACGCGATTGGTAAAGCCTCGAACGGTCGCGGCATTTACGAAGGGCCGGGGATTTCCATCAAGCTCTCTGCCCTGCACCCACGCTACAGCCGCGCTCAGTACGATCGCGTAATGGATGAACTCTACCCGCGCCTGAAATCCCTGACCCTGCTGGCGCGCCAGTACGATATCGGGATTAACATCGATGCCGAAGAGGCCGACCGCCTGGAGATCTCCCTCGATCTGCTGGAAAAACTGTGCTTCGAGCCAGAGCTGGCGGGCTGGAACGGTATCGGCTTCGTCATTCAGGCCTATCAGAAACGCTGTCCGTTTGTGATTGATTATCTTATCGACCTCGCCTCCCGCAGCCGCCGTCGCCTGATGATCCGTCTGGTAAAAGGCGCCTACTGGGACAGCGAAATCAAACGTGCGCAGATGGAGGGGCTGGAAGGCTATCCGGTCTACACCCGTAAGGTCTACACCGACGTTTCTTACCTCGCCTGTGCGAAAAAACTGCTTAACGTGCCGAACCTGATTTACCCGCAGTTCGCCACCCACAACGCCCATACGCTGGCGGCGATCTACAGCCTGGCCGGGCAAAACTACTATCCGGGCCAGTACGAGTTCCAGTGCCTGCACGGTATGGGTGAACCGCTGTACGAACAGGTCACCGGTAAAGTGGCGGAAGGCAAACTGAACCGACCGTGCCGTATTTATGCTCCGGTTGGCACACACGAAACGCTGCTTGCCTATCTGGTGCGTCGTCTGCTGGAAAACGGCGCGAACACTTCCTTCGTCAACCGTATTGCCGATACCACACTGCCGCTTGATGAACTGGTTGCCGATCCGGTGCAGGCCGTGGAAAAAATGGCAGCTCAGGAGGGCCAGCTCGGCCTGCCGCATCCGAAAATTGCCCTGCCGCGTGAGCTGTACGGCAGCGATCGCACCAACTCAGCGGGTCTGGATCTGGCGAACGAACACCGTCTGGCCTCCCTCTCCTCCGCCCTGCTCAACAGCGCCCTGCAGAAATGGCAGGCGAAGCCGATTCTCGAACAGCCCGTTGACGCAGGCGACATGCAGCCGGTGATCAACCCGGCCGAACCGAAAGATATTGTCGGTTTTGCCCGCGAAGCCACCGCCCAGGAAGTCGAGCTGGCGCTGGAAAACGCCGTCAACAATGCACCAATCTGGTTCGCAACGCCGCCGCAGGAGCGTGCCGCGATCCTCGAACGCGCCGCCGTGCTGATGGAAGGCCAGATGCAACAGCTGATTGGCATCCTGGTGCGCGAAGCCGGGAAAACCTTCAGTAACGCCATCGCCGAAGTGCGCGAAGCGGTCGACTTCCTGCACTACTACGCCGGTCAGGTACGCAACGACTTCGATAATGAAACTCACCGCCCGCTGGGTCCGGTGGTCTGTATCAGCCCGTGGAACTTCCCGCTGGCGATCTTTACCGGCCAGATTGCTGCCGCGCTTGCCGCCGGTAACAGCGTGCTGGCGAAACCCGCTGAACAGACGCCGCTGATTGCCGCTCAGGGTATTCAGATCTTACTCGAAGCCGGTGTTCCGGCAGGCGTGGTACAACTTCTGCCGGGTCGCGGTGAAACCGTCGGCGCTCAGCTGACCTCTGACAACCGCGTGCGTGGTGTGATGTTTACCGGTTCCACGGAAGTGGCAACGCTGCTGCAACGCAACATCGCCACCCGTCTCGATCCGCAGGGGCGTCCGACGCCGCTGATCGCCGAAACGGGCGGGATGAACGCGATGATCGTCGACTCCTCCGCCCTGACCGAACAGGTGGTGGTGGACGTGCTGGCCTCGGCCTTCGACAGCGCCGGACAACGTTGCTCCGCCCTGCGCGTGCTATGCCTGCAGGATGATATCGCCGACCACACGCTGAAAATGCTGCGCGGTGCGATGGCAGAATGCCGGATGGGTAACCCAGGCCGACTGACCACTGACATTGGCCCGGTGATTGACGCCGAAGCCAAAGCCAATATCGAACAGCACATTCAGGCGATGCGTGCCAAAGGCCGTCCGGTCTTCCAGGCGGTTCGCGAGAACAGCGAAGACGCCCGCGAATGGAACACCGGCACCTTTATTGCGCCGACGCTGATTGAGCTTTCCAGCTTTGACGAGCTGAAAAAAGAGGTCTTCGGCCCGGTGCTGCACGTGGTGCGCTACAGCCGCAACAACCTCGAGGCGCTGGTCGATCAGATTAACGCCTCCGGCTACGGTCTGACCCTCGGCGTGCATACCCGTATCGACGAAACCATCGCTCAGGTGACGGGCAGCGCCAAAGTCGGCAACCTCTACGTCAACCGCAACATGGTGGGCGCGGTGGTCGGCGTGCAACCGTTCGGCGGCGAAGGCTTGTCCGGCACCGGTCCGAAAGCCGGTGGCCCGCTCTATCTCTATCGTCTGCTGGCGAACCGTCCGGAGAACGCCCTCGGCGTGACCCTGGCACGTCAGGATGCGGAACGTCCGGTGGATGCGCAGCTGAAAACGCTGCTGACTCAGCCGCTGGAGGCGCTGACCAAATGGGCGGAAAAACGCCCGGAACTGCACGCCCTGTGCCAGCAGTATGGCGAACAGGCGCAGGCCGGTACTCAGCGTCTGCTCCCCGGCCCAACCGGTGAGCGCAACACCTGGACGCTGATGCCGCGCGAGCGCGTGCTGTGCATCGCCGACAACGAACAGGATGCGCTGGTCCAGCTGGCTGCCGCTGCGGCAACGGGCTGTGAAGTGCTGTGGCCGGAGGATGGTCTGCACCGCGATCTCGCCAAACAGCTGCCGAAAGAGGTGTCTGCGCGCATCACCTTCGCGAAACCGGACGTGATCACCACACAGGCCTTCGACGCCGTGATTTACCACGGCGATTCCGATCAGCTGCGTGAGCTGTGCGAGCAGGTAGCGGCGCGCGACGGCGCGATTGTGTCGGTGCAGGGCTTCGCGCGCGGTGAAACCAATTTGCTGCTGGAGCGTCTGTACGTTGAGCACTCTCTTAGCGTCAACACGGCGGCCGCAGGCGGTAACGCCAGCCTGATGACAATCGGCTAATCGTATAGCTACAATGAACCCGTAGGCCGGATAAGCGTAGCGCGTCCGGCTTTTTTATACGGAGGGTAAAATGAAACGAGTATTGATTGCCGGCGCGGTATTGCTCTTCAGCGCTAACGCGCTGGCCGATGAGTGTGCCAGTGCGACCACCCAGACCGATCTGAACACCTGCACCGCCCAGCAATATCAGGCGGCAGATAAAAAACTGAATCAGACGTACCAGGCCGTGATGAAGCGTGCTGCCGTGCCCCAGCGTGATTTACTGAAAAAGGCCCAGCAGGCGTGGATTGGACTGCGTGATGCCGACTGTGCCTTTGCCGGTTCCGGCACCGAAGGCGGCAGCATCCAGCCGATGATCATTAATCAGTGCATGACGGAAAAAACCGTCGAGCGCGAGGCGTTTCTGGCCTCGCTGATGCAGTGCGAAGAAGGCGATTTAAGCTGCCCGCTGCCGCCAGGCAATTAACGCAGGCGAATCCCTTCAATAATCAGACGCTGCACGTTATCCACCGCACTCTGGAAAAACGCTTCATCCTGGAGCGTTTTTCCGGTCACGGCTTCAACCTGGCTGGCAAAGTCAGCGTAGTGTTGGGTCGAGGCCCAAATCATGAAAATCAGGTGCTGCGGATCGATTGGCGCCAGCTTTCCGCTCGCCACCCAGCCCGCAATGATGGCCGATTTGTCGTCGATCAGCTGCTTTAAATCCCCCGTCAGTTCCGCCTGCAATAGCGGCGCACCCTGCAGCATCTCCATGCAGAACAGCTTCGACGCCTGCGGATGGTCGCGGGAGACCTCCAGCTTGAGGCGAATGTACTCTTTGATCGCCACCAGCGGCGTCAGTTCTTCGCGAAACGCTTTCAGCGGCGCCAGCCAGATATCGAGAATTTGCTGCAGAACGGCGACATAGAGCGCTTCTTTCGACGGGTAGTAGTAGAGCAGATTGGTTTTCGACACGCCGGACAGCTCCGCCACCTGCTCCAGACGCGTGCCGTGAATGCCGAACCGGGAAAAGGTCTCCAGTGCGGCTTTCAGAATGGCCTGCTTCTTGGCGCTCACCGCCCGCGAACGTTTACCTGCTGTTTGCACTGCGCCTTGTGTCATGCCTGCTCTCCTTGTTGATGTGCGTTCAGCATAGCAAAACCCCTCGCTTCTCACGACATTCTGCACCTCAATCGCGCATAACTGCCTGATTTGTGTGCATCGCTTTTGACCAGTTAGTCCACTTTTACCGGCATCTTTTTAACAACCATCAGTTAACACACTAATAACAAAGCCATTTTCAAAACTGGCATTCCCTTTGCAAAACCTATCTCACGAGGCTGAACAGGAAATGCAGGATGCAGCGCCACGTCTGACTTTCACCCCACACTGAGTTGAAGAGAGGTTCGTGATGAAAATTGGCGTATTCGTCCCTATCGGCAATAACGGCTGGCTAATCTCCTCCCACGCGCCGCAGTACATGCCGACCTTCGAACTGAACAAAGCCATTGTGCAAAAGGCGGAGCATTACCATTTCGATTTTGCGCTCTCGATGATCAAGCTGCGCGGTTTCGGCGGTAAAACCGAATTCTGGGATCACAATCTGGAGTCCTTCACCCTGATGGCGGGCCTGGCGGCGGTAACGTCGCGCATTCAGATTTACGCAACGGCCGCCACCCTCACCCTGCCCCCGGCGATTGTGGCGCGTATGGCGTCGACCATTGACTCTATCTCCGGCGGTCGTTTCGGCGTGAATCTGGTGACCGGCTGGCAAAAACCAGAATACGAGCAGATGGGGCTGTGGCCGGGCGATGAGTATTTCTCGCGCCGCTATGACTATCTTACCGAGTACGTGCAGGTCCTGCGCGATCTGTGGGGCACCGGCAAGAGCGATTTCAAGGGCGATTACTTCACCATGAACGACTGCCGCGTCAGCCCGCAGCCCTCCACGCCGATGAAAGTGATCTGCGCCGGACAAAGCGACGCAGGCATGGCGTTCTCGGCGCAGCACGCAGATTTCAATTTCTGCTTCGGCAAAGGCGTCAACACCCCGGCCGCTTTCGCGCCGACTGCAGCGCGGATGAAAGAAGCGGCGGAAGTAACCGGGCGCGAGGTCGGTTCTTATGTGCTGTTTATGGTGATCGCCGACGAAACCGACGAGGCCGCACGGGCGAAATGGGAGCATTACAAAGCCGGTGCCGATGAAGAAGCCCTGAGCTGGTTGACGGAACAGAGCCAGAAAGACACGCGTTCCGGGTCGGACACCAACGTGCGCCAGATGGCGGACCCGACCTCCGCGGTCAACATCAACATGGGCACGCTGGTCGGCTCTTACGCCAATGTGGCGCGAATGCTCGATGAAGTTGCCAGCGTGCCCGGTGCCGAAGGCGTGTTGCTGACCTTTGACGATTTCCTTACCGGCGTGGAGACCTTTGGCGAGCGCATTCAGCCGCTAATGCAGTGCCGCGCACATATTCCCGCCGTCACCAGGGAGGTCGCGTAATGACGACGTTACACGCACGCCCGGAAGCCATCACCTTTGCGCCTGAGCAGAGCGCGCTGATCGTAGTGGATATGCAAAACGCCTACGCAAGCCAGGGCGGTTATCTGGATCTGGCCGGATTTGACGTCTCGGCCACCCGTCCGGTAATCGACAATATTAACACCGCCGTTGCCGCCGCCCGTGCGGCGGGCATGCTGATTATCTGGTTTCAGAACGGCTGGGACGATCAGTACGTGGAAGCCGGTGGCCCCGGCTCGCCTAACTTCCACAAATCCAACGCGCTGAAAACCATGCGTAAGCAGCCGGAGCTACAGGGAAAACTGCTGGCAAAAGGTGGCTGGGATTACCAGCTGGTGGATGAACTGGTGCCACAGCCCGGCGATATCGTGCTGCCGAAACCGCGTTACAGCGGCTTTTTCAACACCCCGCTCGACAGCCTGCTGCGCAGTCGAGGCATTCGCCATCTGGTCTTCACCGGGATCGCCACCAACGTCTGCGTGGAATCGACCCTGCGCGACGGCTTTTTCCTGGAGTATTTCGGCGTGGTGTTGGCAGACGCAACGCACCAGGCCGGGCCGGAGTTCGCGCAGCAGGCCGCCCTGTTCAATATCGAAACCTTTTTTGGCTGGGTCAGCACCGTCGCCGAGTTTTGCGATGCCGTCTCCCCGCCATCGTTAGCCCGTATCGCCTGAGGAGCCACACTATGCCGAAATCCGTGATCATTCCCGCAGGCACCAGCACGCCGATTGCGCCCTTTGTACCCGGCACGCTCGCTGACGGCGTGGTGTATGTCTCCGGCACGCTGCCGTTTGATAAGCACAACAACGTGGTTTATCCCGACGACCCAAAGGCGCAAACCCGCCACGTTCTCGAGACCATCAGGAGCGTTATCGAAACGGCGGGTGGAACGATGGAGGACGTGACCTTCAACAGCATTTTTATCACCGACTGGAAAAACTACGCCGCGATTAACGAAATTTACGCCGAGTTTTTCCCCGGCGACAAACCGGCACGGTTCTGTATCCAGTGCGGACTGGTAAAGCCCGAGGCGCTGGTCGAAATCGCGACCGTTGCGCATATCGGAAAATGAGGTTGCCATGAAAATATCCGTTTCACCGCCCCCGTACGCCGGTGCGCCGGTGGTGGTTCTCATTGCCGGGCTGGGCGGCGCGGGTGGCTACTGGCTGCCGCAGTTGGCAGTGCTGGAGCAAGAGTATCAGGTGGTGTGCTACGACCAGCGTGGGACCGGGAATAATCCCGAGGCGTTGCCCGAGGGCTATTCTCTCGCGCAGATGGCGCAGGAGCTGTATCTGGCGCTGGCAGAGGCAGGCATTCTGCGCTTTTGCGTGGTGGGCCACGCGCTGGGGGCGCTGGTCGGCCTGCAGTTAGCTCTCGATCACCCTGATGCGCTCACCGCGCTGGTGTCCGTCAACGGCTGGCTAACGTTAAACGCCCATACCCGCCGCTGCTTTCAGATCCGCGAGCGTCTGCTGCATGCGGGCGGCGCGCAGGCCTGGGTGGAGGCGCAGCCCCTGTTTCTCTATCCCGCAGACTGGATGGCGGCCCGTGGCCCGCGCATGGAGGCCGAAGAGGCCCTGGCGCTCGCCCACTTCCAGGGGAAAGCGAATCTGCTGCGTCGGCTTCAGGCCCTGAAACAGGCGGATTTTAGCCGGGATGCGGCGCGGATTCGTTGCCCGGTGCAGGTGATCTGCTCCGCAGACGATCTGCTGGTGCCCGCCGTCTGTTCGTCTGCGCTGCACGCCGCGCTGCCCCACAGCGAAAAAGTGGTGATGCGCCAGGGCGGACACGCCTGCAACGTCACCGATCCCGATACGTTTAATACGCTATTGCTGAACGGGCTTGCCAGCCTGCTGCATACGCGTGAAAAAGTGCTATAAGGAGCCGCCATGAGCGAAGCCATCAACCCGAGCGCGCTGAAAACGCTCTTTACCGACGCCCGAACGCACAACGGCTGGCAGGATATTCCGGTCAGCGATGAGACGCTGCGTGAGATTTACGACCTGATGAAATGGGGACCGACCTCCGCCAACTGTTCCCCCGCGCGGATCGTGTTTGTTCGCACGCCCGAAGGCAAAGAAAAACTGGCGCCGGCCCTCTCCAGCGGCAACCTGGCAAAAACCCTTGCCGCTCCCGTCACGGCGATCGTGGCGTGGGACAGCGAATTTTATGAGCGTTTACCTGAACTGTTCCCCCACGGCGATGCCCGCAGCTGGTTTACCACCAGCCCGGAACTCGCCCAGGAGACGGCGTTTCGCAATAGCTCCCTGCAGGCAGCCTATCTGATCTTCGCCTGTCGCGCTCTGGGGCTGGATACCGGGCCGATGTCCGGCTTTGATCCGCAAAAAGTGGATGCAGCCTTTTTCACCGGCACCGGTCTGAAAAGCAATCTGCTGATCAATATCGGGTATGGCGATGCGAGCAAAGTCTATGCCCGGTTGCCGCGTCTGACCTTTGAAGATGCCTGCGGACTGGCGTAAGGAGCAAACATGAGCGTACCGGATCAACAAACCTTTCGCGACGCGATGGCCTGCGTCGGCGCGGCGGTGAATATCATCACCACCGATGGCCCTGCCGGACAGGCGGGATTTACCGCCAGCGCCGTGTGCAGCGTGACCGACTCACCGCCCACGCTGCTGGTGTGCCTGAATCGCGGCGCGTCCGTCTGGCCGACGTTTAGCGAAAACCGCACCTTGTGCGTCAATACCCTCTGCGCCGGACAAGAGCCGCTGTCTAACCTGTTCGGCGGGAAAACGCCGATGGCGGAACGCTTCGCGGCGGCAAACTGGCAGATCGGTGAAACGGGCTGCCCACGGCTGGAGGAGGCCCTGGCGTCGTTCGACTGCCGCATCAGCCAGGTGGTCAGCGTCGGTACCCACGACATTCTGTTTTGCGACATTGTCTCCATTACCCGCCACCCCGCGCCGCAGGGACTGGTGTGGTTTGATCGCGGCTATCACGCACTCCTGCGACCCGCCTGTTAACCCTCCTTAAGGAGACAGCTCATGGCCTTGTTCAGTTTTCCCCACTGGCAGTTAACCTCGACCTCCACTGAACGCGGCGTGGTCGCGCCGGATGAGAGGCTTCCCGTCCTACCCACCGTGGTGATGGGGGTTCAGCATGCGGTCGCTATGTTTGGCGCGACGGTGCTGATGCCCATTCTGATGGGGCTTGATCCGAATCTGTCGATCCTGATGTCGGGGATTGGCACGCTGCTGTTCTTTTTCATCACCGGCGGGCGCGTGCCGAGCTACCTTGGCTCAAGTGCCGCTTTTGTCGGTGTAGTGATCGCCGCCACGGGCTATAACGGCCAGGGCATCAACCCCAATCTCAGCATCGCCCTCGGCGGCATTATCGCCTGCGGGTTTATCTACACCCTTATTGGGCTGGTGGTGATGAAGGTCGGCACCCGCTGGATCGAACGCCTGATGCCGCCGGTCGTGACCGGGGCGGTGGTGATGGCGATTGGCCTGAATCTTGCGCCTATCGCGGTGAAAAGCGTCTCCGGCTCGTCTTTTGATAGCTGGATGGCGGCGGTGACGGTGCTGTGTATTGGTCTGGTCGCGGTATTTACCCGAGGAATGATTCAGCGGCTGTTGATCCTGGTGGGGCTGATTGCGGCCTGCCTGGTGTATGCCCTGATGACCAGCGTGCTGGGGCTGGGCAAACCGGTCGATTTTACGCTGGTGCAAAACGCCGCCTGGTTTGGTCTGCCGCACCTCACCTCCCCCACCTTTAGCGGGCAGGCGATGATGCTTATCGCACCGGTCGCGGTGATTCTGGTGGCGGAAAACTTAGGCCATCTCAAAGCGGTTGCTGGAATGACCGGGCGTACCATGGACCCGTACATGGGGCGCGCGTTCGTGGGTGACGGGCTGGCCACGATGCTCTCTGGCGCCGTGGGCGGCAGCGGCGTGACGACATACGCGGAGAATATCGGCGTGATGGCGGTGACCAAGGTTTACTCCACGCTGGTGTTTGTCGCCGCGGCGGTGATTGCCCTGCTGCTGGGCTTTTCTCCGAAATTCGGGGCGCTGATCCACACCATTCCGGCGCCGGTGATTGGCGGAGCGTCGATTGTGGTGTTTGGTCTGATTGCCGTGGCAGGCGCTCGCATCTGGGTGCAGAACCGTGTGGATCTCAACCAGAATGGCAACCTGATAATGGTCGCCGTAACGCTGGTGCTCGGTGCAGGGGATTTCGCCCTGACGCTCGGCGGCTTTACTCTGGGCGGGATTGGGACGGCGACCTTTGGCGCAATTTTACTGAATGCGCTGCTGAGCCGGCGCACGGCTGAGGTTACTCAGGCTGAAGTAGTGCGTCAGGATTCCTGACAGAAGGTTTGTGCCGGGTAATGGCACGTCGCCTTACCCGGCACAGGATAGCGCTGGCAGAGTGAATGGCCGCGCTTCAGGTGCAATACCGCGTTATTCGAGGGTCAGATCGGCCGCTTCACGACGTCTCTTTTTTAGCTTTAACTCACTGACCAGCACACCCAGCACGATAAACGCCGCACCTAACAGCGCCAGCAGTGGCAGGCGTTCGCCCGCCAGACGGCCAAAAATACCGGCCCAGACCGGTTCACCGGTGTAGATGACGGTTGCGCGCGTGGGCGAAACGCTGCGCTGCGCCCAGTTCATTGTCACCTGAATAATGGCGCTGAAAATCCCCAGACCGAGCGCCACAACCACCAGGCCGGTGGACATTGGCGGCACCGATTCGCCCGCAGGCACCATCGCGATAAAGGCCACTATTGAGGCTGTTGCCAGCTGCACGACGGTCACCCGTTTAACGTCGACCTTTCCGGCCCAGGCGCTGATCAGAATAATTTCTGCCGCGATCGCCACCGCGCCAATCAGCGTAATGATTTCGCCCGGCCCCATCGCCAGCAGGTTGTCACCCGGTCCTGCAAGCAGGATCAGGCCAATAAACGCCAGCACAATACCCACGCAGGACATCAGCCCCGGCATTCTGCCCAGACACAGCCACTGCAGCAGCGGCACCAGCGGAACATACATCGCGGTAATAAACGCCGATTTGCTGCTGGGGATGGTCTGTAAACCCCAGGTTTGCAGGCTGTAGCCCATCGCGATAGCAACGCCGATCGCCACTCCAGCCTGTAGCTCTTTCAGGGTCAGACCGCGCAGGGTTTTCAGTGAAATCAGCGCCACCGCAATCGCCGCCGTGGCAAAACGTAGCCCGACGAAGAAAAAGGGATCGCTGAGCGTCACCGCGTATTGCACCGCGAGGAACGTACCGCCCCAGAACATGGTGATCAGAATCAGGATCGCTTCCTGGGGTTTGATGGAAAAGGCGTAACGAGAGGAGGACATGAGCTACCTGCAACAAGAGTCAATCCGCTAGTGTGCGATGGCTTTAGTTACAGTTCAATGTCATGAAACGAAAAAACCGCCGGGAAACCCGGCGGCAGGGGGATATTTCAGGTTGGGTGACACTGAAATGGGGAGACGCTAACTCTTATTACTGCTCCCATGACTGTTTTTGCCCCCTTTTTTGCCAGCTTCAGATGCACGCTGCGGGTCATTCTTGAAGTTGCCCCCGCTCTGCTGGCCACCTTTACGACCTGCTTCTGATGCTCTGTCACGGTCTTCAGCGAAATTACCTGACCCACCACGATGGTTTGCCATCTCGAACCTCCAGAATATGAAACATTAGACATCATACTGCATTCAGTAAAAGAGGATTCTTTCACCTGACGACACAAGGTCAGTACCTTTGTCTGCGTCGCGTGAAACTAAGCTTAGTGGAATGAGCCGATCCAGCCAGTAAACGGTAATATTCTGCAACATGAAATCAGCCATTCGTGTGAGATCGCGAAAGCGAGACCAATAAGCTCCTCTTATCATTCAGGAAACGCGATTTCTTAAAAATGTTTCATTTTGCTACAAGGAATCGTCTTAGATATCTTGTTATAAATCAAAGAAATGGCTTTCAGGTTTGCAGTCTGGCCGTGGCGTCTTATCTTTAAAAGAACGCAGCGATTCGCTGCCAGAAACCACAATCGAGGAGTGATGCAAGATGGCAAAAGTTCTGGTGCTCTATTATTCCATGTATGGACACATTGAAACCATGGCTCATGCGGTGGCGGAAGGCGCAAGTAAAGTGGATGGTGTTGAGGTCGTGGTAAAACGCGTACCGGAAACCATGAACGCCGAGGCGTTTCTAAAAGCAGGCGGTAAAACACAGAATGCGCCGCAGGCAACCCCGCAAGAGCTGGCCGACTATGACGCCATCATCTTTGGTACCCCAACGCGCTTTGGCAACATGTCCGGGCAGATGCGTACCTTCCTGGATCAGACCGGTGGGCTGTGGGCGTCAGGCGCACTGTACGGCAAACTGGCCAGCGTCTTTAGCTCAACCGGGACCGGCGGCGGCCAGGAGCAGACGATCACCTCCACCTGGACTACCCTTGCCCATCACGGGATGGTGATTGTGCCGATTGGCTACGGTGCGCAAGAATTGTTTGATGTTTCACAGGTGCGCGGCGGGACACCGTACGGGGCGACCACCATTGCTGGCGGCGACGGTTCGCGTCAGCCAAGCCAGGAAGAGCTGGCCATCGCCCGTTATCAGGGTGAGCACGTCGCGGGCCTCGCGAAAAAACTGAACGGTTAACCTCAACAGGAGGACAAGCATGCCAACTCAACAATCCAAAGCTCATCACGTCGGTGAGTGGGCAAGTTTACGCAATACCTCTCCAGAAATTGCCGAGGCGATCTTTGAAGTCGCGGAATATGACGAGAAGCTGGCGGAGAAAATCTGGGAGGACGGGAGCGATGAAGTGCTGGTCCGTGCCTTCGACAAAACAGACAAAGACTCGCTCTTCTGGGGCGAGCAAACCATCGAACGTAAAAACGTCTGACCGTTGCCCCCCGCCGAAGCGGGGGGTTTTTACTTATTTCGCCGCGTCGTTCATCAGCGTATTAAATTTATCAATCGGGCAGAAACCGTTGGTATCCACCGGACAGTCTTTCAGTTCGAGCGTCACACGCTGCGCCGGAGATTTCAGCGACAGCACATCGGCGTTTCGCAACTGCTCTGAGCTTTGATAGACATACTCAATTTTCATCAGGTCACGATTCGCACTCTTATCATGCCAGCGCTGGAAGACAATTTTCCCGCCAATCGGCGTGCGTTCGTGCTGGTCATGCAGCTGATAAGGTTTGAAATCCAGCGCCGTCAGCAGCGATGCGATGTTGGAGTCATGCCCCACCAGCACGGTGATTTTCGGTGCTTTCGCTTGATCGGTGACCAGTGCCTTATCGATATATTTCACCAGCGGTTTGGCGACGTTCCGCGCCACTTCTGTGGAGGTGAAAAGAGAATCCTGATAGCCATTTTTCAGCTGTGACAGGACGCGCCACTGCTGGTCCGTTTTGATTTCGCCCCACGCCACCTGATCCAGCGGGAAACCTTCGTAATACTGCAGCGTAAAGGCATCCACCAGCGAGTTGCCCACTTTAAGCGGACCAGAGACGCTCGGCTCTTTTTCATAATCGGCGGTGAAAGTGTCTTTAGCCTCGGTCAGAGAGCACTCTTTTTTCTCTTTGCAGGACGGGGAATCCGTGTATTTGGTGATCTGCTCCAGCAGCTTGTAGCTCTCATCCAGCTTCATGCCCTGACGCTCGGTCTCCATCGCTTTGACCGCTTTTTCGCGGAACTCCGGCGAATTATCGGTGATCACCGGGTTAAAGGTTGGGTCCATGGTGCCCATTTTTTCCTGATGATGCACCGGCACATCACAGCCCGGGAAAGCCCCGGTGATAAAGAACTGCGCGGTCGCGACGGTACGTTGCAGACTGTTGGCATAGGTATAGACTGCGTCAGCTGGTGGGCATTCGCCAGTGGTCACCATCCCCTGCTCCGCCAGCCATTCACGCATGTAATGGCCCATATAGACTTCGAGCACGCCGCCTTTGGTGGTGAGCTGCCCGCCCGGCACCTCCCATTCCGGCCATTTGCCCGGCGTGGACTGCTCCAGCACGCTGCCGTTATTCGCCAGCGGCGCGCGCAGGTTGTGGCGGCTCATGATTAAAACCTGCTGCAACTGATAGCCTTCCGGGGCCGGTTGCGCCTGAACGCCAGAGGTCAGTGTTACAGTGCCAGCCACTGCAATAGCGAGTAGTGTTTTTCTCATCCCTTGTTCCTCACGTATTATTATCGTCGATGTGATTGTGACAGATTGATGACATATTTCCGGGAACCATTTCTCAAACTGATAGTTATCTCTTTTTACGCGGGCGAAAAAAGGTTTTATAATAAAACTATCAACCTCAGGAGTGACTGTGAAACGAACCCGTCTTGAAGAGAGTACCTGCCCCGTCGCCCGTTCGCTCGATATTATCGGCGACTGGTGGTCGCTGCTGATTGTGCGCGACGCCCTGCGCGGGCTGAAGCGCTTTGGAGAGTTCCAGAAAAGCCTCGGCATCGCCAAAAATATGCTTGCCACGCGCCTCAAGCTGCTGGTGGAAGAAGAGATTCTGGTATTGCAGCCCGCCTCCGACGGCAGCGCCTGGCAGGAGTATGTCCTGACCGATAAAGGCCGTGCCTTGCAGACGGTGCTGGTGGCGTTGTCCCAGTGGGGCAACGAATTTCTGTTTGCGGAAAACGAGCTGGGAAGCGTGCTGGTGGATGCCGAACATCGTCAGCCGCTGCGTAAGCTGGCGCTTATCGCGCACGATGGTCGCGAACTGACGCCGGACGAAGTGGTCCCAAAACTGCCTTAGTCCTTATTTTCAATACATTAGCCGTACCTCCGCCCTCCTTCTGACCGCAGAATAAAAATAATCTCCGCAAATTAGTTGCATTATAAAACCAAATATCTCACAGTTGATTCAGTTTCATATTGAAACCATTAACCCACTCCGCTTTGAGGTAACACGCAATGACAACTCAACACTCGACCGCGTTGATCACAGGGGCATCATCCGGTATTGGCGCGGTGTACGCCGATCGTTTCGCTGCGCGGGGCATCAACCTGGTGCTGGTCGCCCGCCGGGAAGATCGTCTGAACGCGCTGGCATCGCAACTGCGTGAACGCTATGGCGTTAACGTCGAGATTCTGGTTGCTGACCTGACACAAGAGACGGGGATCCGCGCCGTCGAGGAAGTGCTGCACAGTAATACCGCCATCGACACGCTGGTCAATAATGCAGGCACGGCGCAAATGGCGCCGTTCCTCGCCAGTGATGCCGCATCGCATCAGGCCATCAATACTCTCAACACGACTGCGCTGATGCGTTTGACGCTCGCGGTTCTTCCACGTCTGGCGGAAAACCGTCGCGGTACGCTGATCAATATCGCCTCGGTGCTGTCGATCCACGCCCGTGCGGGCAGCGCGCTCTATAGTGCCACCAAAGCGTGGGTGCTCAATTTTACGCGCGGATTGCAGGAAGAGTTTGCCGACAGCGGCGTGCGGATTCAGGCCGTGTTACCTGCCGCCACCGCGACTGAAATCTGGGAGATTTCGGGTGTCTCGATGAACGATCTGCCGGAAGGATCGGTGATGACCACCGACAATATGGTCGATGCGGCACTGGCCGGGCTGGATCAGGGTGAACTGATTACTATCCCGCCAATGCACGATGTGCAGCTGTGGGAGGGCTATGAAGAGGCGCGTCTGGCCCTGTTCAACAGCGCGCGCACCGGCGTCCCGGCCCCGCGTTATTTCAGTCGTTAAACTAGCGCTCCAGCTGGTCGCCGTACTCCCGCATCCAGGCGGCCAGCGGAGAGAGCGCACTCTGCAGCGTCAACCCTAACGCCGTTATCTGATATTCCACTCGCGGCGGGATTTCCGGATAAATGGTGCGCGACACCAGCCCACGCTGTTCAAATAATCGCAGCTGTTTGGTCAGCTCTTTTTGAGTGATGGGCGCGGCGGCGCGCAGCAAATCGCCAAAACGCACCGGGCTGTTCAGCACAATCAAACGATAGAGAATGGGGATCGCCCATTTGCCGGAAATCAGATTGACGAACTGCGTCATCGGACAGGATTCCGTCGCAGAATTTTTTTCGCAGGTTAGTTCGCCTGTTTGCGCCATAGCACACCCTTCGCCTCATTAGTATCCAAATGGTACCTGGTTTCTTTTGGATACTAACGTTTCTATAGTGCTTTCTCCAGTGACATTTCAGGAGATAACCATGGGTCGTTTAGCAGGTAAATATACGCTTATTACCGGGGGTACCAGCGGCATCGGTCTGGCGACAGCGCAGGCGTTCATCGCCGAAGGAGCACACGTCGCGGTGACCGGACGTAACCCGGACACTCTGGCCGAGGCCCAGCGCGTGCTGGGGGACAACGCCTGGGTGATCGCCACCGACGCGGGGAATATTGCGGAACAGAAACAGCTGGCAGATACCCTCGCCGCACGCTGGCCGCGACTGGATGCGGTGTTTATCAACGCCGGTGATGTGACGCACGGGCTGCTGGAAGAGTGGCGCGAAGAGGCGTGGGATCGGTTGATGGGCATTAACCTCAAAGGCCCGTTCTTTCTGGTACAGGCCCTGCTGCCGCTGTTGAATAACCCCTCTTCGGTGATCCTGTGCGGATCGGTGAGCGCGCGGATCGGCTTACCCACCAGCAGCGTGTACGCGGCCAGTAAAGCAGGTCTGCTGTCGCTGGCGCGGACGCTTTCAGCGGAACTTCTGCCACGTGGCATTCGCGTGAACGGCTTAAGCCCTGGTCCGGTAGAAACCCCGGCGCTGAACAAACTGGGGCTGAGCGCAGAGGCACAGAAAGCGCTGCAGGGGGATATCGCAAGCCTGGTCCCGCTTGGGCGTATGGGTACGCCGCAGGAACTGGCGAAAGCGGCGCTCTATCTCGCCTCCGATGAGTCCAGCTATACCGTGGGTATTGATCTGCTGGTGGATGGCGGAACCGGGAGTCTGTAATTTCACAGGCGCAATATAGCGGAATTCGTGCCGGTATATTGCGCCTGATTTAATTAAGCATTCAAATATAACTTCACTGAATAATAGTCTGTTTCAATGTTATACTTACGAATAGTCTTAGGTGGTATTGCAAAGGAATTAACCTTCTTGTCACAACGTAAATATATCACTGCAACGATAATTATCATTGCCTGCACAACGTCAATATTCGCAACGTTAATTTCACATGAAGTAAAGAATCTTCATGGTTATATGGGTTACATTGCCGAGAACGGGAAATCAGCCCTTTTCCATGAAGAATTTATTAATGAGGATATCGCCTATCGTTTATCTCGCGCGTTTTCTAAACAAGCGGCCTCAGGCGTGAATACTAAAGAAAAAGCCAAATCGCTCTGCAAGAAAGTTGAAACTGTTGGCGAGATCAAAGGCTTTAATCTGGTGGCGAGAACGACCATTCTTCTGGAGGGGACCCTTCAGACGCGAAATTCCGCCTGCGAAACCTGGGGGCAGGATGTACCCGCCCTGCCCGTCATTAATATGACGGAGACTGTAGCCTCGTCAAAATACACTTTTTCCAACTACACGGGCTACGCGTTTAATAGCACCAGATATTATATTGACCTCGTAAACAACTATATTTACATCAACCATCTGGTGAACACGTTTGATTACACCTTTGGTAACTGGCTGGTGGCCGACGGGGACAGAATCAATCTCGCAAACAACCCGAACACCATTACGATAGATGATAACGCGCTGGAAGATCTGATCCAGGGCGAAAATATTGTGACGCACATTTATAAAGATGCCTATACCAGGCGAAATATTATTAGCATGATCAAGCCGGTATTTTTTGATGGAAAAATAAAAGGTCTGCTGATCACCGACATTAATATTCACGATCTGGCCACATCATTTATTACCCCTGACCGTCCAATATTGTGGAAATTCCTCTCCCTGTATGTCACGGATAATACCACCGGGGGGAATATCATTTTCCATAAGCCGATCCTTAGGTCGCTGAATCTGATTAATTATAAAGATGAAATGACGCAGTACTATACCCTGCACGTTAAGCTCGATGCGATTTACGTGGTGATTTTGACTTTCTGGCTGGTGCTGCTTTACGTCCTGGCTACCGTGATGCTGCTGCGCTATGCCCGCAAACAGTTTATCCGTCAGAAATTACTCTCCCGCGACAATATTACCGATGTGTTAACCGGGCTGTATAACCGCAAAGTGATCACGCCAGAACTCAACCAAAAAATTCAGTTACTGGTGGAGAGAGATATTCCGGTCACGGTGATGGCTATCGATAGCGATGGACTCAAAAGAATCAATGACACATTAGGTCATCATATGGGCGATAAGGCGATTCAGTCCCTGGGGCTGGCGCTGGCTCAGTCGATTCGCAAAAGCGATTACGGAATCCGGCTCGGCGGCGATGAGTTTTGTTTAATTCTGATCGACAATAATATTGACCGCTCCCGGGATATGATTGAACGCATACAAGGTTATTTGCAGACCATTGATACGGAAAAAATGGTGGCGTTCTCCTGGGGGAGTTACCAGATGCGCGAGGGTGATACTCTGGAGGAGGCAATGCTGAAGGCGGACGCGCTGCTATATCAGCATAAACGGGCAAAATACGCAGATCGCCAGTAAACGGATGACGTGGCTGGAATACGTGTGATTCGCGTGGACGGCTAAAGCCCTCCGGGAGAAAACCCGGCGCTGATGCCGATCACCGCGCCGACATACAGCGCCGCCCAGACGGCGGCAGAGATCAGGCTCACCGCGTAAACCTTCCCGACATTCACTCTGAGCATCCCCGCCGCCAGCGGTACGATGTAGCGCAGCACCGCCAGAAAACGGGCGGTGAATAACACTGCCACGCTGTTTTTCTCTAACTGATGCTGGATGCGTAAAAAGCGATCGGCATGTTTTGCACTCAGGCGCATCATCATCCGCGTATTGCCCATGAGCTGCCCCAGATGGTAATTCAACACTGAGCCGCACGTCGCACCCGTCACCACGGCAAGCCAGGCCAGCACGGGCGAAAGCGTTGTCTGACTGACGGTAATCCCACCAAGCAACATCAGCGACGCGGGCGGAAGAATGGAGGAGACAAACACCGTTGATTTGCAGAACGCCATTACCGCCAGCAAGGCGAACAGCTGCGCCGGATAGTGTGCAAAATGATTAAGCAAATTATTGAGCCATTCCATCGCAGCGCCTCTTTAGAAAGGGGAATCTGCTATTTAAAGTGAAATGAATTAAATAAAACCTCAACGCGGATTAAATATATTTAACTTAAACCGTTCGTCAACATTATTGATATTTTAAAGCAGCATTTAAAAACTGGCGTATTATCCCTACCGCTTTACTACGATCTCGTTATGGCGAGGCTCCTGTACAAATACACGTTATCGCTCTGGTGGTTTCGAGAGAAACAACACAGGGTAAAACAGGCACTGTCGAATCAAGGCTTTGTCAGTATAACTTCCCTTCGGGGATACGGTGTACAGTGCTGAACCCAGGACGTGGGGATCTCCTCTTCGACATGCCCTGTCTTGCTCGCCCCTGAGAGATAATTATATTCAAAGGGAATTCACTATGTCTTACACCATCCATAATTCACTTCCGGCATTTAACGACAGCGCCATCGCGCAATATATGAATACGGATTTTATTGTCCTCGACGCCTCATTATGTGTCGCGCTGGCGCGTGAACATTTCTTCGCACAATTAAAAGATGACGATATTCCAACGCATATTTTTATTGAAAATAATGGCCGATTGGCCGGAATGATTTCGGTCAGAACGTTATTACAGGAAGCCAATACCGTTCAGGCCGTTAGCGCGCTGATGGTCTCTCAGTTTTTGCAGGTTAAACCCGACGATGAGCGTGCAGAAGTGGCCGCCCTGCTGAGCCATGCCGGTGTTGACGTTGTACCGGTGGTCACCCACGGGAAACTGGTGGGTTGTCTCACCGAACGTGAAATTGCGCATTTGCTGGAAGATGACGTGACGGAAGATGCGCAGCGCCAGGGGGCAACGCTGCCGCTGGAGCGGCCTTACCTCGAAACCAGCGCCGTGCAGCTTTGGAAAAAACGTGCCGTATGGCTGCTGCTGCTGTTCGTCGCAGAGGCCTACACCAGCACCGTGCTTCAGCATTTTGAAGATGCTCTCGAATCCGCGATCGCCCTGGCGTTCTTTATTCCGTTGCTCATTGGCACCGGCGGCAACAGCGGCACGCAGATTACCTCCACGCTGGTTCGTGCGATGGCGCTGGGTGAGGTTGGGCTGAAAGACCTGGGACGCGTGCTGCGTAAAGAGATGACCACCTCGGTGATGATTGCCGTTACGCTCGGGCTGGCAGGCTGTGTGCGCGCCTGGATGATGGGCATTGGAATGGACATTACGCTTATCGTGAGCTTGACGCTGGTGTGCATCACCCTCTGGAGCGCCATTGTCTCGTCAGTGATCCCGATGGTGCTAAAACGCTGCGGCATCGACCCTGCCGTGGTATCCGCGCCGTTTATCGCCACCTTTATCGACGGAACAGGCCTGATTATCTATTTCAAAATCGCGCAGTACACGCTGGGACTGGAGTGACAGGCGCCTAGTCTAAACATAAGCCTCGTGAGAGCCGGGAATGCCCCCCCGGCTCTCGCAACATCTTTCGTCGTGTAGTGATCAACATTCCCATCATTCAACCACATCGGTAACGTCCGGCCCTTCATCGGGCTAAAACTCTCCTTTCCGTGAGTCGCTGGCAATGTCTGAACAGGCTATGGATTGAGCCAAAGAAGATTCTGATGAAAAGAGAGCAAAAAAAAGGGGTTACCTTTCGGTAACCCCTTTTTTCGTATTTGGCGGAAGCGTAGAGATTCGAACTCTAGAACCCTTTCGGGTCGCCGGTTTTCAAGACCGGTGCCTTCAACCGCTCGGCCACGCTTCCGGTATGGGGCGCACTATAAACACCTCCGTACTTCGTGTAAAGCATCAATGTGTTCGTTTGCTTCAAAAATAGCCAAAACGATGTTAATCGGTTGAAATAACAACGCATTGACTATTTTGTCAGCACAAAATAGCCCATTTCTGGCTTAATGCTTTTTGAGGTACATGTCCTTCGTGAAGTAATAACCCAGTTTATCCGGCGTAAATCCACCCACCCAAGGTTTAATTAAATGCGTACGGACGTAGTGATACACCGGAATAGCGGGCACATCCTGGCCCAACAGGTCTTCCGCCTGCTGGTAGAACTTGCCACGCTCCTCGGTAGTTTTTGCTTTCGCCGCATCCACCAGCGCTTTGTCATAGGCCGGGTTGCTGTACTGGCTGGTATTTTCGCTGTCGCTGGTGCGGAAATTGTTCAGGAAGGTTGCGGCGTCATCGTAGTCGGCAATCCAGGCGTAGCGCACGGCATCAAAATTGTGCGTGTGCATGGTGTCCAGCATGGTTTTCCACTCCTGGTTTTGCAGCTTCGCTTCCACGCCAAGATTTTTCTTCCACATGGAACTGGCGGCGATGGCGATACGCTGATGGGATTCCGACGTGTTATAGAGCAAATTGAAACTGAGCGGATGGCTGTCGTTGAATCCCGCTTCGCTGAGCAGTTTTTTCGCTTCAGCGATGCGTTTGTCGATTGGCCAGCTCGCGTACTCCGGCGCCTTAAGTTTCACGCCGCCGATATCCGGCTGACTGATCACCCACGCCGGGCGCTGCCCCTGCCCTAATACTTTCTCGGCGATGATGTCCTTATCCAGAGCCATGTTTAACGCTTTACGCACGCGCACGTCGTTGAACGGCGGTCGGGTGGTGTTGAATTCGTAGTAATAGGTGGCAAGCTGCGGGGAGACATCCAGCTCTGCGCCCAGCGTTTTCTTCAGCTGGGCAAACTGGTTGATGGGCACCGTATAGACGATATCAATCTCACCCGCTTTGTAGCGATTCACGTCCGAGGCTTCAGAGGTGATCGGCAGATACGTCACTTTATTGATCACGGTGTGGGCGTTATCCCAGTAGCGCGGGTTACGCTCAGCAACGATGCGTTCGTTGACCACCCACTGTGAGAGTTTGTACGCGCCGCTGCTGACAAAGTGCTCGGGTTTGGTCCACTTGTCGCCGAAGCGGCTTATCAGCACTTTATCGACCGGCACCAGCGACGGGTGCGCCAGCATAGCGAGGAACGCCGCATTCGGCTGTGTCAGCGTCACTTCGAGGGTGGTATCGTTAATCGCCTTCACGCCCAGCGTGTCTGGCTTTTGCTTGCCCTGCGCGATATCGGTCGCATTCACAATATGCATGTTGCCAGGGTAGCTGGCGTAGGGTGACGCGGTGTTAGGATCAACCAGACGCTGCCAGCTCCAGACAATATCCTGAGCGGTGATAGCAGAGCCGTCACTCCAGGTGATGCCAGGACGCAAGTGGAAGGTCCAGACGGTGTTGTCTTTATTCTCCCATTTCTCTGCCAGGCGCGGCTGAACTTCCCCCGCCGGTGAGACACTCACCAGCCCTTCGAACAAATCACTGATAATATTGAATTCGACATCGCTTTCGACTTTGTGGGGATCGAGCGATGCCGGCTCGCTGCCGTTATTCCTGACCAGTTCCTGTTTCTCTGCCAGCTGCGTTCCTGCTGGTACACTGGCCGCCCAGGCCGTTGTGCTGGCGCACAAGATCCCTGCCGTCAGTAAAGAGAGTGTAAAGTGAGTGCGTGATGCTGATTTCATTGTTTCGCCTTATTGTGGGTTTTTGACGATGCGTATTCACTCTTAGCGCTCAAAGATAAATAAGGCAATATTTTTCAGTAACCTATAAGATGTTGATCTGATTAAATTCGTCAAACCGATATTCATTCTGTTGAAATGGATTTCTTTGAAACAAAGTACCAGCGCAGGCCCTAAGGTGCTGAGTAAAGATGGGTAAAACCACTTTGTAACTGGCAAGACCTTTCTTATTCTTGCCGTTAATTACATCTGTCATAAGAGAGTGACTCATGGATCGTATTATTAGTTCTTCACGCGACCGCACATCGCTACTCAGCACCCACAAAGTGCTGCGCAATACCTATTTCATGCTCAGCTTGACCCTGGCGTTTTCCGCCATTACCGCAACGGCCAGCACCGTGCTGATGCTGCCGTCTCCGGGCCTGATTCTGACGCTGGTGGGCATGTATGGTCTGATGTTCCTGACCTATAAAACCGCTGACAAACCGATTGGTATTCTGTCTGCGTTCGCTTTCACCGGCTTCCTGGGTTATATCCTGGGACCAATCCTCAACGCCTATCTGTCTGCGGGCATGGGTGATGTGATTGGCATGGCGCTGGGTGGTACGGCACTGGTGTTCTTCTGCTGCTCCGCTTACGTCCTGACGACCCGTAAAGACATGTCTTTCCTCGGCGGAATGCTGATGGCGGGTATCGTGATTGTACTGGTCGGCATGGTGGCAAACATCTTCCTGCAGCTGCCTGCCCTGCACCTGGCGATTAGCGCGGTGTTCATCCTGATCTCCTCCGGGGCGATCCTGTATGAAACCAGCAACATCATTCACGGCGGCGAAACGAACTACATTCGCGCTACCGTGAGCCTGTATGTGTCGCTGTACAACATCTTCGTCAGCCTGTTGAGCATCCTGGGCTTCGCCAGCCGCGATTAACAGACAGTGCGTCGAATCAAGCCCCGCTTATGCGGGGCTTTGTTTTTTGGTACACTGCGCGGGTTTTCGATTGACGTGTGAATGACTATGTTAAGCTTTGAAGGTAAAGAGATAGAAACCGATAACGACGGCTATCTGAAAGAGAGCAGTCAGTGGAGCGAAGGCCTTGCCGAGGTGATTGCCGAGAAAGAGGCTATTACCCTGACGCCGGAGCACTGGGAAGTGGTGCGCTTTGTGCGCGACTTCTATCTGGAATTCAACACCTCTCCCGCCATCCGTATGCTGGTGAAGGCAATGGCCAACAAGTTTGGCGAAGAGAAAGGCAATAGCCGCTATCTGTATCGCCTGTTCCCGAAAGGGCCAGCGAAACAGGCGACCAAAATCGCCGGTTTGCCCAAGCCCGTGAAGTGTATTTAATAGCGAATACCGAAATCCACATAGTCGCGGCCGGGTTGATGCGGTTCGGTTAATACCTTTTCAACCCGCGCGCTGCGTGGCCCGCCCGCTTTCAGCCAGGCGACCAGTTTTTCGACTTGCTCTGCGTCACCACAGGCCACCACCTCCACGCTGCCGTCATCCATATTGCGCGCATAGCCCGTCAGCCCAAGCTGTAACGCTTCGCGCTGCGTGCTGTAGCGAAACCCGACGCCCTGAACGGTGCCGTGAACCCAGGCGATTGTGCAGACTTTTGACATCATCGTTCCCCTTAATCCTGTCTGGCGCGTTGCATTTCCCCACTGAACTCGGGAAAATGGCCGCCAATTCATTGAATCAACAGAATAGCAAATTATGAGTGTACGTTTAGTGTTAGCCAAAGGGCGCGAGAAATCATTATTGCGCCGTCATCCCTGGGTGTTTTCTGGTGCCGTTGCCCGCATGGAAGGGAAAGCCAGCCTCGGTGAAACCATCGATATTGTTGACCATCAGGGGAAATGGTTAGCGCGCGGCGCATACTCGCCTGCTTCACAGATCCGTGCGCGCGTCTGGAGCTTTGATAAAGACGAAACTATCGATATCGCCTTCTTCACTCGCCGTTTACAGCAGGCGCAGGAGTGGCGTGACTGGCTGGCGAAACGTGACGGGCTGGACAGCTATCGACTGATCGCCGGTGAGTCCGACGGTCTGCCGGGCGTGACCATCGACCGATTCGGCAACTTCCTGGTGCTTCAGCTCCTGAGCGCGGGCGCAGAGTATCAGCGCGCCGCGTTAATCAGTGCCCTGCAGGGCCTTTACCCAGACTGCGCTATTTACGATCGCAGCGATGTCGCGGTGCGCAAAAAAGAGGGGATGGAGCTGACGCAAGGTCCGGTCACTGGTGAACTGCCGCCTGCCCTGCTGCCCATTGAAGAGCATGGTATGAAGCTTTATGTCGACATCCAGGGTGGCCATAAAACCGGCTATTACCTCGATCAGCGCGACAGCCGCCTGGCGACGCGCCAGTACGTTGCGAATAAACGCGTGCTGAACTGCTTCTCCTACACCGGTGGATTTGCCGTTTCGGCACTGATGGGCGGGTGCAGCCAGGTGGTCAGCGTCGACACCTCGCAGGAAGCGCTGGACGTGGCGAAACAGAACGTTGAACTGAACAAGCTGGACCTGAGCAAAGCCGAATTTGTCCGCGACGACGTATTCAAACTGCTGCGCAAATACCGCGATCAGGGGGAGAAATTCGATGTCATCGTGATGGACCCGCCGAAGTTCGTGGAAAATAAAAGCCAGCTGATGGGCGCCTGCCGTGGCTATAAAGACATCAACATGCTTGCCATTCAGCTGCTCAATCCAGGCGGCATTTTGCTGACCTTCTCCTGCTCTGGCCTGATGACCACCGATTTATTTCAGAAACTGATCGCAGATGCCGCTGTAGATGCGGGCCGTGATGTACAATTTATAGAGCAGTTCCGTCAGGCGGCCGATCACCCGGTGATCGCTACCTACCCGGAAGGGCTGTATCTGAAAGGGTTTGCCTGTCGCGTCATGTAGCTTGAAAAGTGGAATGTTGCCCATACATCTGATGTAAGTAACATTTCCCGGGAGGTGACTATGATTGCCAGCAAATACGGTATCGGCCAGCAGGTGCGCCACTCCCTGTTAGGGTATCTGGGTGTGGTGGTGGATATTGACCCGGAATACTCCCTTGATGAACCGTCAGCGGATGAGCTGGCGGTAAACGCCGAGCTTCGCGCCGCACCCTGGTACCATGTGGTCATGGAAGACGACGATGGCCAGCCGGTTCACACTTATCTCGCCGAAGCGCAGTTAAGCAGTGAGCTGCAAAATGAACATCCGGAGCAGCCTTCAATGGATGAACTGGCCCAGACCATCCGCAAACAGCTCCAGGCCCCGCGCCTGCGGAACTAACCTGAAAAAAGCCCGAATCGCTCGGGCTTTTTTTATTACTTCGCCAGACCCAGACGCGGAATATCGATCGCCGGGCAGCGATCCATCACCACGTTTAATCCCGCATCGCGCGCCAGCACAGCCGCCTGTTCGTTAATTACCCCAAGCTGCATCCACAGGGTTTTCGCACCAATGGCAATCGCCTCTTGCGCCACACCCCAGGCCGCCTCGGAGTTACGGAACACATCCACCATATCCACCTTTTCAGGCACATCCGCAAGGGTGGCGTACCCCTGCTGCCCCAGCAGAGTTTTACCCGCGACTTTTGGTGACACGGGGATGACGTGATAGCCCTGGTCGAGAAGATATTTCATCACCCGATAGCTCGGGCGATCGGGTTTATCACTGGCGCCCACCAGCGCGATGGTATGGGTCGAGGTCAGAATGCCGACAATATCGTTCTCTTTCATAATGTTTCTCCTGGCTTTTTTTTAAGTGTACGTCAAAGCACATCAGGCAACCATTCATCCCATACATCTGTATGAGGGCAAAACCCGGGAATATGTCTATATGTTAGTAAACGTGTTTATCGAAAAATTTAGATACATTATTACGACGAAAGACTTTTCGACAGGAGCATCCTATGAAGACCGGCATTGCCTCTGCTGTGATTGCATTATTGATGCCGGTCTGCGTATATGCCACGACGCTGCGATTATCTACCGACATCGATCTGCTGGTGCTGGACGGTAAAAAAGTGTCCAGCTCTCTCCTGCGCGGTGCCGACAGTATTGAGCTGGATAATGGGCCGCACCAGATCGTCTTTCGCGTCGAAAAAAACATTCGCCTCTCCAACCACGAACAACGTCTCTATATCTCCCCGCCGCTGGTGGTGAGCTTCAACACGCAGAAGATCAGTCAGGTTAATTTTAATCTACCGCGGCTGGAAACGGAAAAAGAGTCCGACGCTTTTGAGGCCGCACCGAAACTGGAATTACTCGACGGCGATGCGATGCCCATTCCGGTGAAACTGGATATTCTGGCCCTCACTAAAACGCCGAAGGGGCTGGATTACGAAGCGGATACGGAGCGCTATAACAAAGCGGGAAAAACAGCGTCACTGCCGAAATTTGCAACCATGATGGCGGATGACAGCACGCTGCTGTCCGGTGTTTCGGAGCTGGACGTGATTCCGCCGCAGTCGCAGACGCTTACCGAGCAGCGCCTCAAATTCTGGTTCCAGCAGGCCGATCCCGACACCCGCACGCGATTTTTACAGTGGGCAAAGCAACAACCTTCGTCTTAAGCCGCATTTTTTTGCCCTTTCTCTTGCAGCCTCAGGCGGTTCCCGTCATCGTGTAGCCAGTTAACCTGAACCTGACGGAAAGAGATTATGGAACTGACGACACGTACCCTGCCAGAGCGCAAACACATTGCTCTGGTCGCGCACGATCACTGCAAAAAAATGCTGCTGAACTGGGTTCAGCGCCACCAGGCCCTGCTTGAAAAGCACACCCTTTCGGCAACGGGCACCACCGGCAATCTGATCCAACGTGAAACCGGCTTGAACGTGAACGCCATGCTGAGCGGCCCGATGGGCGGCGACCAGCAGGTAGGCGCGCAGATTTCGGAAGGAAAAATTGATGTGCTGATTTTCTTCTGGGACCCGCTGAACGCGGTGCCGCACGATCCGGATGTGAAGGCCTTGCTGCGTCTGGCAACCGTCTGGAATATCCCGGTCGCCACTAACCTCTCTACTGCGGACTTTATTATTGAGTCACCGCAGTTCAACGCGCCGATTGAGATCCTGATTCCGGATTATCCGCGCTATCTGGCTGAGCGCTTGAAGTAAGTGTTTGCCGGGCGGCGGCTCCGCCTGTCCCGGCTTTTATCCTTAAGGCTTCTTCGCCACCGGCACATCGATACTCTTCAGAATCTCCACGAAGCGTGAGGGTTCGTCTTTGTTAAACAACAGCCAGACGCGATGCCGTGCGCGCGTGATGGCCACATACAGAAGACGTCGCTCTTCTGCATCCGGGAAATCCTCTACCACAGGCAGCAGCGCCTGCTCCATCACCGATTCCCGAGCCGGTGCCGGGAAGCCGTCACTCCCCTCCTGTAGCCCAAGGACAATCACGTAATCCGCCTGTTGCCCCTTGCTGGCATGGATGGTCATGAAATCGAGCGTGAGCTTAGGCCAGCGCGTGGCGGCTTTCTCGAGGATCGCCGGTTTCAGATGGTGATAACGCGCCAGCACCAAAATCCGCTCCTCGGCTTTGACATACCCACTCATCTTATCCAGCAAGGGTTCCAGCTGATCCTGCGGCAACAGCGTCACCGCTTTTTTATCCCCGGCGGAGAGACTGTTCAGGGGTTTCACCAGCTGATGGGGGTTCTGCTGAATAAAGCGGTTGGCGATTTCGCCGATGCGCGAGTTAAAACGGTACGTGGTGTCGAGATCGCTGCGGTCACCCTCGCCAAAATAGTGGTGGAACGCCGTGGTCAGCGACAGCTGTGCACCGCTAAAGCGGTAAATTGCCTGCCAGTCATCGCCCACCGCGAAGAGTGAGGTGTGTTTATTTTGCGCGCGCAGCGCCGCCAGCAGCGCCGCACGCTGCGGAGAGATATCCTGAAACTCGTCCACCAGAATATGCTTCCACGGACTCACGAAACGCCCTTTTTCGAGGATGATAATCGCCTGATGAATCAGACCCGAGAAATCCACAGCATTCTCTTCTTTCAGCGCTGATTTCCAGGCTTTGAGAAGCGGAGCCAGCAGTTTGACGCGTTTGGAAAACAGCGCCCGCACCTCTTCTGGCGCATTCTCAATCATCTCCGCTTGCGAGCCACCATGCATGCGCATCAGGCTTACCCAGCGATCGAGGCGCGAACCGAGACGGCGCGCCAGTTTCTCATCCTGCCAGAAGCTGCCTTCCGGCACAGTCCAGTTCAACTCTTCTTCCAGCCACTGCCGCCACCCTTTTGCCTGCGCCTTTTTCTCACTGCATTGCTGCTGCCATGTGGTGACAAACAGCGACAGCCTGGCCTGGGTGTCGTTTTCCAGCTGACTGATAACCGGCACTTTTTTGCTGCCCTGCTGAATAATATGCAGTGCCAGCGCATGGAAGGTTCGCGCGCTGATATCGCGCGTGTGCAAACGTTCCTGAATGCGCTCGTCCATCTCCTGCGCCGCCTTGCGGCCAAAGGCCAGGAGCAAAATCTGATCCGCCGTTGCTTCACCCCGTGCGAGCAACCATCCGGCTCGCGCCACCAGCACAGAGGTCTTACCGCTGCCCGCGCCCGCAAGTACCAACAGCGAGTGTTCTCCGTTCACCACCGCACGCGCCTGAGCCGGATTCAGCGGCGACGATTCGATATTTTTGAAAAACTCAGCGTGCTGGGTCAGCATCTCATCCGTCCAGGCCTGGTTGTGCGCCAGTCGGCTTCGATCGATATCCGTCAGCCATGCTTTGCATTTGCGCCACGGTTCGCGGCAATTTTCAAACTCATCAAGACGAGAAACAGGCAGTGGCAGCGCGGTCAGCGCCTGCTGAATGCGCTGCTGCATCCCCGCCGTCTGGGCGCGGGTCAGCCATTTTTTTTGCTCCTGACTCAGAGCGATATCCGCCAAAACCTGCTGCAATACCTGCTCGGCCACCTGACTCATCTCTGTGCTCCACTGCTGCCAGAGGGTATTCAGATGATGATGAAAGCGCTGAGTTTCAGCCCATTCCGTACCGTGCAGACGCACGACTTTATCGGCAGGCAGGACGAACTCCAGCTCGCCCCACACCAGGCCGCGCTTGCAGTGAATGGCCAGTAACTGATTGAATGGAATAAGATATTCGTGGCGTTCGCCGGAAACTTTCACCCCGGCGTTGAGTAGGACAACCTTGTCGTACGGATGTTGCGCCAGGCGCTTGCCTAATGATGTTGCTTTTAGTTCCATGTCCAGCCTGATCCACGAAGTGATAGTTTGCTCATTAGTTTAACCGCCAGTTTTCAGGTGCTCCAGCCTAAAAAAACGTTACAATCATCAGGCTTTAATCATATCGAAAGGAAGTGAGGGTTTATGCGTACCGTTCTGAATATTTTGAATTTTGTCCTTGGCGGTTTTGCCACCACTCTTTCCTGGCTTTTCGCCACTCTGGTCAGCATCGTGCTGATCTTCACGCTCCCCCTGACGCGTTCGTGCTGGGAGATCACCAAACTTTCCCTGGTGCCCTACGGAAATGAAGCGGTTCACGTTGATGAACTCAATCCGGACAGCAAAAGTGTGCTGATGAATACGGGCGGCACGCTGCTTAATATTTTATGGCTGATCTTCTTTGGCTGGTGGTTGTGCCTGATGCACATCGCGGTCGGGATTACCCAGTGTATTACGATTATTGGTATCCCGGTTGGTATCGCCAACTTCAAGATTGCCGCGATTGCGCTCTGGCCCGTCGGTCGCCGCGTGGTTCCCGTGGAAGTCGCCCAGGCCGCACGCGAAGCCAATGCCCGTCGTCGTTTTCAGTAAATAAGGATACGCCGCCTTTATGCTAAGCCCTTTGCTTCGCAGATACACATGGAACAGTGCCTGGCTCTATAACGTCAGGATTTTTATTGCGCTTTGCGGCGCGGCTGCCGTGCCGTGGTGGCTCGGTGAGATTAAGCTCACGATCCCACTCACTCTGGGCGTGGTAGCTGGAGCACTGGCCGATCTGGACGATCGTCTGGCCGGGCGGCTGCGTAACCTGGTGATTACGCTGATCTGCTTTTTCATCGCCTCCGCATCTGTAGAACTGCTCTTCCCGTGGCCCTGGCTGTTTGCCCTTGGGCTGATGATCTCCACCAGCGGTTTTATTTTGCTGGGCGGGCTGGGGCAGCGCTACGCCACCATTGCCTTTGGCGCGTTGCTGATTGCCATCTATACCATGCTGGGCGTTTCCCTTTACGACCAGTGGTATCAGCAGCCCCTGCTGCTGCTGGTGGGCGCAATCTGGTATAACCTGCTGACCTTAACCGGGCACCTTATCTTTCCGATTCGCCCTTTGCAGGATAACCTCGCCCGCAGCTATGAACAGCTGGCGCACTACCTGGAACTTAAATCCAGGCTCTTCGATCCCGACATTGAAGAGAGCCAGGCGCCGCTTTACGATCTGGCGCTGGCTAACGGCCAGTTGGTTACCACGCTGAATCAAACCAAAGCCTCTCTGCTGACGCGTCTTCGTGGCGATCGCGGCCAGCGCGGCACGCGGCAAACGCTGCATTACTACTTCGTCGCCCAGGATATACATGAGCGCGCCAGCTCATCGCATATCCAGTACGCAGCGCTGCGCGAGAAGTTTCGCTATAGCGACGTGATGTTCCGCTTCCAGCGGATGCTGTCGATGCAGTCTCAGGCCTGCCAGCAACTTGCGCGATCGATTCTGCTGCGTACCCCCTACCAGCACGATCCTCGCTTCGAGCGTGCGTTCAGCCATCTTGATGCGGCGCTCGATCGGGTGCAGGCCAGCGGCACATCGCCAGAACAGATGAAAGCGCTGGGGTTCTTGCTCAGCAATTTACGCGCCATCGATGCGCAGCTCGCGACAATTCAGTCTGAACAGGCGCTGTCAGTGCCGGGTAGTGAGGTCGAAAATCAGCTTGCCGATGACAGTCCGCACGGCTTCGCGGATATGTGGCTGCGGTTAAGCCGCAACTTCACACCGGAATCGGCGCTGTTCCGCCATGCCGTGAGAATGTCTGCCGTGCTGTGCGTCGGTTACGCCTTTATCCAGATAACCGGCCTGCATCACGGCTACTGGATTTTGCTCACCAGCCTGTTTGTTTGCCAGCCGAACTATAACGCCACCCGCCATCGACTGGCGCTACGCGTGATTGGCACACTGGTCGGCGTCGCAATCGGCCTGCCGGTACTGTACTTTGTTCCTTCCGTTGAAGGGCAACTAATCCTGATAGTCATTACGGGCGTGCTGTTCTTCGCCTTCCGTAATGTTCAGTATGCCCATGCCACCATGTTTATTACCCTGCTGGTGCTGCTGTGCTTTAACCTGCTGGGCGAAGGGTTCGAAGTCGCCCTGCCACGCGTGATCGATACGTTGATTGGCTGCGCGATTGCCTGGGCCGCAGTCAGTTTTATCTGGCCGGACTGGCGTTTTCGCAATCTGCCACGCGCCCTGGATCTCGCCATGAATGCGAACTGTCGCTATCTGGATGCGATCCTTGAGCAATATCATCAGGGCCGCGATAACCGTCTGGCGTATCGCATTGCCCGACGGGATGCCCATAACCGCGATGCAGAACTGGCGTCGGTGGTGTCAAACATGTCAACGGAGCCGCGTGCTACCGCAGAAATCCGGGAAGTCGCCTTTCGTCTGCTGTGTCTGAACCACACCTTCACCAGTTACATTTCAACGTTGGGCGCGCATCGTGAGCAACTAACCGATCCAAACATCCTCGCACTGTTGGATGACGCGGTATGTTACGTTGACGATGCTCTCCATCATCGTCCCGCAGACGAACCGCGCGTGCAGAGTGCCATAGACGAACTGAGCCAGCGCATTGCGCATTGCGATCCTGGTACGGATAACAAGGCGCCACTCATACTCCAACAAATCGGTCTGCTCATTGCACTTCTGCCCGAAATCTGCCGGTTGCAGCAGCAGATTGCTACCTATCGGAATGACTATCCGGCAGTACAGGAAGCGCATTAAACCACTCCGTTAGCTCCCGGCGTCTGACCGTCGGGAGCGCAGCTTCATGCGTTCCTTCTATTGCCCCTGCGAGCGCAAACAACACTCTGATCCCCAGGTTCTTATTTCTGGCCCTGATTTTCAGCCAGCACTCCTCTGCCCCTAGCGCCCTCAGCATGGTTTCACTGGTGACACCAGCTTCGCAGAGAAGCACTTCAATTTGAAACGTCAGGTTGGGCAAATCTTTGAGTCGCCGCCTCTGATGCCGTAGAGAGCGCTCCTGACGGGCGGCTTCAAGTGCAAAACTGGAAAGTTGCAATAACCTTTCCCTGTCCTGCCATAGCCCGTCATCCACCCGGTAATAGTTCAGCAGTACAGGCCTGCCCCGTTTCAATAGGGTTAAAAATGAAGAGGACTGTTTTACACAGTACTGAGCGCTTTGTTCACAGGCACGCAGGTAAAGCTCGCCATCAGAGACCATCGCAAACACGGCTTCATTCACTGCCAGGGTATACCCGCCGAAAAGGGCACGATGATGGATTTCACCCAACGGAGAGAGGTATTCCTGGGACTTATAGATCCGTTCATAAGATATCTTTTTCATGATATTCACCATATAAATCAAACATTAACGATGTGTTTTTCTTACTACCGGATCCGTTAGCAGGAAAATAGAAAACTTATTGTCACTCGGCAAGATTATTTTGCAGGACACGCCAATATCGAACCAATTTTGCGAGACGCTTTCCGAAAATGAGGTTGATCTTTAGACGTACAGGGGTTACTGTATATTCATACAGTAACTACAGGGCTGGAATGATTATGCACACTTCAGACTATGCAAATCGCTTAACCTCTTTTTCTTCTTCCGCGGGTAATGGCGCGCAGAAAACCTCCGGGCGTGTGTCTACCGGTTTGATCAGTGAAATCGTATATCGCGAAGACCAGCCCTTGATGACGCAGCTGCTTTTATTGCCGCTTTTACAACAACTTGGTCAGCAGTCACGCTGGCAGCTGTGGCTAACCCCGCAGCAGAAATTGAGCCGCGAATGGGTGCAGTCGGCGGGTCTGCCGCTCACCAAAATGATGCAGAGCAGCCTGGTTTCGCCATGTCATACGGTTGATTCGATGGTTCGCGCTTTGCGCACCGGAAACTACAGTGTGGTAATCGGTTGGTTGTCAGAGGAATTGACGGAGGAAGAGCATTTTCGTCTGGCTGAAGCTGCTGAAGAAGGTGATGCGATCGGGTTCATTATGCGCCCAATTCGTCTTGATTCTCTCGGCAGAGGACACCTGTCCGGGCTAAAAATTCACTCTAATTTGTATCATTGAGTAAATTTAAGAGTATTCCTGGAACTTTTTTTGACAGTCGTAAGTGCAAATAGTTCCCTGACTAAAAACTTCGACAACGCTTGTCTGGCGCGGTTTCCGTTAATTTTACTGCATAAAATACTCGCAAAAAATGTTAAATATTTTGTATACGGAACTTTTTTTTTCATATGCCTGACAGAGTTCACACTTGTAAGTTTTCAACTACGTTGTAGACTTTACATCGCCAGGGGTGCTCGGTCTAAGCCGAAGATATCGGTAGAGTTACTAGTTTGAGCTCGCCCCCCGGTGAAGGATTTAACCGTGATTTCTCGACGAGATCTTCATGGCGATTTTTGGATGATAACGAGGCGCAAAAAATGAAAAAGACAGCTATCGCGATTGCAGTGGCACTGGCTGGCTTCGCTACCGTAGCGCAGGCCGCTCCGAAAGATAATACCTGGTATGCAGGTGGCAAACTGGGCTGGTCTCAGTTCCACGACACTGGCTGGTACAACAGCTCCCTGAACAACGATGGCCCAACTCACGAAAGCCAGCTCGGTGCAGGTGCGTTTGGTGGCTATCAGGTTAACCCGTATGTTGGCTTTGAAATGGGTTACGACTGGTTAGGTCGTATGCCATACAAAGGCGACAACGTTAACGGCGCATTCAAAGCTCAAGGCGTACAGCTGACCGCTAAACTGGGTTACCCAGTGACTGACGATCTGGACGTTTATACTCGTCTGGGCGGCATGGTATGGCGCGCTGACTCCAGCAACAGCGTTGCTGGCGACGACCACGACACTGGTGTTTCTCCAGTATTCGCTGGTGGCGTAGAGTGGGCAATGACCCGTGACATCGCTACCCGTCTGGAATACCAGTGGGTTAACAACATCGGCGACGGTAACACCGTTGGCGTTCGTCCTGACAACGGCATGCTGAGCGTAGGTGTTTCCTACCGTTTCGGCCAGCAGGAAGATGCAGCTCCGATCGTTGCTCCAGCTCCGGCTCCAGCTCCAGAAGTACAGACCAAGCACTTCACTCTGAAGTCTGACGTTCTGTTCAACTTCAACAAAGCAACTCTGAAACCAGAAGGTCAGCAGGCACTGGATCAGCTGTACACCCAGCTGAGCAACCTCGACCCTAAAGACGGTTCTGTAGTTGTTCTGGGCTTCACCGACCGTATCGGTTCTGACGCATACAACCAGAACCTGTCCGAGAAACGTGCTCAGTCTGTAGTTGATTACCTTGTATCTAAAGGTATCCCAGCTAACAAGATCTCCCCACGTGGTATGGGCGAATCTAACCCAGTGACTGGCAATACCTGTGACAACGTGAAAGCTCGCGCTGCACTGATCGACTGCCTGGCACCAGATCGTCGCGTTGAGATCGAAGTTAAAGGTATCAAAGACGTTGTAACTCAGCCTGCGGCATAAGTTATCGTCTTATAAAAAAACCCCGCTATGCGGGGTTTTTTATTGGCTAAAGAAAATGAGAAATTATTTTTTACCCAGCATCGCCTGAAGGTCATTTTTAAGCGTAGACATCTGGCTCGCGTATTTCTCTTTATGCTCCGCATCTTCAATGAGCTGCACGATCGTTTCCGACAAGGTTTTCCCGCGCCGTTGAGCAAGCCCCGCTAATCGCTGCCAGACCATAAATTCCAGGTCGATAGACTTCTTACGCGTGTGCTGATGCTCCGCGTTAAAATGGCGTTTGCGGCGCGCACGAATGGTCTGCTTCATGCGGTTTAACAGAGCAGGATTGATGTGTTTCTCGATCCAGCCGTTGACCTGCACCGGCTCATTTTCGAGGGTCAGCAATAAATCTACCGCTTCTTTTGCAGCACTGGCTTCGATGTAGCAGGTGATCAGCTCGCCTTCTCGATGCTTTTTGACCAGATACTTCCATTTCCAGCCGCTTTCGAGATTTTCCAGTTGTTGATATTTCATCGCGATCTCAGTGTTACCTCGTAACTATGTTCAGAATATCAGTTTTTTGGCAATCTGCTGAAAAGAAATCATATCCTGTGACCCCTTACCGCGCATTCCCCGCCTGAAATCCCTAATACCACGTGGGAATGGGTCAAGGCTTGCGGTATAATCCACCGTTTTACATCTAACTAAAAAACATCAACTTTGACCATTACGAAACTAGCATGGCGTGACCTGGTTCCTGATACTGAAAGCTATCAGGAACTGTTTGCACAGCCAGACCTCGCAAAAGAACACGACTTCATCCTTAGCGATACGCAACCGCGTTTACATTACGCGCTTGAGCAGACGTTAAGCCCATGGACAACCTCCCCCTTCATGTTACTGAAGGCGCCAGAAGAAGCTGAATACCTGGCTCTGATGGCCGATGCCGTGCGTCAATTGCAACCAGAAACGGACACCGTTTTTGGCGGACAATATCGTATCGTGGGAAGTGATGTCACTTTCGAACCCGCCACCCAGGCTGATGATAATTTTGCCGCTACCGGCGAGGTCATTACCGCCGAGTGGGCCGAAGCGGAGCAATTGTTTGGCTGTCTTCGTCACTTTAACGGTCAGCTCAGTATCCAGCCGGGACTGGTGCACAAAGCCAACGGCGGTGTCCTGATCATCTCTCTGCGAACGCTGCTTGCACAGCCGTTGCTGTGGATGCGTCTGAAGAACATTGTGGCGCATCAGCGTTTCGACTGGATTGCCTATGATGAGTCCCGCCCGCTGCCTGTCGCTATTCCATCGATGCCCCTGTCACTGAAAGTAATTTTGACAGGCGATCGTGAGTCTCTGGCGGATTTTCAGGAGATGGAGCCGGAACTTGCCGATCAGGCCGTTTACACCGAATTTGAAGATAACATCCAGATCGCCGATGCAGACGACGTGACACAATGGTGCCAATGGGTGCTGGCCGTCGCGGCACGTTATGCTCTTCCGATCCCTGCCGCAGATGCCTGGACAGGTCTTATTCGTGAAGCTGCACGTGACACGGGCGATCAGGAAACCCTGCCGCTCTGTCCGCTGTGGATCAGTAAACAACTGCGCGAAACGGGCGTCATTAGCGGGCCGGGGACTTTTACCGGTGAGCAATTCGCCCAGATGCTGGCACAGCGCGAATGGCGGGAAGGGTATCTCGCGGATCGTATGCAGGACGAAATCCTGCTGGAACAGATCCTCGTGGAAACCGAAGGCGAGCGTGTGGGGCAAATCAACGCCCTGTCCGTCATTGAATTCCCTGGTCATCCGCGTGCCTTTGGCGAACCTTCACGTATCAGCTGCGTCATCCACATTGGCGACGGCGAATTTACTGACGTTGAGCGCAAAGCCGAGCTGGGCGGCAACATTCATGCTAAAGGCATGATGATTATGCAGGCCTTCCTGATGTCACAGCTTCAGCTGGAGCAACAGCTGCCCTTCTCCGCCTCACTGACCTTTGAGCAGTCTTACAGTGAAGTGGATGGCGACAGCGCGTCTATGGCTGAGCTTTGTGCTGTCATCAGTGCGCTTGCGGATGTGCCAGTTAATCAAAGCATCGCTATCACCGGCTCTGTCGATCAGTTTGGTCGCGCTCAGCCGGTTGGCGGCCTGAATGAGAAAATCGAAGGCTTCTTCTCTATTTGCCAGCAGCGTGGATTGAGTGGCAAACAGGGCGTGATTATTCCTGCGCCAAACGCACGCCATCTGAGCCTGAGCCAGGCGGTACTGGATGCGGTGGATGCAGAGCAATTCAGTATCTGGGCCATCGACGATGTCACGGATGCGCTACCCTTACTGACAAATCAGGTCTGGGATGGCGAAGTGCAAACAACGCTGATGCAAACTATCCAGGAGCGTATCGCTCAGGCGATGCAACAGGATGCTCGTCATCGTTATCCATGGCCGTTACGCTGGTTAAGCTGGTTTAGCCCGAACTGATCGGACTTGTTCAGCGTACACGTGTTAGCTATCCTGCGTGCTTCACTAAAATAAGGCTTACTGAGAACATGGTAGATAAACGCGAATCCTATACAAAAGAAGATCTTCTTGCCTCTGGTCGTGGTGAACTGTTCGGCGCTAAAGGCCCGCAGTTACCGGCACCTAGCATGCTGATGATGGACCGTGTCGTGAAAATGACCGAAACCGGCGGCAACTTTGACAAGGGTTACGTGGAAGCGGAACTCGATATCAATCCAGACCTGTGGTTCTTCGGTTGCCACTTTATCGGCGATCCGGTAATGCCTGGCTGTTTAGGCCTGGATGCGATGTGGCAGCTGGTTGGCTTCTATCTCGGCTGGCTGGGCGGCGAAGGCAAAGGCCGCGCGCTGGGCGTGGGTGAAGTGAAATTCACCGGTCAGGTTCTGCCTTCCGCGAAGAAAGTTACCTACCGTATTCACTTCAAACGCATTGTGAACCGTCGTCTGGTGATGGGTCTGGCAGACGGTGAAGTGCTGGTTGATGGCCGTGTGATCTATACCGCCAGTGACCTGAAAGTCGGTCTGTTCCAGGACACTTCTGCGTTCTGATTTTGCTTAAGTAGTGCTTGAGCAACTAAGGCGAAACCTCCGCATGGCGGAGGTTTCTGTTTTTAAAGAGACGTTATCAAGCAAGAAGTACCCTGTCTCCGATGGCTTCTCGCCAGCCTCCCAGCCATTGTGACCTTTGATTTATCGTCTGATAAGGACACATTTCTTTTGAGCGTCCAGCGATGCCAGCCTGATAACCACGTTGATGAGCCCTTTCCAGGCGATCTCGTTTCTGTCTCTTCATGCCTCGTTTCCCTCATTCTTTGGTCTGGTGGAAAGAAAACAGTGTATGCAAAACGTGCAAACACAGATAACGAATAACCCGAATCACGCCATGCGTCAATGCGCAAAATTCACGCCAGTGTCATATTTGTGAGCTACACAGAAGATCATTTGTACAAAAATTGTGAGCTGGAACAAGTAACAGCCTGAACAAAAACCGAAAAAAAAGCCGCCATCAGCGAAACGCGGATGGCGGCTTAACATCATGAATTTTGCTTATGGCAGGCGAGAAATCTCCTGGGCGATGCTGGCAGATTCCTGTGCCCAGCCCTGGGCCAGGGCTTTCACCATAGCGTCGTAACCATCCTCCTGCTGTTTCAGCTCAAGATGGAACGGGCGCTTAATCAGCTGCCCCTGATGGTTCAGCAGCCACTCACCGCTGATCACCACCCTGCCATCGTAGCGTCCATGGAAACCCGTCACATTGACGTTGAGGGTATCCTGGTCGCTGCCCAGAGGCTGTGAGGCAACAACCCATCCCGGAAGCTGGCTGCTCAGGTTCGCCACCAGCGTATTGCGCAGTTGTTGATCCAACGGGCTGGCCCACAGATTGTTATTCGCAATCACATACTGCACGTCGCTGGTCTGATACACCACGCCGTTGCCGGCGAGGGAATCCGGGATCGTGACCTGCTCAACCCACAGCAGGCGATGCCCCTGGCTGGCGCTGCTTTGCCCGCCCGTCTGAGCCCCCATCGGCAACTGGTAGTAACTCTTGGTATCGCTTCCTGAACTACAGGCCGTTAAAACCAGTGCTCCGACGATTAATAGCCATTTTTTCATTATTTTGCCCTCTTCGGCTCAGGATCTTTTTTGTCCTTCGCTTCAAATACCAGCGCGTTGCTCTTCTCATTCAGCGTTTTCAGAACCGGCTGCAGTTCGCGCAGGACCTGATCCAGGCGCTGCATATCCGCTACCATCTTGTTATACGCCGCCGAACCTGGCTGGAAGCCTTGCATACTACGGTTAAGCTCACGCAACGTTTTCTGCATATCCTGCGGAAGCTGTTGCATCGACTGGTTAGCCGTAATTTTGTTGATGTTATCCAGTGTGGTTTGCAGACGACGCATCGTGGCCTGGCTTTCAGTCAGGCTGTTGGTCGCTTGCTCAAGCATCGGATTCAACGGCAGATTGTTAATCTTATCCAGAGTCTCCATCAGGCGCTGCTGAATCTGCGCCAGACCGCTGCTGACGGTTGGGATAATGGTGTAGCCACCGAATTCACGCGCACCGGTAATCGCTGGCGCTTTCGGATAGAAGTCCATATCCACATACAGGGCGCCCGTCACCAGGTTGCCGGTTTTCAGCGAGCCACGTAACCCGCGACTCAACAGCTGATTAATATGCGTGCCGATATCCTGGTTCTGACCAATCTGGGCCAGTAACCGTTCTGGTTCAATGCGGATCAACACCGGGATACGATAGTCGTCATCCAGTACCTGATTCAGACCCGGCACAAAGTACGGCACCTGACCTACTGTACCCAGGCGGATACCGCGGAATTCCACCGGCGCACCTGGCTGCAGGCCGCGAACAGAGTCCTTGAAGAACATCAGATAGTCGACATGATCGGTATAGAGCGCATCCTGAATGCTTTTCTGATCGTCAAACAGTCTGAACGCGGTTTTCGGTGCGACCGGCTGCCCCAGATCCATCCCCTCAGGCACGTCAAAACTCACCCCGCCGCCAAACAGCGTGGTCAGAGAACCCATTTCGACACGCATCCCCGCCGACGTCAGATCTACCGCAATACCGCTGTCTTTCCAGAAGCGCACGTTGCTGGTCACCAGACGGTCGTTTGGCGCATTGATAAACAGCTGATAGCTGATGGTGCGTTTTTGCGCATCGAAGGTACTGGTTTCCACGGAGCCCACGCGGTAACCACGGAACAGCACTGGATCCCCAGGGCTAAGTTGCCCCGCTTTCTTGCTGTCGAGAGTCACCCGGATACCTTTCGCGTCTGGCGGCGCAAGCGGCGGTGCATCCAGCAGTTGATAATGTCCAGGCTGGCTGCCTTTCGCGCCGGGCTGAAGCTCAATGTAAGCCCCGGAAAGCAGCGTCCCCAGGCCACTGATCCCTTCGCGCCCGACCTGCGGTTTGACCACCCAGAAGACGGAATCGCCATGCAGCAGCTTCTCCATGCCGGAATGAAGGCGCGCTTTGATTTCAACGTGTGTGAGATCGTCAGTCAGCGTCGCACTCTCAACGACACCCACGTCAACGCTGCGGCTCTTGATGGTGGTTTTGCCCCCTTCAATGCCTTCGGCGTTGGTCGTGATCAGCGTCACTTCCGGCCCTTGATGGCTGTAATGATAAAACAGGATCCAGGCTCCGATCAGCGCTGTGACGATGGGGAAGATCCACACCGGCGACCAGTTCTTGACCTTCTGCACTTTCGCCTCTCCACTCTTATTTTCCATGCTTTCACTCTTCCTCATGGCTTGACTCTGGCTCACGATCCCAGGATAAACGCGGGTCGAAAGTCAGGGCCGCAAACATCGTCATGACAACGACCAACGCAAACATCAGCGCGCCCATAGCGGGATAAATACTCATCAGTCCACCCATGCGCACCAGCGCGGAGAGAACGGCAATCACAAACACGTCGATCATTGACCAGCGGCCAACGAATTCGACGACTTCATAAATCAGATGCATGCGTTCGCTGTCGCGCTTTCCATGGCCTTTGGCATCCCAGCACAGCCAGGCAATCGCGATCATCTTTAAGGTGGGAACCATAATACTGGCAATGAAAATCACCATCGCCACCGGATAAGATCCCTCGCCCCACAGCAACACCACCCCGGCCAGGATCGTCGAAGGCATTTTATCTCCCAGCAGATCGGTGATCATGATGGGTAAAATATTGGCCGGCAGATAAAGCATGATGGAGGTGACCAGTAAGGCCATCGTCCATTGCAGACTGTTTTTGCGCCGCACATGCCCCTTGGTGCCACAACGCGGGCACTCTTCCACATCAGCAGGCAGAATGGCGGTGCAGCACGTACAGGAGCGCAATCCCTGGCGAATTCCGGGCACGCCCACTTTAACGGTCTGGTTTAGCGTTGGCGCAGGCGCAATATCATCCCAGGCCCAGCGGCGGTCGACACACTGGAAGGCGCGCAGCTGTAGCATGCAGTACAGACACCAGGGAACAAAACTGCTGCCGATGCCAACGTCGCCATAGGCCATCAGCTTCACAAAACTGACCAGAATCCCCGCGAGGAAAATCTCCGCCATCCCCCAGCTTTTCAGCTGGAAAAGAATTCGGGTAAGCAGGATTTTGACTTTGATGGGCATCCGGACGCGGTTTACCAGCAGTAAAATCACGACCAGGCAAAACGCCGGAACGATTTGTACAAAGAGAAGAAAGAAGGTGCCAAGGCTGGCGTAATCTTCCGAGAACATGACGCCTGGGATCTCCAGCAAATTGACTTCGCTGGTCATCCCGCCGACTTTCATATAGATGAACGGAAAAAGATTCGAGAGCAGCAGCATAAACAGCGCCGCAAGCGCATAAGCAGTGGGACGCTGCCTTGGCGCGTCCCACTCTGTCGTCAGCGTTGCCCCACAACGGGGGCATGCCGCCTTATGTCCGTGACCCATCTCAGGCAGCGCCACGAGCATATCGCATTGCGAGCATAAAATATGCCGGTCGGCATGGTGCTGATCACACATCGGGTATCCCTGTTTATGCGCCGTTTTTGAGTGCCTCAAGGTACTCCCAGCGCTCAAATGCCTCTTCCAACGCCTTTTCGGCCTGGGAAAGCTCTGCCAATATTTTCTGAGTATAGTCGTGTGGCTGGCTAAAGAAGGATGCATCAGCAACTTGAGCCTGTAATGATTCCAGTTGCGTTTCCAGCTCTTCAAGACGCTGCGGCAACCCTTCCAGTTCGCGCTGCAGGTTATAGCTCATTTTAACCGTCGGCTTTTTGACAGTTTCTGCTTTTGCGACAAGCGGTTGCGATCCCGTTTTAGATTTGGACTGTTTATGCGCTAAGGATTGCGCCTGTTGCCCTCGCGCGTCCTGATAACCGCCCACATACTGACCAATACGACCTTCGCCTTCAAAAATCCAGCATTCGGTGACGGTGTTGTCCACAAACTGACGGTCATGGCTTACCAGCATTACGGTGCCCTGATAGCCGTCGATCAGCTCTTCGAGCAGTTCCAGGGTTTCGACATCCAGATCGTTCGTCGGTTCATCGAGAATCAACAGGTTGCTGGGTTTCAGGAACAAACGCGCCAGCAGAAGTCGGTTACGTTCCCCGCCGGAGAGCGCGCGAACAGGCGTCATGGCGCGTTTTGGATGGAACAGGAAGTCCTGCAGATAGCCCAGCACATGGCGCGGTTTCCCGTTAACCATTACCTCTTGCTTGCCCTCTGCCAGGTTATCCATCACCGTTCTTTCAGGATCAAGCTCAGTACGGTGCTGATCGAAATAGGCCACTTCCAGTTTAGTCCCGCAGTGAACACGGCCGCTGTCAGCCTGTAGCTGGCCCAGCATCAGTTTCAGCAGCGTGGATTTACCGCAGCCGTTCGGGCCGATCAGTGCAATTTTATCGCCGCGCTGAACCTGCGCGGAGAAATCGGTCACCAGCACTTTGCCGTCGACCTGGTAGTTCACGTTTTCCATTTCGAAGACAATTTTGCCGGAACGAGAGGCCTCTTCGACCTGCATCTTCGCGCTGCCCATCACTTCACGGCGCTGGCTGCGTTCGTTACGCATCGCTTTGAGGGCACGCACGCGGCCTTCGTTACGGGTACGACGCGCTTTGATGCCCTGACGGATCCACACCTCTTCCTGCGCCAGTTTGCGGTCAAACTCGGCGTTTTGCAGCTCTTCAACGCGCAGGTTCTCTTCTTTTTCCAGCAGATAGGTGTCGTAATCGCCCGGATACGTGACCAGCTTGCCGCGATCGAGATCGACAATACGGGTGGCCATATTGCGGATAAACGAACGGTCGTGCGAGATAAAGATAATGGTGCCATTGAAGGTTTTCAGGAACCCTTCCAGCCAGTCGATGGTTTCGATATCCAGGTGGTTCGTCGGTTCATCGAGCAGTAGCACTTTTGGCCCGCAGACCAGCGCGCGGCCCAGCGCCGCTTTACGCAGCCAGCCACCAGACAGAGAAGCCAGCGCCATATCGGCTTCAAGGCCAAGCTGCTCCAGCACTTCATTGATGCGGTCTTCCAGCTGCCACAGGCCGTGGTGATCCAGCAAATCCTGCAGGCGCGCCATCTCGTTGAGGTTTTTTTCGCTCGGATCGGTCATCACCAGATGCGAAATATCGTGATACCCCTTCAGGTATTCGGCCTGCTCGGAGATCCCTTCAGCGACAAAATCATAGACGCTGCCCGCGACGTTGCGCGGCGGATCCTGTTGCAGACGAGAAACGATCAGATCCTGCTCATAAACGATACGCCCGTCGTCCAGACCCTGCTCACGGTTGAGAATCTTCATCAGCGTGGATTTACCCGCGCCGTTACGGCCCACCAGACAGACGCGTTCGTTGTCTTCGATGTGCAGTTCTGTATCGTCGAGAAGTGGCGCATCGCTGAAGGACAGCCATGCGCCGTGCATGCTAATTAATGACATTTAAATTTCCTTTCAGACTGCGGTAATCAACCAGCAGTTGTGAATTTGACGGTTACGGGCGAAGTCCTGAGACAGCGTTTTTTGACTGATTTCTTGTGCTTTCAGCCCCAGTTTTTCCAGCCCGTCATTGTCCATGCGGAAGCCGCGTTTGTTGTTCGAGAACATAATGGTGCCGCCTTTACGCAGCAGACGTTTCAGGTCGGTCATCAGACGCAGGTGATCGCGTTGAACGTCGAAGGTATCTTCCATACGCTTGGAGTTGGAGAAGGTCGGCGGATCGATGAAGATCAGATCGAACTGTTCATCCGTATCGCGCAGCCAGCCCAGTACGTCGGCCTGCAGCAGACGATGCTGACGACCGGTCAGGCCGTTGAGACGCAGGTTGCGCTCAGCCCACTCCAGATAGGTACGCGACATGTCGACCGTGGTGGTGCTACGCGCACCGCCCAGGCCCGCATGAACGCTGGCGCTGCCGGTATAAGCGAACAGGTTCAGGAAATCTTTCCCTTTGCTCATCTGGCCCAGCATACGACGCGCGATACGGTGATCGAGGAACAGACCGGTGTCGAGATAGTCTGTCAGGTTCACCCACAGGCGCGCATTGTATTCGCCCACCTCGATAAAGTCGCCCTTATCGCCCATTTTCTGATACTGATTGGTCCCTTTCTGACGCTCACGGGTCTTCAGGATCAGTTTGTTCGGCGCAATGCCCATCACGCCAATTGTCGCCGCGATGATGTCCAGCAAACGCTGGCGCGCTTTTTGGGCATCAATGGTTTTCGGCGCAGCGTATTCCTGCACCACGACCCAGTCCGCATAGCGGTCAACCGCAACGTTATATTCCGGCAGATCGGCATCGTAAATGCGATAGCATTCAATGCCTTCCTGTTTCGCCCATTTTTCGAATTTCTTCAGATTCTTACGCAGACGGTTAGCGTAGTCTTCTGCCACCGTCGATGGCTTGCTGTCGCCATCTTTCTCGGTCAGATGGTAGTTTTTCTGTACGCAGTCCAGCGGGCCGTTTTTGGCTTTGAACTGACGCTCGGCGCGGAGCTGGAGGCAGCTCAGCAGCTCAGGAGAACCGCTAAACAGCGACAGATTCCAGCCGCCGAAATAATCCTTCATGGTGCGACCCAGCAGGCTGTGCAGCGCAATCAGCGCCGGTTCGCTATCGAGACGTTCGCCGTACGGCGGGTTACTGATCACCGTACCGTAAGGGCCTTTCGGCAGCGGGTTGGTTAACTGGGAGACGTCTTTCACCTCGAAGTCGATCAGTTCGCCGATACCGGCGCGGCGGGCGTTGCTGCGCGCGCGTTCAATTACGCGAGCGTCGCTGTCCGAGCCGTAGAAACGGGAGGTGTAATCAGCCAGGCCTTTCCGTGCACGAACCTGTGCTTCGGCTTTGACCTCTTTCCAGATGGCGTCATCATGCTGTGCCCAGCCACTAAAGCCCCACTGCCCGCGATGCAATCCTGGCGCGCGGTCGGTGGCCAGCATGGCCGCTTCAATCAGCAAGGTGCCGGAACCGCACATTGGGTCGATCATCGGCGTGCCCGGCAGCCAGCCAGAGCGCATCACAATGGCCGCAGCCAGGTTTTCTTTGATCGGCGCAATACCGGCGCGATCGCGATAACCGCGCTGGTGCAGGCCTTCGCCGCAGAGATCCAGAGAAATATTGGCGGTCTCTTTATTGAGCCACACGTTGATGCGCAGATCGGGATTTTCACGATCGACGTTCGGGCGCTCAAGATTTTTACGCGTGAAGCTGTCGACGATGGCGTCTTTCACTTTCAGCGCACCGTACTGGCTATTACGGATTTCGTCGTTCAGCCCGCTGAAATGCACGGCAAAGGTCGCACCCGGGGCGAAAATCTCTGTCCAGTCGATCGCTTGCACGCCGAGATACAGATCAAGGTCGCTGTAGACCTTGCAGGCACCCAGCGGCAACATGATGCGCGACGCCAGGCGACTCCACATCAGGCTCTGGTAAATAAGCCGTGTGTCGCCCTCAAAGTGGACACCACCCTGAACCACCTGACACTCAAGCGCGCCAAGGCTTTCCAGTTCAGTTTTTAACAGCTCTTCCAGCCCACGGGCCGTACTGGCAAACAGAGAATTCATATCGTCACTTATTACTCGTAGAAAATTGCTGCGCATTATAGCTAATATGCGCTCTATGTCATAAAGTTGAAGGCTTATTTTCAAATCGTTCGAGGGCGTGAACAGTGGCGACGTTATCCAGGCTTTTTATTCATCCGGTCAAATCCATGCGTGGTATTGGCCTGACCCACGCGCTTGCTGACGTCAGCGGCTTTGCCTTCGATCGCATTTTTATGATTACCGAACCGGACGGCACCTTCATCACCGCCCGCCAGTTCCCGCAGATGGTGCGTTTTATCCCGGCTCCGCTGCACGACGGCCTGCATTTGACGGCGCCGGATGGCTCAAGCGTGATTGCACGCTTTACTGATTTTGCCCCCGTTGATGCCCCGACAGAAGTGTGGGGTAACCATTTCACCGCCCGCATCGCCCCGGATGAGATTAACACCTGGCTGAGCGGTTTCTTCTCCCGCGCGGTGCAGCTGCGCTGGGTCGGCCCGGAGCTTACGCGCCGCGTGAAGCGTTTTGAAGCAGTTCCCCTCTCCTTTGCCGACGGTTTTCCCTATCTGCTGACGAATGACGCCTCCCTGCGCGATCTGCAAAACCGCTGTTCCGCCAGCGTGCAGATGGAGCAGTTCCGCCCGAATCTGGTCGTGACGGGCGCACAGGCCTGGGAAGAAGATACCTGGAAAGTGATCCGTATCGGCAGCGTGATCTTTGATGTGGTGAAGCCGTGCAGCCGCTGTATTTTCACCACCATCAGCCCGGAGAGAGGGCAAAAACACCCTTCCGGCGAGCCGCTGAAAACCTTGCAGTCTTTCCGCACCGCACAGGATAACGGCGATGTCGATTTTGGTCAGAACCTGATCCCACGCTCCAGCGGCGTGATTCGCGTCGGCGACGAGATTGAGATCCTCGCAACGGGTCCTGCCCGAGTTTACGGCCCAGGGCCGGAAGAAGAAGAGATTGAAGCCGAAACACAGCCTGTCACAAAGTTGACGCTTCAGTGGGAGGGGCAAACGTTACAGGGGAATAATCAGCAGCTACTGCTTGAACAGCTGGAACAAGCGGGGATCCGCGTGCCCTATTCGTGTCGTGCGGGGATCTGTGGAAGCTGTCGCATCACTCTGGTCGATGGCGAAGTGACGGCACTCAAGAAATCAGCCGTAAGCGAAGATGGTACGATTCTGTGCTGTAGCTGCATTCCGAAAACGTCGTTGCAGCTAGAGCGCTAAACAGCCTGTTCGAGGCTAAAGGAATCCATACGCAGTTGCGGTTTAAGCCGGTCGTTCATCACTTTAATCGCATCACCCAATTGCATTGTGCGCCCGGCAATCACCACGCCGGGTTGCGCCAGCAAACAGAGCGCGGCGTTTTCGCCCGGCTCAACCACCAGCAAACTCACCTCTTCCGAAGTATCGCTGAGATTGACGCAGGCCGCATCGCCGGTGACCGGGGACCATGCTTGCCCGTGAGCAAGAAAGTGCCAGCTTTTTGGCATCTGCGGTTTCAGGAAGCGAATCGCCACCAGCGCATTCAGCACCAGCTCGGCACGCTGCTCTTTAGAGAGAATAAGATCGCGACATTTCTCTTCAAAAGAGAAAAACAGGGCTGCATCGTCAACACAAAAGCCTGACGGTGCAAACGCATCCGGGGTCAGCATTCGGCGAGCAAAACGAGAGCGAAATAACATACCATTGGCTAAATCGAGCATCATTCGATCGTGCTCTTCGCAAAAATACCAGCGCCAGTTATCGTCAGGTTTTATTCGCATTTTCCTCTCCTTCCCCACAACGTCCTGTTCTTAAAATGTCCAAATTATCGCTTCGTTTATAACATCAATAATAAAAGACCATAATGTCTAAATAAGCAACAAAGACGGAATATAAAACAACCAGGGCTGGAAATAAAGCCCTGGTTGTCTGATATGGAGAAAAGATTAGATATGATTAACGATTTCTTTAATCAATTGTGGGCCTTTAAAAATAAAGCCGGAATAGATTTGCACCAGTGAGGCACCTGCCGCCATCTTCTCGCGAGCCGCGATGACTGAGTCGATCCCGCCAACGCCGATGATCGGTAAGCGACCTTTTAATTCCGCCGACAAGGCACGAATAATTTCGGTGCTTTTTAATTGTACCGGACGACCACTTAAGCCACCCATTTCGTCGCAGTTTTTCATTCCCTGCACGAGGGCGCGATCGAGCGTAGTATTGGTGGCAATAACACCATCAATATTATGGCGAACCAAACTGTCGGCAACCTGGATCAATTCTTCGACAGAAAGATCCGGGGCGATCTTAACCGCGATCGGAACATATTTATGATGGGTCGCCTGGAGTTCATTCTGTTTATTTTTAATCGCACTTAACAGATCGTCCAGCGCTTCACCATATTGCAGCGTACGCAAGCCAGGGGTATTTGGCGAAGAGATATTTATCGCGATATAACCGGCATAGGCATAGACTTTTTCCATACAAATCAGATAGTCATCTTTACCCTGCTCAACCGGCGTATCTTTATTTTTGCCGATATTAATTCCCAGCACACCGTCAAAATGGGCTTTTTTAACGTTCTCTACCAGATGATCAACACCGTGGTTATTGAAGCCCATTCGGTTGATCAACCCTTCTGCTTCAACCAGGCGGAACAGGCGCGGCTTGTCGTTCCCGTCCTGCGCGCGCGGCGTCACTGTGCCCACTTCGATGGAGCCAAACCCCATCGCGCCAAGGGCGTCAATGCACTCACCATTTTTGTCGAGACCTGCTGCCAGACCCAGTGGGTTCTTAAACGTCAGGCCCATGCACTGGACAGGTTTTTCCTGCACTTTCTGGCGCACCAGCGCCTCAAGAGGCGTTCCTGTAATGCGGCGTAACTGCTGGAATGTCAATTCATGAGCGCGCTCTGGATCGAGCTGAAAAAGGGCTTTACGAACGAAGGGGTAGTACATGAACTCTCCTGGATTCCGGTATGCAAACCGGACACGGATTATCAGCGATCGCGCCAGGAAAGGGAATTGACCTGTGGCAAAAAATCATCGTAAAGCGCAATCGTTTTCCTTTCTGCCTCTTTCTTATGCAATTTTCGGCATTTTAATTTCAGATAAATCATTTAGTGGAATAACCGTGCAATGTCACACTCGTGAAAATTGTTATGAATGTTAGATAAAAGCAAACAAATAGTTATAAGGAGCAAACATGCGCGTCATCACGTTGGCCGGAAGTCCGCGTTTTCCTTCTCGCTCCAGCGCCCTGCTGGAATACGCCCGCGAACAGCTCAACTCGCTGAACGTCGAGGTGTGCCACTGGAACTTGCAAAACTTTGAGCCGGAAGACCTTCTCTATGCCCGCTTTGACAGCCCGGCATTACAGACGCTGATCGAACAGCTCAAAGGAGCCGACGGGCTGATCGTGGCGACACCGATCTATAAAGCCTCTTTCTCTGGCGCGCTGAAAACCCTGCTCGATCTTCTGCCTGAACGTGCGCTGGAGGGAAAAGTGGTTCTTCCGCTGGCGACCGGCGGCACCGTTGCGCACATGCTGGCGGTGGATTACGCCCTCAAACCAGTCCTGAATGCGCTCAAAGCCCAGGAGATCCTGCACGGGGTGTTTGCCGATGACTCTCAGGTGATCGATTACCAGCATAAACCGCAGTTCACCCCGAACCTGCACCTGCGCCTTGATAGCGCGCTGGAAACTTTCTGGCAGGCGTTGCATCGCCGCGATGTGCAAGCCCCTGCCTTTGGCCGTCTGAAAGGAGTCGCCCATGTTTAAATATCTTCTGACCGCCCTGTTCGCTGTTTCTGCGCTTGCACAGGCGGCGGAACCGGCGCCTGAAAGCCTGCGTATCGGATACCAGAAAGGCAGCGTCAGCATGGTGCTGGCGAAAAGCCATCAGTTGCTGGAGAAGCGCTACCCGGACACGAAATTCTCATGGATCGAGTTCCCGGCCGGGCCGCAGATGCTGGAGGCGTTGAACGTCGGCAGTATTGATTTGGGCAGTACCGGCGACATCCCCCCTATTTTTGCCCAAGCTGCCGGAGCGGATCTGGTTTATGTCGGCGTCGAGCCGCCAAAGCCGAAAGCGGAAGTGATTCTGGTGCCTGAAAACAGCCCGATCAAAACCGTCGCCGATCTGAAAGGCCACAAAGTCGCCTTCCAGAAAGGTTCAAGCTCCCACAACCTGCTCTTGCGCGCCCTTCAACAGGCGGGTCTGACGTTCAAGGATATTCAGCCTGTCTACTTAACCCCGGCAGACGCCCGCGCGGCGTTCCAGCAAAATAATGTTGATGCCTGGGCGATCTGGGACCCGTACTATTCTGCCGCCTTATTGCAGGGCGGCGTTCGGGTGCTGAAAGATGGCGAAACGCTGAAGCAGACCGGTTCGTTCTATCTTGCCGCGCGCCCGTATGCGGAAAAGAACGGCGACTTTGTTCAGGGTGTGCTGCAGACCTTTAGCGAGGCGGATGCGCTCACTCAGAGTCAGCGTCAGGAAAGCATCGCCCTGCTCGCCAAAACCATGGGCCTGCCGGAGCCGGTGATCGCCAGCTATCTGGATCATCGCCCGACGACGGTGATTAAGCCCGTCGACGCTAAAACCGCTGTCCTGCAGCAGCAAACCGCAGATCTGTTCTACGAGAACCGTCTCGTGCCGAAAAAAATCGATATTCGCGACCGTATCTGGCAACCCTCTGACAAAGAAGGATCGAAATCATGAGTCTGAATCTGTTCTGGTTTTTACCGACCCACGGTGATGGGCATTATCTTGGCACCGAAGAGGGCGCTCGCCCGGTAGACTACGGCTATCTGCAGCAAATCGCGCAGGCCGCCGACAGAATCGGTTTTACCGGCGTGCTGATCCCGACAGGGCGCTCCTGCGAGGATGCATGGCTGGTAGCCGCCTCGATGATACCGGTCACGCAGCGTCTGAAATTCCTGGTGGCCCTGCGCCCGAGCGTGGTCTCCCCAACCGTTGCCGCCCGTCAGGCCGCAACGCTGGATCGCCTTTCCAATGGCCGCGCCCTGTTTAACCTGGTGACCGGCAGCGATCCGCAGGAGCTGGCCGCCGACGGCGTGTTCCTCGATCACACGGAGCGCTACGAGGCTTCCGCGGAATTTACCCGCGTCTGGCGCCGTCTGCTGGAGGGCGAAACCGTCACCTACGAGGGCAAACATATCCACGTTCGCGATGCGAAACTGCTGTTTGCGCCGGTGCAACAGCCGCGTCCCCCACTCTACTTTGGCGGATCGTCAGATGTCGCGCAGGATCTGGCTGCTGAACAGGTTGATCTCTATCTGACCTGGGGCGAGCCGCCTGAGCTGGTGAAAGAGAAAATTGAGCAGGTGCGCGCCAAAGCCGCCGCGCATGGGCGCAAAGTGCGCTTCGGCATTCGCCTGCACGTCATCGTGCGAGAAACGAACGCCGAAGCCTGGCAGGCCGCCGACCGGCTGATTTCTCATCTGGACGATGACACCATTGCCAAAGCGCAGGCAGCCTTTGCGAAGACTGATTCCGTAGGACAGCACCGAATGGCCTCCCTGCATAAAGGCAACAAGGACAATCTCGAAATCAGCCCGAATCTGTGGGCAGGTGTTGGCCTGGTTCGCGGCGGCGCGGGTACGGCGCTGGTGGGCGATGGCCCTACGGTCGCGGCGCGGATCAACGAGTATGCCGATCTGGGTATCGACAGCTTTATCTTGTCTGGCTATCCGCATCTGGAAGAAGCATACAACGTCGGCGAGCTGCTGTTCCCGCATCTGGATGTGGCAATCCCGGAAATCCCGCAGCCGCGCGCGCTCCAGCTTCAGGGCGAAGCCGTAGCGAATGAGTTTATCCCGCGAAAAGTCGCGCAGAGCTAACGAGGTACGTATGGCAAATCCATCCCAAAAATGGCTGCTGCGTCTGGCCCCCTGGTTTCTGCCCGTCGGCATTGTGATTGTCTGGCAAATCGCCTCGTCCGTGGGATGGTTGTCGAGCCGTATTCTGCCCTCTCCTGAGGGCGTGGTGGAGGCGTTCTGGTCGCTCAGTTCGAGCGGTGAGCTGTGGCAGCATCTGGCGATCAGCTCCTGGCGCGCGCTAATAGGCTTTTCAATCGGCGGCTCGATTGGCCTGACGCTGGGGCTTATCAGTGGCCTCTCCCGCTGGGGCGAGCGTTTGCTGGATACGTCAATTCAGATGCTGCGTAACGTCCCGCATTTAGCGTTAATCCCGCTGGTAATTCTGTGGTTTGGCATCGACGAGAGCGCCAAGATTTTCCTGGTGGCCCTCGGCACGCTGTTCCCGATTTACATCAACACCTGGCACGGCATTCGTAATATCGACCGTGGGCTGGTGGAGATGGCGCGCAGTTACGGATTGTCCGGCTTTGCGCTGTTTGTCCACGTGATCCTGCCGGGCGCGCTGCCGTCGATTATGGTCGGCGTGCGTTTCGCCCTCGGTCTGATGTGGCTGACGCTGATTGTGGCGGAGACCATCTCGGCCAACTCCGGGATCGGCTATCTGGCGATGAACGCCCGCGAATTTTTGCAAACCGACGTGGTGGTGGTGGCCATCATTCTTTACGCCCTGCTCGGCAAACTCGCCGACGTCAGCGCCCAGTGGCTTGAGCGAAGCTGGCTGCGCTGGAACCCGGCCTATTCCACGAAGGAGGCAAACGCATGAATACGGCTCGTTTAACTCAGGGGACACCGCTGCTGCTTAACGGCGTCACCAAACGCTACGGGGATAACACTATCCTGAACGCGCTGGATCTGCATGTCCCTGCCGGACAATTTGTTGCGGTTGTCGGGCGCAGCGGCGGGGGCAAAAGCACCCTGCTGCGGCTGCTTGCCGGGCTGGAGGCACCGAACGGCGGAGAATTGCTGGCGGGCAATACGCCGTTGGCGGATATTCAGGACGATACCCGCATGATGTTTCAGGATGCGCGCCTGCTGCCATGGAAAACGGTTATCGACAACGTGGGGCTGGGGCTGAAAGGTAACTGGCGGGATAACGCACGTCAGGCGCTGCGCGCCGTCGGCCTCGAAAACCGTGCGGACGAGTGGCCTGCTGCCCTCTCCGGCGGCCAAAAACAGCGTGTGGCACTGGCGCGCGCGTTGATCCATCGGCCAGGCCTGCTGCTGCTGGACGAACCGCTCGGGGCGCTTGATGCCCTGACGCGCATCGAAATGCAGGATCTGATCGCCTCCCTATGGCAGGAGCACGGTTTTACCGTACTGTTGGTGACGCATGATGTGAGCGAGGCCGTGGCGATGGCGGATCGGGTGCTGTTAATTGAAGAAGGCAAAATCGGCCTGGATCTGGCAGTGGATATTCCTCGTCCACGGCGGCTCGGTTCTGTAAGACTGGCAGAGCTGGAAGCAGAAGTGCTGGAGAGAGTGATGAAGCGTGGGGCAACTGAAGAGAAGGCCCGGCGTCATGGATAAAGAAGGCGATGCCTGAAAGCCTCTTATACAAGAAACGGTTAAACCCGTAAAAAACCACCTGCATAGCAGGTGGCATTGATAACGCCCCATAGGGGCGTACTAAGTCCAGACTCTGAGAGCCTTCCCTTCACACCTCTTTTAGTGGAAGCTGGCTCTCTTCAACTTCATGCTTT